>CAJJRZ010000005.1:0-104616 GCA_905194345.1 Coriobacteriaceae bacterium
ACCCCATCGATCAACCACACCCCCACTCCAATGAGCGGGAATTGTATCAGGGAGGGCTGACCAAGCCGCCCATAGAATCAGAAATGGAAGAATAGAGAGGATGAAAGATGATAACACTGCAGTAATTTTTTTCGAGGCTCTCATCGATTCCGCATCTCCTTGTGCGCTCACATTCCACTCCGTCTTAAATCAAGTAAAAATAATAGCTTGAATGCAAATTTGTTTTAATTATTGGTTGATCTCATTTCCATTCTTAATAATTGTTATCTTGATTTTATATCGATTATTCGATATATAGTAATATAAATTGTGTTCAAGGAGGGCACCATGATCCGTATTCGCTCCATAGAGCTCTCAAATGTGAAAAACGTTGCTAACGGCACGATCGGCTTCAAGGACAGCCCCTTCGGTTCCAGCGTGATGGGAATATACGGTCAGAACGGATCGGGCAAGACCGCCGTCGTCGAATCCCTCGCGCGAGTCCAGGATTTGATGTGCGGCTTTCCGCTCGACCGTGAAAGCGTCGATCTGATCGGCCCCTCTGCCGAGTGCGCCAAAATCAGCATCGAGGTCGAGGTGACGGAGGGTTCCCCTTCCTCGCTCGGCTTCGTAGGCGGGCTCGGCGGCACCGTAGCGGCCGGGAAGCCCTTCACAGTTTGCTACTCGTTCTCCTTCGACAGGCTCGACGACAGACCGCGCCTCCTCTCCGAGGACCTCTCCGTCCGCGCCGAGGGGCTCGTCAAGAGAAGGCTCGCCGCCTACGATGCGGCCGATACCGAGGACAGCCAGAACCTGAAGCCCGTCAACAGGTGGCGGGCACTCAGAAATCTCGCCGGAAGGGAGGCCGACCTCGACCTCACCGTCGCACGGCGCTCCCCCGACCTGCAGGGCTCCTCGAAGCTGTTCTCGAACGCCATGGTCGCCTTCGCGGTCGCCGCGAGAAAGTCCTATCTCGAGCGCCTCGGAAATAACTCCCTATCCGAGGCGGCGAGGACGGCGTACGAGAGCGTATTGGTTCCACTCATGGACTCCACGACGCTCCTGAACAGGTTCGCCGACGATAAGATGAGGGTCTGTGACACGCGCCGAAGCGCGGCGCTGGCGTTCAACATATTCCTCCTCGCCTCCCCGGGCAGCAGCACAGGCGGATGGTCACCCGAGGAGGCCGGAAAGGCCCCTGTCATCCGCGACGTGTCACTCCCTATCGATCAGACAACGGTCCTCCCCTCAGAAGTCTGCGACTCGGTCCGCAAGACCGTCGAGACCATCAACTGCGCGCTTGGGGCAATCGTTCCGGGACTCAGCATCCAAGTGAACACCCTCCACGGCGAAACGATGGAAGACGGCACACCGGGCGAGCGCGTCGAGCTCCTATCATGCCGGCAGGGGGTACGCGTCCCCTTCAGAACAGAATCGGAAGGAATCAAGAAGATCGCATCGATGCTCGGCTGGCTGATAAACGTCTTCAATGACGACAGCGCCTGTCTCGTCGTTGACGAGATCGACTCCGGAGTGTTCGAGTTCCTGCTCGGCGAGCTCCTCGAAGTCGTGACCGAGCAGGGCAAGGGCCAGCTCATCTTCACCGCTCACAACCTGCGAGCGCTTGAATGTCTCCCGGTCGGATGCCTCGTCTTCTCGACCTCCAACCCCAACAACCGCTACATCGGGTTCCGGGGCATGGCACCCTCGAACAACCTCAGGAACCAATACCTGAGAGCCATCAACCTCGGGGGGCAGAAGGAACAGCTGTACGAGCCGACCAGAACCTCCGCGATAGGCTCCGCCCTCCTTGAGGCTGGAAGCCCCCAGGCCCTCGACTTCGACTCCCTTCTGTCCTCCATGGGAGGCGAGTGACCATGGCAAGGGAGAAGCGGGTCGTCCTGATTCTCGTGGAGGGGCCGAGCGATGAAAACGCGCTCCTCGAGCCCATGCAGGCCGCGCTCAACTTCGCCGCAAACGGTGCACCGCCCGAGGCGAGGGCGCTCGCCTTCCACTGCGACGTTACCACGGTGCGACCCTTCTCATGGGAGGCCTCCTTCGCCGTCAAGGACAGGGTGCGCGACACCGTGCGCCAGTTCGTCGTCGACCGCATCGCGTCGCGGCACGAGTACGAATGGACCGACCTCGACCGGATCATCCACATCGTCGACCTGGACGGCGCCTTCATACCGAACGAGTGCATCGTCGAGGGGGACTGCGATGGATTCGTCTATGGCCGCGACTCTATCACCGCCCGGGACACCGCTAGGGTGGTAGACAGAAACGAGAGAAAGTCTGCCGCGCTGCTTGAGCTCGCGGGCACGCGCGAGCTCAAGCACAGAAAACACGCAGTCCCCTACAGAGTCTACTTCATGTCCCGCAACCTCGAGCATGCGCTCTACGGCTCCGTACGCGAATTCAGCGATGACGAGAAGAGGCAGCTTTCCGCAGCCTTCGGCAAGAAATACCGGAACGACCCCGAGGGTTTCATCAATCTGCTCCGAAGCGGGGACGTAAAGGTTCCGGGCGATACCGTGGAGGAGACATGGCGCTACGCCCGGGAAGGCACTAATTCCCTCCACCGGGGCTCAAGCCTTCACCTCTTCTTCTCTGACTCTGAACCGGAATCTCCGCCCCGGCCATCCGCTCCCTAGGATCCGAAAGCCCGAATGTCGTGCTGGCGCTTGTGCGAGACGATCAACTTTCGGCAGTCGCTGCTCCCCGTTTTGATCGCATGGCTCTTCCCCGTCGCCCTCCAGCGCCGGGGGTTCCCCTCCATCGCGAAGAGGTAATCCCCGTCCGGCCTTGCCGTCTCTGTAACGCCGAGCCTCCCGACGCGCCTCAAGGAAGGCGGGGTCGTCCCGGGAGAGTGGACAAAACTATAGAGACACGTTCCAAATTGACTAAAGGGTGATATGGGTTAGACGCCAGGCAATTTCCCATTTCTTAAAAGAAGAGAGGGGGCACCTGTCGCAAAAGACCGGGTGTCCCCTCTCGTAATGTCATTTGCAATCCGCTAGCACGTGGCTCGGACCGCTGCCGGCGTGACCTTTACGCGGCAAGGCGCTTGAGGACGTCGATGAGCAGCTCGTAGAAGCGCTCGGCAGAAGCGAGCTCCATGCTCTCGTCCGGGGTGTGGACATCGGAGAGCGTCGGGCCCACGGCGATGGCGTCCAGACCGTGCAGGGCCTCGGCAAACAGGCCGCACTCAAGGCCGGCGTGAATGGACTCGATGCGCAGCTCGGAGCCAAAGAGCTCACGATAGCTCTCGACAAAGACGTCGCGGACCGGCGAATGCTCGGCATAGCTCCAGCCGGGATACTCGAACTCAAACTTGGCGTCGAAGCCCAGGACATCGGCCAGCGTCTGCAGGCGGTCCTTGAACTCGTCCTGCAGCGAGGTGATCGAGGAGCGCGGGGACAGCATGATCTTGACCTCGTCGTCAGAAGTGGCAACCACACCGATGTTGGAGGAAACCTCGACGGAGCCGTCGGTGGCGACGTTGCGGCGAATCACGCCGTTAGGGGCAAGACGCAGGGCGCGGATGAGGGCAAGCGCGGACTTCTGGTCCATGGCCTCGACCTCAGCGTTATCGGCAATCTCGACGGTGCAGGTAAAGCCGGGGTCGAAGACCTCGAGCTCGGCAGTGACGTCGGCGATGATGCCCTTTGCGATCTGGGCCGCGGCCTCGGCGGCAGCGTGGTCGGCGTAGACCAGAACAGCCTTGCACTCACGGTTGATGGCGTTGTCCTTGGTGCCGCCGTTAAAGCTAACGATGGCGGGCTCGCCGGCAACCATCAGGCGGTCGATGATGCGGGCCATGATGAGGTTGCCGTTGCCGCGCTCTAGGTTGATATCGTTGCCGGAATGACCACCCAGTAGGCCGGAGATGTCGAGCGTGAGGGTGCTGCCGGTCTTGTGCTCGCGCACGATGGGGCAGGCGTAGGTAACAACGACGCCGCCGGCGCAGCTGACGGTGGCAACGCCCTCTTCCTCGGAGTCAAGGTTAATCATGGTGCGGGCGCTAATCTGGGACTTGTCGAGCGTCTCGGCACCGACCAGGCCAGTCTCCTCGTCGGTGGTGAATACGCACTCGAGGGCGGGGTGAACGATCGAATCGTCATCGAGAACAGTGAGCATCAGAGCGACAGCAATGCCGTTGTCGGCACCCAGGGTGGTGCCGTTAGCGGTGAGGACGCCGTCCTTGACGACCAGGTCGATACCGTCGGTCGTAAAGTCGTGCTCAACGGAGCCCAACTTGTCGCACACCATATCGATGTGGCCCTGCAGCATCACGGCCGGAGCATTCTCGGCGCCGGCAGAAGCGGGCTTGCGAATGATGACGTTGTAGACCTCGTCCTGGTACACATCGAGGCCGCGCTCCTTGGCAAACGCAACCAGGAAATCGCTGATGCCCTTCTCGTTGCCAGACCCACGGGGGATCGCGCTGACCTCCTCAAAGAAATGGAACAGCTGGGCGGGCTCGTAGCCGGTAATCTTGTAATCCATGGTGCCTCCTTGGCGCAACTGGTTAGACAGTAAGACATGCGCCTTGTATATTCCCAGACTTTGCGTGCATAAACCAGTCGAAAACGCCGAGCGCCCTCGCATCATCGGCTAACGGCGGGGAAACGCTACTTTATTAAGATAAAGCAGGTTAGACGGGCCGCACCGAAGGGGCGTTGGACCCTTCAACCAACCTCAAAGCTTGATCAACGTTTATGCATACGCCATTGGTATGTTTAATGAGGTTTTTGTCCTCCGTCACGACGTAATCGGCATCAATGCGATTAGCGACGCCCAGTATCAGGTCGTCCTCAAAGTCGTTGTGATGATACTTGAACACAAAGGAGTCGAAGACCTCATCTGCACCGACCGGGGCGATGAGGGCTAGCTCGCGCATCTGTCGAACGCATGCCCAGGCCGTTTCGTCTGCCGCCGCAATGGCGTTATCGCTCAGTGAGCCAGTCTTTCTTCGGCACTCCTGCTTGATTGCCGCCGAGACAAGATATGAAACGTCTTTGACCGAAAGCGACGAGGCAAACAGGGCAATCCGCTCCGAGGCGTCGGCAATCTCGATCAGATGGGCGACATTTGCCGTACGGTCGGACCTGCCAGAAAAATAATCCATCCATACGTTGGTATCGATTAACAGCTTGAGGACGCCTTCTGTGCTCATAGTTCCACCCACTCGGGATAGCGCTCCGCCATGGCCTCCTCATAGAGGTCGTCATAGTCTCCCGAGAACTCAGGGATGGGGATGCCGTATTTGAGGCACGAATCGCGAACGATATGGCTGCCTTGCGCGGCCCTTGACTCCATGCGCCGGGGCTCCACTCCGTCAGAAACTGGAGCCGCCGCGTCTCCCTTCGAGGGCATATGTCCGTTAACGACCAGATACTCCCAAAGTGTCCGAACGGCTTGCGACGGCGTCATGCCAATCTGTGCCAAAACGGCGTCCCCGGCATCCTTGAGTTGGCGATCCATGCGCACGTTCATCTGAACCGGCCGTGAGTCTAGTATCGACATAGACATGTTGGCTCCTTTTGCTATACGCTTTCCTTTACTTAGTATAGCATTTAGGATGAATGCCGCCTTTACCAGAAAGGGGACGTCCCAGCTGGAACATCCCCTTCATTCAGACTATTTCACACTTTACAGCGCGCCAGAGCCGGCTTGCATCATGCCGCCGGGGCCCGAGGTCACGCCGCCGCTTACGGGCGTGGCGTTGCCGGTGTGCGGCGCCGCCGGAGCGGTATCGCCGCCGAGCGCGCCGACCGGACGCGGTGCCGGAATCTCGCCCGTGCCGTGGCTAAAGACAAACTTGCCGTCGGCCACATCGCACAGGACGGTATCGCCCTCGCCCCACTCGCCGGCCAGCAGCTCCTCGGACAGCGGGTCCTCAATGAGCTTTTGGATGGCGCGGCGCAGCGGACGCGCGCCATTGGTGAGGTCGGTGCCCTCGGCCACAATCTTGTCGTAGGCCGCATCGGTGAGCTTGATGTTCATGCCGTTGGCAATCAGGCGTTGACGCAAGTCGTCCACCAGCAGGTGCGCGATCTTGGTCAGATTCTCGCCCGAAAGCTTCTGGAACACCACGATGTCGTCGATACGGTTGAGCAGCTCGGGGCGGAACAGGCGCTTGAGTTCGCCCATCGCACGGCCCTTAATCTCGCTCGAGGTAAGACCGTGCTCGCCGGTGGTGCCAAAGCCAACGCTCGCATCCTGCGCAATCTCGCGGGCGCCCACGTTGGACGTCATGATGATCACGGTATTGCGGAAGTCGACCGTCTTGCCTTGGCTATCGGTCAGGCGGCCCTCCTCCAGCACCTGCAGCAGAATGTTGAAGATATCGGGGTGCGCCTTCTCGATCTCGTCAAACAGCACAA
Organism: Coriobacteriaceae bacterium; assembly: GCA_905194345.1. Classification (GTDB taxonomy): domain Bacteria; phylum Actinomycetota; class Coriobacteriia; order Coriobacteriales; family Coriobacteriaceae; genus Collinsella. The sequence continues at coordinate 6,369 of CAJJRZ010000005.1, forward strand.
CCGAGTACGGATGACGGCGCACGGCCTTGGTGAGCTGACCGCCCTCGTCATGGCCAACGTAGCCCGGGGGGCTACCGATAAGCTTGGAGACCTCGAACTCGCTGCCAAACTCCGACATGTCGAAGCTGATGAGCGCGTCCTTGCTGCCAAAGAGATACTCGGCAAGCGTCTTGGCGAGCTCGGTCTTGCCCGTGCCGGTGGGACCCAGGAAGATAAAGCTGCCGCCGGGGCGACGCGGGTCCTTGAGCGGCGAGCGACTGCGGCGCACGGCCTTGGCAACGGCCTCGACTGCCTCGTCCTGGCCGATAATGCGGGTCTTGAGCACGCTTTCGGTCTGCAGCAGGCGACGGCTCTCGCTCTCGGTGAGCGAAGACACCGGCACACCCGAGGTCACGGAGACGATGTCGGCGATCTGGGCGACGTCGATGGTGAGCGGGCTCGCGTCGAGCTCGGCCGTCCAGGCAGCCTTGGCCTCGGCAACCTCAATCTCGGCAGCCTTTTGCTGCTCAGTGATCTCGGCAGCCTTGTTCATGTCGTCGCTCTCGGTGGCCTCCTGTGCGGCAGCCTTGAGCTCTTCGACGCGATGCTCGGCCTCGCGCACCGGCTCGGGCGCGCGGTTAGCGGCGATGCGGGCGCGGGCACCGGCCTCGTCGATAAGGTCGATGGCCTTATCGGGCAGGAAGCGGTCCTGAATGTAGCGGTTGGAGAGGTTCGCGGCGGCCTCGATAGCACCCTGTGTGTAACGCACATGGTGGTGCTCCTCGTAGCGCGGCTTGAGCGCGGTCAGGATCTTGACCGTGTCCTCGACGCTCGGCTCCTCGACATCGATTGTCTGGAAGCGACGCTCAAAGGCCGGATCCTTGGTGAGGTACTTGCGGAACTCCTCGGCCGTGGTGGCGCCGATGATCTGGAAGGCACCGCGTGCGAGAACGGGCTTGAGCATGGAGCTCGCATCGATAGAACCCTCAGCAGAGCCGGCACCGATGATGGTGTGCATCTCGTCGATAAACAAGATAACGTCGTCGGCTTCGGTCGCCTCCTGGATCACGTTCTTGAGACGCTCCTCGAACTCGCCGCGATACTTGGCGCCCGCAACAAGACCCGGCAGGTCGAGTGTCCAGATATTCTGGTTCATGAGGTTCTCGGGCACGTTGCCGGCGGCAATCTGCTGAGCCAGGCCCTCGACGATGGCTGTCTTGCCCACGCCGGGATCACCCAAGATAAGCGGGTTGTTCTTGGTGCGGCGCGAAAGGATCTCCATCATGCGCTGGACTTCCTTTTCGCGACCGATCACGGGATCGAGCTTGCCGTCGCGCGCCTTCTGTGTGAGGTTGGTGGCGAACTGCTTGAGCGTGTCGGTGCCGTCCCCCTTTTGCTGTGAGGCGTCCGAGCCGCTAAAGAACGGCAGGCCCGCACCGGGGCGGCCGGCGCCAGCTCCGGCGAGCGGACGCTTCTTGTCCTGGTCCTTGGCGGTGAGCTTTTCGATGGCCTTTTTGATAGAAGCGGACGAAACACCCAGGCGCATGAGGATGTCCATGGCCATTCCGTTGCCCTCTTCGACGATACCGATGAGCAGGTGCTCGGTCGACACATAGGTCTGGTTGTTCTCGCGCGCCACACGGAAGGAACGCTCCATCACGCTAATGACGAGCGGCGTAAAGGCGAGCTTGGCGGCCTCGGTCTCCTCGCTGGGCTCGGGAACGGTGGTCTGGACCTCCTTGAGGGTGTCCATGATGTCGTCGTAGGAGATATCGAGCGAGCGCAGTGCCTCGGCGGCAATGCCCTCGTCCTCCTTAGCGAGCGCGAGCAGCAGATGCTCGGTACCCACTTTATTTGAGTGTAGATCGAGCGCCTCTTGCTTGGCCATGGACATGACCTTGCGCGCGCGATCGGTAAAACGGTCTAACATGCTAGTTCCTCTTAGACGAGCTAGTTTTTTCAAACGCAAAGCGCCGCCCCGCGGCAGCGCTTTGGTCTCTTTACCCATATGGAGTATATGTTAACCGTTGGGACCTTTTCCGCACGGAGCCATACGACAACGTCTACAAAAAAGGAATCGCTCCGGTCTGTTTGGGGGTCTGGTTCTGAGCGTTGCCTAGCAGGCAGGCTCGACGTCCATGCCCTCGGAAATGTTGGCAACCTCCTCGGCAGCGGGAGCACCCGGCATGTGCACGAGCTCCATGTGCGGCTCGGCAAAGACCGTGCCCATGGGGAAGGCGCGACGGAAGACAAACCGGGCAACCGGACCGGCCACCAGCAGGTTCCAGGGCAGGGCCATGATAAAGTTGCGCGGAATGTTGACGAGCCACATCATCGGCAGCGCCTGCAAATTGGCAAGCGGGCCGCCGGGCATATGGAACAGGCCCTCGCAGGCGCCGTAGAGCGACATGATGATGACCATGGGGACGACCATGCAGGAGCTGACGGCGAGCGTCATAGCGAGCGGCGAGCTCTTGCCCGGAGTAACCAGGAACTTGAAGGCGAAGCCTTTGGCTGGCGGGCTGGCGATAAACCAGTCGCAGCACATGGCAAAGACGTAGGCAACGGGGAAGCCAAGCCATGCAGCGGCAACAACCTCGCCGTTGATGGCCCCATGCTGCAGGGCAACGTTGTAGATGCTCATCCAGAGCACCATACAAAAACACATGATAAAGGTGAACAGCAGGCTCTCTCGTTTGTTGATAGGCATAAAGGGCGAAATCCTTTCTGTGTTACGCCGCGGCGCGTGCAAAAAAACGGGCAGGCGAGATGGAGTTACTGGGACTTCATCTCGCCCGCCCGCGGTACGTGCGTCTGCGACTACTTATGTGGTGGAACTACCCTAACACGAACAACACGCGCTTCGTAAGCGTTGAGTTTGTGGAGATGCTCGGCGTATTGGTGCAAAGTAACCTGTCCCCCTTGCACCAATTAGCTGGTGTGGCGCCAGCGGGGATCGGTGAGAGTTCTCGCTACGCTCAGGCCGACGGGAAGGAACGCCACGATGAGCACCGCACGCACAAACCAGCCAAGCATATTAACCGTGTCAAACGTGCACATGTAGTACATCGAGCGATACAGATACAGTCCCGGCACCATGATGACAATCGATGGCACCGTGAGGGCGATGCGCGGGTACGTGAGCTTGATTTCGGCCAGGCTCGCAAGCAGTCCCGACACCAGCGCGCCGATAAACGCCGCCGCCTCGGGAGGCATGCCTGCACTCAGGCCCAGAAAGGGAAACAGCGTCGGCGCATCGACGAGCGTAAGGCGCAAGGTATTAGACACGGCACCGATGAGCCCAGCCGCCGCGGCCATCTTTATCGGACTGTTGAACATAACCGAGAAGCCAAATACACCGATAAAGCTCATCAGTATGCGCAAGAGCGTAAGAGCCAACGGTGAGAGGTCGAGCGGGGCGAAGTCATCCGGCGCCAGTCCCACACACTCGGCAACCATCCAGCCTACGAGGGTCGCCATCACAATAATTGACACAGCATACGAAAGACGCTCGATGCCGCTTCGCATATCGAGCTTTGCGATGTCGAGGCCTGCCGTAATGAGGGGAAAGCCGGGGATGACAAAGAGCATGGCGCCGATATAGCCTTCTTGGTGCGACATTGCCCCCGGAATGACCTGGCCAAGGCCGAGCAACGCCAGTAAATACGAGATACAGGCCAGCGCGACGCCAATCGTCAACGCGCTAAACTGGCCGAGGCCCTGCTTGAGGATATGAGAACGGGCAAAGTTGCCGACGCCCGCGCCCACGAACGCACATGCCATCTCAATGGGACCGCCACCAAGTAAAAAGACAAAGGCGCCACAGGCGCAGGCCGCCGCAAGGCCCTGTTGCCAAGGCGCGTAATCAGGTTTTGAACTCTCAACGGTCTTGAGCATCTCGTGATACTCATGCACGGTAAACCGGCGCCCATAAGTCTCGATTTCCTTTAGGAAGCTCTCCATCATCCAAATGCGATGAGTGTTGACGCCCGTTGTTGGCAGGCTGACGACCTCGTTAAAGCAGTGGCCGCCTTCGATGCAGGTGCACTCAAACGACAGGAGACTTAAGTCAACGTGGATGGTGACACCGAGTACGGCGGCGACGCGGTTCATGGTATCGCGTACACGCCAGGCACCCGTTCCGCTCGCGAGCATAAGCATACCGGTGCGGCAGATGATGGATGATTTGTCGGTAAGTGGCGCATCGACGGCAAGCTCATCGCCCGCGGTCACGATCTGGCGCCAGTCAGTTTTCATATGGAGCGCGCCGGCACGGACACCGTGGTGCATGGGGGCTCTCGAAGGCAGTGAGTCAAGGCGCGAAGGCTGTGGGGGTTCCGTCGATTCATCCTCAACCTCATCAGCCTCTTCATCGACCAGATCAAAGGAATCAAGCGGCGCTGGCTCGCGACGGTCGATCAGCTCCTCGTCCTCATCATCAAAGTAATTGAACTGATCGAGCATGTCCTCTTCGATCGCGCGCTCGCTCGCATCGTCCATACAGACGCTCCCTTCCTGCCGACTAACTCCCATCCTAGGCAGCGACGGCTAAAGGAAACATAAAAGAGACAACTGTCATGTGAGTCATGTACGCAATAGCCGTTAGGTAGTCGTTGGGGACGTTCTTGAATGGCTAGTCGTTTAAGAACGTCCCTAAGTGCCAACCAAGGCAACGCCGCAGGTAGAGGACGGACAGCGAGCGACGTCCAGGGCGAACAAGTTGGCATGAAAAAGGCAAGACATAGACCTTCTGGTCATGCCTTACCTTTTGAATGACAAATTGTCGCCCTGGGCGGCGCGCAGCGTCGAGCCGTTACGCGGTTCGTAGAACCGCGTAACTAGTTAGCACATCTTTGCGCCGGCGGGGATGGAAGCGTCGAGCTGAATCAGATTGAGGCGCTCCTCGCCCTCCTCCTCGTGAATAGCGCTGATCAGCATGCCGCAGCTGGGAATGCCCATCATCTTGCGCGGAGGAAGGTTGGTGATGGCGAGCAGGGTCTTGCCGACCAAGTCCTCGGGCTCATAGTATTCATGGATGCCGGAAAGGATGGTGCGGTCGGTACCGGTACCGTCGTCGAGCGTAAAGTTCAGCAGCTTCTTGGACTTCTTGACGGCTTCGCACGCCTTGACCTTCACGGCGCGGAAATCGCTCTTGGAGAAGGTATCAAAGTCGACAAACTCCTCGAACAGCGGCTCGACGGCGATCTTAGAGTAATCGAGCGTAGGCTTGAGCGATTTGACGAACGGGCTCGAGGCGTTGCCGGCCTCGGCGGCCTTGGCGGCAGCAGCACCGGACTGGAAACCCTTCTCGGGCTTCATGTGCGGGAACAGCAGGACGTCGCGGATGGAGGCCTGGTTGGTGAGCAGCATGACCACGCGGTCGATACCGATGCCGATGCCGCCCGCGGGAGGCATGCCGTACTCGAGGGCGCGCACGTAGTCCTCGTCGTACTCCATGGCCTCGTCGTCACCGCCAGCCTTCTCGGCCATCTGAGCGGCAAAGCGCTCGGCCTGGTCGACCGGGTCGTTGAGCTCGGAGAACGCGTTAGCGTACTCGTGACCGGCGATAACCAGCTCAAAGCGGTGCGTCAGACGCGGGTCGTCCTCAAAACGCTTGGCAAGCGGGCTGACCTCGATGGGGTAATCGCACACGAAGGTCGGGTTGACGATGGTGTCCTCGCCCAGCTCATCGTAAATCTCGGCGATGATCTTGCCAGCAGTCCACTCGGGCTTGATCTCCAGGCCCTTCTCGCGCGCGGCGGCAGCAAGCTCCTCGACCGGCGTGTCGATGGTGACTTTCTTGCCGAGCACGTCAGAGACAATATCAGTCATGGGGCGGCTTGCCCACTCACCGGAAAGATCGATGGTCTGGCCCTGGTACTCGATGACCTCGGGGTTGCCGATGGCCTTGTTGGCAGCCTTGATGACGCCCTGGGCAAGCGCCTTCATGCCCTCGAGATCGGAGAAGGCACGGTAGGCCTCCATCGTGGTGAACTCGGGGTTGTGGGTGAGGTCCATGCCCTCGTTGCGGAAGATGCGGCCAATCTCGAACACGCGCTCAAAGCCGCCGACGATGCAGCGCTTGAGATGCAGCTCGGTAGCAATGCGCAGATAGCACTCCTGGTCGAGCGCGTTGAAGTGCGTGATGAACGGCTTAGCCGTGGCGCCGCCCTGGATAGTCTGCAGGATGGGGGTCTCGACTTCCATGTAGCCGTCGGACTCCATGAAGCGGCGGAAGGTGGAGAGAATCTGCGAACGCTTGCGGAAGGTCTCGCGGACATCGTCGTTGGCGATCAGGTCGACGTAGCGCTGACGATAACGGGTCTCCTTGTCGGAAAGACCGTGGAACTTCTCGGGCAGCGGACGAACGGCCTTGGCAAGCAGGGTCGCGCTCTTAGGGGCAACGGAGAGCTGGCCGCGCTGGGTGCGCACAACCACGCCGGTCACGCCCAGGATGTCGCCCAGGTCGAGGGACTTGAGCGTATTCCATGCAGCCTCGTCCATGTCGTTGATGCGGCAGAACAGCTGAATCTCGGCAGTCGCATCGCGCACGACGATGAACATGATCTTGCCCTGACCGCGCTTGGCGACCACGCGGCCGGCGATCTTCACGACGTCCTCGGTGTCCTCGCCATCGGCAAGCTCGGCGTACTTAGCCTCGATATCGGCAACGTAGTCCTCAAGCTCAGAGTGCTCGGGATAGGGGTTCTGGCCCGCCTCGAACAGGGCGGCGCGCTTAGCCAGGCGGGTGGCGCGCTCGTCGTTGAGCGTCGATGCCTGATCTGCGGCGTTCTGGTTCTCTGCCATAAGTTAGCTCCTCAAACTAAAACGCTCCCCAGGATTCGGTCCCAGGGAGCGAAAACATACCTTTACGCGGGACCGTGGTCTAGCGTGCAATCTTGGCGATGGTGTAGACGCGAGTCTTGCCGGAAGGCGTAACGACCTCGACGGAGTCGCCCTCGCCGTGACCGATGATGGCGTGGCCGACCGGAGACTCGTTGGAAATCTTGTGCTCGAGCGAGTTGGTCTCGGTGGTACCGACGAGCGTGACTTCCATGACCTCACCGTTGGGATCAATCAGAGAAACGGTGGAACCGATGGAGACGGTCAGATCACCTGTGGTGGCAGCAACCTGAGCGTTGGCAAGGATGGCCTGGATCTCGGCAATACGAGCGGCGTTCTGGGCCTGCTTGTCCTTGGCGGCATCGTACTCGGAGTTCTCCGAAAGGTCGCCGAACGCGCGGGCTTCCTTGATGTCCTCGACGATCTCCTTGGCGTAATCGCCCTCACGCCAAGCGAGCTCCTCGACGAGCTTCTGGCGGCCCTCAGCGGTCAGTACGATCTGGCTTGCGTCCATACGGATATCTCCCCAACTCTGATCAAACAATCAACTGTCAACAAAACGAAAAAGACCGGCTAGCCTGCGGGCAAGCCGGTCAGGTGCTCACCCCAAAGGGATGGGACTACTCTGCGTCCGCGTCGCTGTCCTCTGCCTGCTTCTTCTTGGCAGCAGCGAGCTTGGCCTCGAGCTCAGCGATCTCCTTGTCCTCCTCGGACTGCTCGACCACGACCTCCTCGGCCTGCTTGGTCTCGGCCTTATCGTCGCCCTCCATACCCTCGCGGATATTCTTGACGGTAGAGCCGAGGGACTTGCCGAGCTTCGGCAGGTTCTTGGGCCCGAAGATAATCAGGACAACGACGAGAATAATGATGAGCTCAGGAGCCCTCAGTCCAAACATGTAGACCTCCACAATACAGCGAGACAAGCTCGAATGAGTATACCGCGGGTATCGCGGTATCACAACAATAGCTAAAAAAAGGGACCGCAAGAAGCGGTCCCTCCTCATGCTCTGGTCGGGTTGACTGGATTTGAACCAGCGACCCCTGCGTCCCGAACGCAGTGCTCTACCAAACTGAGCCACAACCCGTTAGCTCGACTATAGTAACAAAGATTTCCGTCGTGTGCTAGAGAAATTTTTACTTCTTTGGCACTTCGATGCGAACCGTGTTGGGAATGAGCTCCGTCGCGCAGGACCACCAGCCGTTTTGCAGGGCAGCGTCGGCAAGCCTTTCGGCCGTGGCGGCGGTGTCGCAAATGGCAAATGAGCAGGCACCCGATCCGCACACATCTACAGCAACGGTGCCGTCCTGTTTACGCAGCCAATCGAGAACCGTTTGAATCTGCGGCTCCATCTGTGCGGAAATGACACCTAGGTTGTTATGGATGAGCGCATATGCCGTCTCGGCATCACCAGCATGCAAGGCAGAAGCTATCGCGCCGGGCTTGTCTGCAGGCACCGGAGCCTCGTCAAAACGTCGATAGGCTTCAATTGTTGAAACGCTTGCCTCGCGCGGCTTGACCAACACGACGGGCGTTGCGGGCAGCGCGGGATACTCAGTTGCCAGCACGTCTCCCCCACCTACGTAGAACGCAAGGCTCGCGTGCAAAAAGAACGGGACGTCAGCACCAATACCCCGCGCAATGTCGTCGAGCGCGGGGTCGGTGCGATCAATTCCCCAGAGCTCCGCCAAGGCGACAATGACCGCGGCCGCGTCCGTCGAGGGGCCGCCCAAGCCGGCGCACAATGGAATGCGCTTCTCAATCGTCACGCAGATGTTTGCCTCGCAACCATAATGCTCGGCCATAGCAACCGCAGCCCGATACGCCGTATTCTTTTGCATGGGAAAATCTGATGCCGGAACCGTCTGGACGGTCAGCGCCTGCGCCGGCGCGACCGTCACGGAATCGGAAAGACCGACGGCTGCCATCAGGGAATCGACCCTGTGGTAGCCGCGGTCATCGCGCTCGGTATGAACCCCCAGGTAGAGGTTAATCTTTGCCGGCGCGGAAAGAGTCAGGGACCGATCGGTCACCGTTAGTGCTCCTCGAGCTGATTGCCGAGCGGGGTAAAAATGTGCTCACCGCTCTCGGGGTCGAACAGCTCGACCTGCCCGGTGAGGACATCGATATACTGGTAGGACTGACGCGACTTGCGGCCGCGACGTTCGTCAACCTCGACGATAAAGACGGCGGGGTGGACGCTCTTGATGGTGCCCATGCGCTCGACGACGCGGGTGCGGCCCATGTTGGCCTTCACCTTGACGCGATCGCCCACCATATCGGTCAGCTTCTCGTGGATGTCGTCGACGTGATTGACTTCCATCTCTTCCATGAACAGGGCCTCCAGAAGGTGCAATTCAAAAAGGGGATAATACCCCTAAGATAGACAAAACTCTAATACTATAGCACCCTGTTGCGACCACGCGCAAGTAGCTAATTTGGCTACTTACAGATTGTCGGTATCGAGGACGATGGTGAATGGGCCGTCGTTGACCAAGTCGACTTTCATATCGGCGCCAAAGATGCCGTGCGCCACGTGTTCGACATCTTGGCGAACGAGCGTCAGGAAGTACTCGTAGAGCTCGTTGGCGACATCGGGGGCGCCGGCATCCGTAAACGATGGGCGGCGGCCGTGACGGCAATCGGCGAACAGCGTGAACTGCGACACTACGAGAACCTCGCCGTCGACATCGGCAAGTGCCAGGTTGGTCTTGCCGTTCTCGTCCTCATTAATGCGCAAGCCCCGGAGCTTGCCCCACAGTTTATCGGCCTCGGCGCGCGTGTCGCCGTGGCCCACGCCCAGCAGCACCAGATAGCCGCGCCCAATTTTACCCACGCACTCGCCGTCGACCGTCACGCCGGCGTTGAGTACGCGCTGCACCACCGCACGCACGGCTTACTCCTCGCCCGTCAGTTTGGCGGACAGATGCTCGAGCGCATGGAATCGATGGCTGATGGCGTTCTTCTCGTCCGCCGTCAGCTCGGCCATGGTCTTGCCCGGCGTGTCGACCGGCAGGAACAGTGGGTCGTAGCCAAAGCCATGATCGCCGCGGCCCTCGTGTGCGATAGCGCCCTCGCAGGCGCCCTCGCCATAAGTGACCAGGCCGTCCGTGTCGATAAGCGCGACGACGCTCATAAAACGCGCGGTGCGGTCCTCGTCGGCCACGCCTTCCAGGTTAACGAGCAGCTTGGCGTTGTTGGCGGCATCGTCGCCATGCACGCCCGCATAGCGCGCGCTATACACGCCCGGCTCGCCGTCCAGGGCATCAACGACCAAGCCAGAATCGTCGGCAATGGCCATAAGGCCCGTCTCCTCGACCGCAGCCTGCGCCTTGATGATGGCGTTCTCCAAAAACGTCGTGCCGTTTTCCTCGGGGTCCTCAAAATCGCCCAGCTGGCCGAGCGCCACAAAGCGCACCTCGGGCATGACCTTGCCCAAAATGGCCTCGATCTCGGTGAGCTTATGAGCGTTTCCGGTTGCCACGACGATGGTCGCCGCCGGGTCGAGGGTGTCGATGTCGATCTTCTCAAGTGCCATGAGTGGTCTCCTTGTCTCTATAGCAATGCCGCGCCGAGGGCGACGAGGGCCTCCGCCTCTCCCCTCTCAATCAACGGCAGTCTTATACTTCGACGTTTTCCCAGATAAAACCTGCCAAAATAAACCTGTCCCTTTTTGGCAGGTTAGGCGATGGCTTGGCGCTGAAGCTCGATGAGCTCGGCGATGCCTTTGTCGCCCAAGTCGAGCAGGGCGTTGAGGCGCTTACGGTCAAAGGGCGCCTGCTCGCCAGTGCCCTGGAGCTCGATCATCTCACCGGTGTCGGTGGCGACGAGGTTCATGTCGACTTCGGCATGGCTGTCCTCGGAATAATCGAGGTCAAGCAGCGTATTGCCGTCGACAACGCCCATGGAGATTGCAGCCACCTGGCCGGTAAGCGGGATGCGCTCGATCTTGCCCGCCTCGACCCACATGGCGAGGGCGTCGTGCAGCGCCACCCAGGCGCCGGTGATGCTCGCTGTACGCGTGCCGCCATCGGCCTGAATCACATCGCAGTCGACGGTGACGGTGTACTCGCCGAGCGCCTTCATGTTGACGACGGTACGCAGGCTGCGGCCGATGAGACGTTCGATCTCCATGGAGCGGCCCTTACGCTTGGTATACTCGCGCTTGCAACGCTTACCGGTCGATGCCGGCAGCATGGCATACTCTGCGGTTACCCAACCGGCCTTGGCGCCCTTGCGCCAGCCCGGCACGCCCTCCTCAATTGTGGCGGCACACAGCACGCACGTGTCGCCGAACTCAGCCAGGCACGAGCCGTGGGAATGTTTCATAACACCACGGGTGAGCTTGACGGGGCGCAGTTCATTGGCGGCACGGCCGTTGGCGCGGTTGACCTGCATGTACTCCATAGAAATATCCTTTCGGCAGAAGAAGAGGGCAAGTCTTTGGACGGTAACCCTACATCTATTTCAGTTCGTCGATATCAATATGTTCGATGCTCTTGAGCGGCTGGCCAAAGATAAAGCTACCCGCCACCGCAAACTCGGCAATGTTATCGGCCGTCGTCGCAAAGCGATGCTGAGGCTCGGCAGCGTCGCCCGCCAGCTGCTCGCGGCGCGTGAGGATATCGGTCAGCTCGCGCGTAGTCTCCTCGGCGGAACTCACCACACGCACCCCGGGCCCCAGCGCATGGCGAATAGGCCCCACGAGCAGCGGAAAGTGCGTACAGCCGAGCACCACGGTATCGATTCCGCGATCGCGCAGCGGCTCAACCGTTGCGCCGACCAGCGCTCGCACGGCTGGCGTATCGAAGATGTCCTCGTTCTCGAGCCACTGCTCTTGCAGATGCGCGCCCGAGGCGAGCTCGTGTTCGACAACCTCGACAAAGCTCGAGGCAGGACAACCGTATACATCGACGCCGGCATCTAAATCCTGAATGGCGCGCGTGTAGGCGCCCGAGCGAATGGTGAGGTTGGTGGCGAGCACGCCCACGCGACGCGAACGGGTGCTGTTGATTGCCGCACGGGCACCCGGCGCGATCACGCCGATCACGGGAACGTCGAGCACCTGCTGGGCCAGACGCAAGGCCGCAGCTGTCGCCGTGTTGCAGGCGATGACCATAATCTTGACGTCGTGCTTCGACAGCCAACGGCCCGCCTGCAACGCAAACGAGCGCACCTCATCCTCGGTGCGCGTGCCGTAGGGGCAGCGTTTGGTGTCGCCGAAGTAGTAGACGGACTCGTGCGGCAGCACCGTCGCGATGGCGCGCGCAACCGTCAGACCGCCCAAACCAGAATCGAACACGCCAATCGGGCGCGTGTCGCCTGTCGGATTCTCGATATCGGACATTACCTCACCAGTCTCTCTCGAAAAGACATGTCCAAGTGCGGCGACGCCGCGCTACGAACGCGCCGCGACCAGCAGCTCTGCCGTCGCCGCCCAACCGTCGACAATTTTGCCGCGCGTAACGAAAGCGTTCTCGCAAGCAGCCAGGAACTCGGGCGCGCCGGCGCTCGTCAGGCCATTCTCGACCAGGCAGAACGTGCCCACGTGATCGGCCATATAGAAGTCGGACTCGGAGTCGCCAAGCGCGAGCGTCTCCTCGCGCTCGATCCCCAGGTGCTCGCAGAAGCGCGCAATGGCGACGCCCTTGTTGAGGCCGGCGGGATTGATGTTGAAGGCGCGACCGTCCTCGACGCGATCGAGCTCAAGCGTCGTCGGCTTGGACAGATGCGTCAGGTGACCGTTACAGGCCCACACCAGGCCGCAGCCGGCCTCGTCCAGGATGGCCTGGACCTCATTGTCGGGCACATCGCCGCGCATGCCGACGGTGACCTCGCGGTACTTGTAGCCGGTCGACATGTCGTTGTGATACTCGATCTTGTGCGGCCAGCGGGCAAGAATCTTCTCGCACACGCCGGTCTGCTCGATCACCTGGTGCGGAGTAAGGCCGCAGGCGGGGTCGTAAGGCATGTCGCCAGTCAGATACTCCCAATCGTTGGCTTTGAGGTCGTACATGACCAGGCCGCCCATCTCACCAATGTAGGAGTTGAGGCCGAGCACGCGCGCGTCCTCGTGGATCATGGTACGGTTGCGGCCCGAGGTGGGAACCACCTGAATGCCAGCGCGAGCGAGCGCCACGACGGCCTCGACGAGTTTGGTCGAGGGGTTGCCGTCGTTGTCGCGCAGCACGCACGAGCCGGGTGCGAGCATCGTGGCATCCAGGTCGGTAAAGACGTACTTGACCTTGGCCAAGCGCTCGCGCATCTCGCCCGAAAGCTCGGCAACGGTCGGCAGGGTGTTGTGGGACATGGTTACTCCGTTTACGTAGAAGGGTTTGGGCTTGGACGGCATGTTTTGATTGAGGGAACACGTTTATGGCGACAGCGCACTCAGGGCGCCGCCGCCATCATGGTTCATTAGTCAAACTGGGTAACATCGATCAGGCGATTGGCCAACGAAAGGTCGCTCTCGATGGGCACGAACTCGTCGCCCACGTGCATGAGCTCCTCGTCACCCTTTGCCAGCAGCAAGACAATGGTGGGAGCATCGGGGTTGACGTACTCCTCGCGCGCCGCCTTGAACGCCGCATGCACGGCAGCCTCGCGATCGAGGATGATCTTGTTCGGCGTATCGTCGGGAACATGCTCGGCAAGCTCGCGACAGACCTTCATCGGGTCCTCGTGAGCCGGGTCCTCGTTGGCAAAGATCATCAGGTCGGAATATGGTGCGGCCTCGCGCGGAAGCTGCTCGCGGCGCTCCTGCGCCTTGCCGCCGGCAGCGCCAAACACTGCAATGACTGGACTAGCGGGAAACGCGCGCTTGACCGACGAGAAAAGCGAACGGAACGAAAGCTGGTTGTGCGCATAGTCAACGACGCAGATCACGCGGCCGTCCTTCGACTCCACGACCTCCATACGGCCCGGCACACGCAGTTTGGAGAGGCCCTTCTTGATAGCCTCGATACCGATGCCGATCTCGCGCGCAGCGGCGATAGCGACCAGCGCGTTTTCCACGTTAAAGTCGCCCGCGATGCCCAGCAGGACCTTCTCCCCCGCCTCGGACTCGTCGGCACACAGGCCATGCAGGTTAAACTCGATGTTAAAGCCGACCATGCGCACATCGCTCGCCCACAGGCTTGCCTCGGGATGCTCGACGCCAACGGTCACCAAGCGCTCGGCCGTCGACGCTGCCTCCAACACACGGTCAACCTCTTCGGTGCCCAGGTTCACCACGGCGGTCTTTGCCTGGTCAAAGATCCTGAGTTTGCTCTCAAAATAATCCTCAAACGTGGGGTGTTCGATCGGCGAGATGTGGTCACGCCCGATGTTGAGGAAGCACGCCACGTCAAACGGCAGATTCTCGACGCGTTGGTACTTGAGTGCCTGGCTCGAGACCTCCATGACCATGGACTGGCGACCGGACTCACGGCAGTTGGCGATATGGCGCCAGACCTCGGGGGCCTCTGGCGTGGTATTGGTGCTCTCGTAGCACTCGATACCATCGTCGGTACTCACCGAGCCGATCATGCCGCAGGACTCGCCCGCCGCTTTGATAATCGACTGGAGCATAAAAGCGGCCGTGGTCTTTCCCTTGGTACCGGTGATGCCCACGATCTTGACGTCGTGGTCGGGACGGTCGTAGACCTCCGGCGGCAACAGGGCCATGGCCGTGCGAACGCTATCAACAACCAGCATCGCAGCACCGCTCTCCTGCGCCAGCGGCTCCAGAGACTCGACCAGCGACTCCTCGCACACAAATGCGACGGCGCCCGCATCGAGCGCCATGCTCAAAAACGCGGGCTTAAAGGCAGCACCTTTGCAAAAGAACACGTCACCTGCCGAGACCGCGCGCGAATCAAACGAGCAGCCGGTCACGGCACGCTCGTCAACCTGCTCTGACGCGCGCAGCTCACCGCACACATCGAGAAGCTTGGCAAGCGTATCGACCGTGGTCACGGTCGCGGAATCCGAATGGTGCATCTTTCACCTTTCTCAGCCATTTGGCAGGGACGGTTTTTATAGTAACTGAAACGCACCACGCAAAAACGGCTCCCGGAGGAGCCGTTACGCGCAGGCGTTCGTAAGCCGAGGCTAGGCAGCCTGAACAGCGGGCTGGTCCTCGTCGATAAAGAAGCGCTTGTACCACACCAGGAACACGAGCGGCGTATAGATCTTGCGCTGGAAATCGCCCTTGCCCGCAAAGTGCAGATCGAGCAGGTGCATGAGCTCGTCGGTATTGAAGAACTCGCTTGCCCACGGCGCGGTGAAGTACTCCTTGACATAGTCGTACCACTTTTGCTCGCGCAGCCAGTAGACAATCGGCACCGGGAAGCCCACCTTGGGACGGGTGGCCCACTCATCGGGCAGCGACTTGTTGGCAGCGTGGCGGAGTACCTGCTTGTTGCCGTTCTCGTTGATGCGGTAGCGATCGGGAATGTGCTCGGCGAACTCCATGACTTTGCGGTCCAGGAAGGGCACGCGCAGCTCCAGCGAGTGCGCCATGCACATCTTGTCGGCCTTGAGCAGAATGTCGCCCGGGAGCCACATGTTCATGTCCAGGTACTGCTTCTTGACCAGTTCGGGCTGACCCTTCACGCGTGCGTAGATGGGTGCAGCGAGCTCAAAGGCGCCATCGCCGGTGTTGTACTCGGGCTTGAGCACGCCGTCGACCTCGCGCTCCGGCCATACCAGAGCCTGTCCCAGGAACGACTTCTCGGGGATCTCGGCACCCTTGACCAGGAAGTTATGTCCCTTGAAGTACGGCATATGCAGCGCCAGGTTACCGAGCGCGCGACGGATGGGCAGCGGCACCATCTTTTTGTACTTGCGCACCGGGACCGTGTCCTCGTAGTAGGCGTAGCCGCCAAAGAGCTCGTCGGCGCCTTCGCCCGAAAGCACGACGGTAACGTCCTTGCGGGCCATCTCGGCCAAGAACCACAGCGGCACGGAAGACAGGTTGGACTGCGGCTCGTCCATGTGATACTGGATGTCCTCGAGCGCACCGAAGAACTCGTCGGCGGTAATCATCTTGCGAACGTTCTCGACGCCGAGCTTATCGGAAAGTTCCTTGGCGTAGTTGGTCTCGTTGAAGTTCTTGTAGTCAAAGCCCACCGAGAAGGTCTTGTCGGGCATGAGGCAAGCGGCGATGTAGCTGGAGTCGACGCCACCGGAGAGGAACGACGCGACCTTGACGTCGGCGATGCGATGGGCCTCGACACTCTCGTGCACGACCTCGTCCAGCTCATCGACATACTCTTCGAACGGCTTCTCGACGGCAGAGTAATCGCAATCCCAGTAGCGCTCGATGTTCATCTTGCCGGTCGGGATATCGACGGTAAAGTAGTGCGCCGGCGGCAGCTTGTAGACACCCTCGAAGAAGGTCTCCTCAGTCGCCGAATACTGCAGCGTCATGTACGGACGCAGAGCCTTTTTGTTGACCGCCTTGTGGAAGTGCGGGTAGTCCAGGAAGCTCTTGATCTCGGAACCAAAGAGCACGCCCGGAGCGCCGTCGCCCGCATCGGCCATGGGATAGTAGTAGAGCGGCTTGATGCCAAAGATGTCGCGGGCGCCAAAAAGCTTGTTCTTCTTTTTGTCCCAGATGACGAAGGCGTACATACCGCGCAGACGATCGAGTACGGCCTCGCCCCACTCCTCGTAGCCGTGCAGGAGGCTCTCGGTGTCGGCGCCGCAGTGGAACTTGTAGCCCTTGGCCTCGAGCTCGGAACGGAGTTCTTGGAAGTTGTAGATCTCGCCGTTGAAGACAATGACGACGCTGCCGTCCTCATTGGCCATGGGCTGAGCGCCGGCCTCGGTCAGGTCGAGGATCGACAGGCGGCGGAAGCCCAGGGCAACGCGGCCGTCGATAAACTGACCGCCCATGTCGGGACCGCGATGGACGATGCGGTCCATCATCTTGGTGAGCACCTCGGATTGGTTATCCGTCCCACCGACAAAACCGACAAAACCGCACATATACTATCCCCTCTGCTGTTGCTGGGCATCAAATCGAATCAGTAGCTTTTGAGTATACCCGAGGGCGTAAAGAGGGGCGGAATGTTCAGGCAATCTCAACTGAATCAGCTCCGCTGTGACACGCGCCGGTTACCTTTAATGGATATGAGGTGAATGGGGCGATTGTTTTGCTATACTCTCTCCGCACGGGCGATTGGCGCAACGGTTAGCGCAGGTGCTTTACACGCACAAGGCTGGGGGTTCGAATCCCTCATCGCCCACCATTGAATTGGAAACGGTCCTCGCAAGGGGACCGTTTTTGTTTGGGCCCAGCGCATGGGATTCGAACCCGAAAGGGTGCGGAGCTGAGGAAACGCGAAGCGTTTTCCAGCGCAGCACGCGAGGGCCGTAGGCCCGAAGCGAAAGCGGGCGGCGTCAGCCGCACGCGACATCCCTCATCGCCCACCACTGATTTGATAGGCTCCCAGCAATGGGAGCCTTTCTTTTTTGGGCCCAGCGCATGGGATTCGAACCCGCCAGCACATCTGTCACAAAGGCCGTGGCCAAATAATGGCAAAAATGAGTACTGCTACTTTGCTTGCAACATATAAACAGATAGTGTTTGCTTAGGTTACGCAACATATGTCCATTATAAGGACTAACAGTCAGATCAAAATCGTGTATTCATCGCCATTTCGACTTGCCATCTGGCCTTATTAGTCCAAAATTGCTGCTACCAAATCGGTAACAGTACTCATATTTGATGTTTTTTGACCAGCAGGTCTCCCTGCCTTAGCAAATCTAAGGCAAAACGGGCTCCAGACCGCTGAATCATGCCGCATAGGGCACGTCCGCAGTCCGGAACTCGGTCCAAATTGAGTTATTGCGCCGCGTTAGCCCAAAACACCCGACAGGATCTCGATCAGACTGTCCACGTCGGCTTCCTCGCAGACGAGTGGCGGCAGGAAACGCAGCGTATGCGCACCCGTAGCGTTGATCACGGCACCGGCGGCCAGCGCGCGGGCAACAACACCATGCGCGTCGCCCGCGGCATCATCCAAATCACAGCCGAGCATCAAGCCGCGACCACGTACCTCGGTCACGTGCGGCAGCTTGGCGAGCTTTGCCTCCATATAGGCACCCACCTTGGCAGCATGCTCGGCATAATCGCCACGCACAAGCGCGGAGAGCGTCGCGGCACACGCCGCGATGGCCAAGCAGCTACCGCCAAAGGTCGAGCCGTGGTCGCCCGGCTTAAACACGTCGGCAATCTCCTTCTTCGCCACGACGGCACCCATGGGCACGCCATCAGCAATGCCCTTGGCAAGGCTCATGATGTCGGGCTCCACGCCATAGGTCTGGAACGCAAACGGCTTGCCGGAGCGGAAGATGCCGCACTGGACCTCGTCGGCGATAAGCACGGCGCCCACTTCGTGTGCCAGGTCGCGCGCCGTAGCCATAAACTCCTCGGTCATGGGATGCACACCGCTCTCACCCTGGATCGGCTCGAGCATCACGGCACAAATTTCGCTCCCCAGCTGCTTAAAGATCGCACGCAGCTCATCCACATCGTTGGGCGTGCAGGCCACAAAGCCACCCGGCAGCGGGCGGAAGCTGTCCTGCAGCCAATCCTGCATGGTGGCGGCAATGGTCTCGAGCGTACGGCCGTGGAAGCCGCCGCGCATGCACACGATGGTGTTGCCGCCATTACCGGCACGCTTGGCGTACAGGCGCGCAAGCTTCATCGAGCCCTCGTTGGCCTCGGCGCCAGAGTTGGCAAAGAAGGTCTCCCAAACCTGCTCATCCGCAGCCGGGGCACCAAGAGCAGCTGCCGTGGTCTCATCGCCGGCGGCAATGGCATCGGCAAGCACGCGCGCACCATCTACGTCGTCGTTAGCAAGCTTGGACAGCAGCGCCGCGACCTGTCCGCGCTGCTCAATGTAGAAGTAATTGGAGACATGCATGAGCTTTTTGGTCTGTGCCTCGAGCGCCGAGAGCACAGCCGGGTCGCCATGACCTAGGCTGCACACGCCGATGCCGGCAAGAAAGTCGAGGTACTCACGGCCATCGTCGCCGGTGAGCTTCATGCCGTGACCCTCGACAAACTCGACCGGAGAGCGGCCAAAGGTATGCATAACGTAATGGGATTCAAGCGATTGCTGAGCTGCAAGTGACATGGGATGCCTTTCGTTGAGCGCCGGACGGCGCAGGCCTATGGGTGTAGGAATGGGGCGGCTGAGGGTCAGCTAGACCGTCTGAAGCTTCTCGACCTCGTCAAGATTCTCGGTCAGACGCGCAGCAAACGTCGAAAGCGGATGCGGATGCGTATCGAACTCGTAAGCCGTCTCGGTGGAATGGATCACGGTACCGACGCCGGCATCGGTCAGCAGCTCCAGCAGCAGCGAATGCGGCGTGGTGCCGTTGATGATGTGAGCGCGAAATACGCCGCCGGCAAGCGCATCGACGGCCGCGCGCAGCTTGGGAATCATGCCCTTATCGACCTCGCCGCCGTAGAGCATTTCGTTAACCTCGTCGAGTGTTAGGTTGGAGATGAGTGAGTCTTTATCGCTAAAGTCCTTGTACAGGCCGTCGACGTCGGTCAAAAAGATCGCCTTGTGCGCGTGGAGCGCTGCCGCAACGGCACCGGCGGCGGTATCGGCGTTGATGTTGAAGAAACCGCCGTCCTCCCCCGCCGCGACGGTAGCGATAACGGGGATGTACTCGCTATCGAGTAAGCGCTCGATATAGTCGGTGTTAACGTGCGTCACTTTGCCCACGCGACCGAGCTCGGGGTCGAGCGGCTCGGCGATGAGCGTGCCAGCATCGCTGCCCGACACGCCCACGGCCAGGTTGCCGTGGTGGTTGATGGCGGCAACCAGCTCCTGGTTAACCTTGCCGCCCAGCACCTCGCGCACGATATCCATAGTCGCCGGCGTGGTCACGCGCTGGCCGTTCTTAAACTCGACGGGGATGTCGTAGTGGCTCAGCGCCTCGTTGATGGCCTTGCCGCCACCGTGCACGATAACAGGGCGCATGCCGATGATCTTGAGCAGCACGATGTCGCTCATCACGTCGCGGCGCAGCTGCTCATCAACCATGGCGGCTCCGCCATATTTGATAACAACCGTCTTACCGGTCAGGTTCTTAATCCACGGCAGCGCTTCGAACAGCAGCTGCGCGGTTGCTTCGTTGGATTCGTTCGAACGACAATCGCGTGCGAATTTCATAATCTGCCTCGTCTTTCGTATCGTTATCGCGCCGTGCTCCGCTGTCCGCAATCGCGGCAAGATGCGCAGCGTGCCTGGAATCTAGGAACGGTAGTCGCCGTTAATGGAGATGTACTCATGCGTGAGGTCGCAGGTCCACACGGTCGTTGCCGCGTCGCCTGCGCCCAGGTCGGCCGAGATCACGATCTCGGGCGCCTCGAAACGTCGTAGAGCCTCGTCCTCGTCAAAGGGAACAGTCAGACCATCGCGACAGACAGGCATGCCCATCATGTCGATGGAAACGTCTTCCTGATTAAACTTCACGCCGCACTTGCCAAGCGCCATAGCAACGCGGCCCCAGTTGCAGTCGTGGCCGGCGATGCAGGTCTTAACGAGCGGCGAGTTGGCAACGGCACGGGCGGCGATATCGGCCTCCTCGTCGTTCACGGCGCCGGTAACGTTGACCGTAACAAGCTTGGATGCGCCCTCACCATCGGCGGCGATATTGCGCGCCAGGCTCTCGCACACCTCGTGCACGGCAAATGCCAACTCGTCAAAGGCATCGGAGCCCTCGACGATAGGCTCGGCATCTGCGGCAGCGGCGCCGGAGGCAAGCATGATGCAGGTGTCGTTGGTCGAGGTGTCGGAATCGACCGTTACCTTGTTAAAGGTCTGCTTGACGGTCGAGAGCAGCAGGGCATGAAGTGCCGCAGGCTCGACGGGGGCATCGGTGGTGATAACTGCGATCATGGTGGCCATATTGGGCATGATCATGCCCGAGCCCTTGCACATTCCGCCTACCGTATAGACATTGCCCGCATGACCCGCAGCCTCACTGACGTAGGATACGGCGTACTCCTTGGAGTGCGTGTCGGTCGTCATGATGGCGCGAGCGGCATCGGCGCCACCGTGGGCGGAGAGCGCCTCGTAGGCAGCAGGAATGGCGGTCTCAAACGTGTCGATCGGCAGAATCTGGCCAATCACACCCGTGGAGGCAACCAGAATCTGCTGGGGCTCGCAGCCGATGACCTGCGATGCGATGCTGCACGTCTCGCGCGCGCAGGCAAGGCCGGTCTCACCCGTGGCGGCGTTGGCATTGCCAGAGTTGACCGAAACACCGGCGATGATACCGTAGCCCTTGTCGGCACCGCCCAGGTTGGCACGGCTCACCTGCACGGGCGCCGCGCAAAAGCGATTGGTGGTAAACACGCCGGCACCGGGACAGGGTTTATCGGGCACGACGAGCGCGTAATCCAGACGCTCGGGGTTCTTGCGGAACCCAGCGTGGATGCCTGCAGCTTTAAAACCAGCCGCAGCCGTAACGCCACCCTCGACGGCGCGAATCTTGATATCAAACAGCTCGGTATCCATCGTCTTTATGACTCCTTATGTCAAACAAAAAAACGGACATCGGTTGGTGCGCCATGCCAGTCGTGATCATGAGACCAGCTTAAGAGTGGCGCCCCATTCGATGCCCGACTACCAAATCGTTAACAATCGAATGTGCTACACCGGGCACGCCACTGTAGGCAAGCCTCGTCGCTCGTCAAAGCCAAAGACGATATTGGCGCACTGGACTGCTTGGCCCGCAGCGCCCTTGCACAGATTGTCGATGGCGCCCGTCGCCACCAGCACGCCCGCGCGCTTGTTGAGCGCGAGGCCAATCTGGGCAGCGTTGGTGCCGACGACCGAAGCCGTCTTGGGCTGCTGGCCGGCATCGAGCACGCGCACAAAGGTGCGACCGGCGTAGAACTGCTTGTAATGGTCGACGACATCCTCAAGAGCCAGCGTGTCGAGAGCCTGCGGCGCGAGCGGCAGCGTCACCGTGGAGAGCAGACCACGCTTGAGCGGTGCCAGGTGCGGGGTAAAGACGACGCGATCGGTCAGGCCCAAGATCTGCTCGATTTCGGGCGTGTGGCGATGCTTGCCCACGCCGTAGGCCTCCAAGTTCTCGTCGGCGCTGCAAAAATGGGTGCGGGCGTTGCAGGACTTACCGGCGCCCGTCACGCCGCTAATGGCATCGACAATCACGGGGCCGTTCTCGGCCACCCAGCCCGCGCGCACGGCGGGCGCGGCGGCAAGGCTCGTTGCGGTGGGATAGCAACCGGCGCAAGCGACCAGCACGGGTTTGCCGTCGGCATGGTCGGATGCGGTGGTCTCCAAGTCTTGGCAGAACAGCTCGGGCAGACCGAAGGCACGGGTCTTGAGCAGCTCGGGGCTCGTATGCTCGGCGGCATACCAAGCCTCAAAAACGGACGCGTCGTTCAGGCGGTAGTCGGCCGAGAGGTCAATGCAGGAGACGCCCGATGCAAGCAGCGCGGGCACCTGTACCATGGCAGCCGTATGCGGCACGGCAAGAAAAACCGCATCGCAGCTCTTGAGCTCAGGGGCATCATGCGTCGTAAAGACAAGATCGCTTACGCCGGTGAAGCTCGGGTACACCGCGGACAGCGGCTGGCCGGCATCGGCGTTGGACGTAATGGCAGCAAGTTCAAACTCGGGATGACCGAGGACGAGGCGAATGAGCTCGGCTCCGGCATATCCAGCCGCGCCGACGATTCCAACCTTCAAAGACATATCAGACTCCCTGTCTGCGATTTATGCACCGATGCGCATTTCGCAGCGGTCGTTATGAAGTGGGTTGAAACTTTAGCACCAAAAGATGCATGAATACGTAAATGGCTTGCATATTCATGCATTGAAACATTCCCGACACATTCGCTTGAAGGAATTGACAAATGGAGCGGGCCCCGTATTGACCGGCGCTCCTAACGGCGCCGGGCAATACGGGGCCCGCCCATGCGAAAACCAAGTTGTTAGGATGAGCCAGCCTGGCTAGAGCTCGACCGGTACCCATTCGTCGTGATTGCAGATAAAAGCCTCGGGATCCTCGACGCTAAAGAAGACGAGCGTGGGGTCGTTAGGCCCCTCATAGTGCTCGCCCAGGTGCTCTAGATGCTTCCACCCGGCTTCGCGCATTTCGCCTAAAGCCCGGTCATCCAAGCCGGCACGCCCGCGCAAGATGAGCCAGCCATGGCCCGGCCACCAACTCGTGGCCTCAAAGCGCTGGTTTTGCAGCAGCTCTTGCCACACATCTTTGGTGCGCGCTGTTACAAACCACAGCTTGCCATCCTGGATCTGAGCAAACGAAAATGGACGTACATGTGGCTGCCCGTCCACGCTCGTCGCCAAGTACCACGCCGGCACCGACGTCAGATACTCCAAAACCGTATTCAATCCGTCCATGCGTCCTCCTGCCACTAGCCAATTTGGAACGGGTAGTTAATTTGAGACGCGCTAGAGCTCCAGGCGCTCCTCGCTGCCGTCGATATCACAGAAGCGCGCGGCAATGTTGCGGACCGAAAAGAAAGCAAGGCGGCCGTCGTTGGCACTCTCGTGTTCCTCGCCGATGCCCACCATGTGCTTAAAACCCGCTTGACGCACCTTGTCGCTCGCAACTGCGTCGTCCTCAAGTGCGGCTTCGCCGGTCAATACGATCCAGCATTCCCCCGGCTTCCAGCCCGAGAGCTCAAACTTGGGATTCGCACCCAGCTCCGCCCACACATCCTTGTCGCGCGACGTGCAAAACCACAGCTTACCTTCATCGACCATGGCAAACGAAAACGGCCTCACGCGAGGCTGATGCCCGTCGGCCACATCGGTCGTGGCCAGATACCACGCCGGAATGCGCCTGAGATACGAGCAGGCGCGCTCAAGCTGAGCTGTGCGGTCGTTGTCGGTCATAGGGACCCCTTTCTTGCGCTCGAATCGCGCCTAAACAAGTTGAAGGTTGACGACGATGACACACGCAAACAGCAGCATCGTCACCACCGCAGCCAGCGCATCCCCGCGGCGAAATGCAAGCGCATGCAGACGCGTGCGGCCCTGCTCGCCGTGATAGCAGCGTGCATCCATGGCGGCAGACAGCGTCTCGGCATGACGGAACACGCCCGTGAACAGTGGAATCGCCACACTGCCGAGCATACGCACGCCGCCGAGCGGGCCACCCGTTACGCGTGCACCGCGGCTTGCCTGCGCGTCCGCCGTCTGCTTCATCTCGGTGGCGAACTGCGGCATAAAGCGCAACGCGATGCCCATGATCATGCCGAGCTCATGCGCCGGAAGCCCCACGCGCGCAAACGGTGCGAGCAGACGCTCAAAGCCCGCGGTGAGGTCGAGCGTCGGTGTGGTGAGCGTAATGGCGCTCATGCCGGCCATCATCAGGGTCAGGCGACACGCCATAAAGGCGGCGGAATGCAGCGAGCCCTCGCTTATCTGCAAAAAGCCAAGCTGCCACAGAATGCGCCCGCTCTGGTCGGAAAACAGGTTGAGCACTGCGACCACCACGACAATCGCCAGCAATGGTGCCATCGATGATAGGACCCGGCGCAACGGCACCCGGGACACGGTATAGATCAGGACAACGAAGATTGCGACCGGGGCCAGTCCGCGGAAGCTGCTGACCGTGAGCGTCGTGATCAGAAACACAAAGCCCAAGAGCAACTTAGTTCGCGGGTCCAGGCGGTGGATCGCACTATCGCCGGGATAGTAGCTGCCAAACGAAAACGCCTCCATTAGCAGCCCTCCTCTCGCGCGACCGTCTTGGATTTAGCAATGTCCGCGACGTTAGAAGGACCGTCTGAGCGACCGATCAGCAAATCTGCCAGCTCGTCGGCCAGCGACTCAACCGTATAGAGCCCGCCGCAACGCAGCGGCACGCCCGCCTCCGCGAGCGCCAACGCCATGCGCTGAGCAGCAGGTACGCCCAAGCCGATCGACTTGAGCTCATCGGCATGTGCAAACACCTGCGCGGGGGTTCCCTCGGCAAACACCGCACCTTCGTTCATCACGACGATGCGGTCGCAGCAGTTGGCCAGGTCATCCATACTATGCGAAACCATGACAACGGTCAGGCCATCGCGGTGAAGTCGATCGATGAGCTCCAGGAAATCACTGCGCGCCGCCGGATCGAGCCCCGCCATGGGCTCATCGAGTACCAAGACCTCGGGCTCCATGGCAAGCACGCCGGCAAACGCCACGCGCCGCTGTTGGCCACCCGAAAGCTCAAAGGGACTCTTGTCGCCCACCGTGGCCAAGTCGAGGCCCACGCGCGCGAGCGATGACTCAACGCGGCGCGCGACCTCGGCCTGCGACAAGCCAAGGTTGTGCGGGCCAAACGCCACGTCCTGCGTCACGGTTTCGGCAAACAGCTGACGCTCGGGATATTGAAACACCACGCCGACCTTGGCCTTAACCGCGGCGGCATCTTTCTTGTTTGCCAGGTCGAGCCCCAACGCGTAAACGGAACCCTCCTGGGGGCGAATCAAACCGTTGAGATGCTGGACCAGCGTCGACTTACCCGAACCGGTATGACCTGCTAAGCCCAGGAACTCGCCGCGACGCACCGTCAGCGATACATCGCGCAGCGCCCACGGGCTGCTGGGGTCGTTTCCCCAGAGAGCCTGTTTGCTCGATTTGCCCGCAACGGCCGAGCGCTTATGCCAGCGGCGACGCTCGCGCGGACTGAGCGAATAACTGTACGAAACATGGGATAGCTCGATGACGGGCTCCGACGCGTTGCCCTCGTTGTCTACCGGAACAGTGCCGTCAGCGATTTCCAACTGGGACGCGGAAGGCCGCCCTGCGGTGTCTTCCCCACTCCGGTCGGCATATACCTGCGCAATCTCGGCGACCATATCCGCCTCGCGCACCTGCGCATGAACGGGCACGCCCTTCGCACGAAGTGCCATGCCCAAACGGCACGACTCCGGCATGTCCAGGTTGAGCTGCGCAAGTTCGTCCGCCCGCGTCAGAATCTCCTCGGGCGTACCGAGCATGGCAACGCGCCCCGCCCGAAATACCGCGACACGATCGGCCTCGGCGGCCTCTTCCATAAAGTGCGTAATCATCACGATGGTCATGCCGCGATCGTGCAACGCGTGGCAAGCCTTCATGAGGCCCTTGCGTCCACGCGGATCGAGCATCGAAGAAGCCTCGTCCAAGATGAGCACGCGCGGTTCCATGGCGAGCACACCGGCAAGCGCCACGCGCTGCTTTTGGCCACCCGAGAGCGCGTGGGTCTCGTGGCGCTCAAAGCCCACCAGGCCCACGCCCTTCAGCGCCTCGCGTACACGCTGCGCAATTTGCGCCGATGGAACGCCAAGGTTTTCGGGACCAAACGCAATGTCATCTTCGACAAGCGTTGCCACCAGCTGGTCGTCGGGATTCTGGAATACCATGCCCGCGGTCGAACGAATGTCGTAGACCAGCTCGGGGTCGGACGCATCCATGCCGTTGATGCGTACCGTGCCCGCATCGGGCTGCAACAGCGCATTCAGATGCTTGGCAAACGTCGACTTGCCCGACCCATTGCCACCGAGGATGCAGAAAAACTCCCCGTCCTCGATGTTCAGATCGACACCGTCGAGTGCCGACACGGCACCGTCATAGCTAAAGGAAACGCCCCGACACTCAATCATGCGCGGCCTTTGACCTGGTCCTTTTTAGGCGTGATGAGGTTGGAGACCGCCTTGTACACTGCAAGCGTCAATACCGAGTTAAGCACGGTCTTGATAAGGTTGAACGGCAGCACGGCAGGAATCATGAGCGGGGCGATCACATCGACCGAGCCATACCAGAACCATACGCCAATGGTAAGGTTAGCGACCATAGACAGCGCCGTAGCGGCAATGACACCGAACACTAGGCCAATCACGGCACCCTTATAGGTATGCATCTTCTGGTACACGATAGCCGCGGGCAGAATGTAGCCCAGCGTAGCCACCAGGTTCATAAGTGCGCCGACCCAATCGCCCGTGGTAAGCGCATGGATAACAATCGCCATAGCGGCAACAGCAGTGCCGGCGCCAGGGCCATACGCAAATCCACACACCATCGCCGGCACCAGCGACGGGTCATACGTCAAAAACGGCGCCGAAGGAAGGATGGGCAGCTGCACATACATAAACAGGGCGCCCAAGGCGCACATCAGCGCCATGGTAACGAGCTGTTTGGTGCTCCACCTATTCGTGTTCTCAAAATGGATATGCTGCGACTGTTCAGACATAAGATCACCTGCCTCTTTCATCCGGACTCTAACCGTTGGTACTGGAATCTCACCAGTTCAGCCGGCATGCGAACCAACGCACACACGGGTCGCGGACTCATCGGCTCGGCCGCAGGCATCTCGCCTGCTCCGCGGCACCCCTTTGGCACCGCCCGATTTACCGCCAGTGGGGAATTCCACCCCGCCCTGAAACAGCACTTGCAAGTGTAGCACGAGCAATCGTTCGCGCAAGTATGCCGAGGGTAATTTGTGGCGGGGATCAGTTGCCGCAACAACCACGTTCCCCGCCCATCCCAAAGTAGCGCGCCTTTCGCGCAAAGCGCGAAACAGCGAAGGGGACAAGCCACTGCAACAACCACATCCTCCACTCGCCCCAAAGCGGCGCGCCTTTCGCGGCAAAGCCGCGAAACAGCGACCGGGACACGTATTCCCAACAACCAAATCCTCCGCCCACGTCGACCTCAAGGCCGTAAACGCAGGGAATCCGGGGGCGTGACGGGGTTTCTCTCCGGAACATTCCGCAGGACGCAAAGAGGCTCCGCAGCGCGAAGCGCGATGCGGAGCCTCTTTGCATGTCCGAGGACGTTCCGGAGAGAAGACCCCGTCACGCCCCCGGATTCCCGGTGGGAGTTCTAGACCTTGTCGGCCTTAGTACATACCGCCGCCCTGCTGACCAGCGGTAGCAGCAGCGATAGCATCCTCAAGCTGAGTGTTCTTGGGCACATCGGAGACGGTAGCCTCGGTGATGAGAATCAGGCTGGCGACAGAAGCAGCGTTCTGCAGGGTGACGCGGCTGACCTTGACGGGGTCGAGGACGCCCATCTCGATCATGTCGCCCCACTCGCCGTTGGCAGAGTTGAGACCCTGGCCGGCGGGCAGCTCGGCAACCTTGTCGACCACGACAGCGCCCTCAAAACCAGCGTTCTTGGCGATGGTAGCGACCGGAG
Organism: Coriobacteriaceae bacterium; assembly: GCA_905194345.1. GTDB lineage: Bacteria > Actinomycetota > Coriobacteriia > Coriobacteriales > Coriobacteriaceae > Collinsella. The sequence goes on from CAJJRZ010000005.1 coordinate 34,359, forward strand.
CAGTCAGAGCCTTCTTGACGATGTCGACACCGATCTTCTCCTCGGGGTCGTCGAGCTCAACGGCGTCGAGCGCAGGAGCAGCGTCCATGAAGGCGACGCCGCCACCGGCGACAATGCCCTCCTCGACAGCAGCGCGGGTTGCCTGCAGGGCGTCCTCGACGCGGTGCTTGATCTCCTTGAGCTCGGACTCGGTAGCAGCGCCGACCTTGATGACGGCAACGCCACCGGAGAGCTTGGCCAGGCGCTCCTGGAGCTTCTCACGGTCGAAGTCAGAGGTGGTGTTCTCCATCTCACCCTTGATCTGAGCGATACGAGCGTCGATGGCCTCCTTGGAGCCAGCGCCGCCGACGACGACGGTGTTGTCCTTGGAGATGGTGACGGACTTAGCGGTACCGAGCATATCGGCGGTGATGTCAGCGACCTTCACGCCCAGCTCGTCCAGGGCAGCCTGGCCGCCGGTGAGGACGGCGATGTCCTCGAGGATGCGCTTGCGGCGATCGCCGTAGCCCGGGGCCTTGACGGCGCAGACGTTGAGGGCGCCACGGATCTTGTTGAGGACCAGGGTAGGCAGAGCCTCGCCATCGATGTCCTCAGCGATGATGAGCAGGCCACGGCCAGCGCGCTGGACAGCCTCGAGAACAGGCATGATGTCCTGGACGCTGGAGATCTTCTGGTCGGTGATGAGGATGTACGGATCCTTCATCACGGCCTCCATGCGGTCGTTGTCCGTGACGAAGTAAGCGGAGACGTAGCCCTTGTCGAACTGCATGCCCTCGACGGTGTCGATGGTGATGTCGAACGTCTGGGAATCCTCGACGGTGATGACGCCGTCCTTGCCCACGACCTCCATGGCCTCGGCGATCTTCTCGCCGACCTCGGGGTCACCGGCGGAGATGGTACCGACGGAAGCAATCTGCTCCTTGGTCTCGACCGGCTTGGCCTGCTTCTTCATCTCGGCGACGGCGGCGTTGACGGCCTTGTCGATGCCGCGACGGATGGCCAGCGGGTTGGCGCCAGCGGCGACGTTGCGCAGGCCGTCGTTGACGATAGCCTGAGCGAGCAGGGTTGCGGTGGTGGTGCCGTCACCCACGGTGTCGTTGGTCTTGGTGGCGACCTCCTTCACCAGCTGGGCACCCATGTTCTCGATGTTGTCCTCGAGCTCAATCTCCTTGGCGACGGAAACGCCGTCGTTGGTGATGGTCGGGGCACCAAACGTGCGCTGCAGAGCAACGTAGCGACCCTTGGGGCCCATGGTGACGGTAACGGCGTCGGCCAGAGTGTTGACACCCTTGGCGAGCTTAGCGCGGGCATCGGTGTTGAACGTAATGTTCTTTGCCATGGTAGGTAATCCTCCAAAAGAAATGTGACTCGCGTCGCCGCTTCCGAGTCCTATGCGGCGGGCGCGTTCAAAGACGAATCAGAGATTCTGACGAGACTAGGCCTCGACAACAGCGTAGATGTCGTCGGCGCGCATCAGCAGATACTTCTCGCCGTCGACCTTGACCTCGTTGCCACCGAACTTACCGTAGATGACAACGTCACCGACCTTGACGTCCATGGGGATGCGCTCACCCTTGTCGTTGACCTTGCCGGCACCAACGGCAACGATGGTGCCGCGCTGCGGCTTCTCCTGGGCGTTGCTGGCGATATACAGACCAGAAGCGGTCTTCTGCTCGGCCTCGTCGGGCTTGACCAGAACACGATCTGCAAGCGGCTTCAAAGACGACATGCTTGTCTCCTCCTTTTTGGGCCGCGTGGTTATGCCACGCGAATTAACCCTTTTTGTTTGCGTACGCGTTGAATGGTACCCACGAATGGCGGGTTATACAACACGGAGTCAAAAAATCTTATTTTTTGGCACTTAGATTTTCTGAATGCCGGGGGATAACTTAGCGGTGGCTCCCGGGGCGGACCGGAGGGCATGAAGTTTGCTGCTCTACAGTCCTGCGCAAGACGGAAAGCACATTAAGTGCTTTCCTTTGCGTGCGGAACTCGCGACAAACTTCATGCCCTCCGGTCCGCCCCGGGAGGCAGGTTAACTAATTCGGGCCCGGCATTCAGAAAAGTCAGTGCAGCAAAATGGCGATGCGGATAGCGACATGTGCATGGTTTTCGCTGCGCGCACGGGTCCCCTGGGGAGCACCGTGCATTTTTGGGAGTATTCAGCAGACTAGGACGGCTGCATACGTGCCGGACACACCATATTGGTCCCAAGGACGCCTTCGGCCGGCGATTTTGGTCGGCAGGCAAACCCCGTCAGGACAGAAAGGCATGCCTCACGCCGCACCGGAGCACAAAATGACGTCAATCTCTGCAACGTTACTCAGCCGCAGCGGCACAGGCAGAGCTCGCACTCCGTTTTTTGCACGGCGCGGACGGGGGTACATCAGGATCCGGAAGAACATCCCAGCCTTTTTATGCAATTCGTAATGGAAAGTATGCAAAACACCTAGAGATAGCATTGCTGCTGTCCAAATTGGGCGCGGGGCGGCGGCGCCTCCGCCCCGCGCCCAAATCAAGCAGGGCGGGGACGCTCCTAACGAACCCCCCATTTGCAAACAAACGCGGCTCGAGCGCCATCCCAAAATAAGCTGCCCGAGCCGCGTTTAACGGTAAGACATGAATACTTAGCGCTCGTAGATCAGGTTGCCGGCTAGGTAGGTGGCTTGGACTTTGGTGGCTTGGAGTTCTTGGGGGTCGATGGTGAGTGGGTTTTGGTCCAGGACTACCAGGTCGGCGTATTTGCCGGGTTCTAGGCTGCCGAGGTTTTGCTCGTCGCCCGCTGCATAGGCGCTGCCCAGGGTGTAGTTGCGCAGAGCCGTTGCCGCATCGATACGCTCGCTCGGCAGCCAACCGCCCTCGGGCCAGTGGCTGCGGGGGTCTTGGCGGGTGATAGCCGTGTAGAGCACGTTCATGCTGGTAACGGCTGTGATGGGGCTATCGGTGCCGAAGGCTTGGCGGATGCCGCGCTGCTTATAGGTCGCAAACGGCCACATGATGCGGCTACGCTCCAAGCCCAGGTCGCGCTCCGGACCACCCGGGTCGAGTGTGATATGACAGGGCTGGCTCGAGGCAATGACGTTGAGTTTGCGCAGACGATCGATGTCCTCGGGCAGCAGATTCTCCAAATGCTCAAGCGTATTATGGCCGTGCTGGGGCAAGCCGTAGAGCTCTGCCGCCTCCTCAAAGATATCGAGTGCGGCATGGATGGCGCCGTCGCCGATAACGTGGATGCGCACGGTGTGGCCGCGCTCGGCTGCCGCCAGGACCAGCTTGCGCATGCGCTCGACGGGAACCGTCAGGCGACCTTGATCGCCCGGGAAGCGCGGGTTGGTATAGGGATCGGTGAGATAGGCCGTGTGTTCGCTCGAGACGCCGTCGAAGAACTGCTTAAAACCAGGCGCCGAGAGCAGCGCGTTGTTCGCGTAGCGGGTCTGCAGTTCTTCTAAGCGCGATTGGTCATCCAGCAACGTGGGGAACAGATGGGCACGGATGCCCAGTTTGCCAGCTGCCTGCAGTTTGTCGTAGACGTCATCGCGGATAAAATCGCAGCCCGGCATGGGCATGAGCGACATATCGCATATCGAGGTGATGCCCTGCTCGGCCATCCGCCTCATTTGATCGGCGTAAGCGCTTGCGATGCGATCCTCGCCCAGCCACTCAAGGCAGCGCGGTAGCAGCTGCATAGCAGCTGCCTCGTGAGCAATGCCCGTGAGCTCGCCGTTTGCGTCCTTGTCGTAGCTGCCGCCCGCCGGCGGCTCACTGTCGCGCGTGACGCCGAGCGCCTCGAGTGCACGGCTGTTGAGCCAAAGCGTGTGCCCGTCGCCCGAATACATAACGCAGGGACGATCGGGGAATGCCACATCGAGCGACGCCTTGCTAGGATGCTCGGGCGGGTCCCAACGGTAGTCGCGCCAGCCCTGCGTCACAACCCAAGCGTCATCGGGCAGGTCCTGGGAAAACTCGCGCGCATGCTGCACCAGTGCCGCCTCTGACGTGCCCATATCCATGAGCATGTACGGCGAGGAGCCGACCGAGGTATGGAAAAAGTGCAGGTGCGCGTCATGGAAACCGGGGCAGACAAACTGCTCGCCGTAGTCGATAACCGGCGTGGCGGCAGGCGCGGCGGCAATCACGTCATCGGGCGCACCGACTGCGACGATACGGTCGCCTGCGATGGCAATCGCCAGCTCGCGGGCGGTATCGATGCCGTCTTGCGCGGTAAAGACGTTCTTAGAGCGGATAATCCGATCGATATGTTGCATGGGCATCCCCATCTCTGGCAGGAAATTCAACACCCCCGAGTGTACTCCCCCGCCCTTGTAACAAAACCCCAAGCGGCAAACGGCAACTTTACCAGCCCTAGCGGCAGGTGGCATACTGGAGAGAGCCTGTACGATTTTGCGATCAACCCAGCAAGGAGCAAATCGACCATGACGAAGACCAAGGCACAGCAGATTATGGCGGCGACCGAGGCTCGCGCGGCTGACGACGTCACCGCAGCCATCAAAGATATCGCTACCGAGTTTGAACCCTATATCATCAAGCAGCGCCGCCACTTCCATAAGCACCCGGAGCTGAGCCTTGCCGAGGAGCGCACGACTTCTGACATCGCCAACCAGCTCGACGCCATGAATATCCCCTACGAGCGTCCCCTTAAGACGGGCCTTGTGGCAACCCTTCGCGGCACCGCGCCCGACGCCTATCGCGAGGACGGCACGCCACGCCGCCGCATCCTGCTGCGCGCCGACATCGACGCCCTGCCCGTCACCGAGCAGACCGGCGAGGAGTTTGCCAGCGTCAACGAGGGCTGCATGCACGCCTGCGGCCACGACTGCCACATCGCCATGATGCTCGGCACGCTGCAAATCCTGCGCCATATGACCGACGACATCCACGGCGAAGTCCGCATCGTCTTCCAACCCAGCGAGGAAAACGGCCAGGGCGCCAAGCTCATGATCGGCACGGGCGTGCTCGACGGCGTCGATGGCGCCTACGCCGCGCACATCTGGAGTGAGGTCGACGCCGGCACCGTGAGCTGCGAGCCCGGGCCGCGCATGGCCAATACCGACTGGTTCCGCATCGACGTCCGCGGCACCTCGTGCCACGGTGCCATGCCCCAGCGCGGTCACGACGCCGTTATGGTTGCCGCCGAGATCGTCAACGCTCTGCAGACCATCGTTTCGCGCGAGATCAGTCCCTACGAGCCGGCCGTCATTACCGTCGGCGAGCTGCACGGCGGCACCGCGCGCAACGTTATCGCCGGCACGGCCTACCTCGCCGGCACGGTGCGCACCTACGGCGATTCGACCCACGAGGAAATGCCGGAGCTCATGCGCCGCATCGTGGAGCATACCGCGGCCGCCTTGGGCGCCGAGGCAAAGCTCACCGACTACACCATCGCCAACTACAAGGTCGAAAACGATGCCGCCTCGAGCGAGCGCTGCCGCCAGGCAGTAATCAAATGCTTGGGCCCCACCGGCCAAGGCCATTACCGCGGCACGCTTTCGGGCGAGGATTTTTCGGAGTACCTGCGCCGCGTACCGGGCGTGCTCGCCTTTGTAGGTACGCGCAACCCCAAGATTGGCGCCACGTACGCCCAACATTCCTGCTTCTACAAGATCGACGAGACTGTGCTGGCAAAGGGCTCCATGGTGGCCGCCCAGTATGCCATCGACTTTTTGGCCGAGCCCACACAAGAGGAGCTCGACGGCCCCGCGATCACCGCGGTCGCCGAAACCAACCCCGACCTGGCCGCCAAGTTGCGCTCTGCCAAGGCAACGACCGCCGAGGCTCGCGACGCCATCCATGACGCCCGCACGGCACGCCATGCCGCGATCAAGGGCATCCACGATGCACGTGCCGCCGCTCGCCGCGAGGAGAAGCGCGGCGAGTAGTCGATTCGCGGCCATCTCGCAGTCATAGCCACATCGCGATATCAAAGCGGGGGCGGACGTTTCGACACGTCCTCCCCCGCTCATTTGTCAAGCGCTATTTCTACCGTTTCTACCCCGTCCCCAAATGGCAGGTGGCAGGGTTACTCGTCCTGCGGGTCCTCGTCGGAGCTTGGCGCAGGCTCGGGCTCAGGCACGGGCACGGGCGCGGGCTCAGGCTCAGGCTCAGGCTCAGGCTCAGGCTCAGGCTCAGGCTCGGGCTCGGGCTCGGGCTCGGGCTCGGGCGCAGGCGCCGGCGCCGCAGCGGAATCGGATACGGGCGCTGCGTCGGCGCTAAAACCAGCCGGAGCAGACTTCTTCTCAAACGGCAGCACAAAAGTCAGGACGTCGTCCTTGTCCTCGTCGGCCCACTCGCTTGCGTAGCGCGCAACCCAATAGCCAACGGCACGATGCTTGAGCATCTTGCCAAAGACCGTAAGGAATACCGTGACAAACGCCGTCAGCACCAAGAACAATACGAGCGTGATGCCACCGCCGGTAACAAGCGCCTCAATAGCCGAAGGACGGTAGTAGTAGTTATACATACCGACAGAGGCAATGGCGCCGAAGACGAGCGTCAGGATCCATGTGACAACGTTGGCGACCAGACCCGTCAAAAACTCGGGAAGGAACGAAGCGCAGAACAGCTTGGTCTTGTTGTGCTTAAACGCCGCCCAGACCTTGTCGAGCGAAAACGCGCTCTCGACACGACCGGTCACCGCAAAGTGCATCACGGCAATGTCGGCGAACATCTTAAAGAAGACCCCCAAGACCGCCGTGGCAATCATAGCCAGGACAAGCAGGCCAAGCGAGCCAAACAGCGCTGCCTCGAGTGCATAGGAGCCGTAATACGAATACGAGCCCGCGGCGCCAATTACCACGCTCTCCACCAGCGAAAGCACTACACCGATAACGGGAATGGCAGCGATAACCTCGAGCACGACCGAGATAACGCTCGAAAAGACTCCGAGGCCAAACGACGTGGAACGCATGAGTGGACGATCCATACCGCCATCAACCTTGAGCGACAGATCGCGACCCCACTCAATACCAAAGCCGGAACCACACACGCTCGCAATGCAAGCTGCCAAAAAGCCGATGGCAGCCGCAATGCCGCCAATAACGGGAATAAACAGCACGAGTACCGACACAACACAAATCAGCGCCGGTAAAAAGGCAATCTGGCACACGCGCTGCAGCACGCCCGGAGTCTTGGTCATATCCTCAAACGCCTGAGCCACACAGCCCTTGGACGCATTCGCCACGGGCGGTTGCGGAACAAACTGCTGGGGCTGACCCTGAGGGGCAGAGGCTGCGGCACCGGCATTGGGGGCACCACACGTGCCGCAGAACTTGTCGTTATCGCCCATGGGGGCGCCACACTGCGAGCAGAACATAGAATCATCCCTTCGTATCTTGAACGAATCATCTGGATCGCAAACGATGTCTTTGGCATCATTATCACCCAATGTGGGGACAAATACTCCAACATGACGCATTTGCAATGCGCAGGGCGCTATTCGATTGTTTGATGAGCTCGACCGCGTTAGTTCGTTCCGCGGAAACCCTTGCCGACGATCTCGGAGCTGTCGACAATCGTGATAAAGGCACCCGGATCGACTTCGCGCGCATAGCGGCGCAGTTGCACGGCCTCGCGACGGCTTAGCACGCTCATGATCACCGTCACGCACTTGCCCGAGAAAGCACCGTAGCCGCGGCTGATAGTCGCCGTACGGTTGAGATGCTTGACGATAAACTCCTCGACCTTAAGGGGCTCGGAGCAAATGACCGTGCAGACTTTACGCAGGTGGATGCTCTCGATGGCTTTGTCGACCACAAGCGTCTTGGCAAACAGGCCGAGCACGCAATACAGACCGACGCGCGGGCCGTACAAGAAGGCCGCGATGGTCACGATGCCGATGTCGACCAGTAGCAGGGCGCGGCCAATCTCGAGCGTCGTGCGACGTTTGAGGATCATGGCGAGAATGTCCGTGCCGCCCGTCGAGGCACCAATATCAAAGACGATAGCGCTGCCGAGCGCCGGCAGAATCACGGCAAAGCACAGGTCGAGCCACATATCGCCCGTCATCGAGACATCGGTCGGAATAAAGAGCTCAAACAGCGAAACATAGGCGGACAGCGCAAACGAGGCAAAGACACTCCACAGGATTGCCTTGCGCTCCAAAAAGATAAAGCCCAGGATGACGAGCACCGCATTGATAATCCACATAAAGACGCCGACGGGCAGGGTCGGGAACAGCGTGGACAGAATGACCGACACGCCCGAGGTGCCGCCAAAAGCAAAGTGATTAGGTGTTTTAAACGCGACGATGGCAAAGGCCGTGAGGATCAGGCCCAAATTGAGCTCGGCAAAAAAGCGCGGAAAGCCCGGCTCCTGGCTGCGCTTGCGACCAGCGCGCTCGCCCCGCTCGATAACATCGCGATCGACCACGCGCTCCATCGGCACTACGGGAGGACGATGCGCCTCCTCGGCAGCACGCGACGCCGCCTCTGCCGCGGCGGCCTCAATTGCCCATGCCTTGCTTTCTGTTTCGTGCTCGTCGGCCATTACGGCAACCCCTCGTTAACAATTTGGAAACAATGCGCCCATTAGAGTAACGCGGAACGTGGGGATTGCAACCCTTAGTTAGACGAGCGGTATGACTACATCGGGAGCGTACAGAAACGGCCGGCCACGCTTTTGCTTGCGCGGTCGGCCGTTTAACGTTTTCGCAGATAAAACCTGCCAAAACAAACCTGTCCCTTTTTGGAAGGTTATTCGTGCTGGCTGGTGCGATGCTCGTACTCCTCGGGGGTGATGACGTCCTCGATGCGCAGGTTGACGCCCGCCACCTCAAGGCCGGTCATCGCGGCAAGGCGCTCGGTGACACGCGCCTTGACATCGTCGAAGATCGCGGGCGCATAGGCGCCGTACTCGATGATGACGGAGATGTTGACGACCACGCGATTGTCATCGGTGACCTCGACCGTCACGCCCTTGGTCAGGTTCTCGGCACCAAACTGCTCCTGCACAAAGTGCATGAGGTTACCCTTCATGCCCAGAACGTGCGGCACCTCGCGGGTGGCCATGGCGACGATTTTCTCGATCACGCCGTTGGAATAGGTGAGCGAGTCCTCGGACTCGTCCGCTTCCTCGTCATCCTCATCCGTATCGGACTCGGCCTCGACGAGAGCCTCATCCTCGAGCGTCACATCCTCAGCTTCGGCGACGACCGCCTCGTTCTCCTCGAGCTCGGTATCGGCTACATCGACCTTCGTATTAAAAGCCATGGTTCCTCCTTATGCCTGCCGCGGATGCGACAGTCGAATACATATTAGCGGCCGCTAAACAGACGGCCGAAGAAGTTGACGATCCCGTTCTCGCCGTCGCGGATCTGACCAATTACGGCGCCGATCAGCACGAAGAATGCAATGACGAGCGTGTCCCACAGGCCCAACGTGAGCACCAACACGGCGAGGATAAAGCCGGCGACGGCGCCGAGCGTGGTGTTGGGATGACGCACAGCATAGCTCCAGATGGCAGCGCCCGTACCCTTGATGAGACCCATAGCCTCGTCAAAATCCGCGGCTGCCGCGTCTTGTAACTCGGTTGCCTCTGCTTTGGAATCAACAGGTTCGCTCGCCGACGTGGCGCTCTGGTCAATCGTCAGGCGCGGCGTACGAGCGGTCTTATCTTGATTGGTATCACTCACCGGAAACCTCCACGGTCTGGACGGTAGTCTTGGACGGCAAAAAACGGACACGCGCGGTCGTACCCGGCGTGCCGAGCATGGTGTCGCAGGCCTTCTCGATGCGCTGCTGCATCGAGGTGGCAAGAGCGGCAACGTCCTTATCATCGAGCGCGATGGCCTCGACCTTAAAACGGACGTGCGAATCGTCGGAGCCTTGGACGCGGGCCTCGACATGCTCGACCATCACGCGGTCGTCACGCTCGGCAGCAGCCCTGGCGCACGAAGAAAGCGCCGCAAGGGTAACCTCGATATTGCGCTCCCCCGCCGGATGCACGCAGGACGGTTCGCGACGGGCGAACATCAGGCGGAAAAAGCTTACCAGCACGCCGATCGCCACGACGCCGGCGCACGCCGTGACGACGATGCGCGGCATGGGGTCGCGCATCAGCAGCATAAAGCGATACGTATACGGCCCCCAAAACTGGCAGACAAGCGTACCCAGCGCCACGATGGTGGCGGCAAGATACACGATCGCTAGGGCTCGTTTGAGTACGCGCACGCGGCGCTCCCTTCAAATCTCGGCTCTCGAAATGCAGAACGGTTCGCATCATTATAAAAGAGCCGGGTCCGGTGCTCTACGCACGCGGATCCGGCTCATCTATTCCACGAGGCTTGCATGCTCGCTTCATTATGCCCAGATATGCACGGCTTAACCCGTGCGAGCGCTACTCCTCCTCGAGGGCAGCGATGACCTCGTCGGTCATGTCCATGGTGCTGTAAACATCCTGGACGTCGTCGAGCTCCTCAAGACGGTCGATGAGGCGCTGGACCTTCTTGGCGTCGGTACCAGAGACCTCGGTCGGGGTGGTCGGGACCATGGTGGTCTCGGAACCCTTGACCTGGACGCCCTGCTCCTCGAGCGCCTTGGAGACAGCCATGACGTCGTTGGCAGCAGTCCAGACGATCCACTCCTCGCCGGCATCCTCGTAGTCCTCGCCACCGGCCTCGGCGATGGCCATCATGAACTCATCCTCGTCACCGGCAGCACCGTTGGCGATCATGGTCTCCTTCTTGGCGTTCTCGTCCAGGATCTCCTTGGCGACGACGATCTGGCCCTTGCGCTCAAACTGGAAGGCGACGGAGCCGGAGGTGCCCAGGTTGCCACCAGCGTGGGAGAAGGCGGAACGGACATCAGCGGCGGTACGGTTGCGGTTGTCGGTCAGGCAGTCGACGTAGACGGCGACACCGGCGGGACCGTAGCCCTCGTACACGATGTTCTCGTAGACGGCGGCGTCAGCACCCGAACCAAAAGCCTTGTCGATAGCGGACTTGATCTTGTCCTTAGGCATGGACTGAGCCTTGGCCTTGGCAACGGCAGCGGCGAGGCTGGCGTTGTTCTCGGGCAGCGGGTCACCGCCGAGACGGGCAGCAACGGTGATGTTGCGGCTGAGCTTGGAGAAGAGGGCGGAACGCTTGGCGTCCTGCGCGCCCTTACGATGCTTGGTTGTGGCCCACTTAGAGTGTCCGGACATACGTGTCTCCTATCGGTTTCGACCTAAAGCCCAGCGCAGATGCTCGGGCAATATAAACAAACGTCGTTATGATATACCTACTAGCCTGCGAGATAAACCCCAAAATGAAGGCGTCGTGATGATGTCCCCTTTGGTGCAAAGAAACCTGACCCCAATGCACCAAGTTAGGACCAGAGGAAGTCGCTGCGGGTGACGGTGGCGCCGATGGCGAAGGGCATGCAGGCGATGACCGGATACAGGTAGCGCATGTAGGTCGAGCCGTTGCACGGACCAATCAGGCACACGGCGAGCACGCCCAGCAGCGGCACCCAAATGGCCAGCCCGCGCCACGAATGGCGGCGCAACAGGTAGACCACCACGGCGATCATAATCCACACATAGGTGGCCGAGCTCATGGTGAGCGAGATAAACGGAATGCGCTGCACCGCCACGCGATACAGGTTGATCAGGTGGTCGCACCAGCGCACAACCTTGCTATCGACCGGATGGAAGTCAAAGTACTTGAGGTTATCGGGCTTCGCCATAATCTCGGCACTGCGCGCCGTGCTGTAGACCCACGCATCGCGGGCACTCGGATAAAAGTAGCCGTAGTAGTTATTGATGAGCGCCGAGATGTAGCACTCGGGATCCTTTTTGAGCATCTGCGCCCAGACCTCAAAATAGGCCTTGATGTCCTCCTGCGAGGCGTACTCGTTAAAGCAATTTTTGACGGCGTCCGACTTATCCGGGTTGTAGCGGCGGCCCAGATTGTCGTACTTGAGCACACGGTCGATCACGGCACGCTCATCGTCGGTCACCAAGCCGTCGCAAGGAGCCTCCACGATAGTGCCGTCCTCCTTAACCGTAGGGTTGACACCCGAGTTGAGGCCGTCGTGCTTTTGGACGAAACGAGCCGTCTGCTGGAACGGAATCGAGAGGATTTCGCGCTTGGAACCAGGCGTAATGTCGTGCGCCGGCATAAAGACCTTGGTGAAGTACATATTAGAGGCAAGGCAGAGTCCAAGCACCGCAAGAACTCCCACCCAGCGGAAACGCGAGATGGCGCCCGAAGGCGCAGCACCGGCCTGCTTGACTGCACGACGAGCCACATGCGCGTCCCATGCGCAAAACGCCGCCGCGATTACGCATGCCGCCAGGGGAAACACCAGGCCGCCGTTGCGCAGAAACGTGGAACCCATGGCACCCAGAGCGAGCAGCAGCCAGTCATGGCGCGCAAAGAGCACGGGCCTCTGTTCGCCCGCACGCTCGGCATTGGCATCACGACGGGGCAAGCCACATGCCACGAACTTGACGGTCTGTACCAGCAGCACCAAAAACGCGTCGGCAAAGAGCACGTCTTTGGTGAGCAACGCCGCGTAGTTAGAGAACATCGGCATAAACGCAAAGAACAGCAGGATCGCACCGCGAACCGGCAGGCTCACGCCCAGTTTGCGCAGCGACGAAATGGAATAGGCCATGCAGGCAGCCGTGATGACAAATTGAGCGCAGGTATAGATGATGAGGCCCGCGTTAGCGCTGTTGAACAGCGAAAGCCCCAGTTGAACGCACGAGCCGATAATGGCCGTGTGCACTACGGGATGATGCCCGTTGAGCAGCACGTTGGGGTTGAGTAGGCGCAGGTAGTCGCTCGTGCCGTTGGGATAGTTGAACCACTGGCGAATCTGCGCACCCGTATCTCCCATAAAAAGGCCGGGCAGCGAAGCGATGAGCGTGGGCGCCCAGGCGATCATAAGCACCAGGAAGGGCCCGGCAAAGGGATGGACCGAGAGCACGGCGTGAGCCACACGCCATATGCGGCCAAAGTGCGCCTCGGAAAACGGGATGCGCCGAGAGCTCAGCCAATCCAGGCACTCAAAGGCAAGGTAGAAGGCCACGATCGCTAGGAGCATCCAGCCCGCGCCGCCAATCCAGGCGCAGATGATGCGGGCCTTGTCGCCAAGAACAATCTCGGCCGAGTCGGCGAGGTCGTAGCTGCGGCCGAACACCATGCAGATGGCGAAAAACAGCGACGGCAGAATAATCGATGGGCGCCAGGTGTCGCCACGGCCAAAGAATACGTAGCGAAACGGCAGCGTGAGCAGGCAGGCAAGCGCAAGCAGCATGACCGCGTCGGTATGGCCGGCAAACGAGAGGAGCACCTCGTAGCACACGTACAGCATGCCCGAGGCTTTGGGGTCAATCGCCAAGACTGCGTTGCTCGACACCGGGGCGGGATCGATGGAAAACGCCGTGGTCGCCAACAGCGCGAGCAAAAATGCGGCGAGCGTCTGCTTGGCGGGGTAGCGCTTAAACCAGACGATGCGGGCCGCGTCGCGCGCAGCCGTTGTGGAGAGATCGGAATCCTTCACAGTCCGAAAGCCTTTCTAGAAACCTGCCAAAAAGGGACAGGTTTATTTTGGCAGGTTTTATCTGGGGAAACGTTACGGTTCTGTCATCGTTGCCCGGTAAAACCACCACAAAGGTGTCTGTCCCCTTTGTGGTGGTATGTGGTGGTTAGGCGTCGAGGTAGATGCGCTGGGGACGGTTGCGGCGACGGGCAAAGATGATGAGCGCCAGGCCCGCGATTACGAGCGGCAGGCTCAGCAGCTGACCCATCGTGATGACGCCGCCCAGCAGATAGCCAAGCTGGGCGTCGGGCACGCGCACGAACTCGACGAGGAAGCGGACGATGCCGTAACCCATCACAAACACGCCCATAAACGTGCCCTGGGGCAGCAGCGGCTTTTTGCGGCTGAGCACCTGCAGAATGCAAAAGAGCACAATGCCCTCAAGAAATGCCTCGTAGAGCTGGGAGGGATGACGCGGCATATCGCCCGCGGTGCCACCGAAGACCACGCCCCAGGGCAGATCGGTCGGCTTGCCCCACAGCTCACCGTTGACAAAGTTGGCACAACGGCCCAGGCACAAGGCCAGCGGCGCGCCTATGACGGCAAGGTCTGCCAAAGTCCATGCGTCGAGTTTATACATGCGGCACACGATGATGCCGCCGATAATGCCGCCCACCAAACCGCCATGGAAGCTCATGCCGCCCTCGTTGGTGGCAAAGATCTCGAGCAGATGCGCCCAGTAGTAGCCGTCGCCGTAGAAAATGACGTAGAACAGACGGGCGCCGATGATAAGGCCAAAGACCACGCCGACCACGACACTCGTCAGGTCGTCAATCGTGATGTTAAAGCCCCAGCGACGCTGCGTGCGGTACATGACGACCGCCGTGAGCAGGGCACCGACCACATAGGCCAGACCATACCAGTAAATCGTGATGGGCCCCGCCGAAATCGCGACGGGATCAAGCATATGGTAGAAGTCGTTGAGCATGTCGACCCTCCTACTCCCTACATACAAATGCGGCCGCGGGCCTTGCGCTCGCAGCCGCATATTTGGGCGTAACGTCTATGCGGAGTATGCCGTCCGCAGCTTTCGCATCTTAGAACGGCGCGTACTCGTCGTACAGGTCGTCGGTCTCGCCGGAGGCATTAACCTGCTCGACACGGGTAACGCCGGGCACATGCTCCTTGAGGATACGCTCGATACCCATGGACAGGGTCAGCGCGCTCATAGGGCAGCCGGCGCAGGCACCCTGCAGCTCCAGTTTGACGACGCCCTCGTCGTCAACACCCACATACTCCATATCGCCGCCGTCGGCCTGCAGGTTGGGGCGAATCTCTTCAAGAACCTTCTTAAGCAGCTCTTCGTTAACAGCCACAGGGGCTCCTTTCTCACAATAACGCGGGCACGCCCGCGGACAGGGGCTATGTTACTACAGCCATGTACCCGCTCACGAGCCATCCATGCGCGCGGACACGACTTTCACGAGCAGTCAATTTGGGACGGGGATCTTTTAGCTGCCTGTTGTTACCAGCTGGCATTGTCACGCGCTACTGCTGAGCCTGCCCCTCGGTACCGATGTGAACATCGACGATAACCTGGCGGTAGCTAATACCGCAGGAGTCGAGAATGCGGCGGCTGATGCGGCCGTCGTCGGTGTCGGCGTACTTGTTGTCCAGGTAGACAACCTCGCCCACACCCACCTGCGCCAAAATCTTGGCGCAGTCGTGGCACGGGAACAGCGTGACGTAGACCGTGGAACCCTCGAGGTCCTTGAGCGAGCCACGGTAGTTGAGCACGGCGTTGGCCTCGGCATGGACCACGTAGTTGTGCTTGTCCTGCAGCGGGTCGTCGCTCGTACCCCACGGGAAAAAGTCGTCGTTGAGCGCCGAGGGCGTACCGTTGTAGCCCACCGAAAGGATACGGTGGTTGGTGCTGGCGATGCACGCACCCACCTGCGTGTTGGGGTCCTTGCTGCGGCGCTGTGCGGCGATGGCCACGCTCATAAAGAACTCGTCCCAGCTAATGACGTCCAGGCGCTTGCCTGACGAAGTTTGATGAAGATCGTCCGACATGGCAGACACCTCCGTAATCGCAATAGTTTGACCCATTGTAGCAGGTGAAAGGTGGGGGGCGTTTGTCCCACCGGCGCCCTCACTTTTACACGCGGCGGGGCTTTTGGTTGATGCGGTAGAGCTCGGCGAGTCCTCGCAACGTCAGCGCGTCGTCTACCGTCAGGCTGTGGCCGACCAGCGACGCGAGCGCCTCGGCATCGTCGCCGGTAATGACGATGGGCACGTCGCCCTCCCCCGCGGCCTTGGTCGCGCGCATCTCGGCGAGCACCATGTCGAGCATGCCGTCGATGCGGGCCACCTCGCCCAGAACCACGCCCGAACGCATGGCCTCGCGCGTGTTGCGACCGATCACATGCGTGGGTGCCGAGGGCTCGACCTGCGGCAGACGCGCCGCAGCAGCCGAAAGCGAGCGGGCGCCAAGCGCCAGACCCGGCGCGATGACGCCGCCCACAAAGGTGCCGCGCGCGTCGATGACCTCGATATTGGTCGTGGTACCCAAGTCGATCACGATGCAGGGAGAGCCGTAGACGGCGCGTGCCGCCACGGCGTCGGCGATGCGGTCGGGACCGATCTCTGCTGGATCGTCGTAGTGCACGGGCATACCGGTCTTGAGGCCCGGCCCCACCGTGAGCACGCGCCCCGTGCAGGTACGGGAAAGTGCTGCCTTCCACGGGCGCTCGAGCGCCGGGACCACACAGCTCAGCACGGCAGCCGTGGGCACAAGCGCGCCCGGCATGCCCGCATCGGCCGCCAGCGCGGCCGTGACCTGCGCGAGACGCATACGCGCTTCGTCGGCCGTAATGCTCGACGGCGTCGTGATCTCGCACGTCGCGAGCGGGCGCTCCTGCGCCGCGGCCGAATCCTCGGCAAACAGGCCAAAGCGAATGAACGTGTTACCCACGTCGACCGTCAATATATATGCGCACCCATTAAGCATCGTCGGCGCTCCTTTCGTCTGTCCAGCAGTATATCGCCTACCTAAACCAGTCATCCCAAAATGACTGGCTTGCGGCTATACTGGTGCGCGGTCGTTTGCGAGCTCACGCGGCGGCCCTTGGTAACCCGACTTCCCGCGCCGTATCCGTAGCGGCGCTCCCGGGGGAAGCGGATATACGCAAAGGAGTTCTATATGAGCAATCCCTCGAACCGCGCTTCGATGCGCGGGCAACTCACGCTGCGCGGCGTCGTCATCGGCGTCCTTGGCTGCGTGATCATCACGGCAAGCTCGGCCTACACCGCCCTCAAGATGGGCGCACTCCCCTGGCCAATCGTCTTCGCTGCCGTCATCTCGCTGTTCTTCCTTAAGCTCATGGGCAACGCCAGCCTCAACGAGGCAAACGTCACCCACACCATCATGTCCGCAGGCGCCATGGTCGCCGGCGGTCTGGCGTTTACCATCCCGGGCGCCTGGATGCTGGGCTATGCCAACCAGATCAGCTGGCTCGACATGTTTATCGTGGCACTCGCCGGCACTATCCTGGGCCTGCTGGCCACGGCACTCATCCACCGTCACTTTATCGTGGACGCCGCGCTTGAGTTCCCCACTGGCAACGCCGCAGCTCAGACCCTGCGCGCGACCGAGGCCGGCGGCAAGACCGGCAAGCAGCTCTTTGGCTCCATGGCCATCGCCGGCATCTATAGCGTGCTGCGCGACGCCCTGGGCATTGTGCCCAGCATGCTGTGCACGCTCAACATTCCCGGCGTGACCTTTGGTATCTACAACTCGCCCATGCTGCTCTCCGTCGGCTTCCTCGTGGGCTTCGCCCCCGTCGCCTTCTGGTTTGCCGGCGCCCTGCTGGGCAACTTTGGCATCATTGTGGGCGGCACCGCTGCCGGTCTGTTCGACGTTGTGACTGCGCAGGGCATCGTCAAGTCCCTGGGTATGGGCCTCATGATGGGCTTTGGTGTCGCCGTCGTCCTCAAGGACATCCTGCCGCAGGTCGCCGGTATCGTCCGCGGCCTCGCCGCCGACAGCTCCACCGACACCGACGAGCAGTCGCTCATCTCGGGTTCCCTTAAGCTCGACGCCGGTATCATCGGCCTGGGCGCTGCCGCCATCGCCGTGATCATCGCCATCGTGCTCGACCTTGGCCCCGTTCCGGCCGTCATCGTCACGCTGTTCACCTTTGTCACCACCATCATGAGCGCACAGAGCTGCGGCCAGACGGGCATCGACCCCATGGAGATCTTTGGCCTCATCGTTATGCTCATCGTGGCCGCCTTCGCACAGATCGCCCAGGTCAAGCTGTTCTTTATCGCCGGCATCGTGGCCGTGGCGTGCGGCCTTGCGGGCGACGTCATGAACGACTTTAAGGCCGGCGCCGTGCTGGGCACCAACCCGCGTGCTCAGTGGATCGGCCAGGCCATTGGCGGCATCGTGGGTGCCCTGGTCGCCGCAGCCGTCATGGTCGCGCTCGTCACCGCCTATGGTCCGGACGCCTTTGGCCCCGACAAGAGCTTTGTTGCCGCGCAGGCAAGTGTGGTCGCCACCATGGTCTCGGGCATCCCGAGCGTGCCGTGGTTCGTTGGCGGCTTTATCGCCGGCATCGTCATGTACTGGCTCGGCATTCCGGCCATGATGATCGGCCTGGGCGTGTACCTGCCGTTCTACATGTCACTCACGGCATTCCTGGGCTCCTGCGTCAAGCTCGCCTACGACAAGTGGGCAGCACACCGCGACGCCACCGCTGGTCTTTCTGACGAGGAGAAGGCTGCCAAGGACGCCGCCTTCCAGGAGCAGGGCCTGGTCGTTGCCAGCGGCCTGCTGGGCGGCGAGTCCATCGTCGGCGTTATCCTGGCGTTTGTCTCCGTGGGCCTGAGCCTGCTGGGATAAGCTGAGCAGTTGCTCGACAGCAACCATATTGCCTACGATTTGCCCGGTCGGTAGCTTTCGCGGCTACCGACCGGGCTTTTTGATACCAACGCAAAGAAAGACCGGCGCGCTGCGTTTAACAGCGCGCCGGCCTTATCGGTTAAGCTATCGAAGCGTTCCTGCTATGAACCGAAGTTCGTTGCAGAATCTACGCTCGAAACGCTACATCTGCTTGCGACGACGATCGCCGAGCGTCACACCCGCAGCCACGAGCGTAATACCGCCGATAACGAAGACCTCGCCCGCAAGCGCGGAGTCATCACCGGTCTGGGCGAGCGCGGCCGACGTTGCCTTCTTCTTGGCGACAGGAGCCTTTGCAGCAGCCTGCGCAACCTGAGGCTTGGCCTGCGGCTCAGCCTTGGGATGATACTTGTCGTACTCGGCCTGCGCGGCAGCCAGGGCATCCTTGGCATCGCCAAGCTCGGCAAGCGCGGCGGCATAGGCGTCGTTGGCATCGGACAGCTTGGCATCGGCATCGCTCAGAGCAGCCTTGAGGCCAGCGGCGGCATCGACGGCGGCCTTATAGCGAGCGTAGGCAGCGTTCAGCTTGACCAGCTTCTCGTTGCCCGTCGTGCCCGCGGCAAGGGATGCCTTGTGGTCGACAGCCTCAAGATCGGCCTTGAGCGCCTCGTCGTTGGCAAGCTCGGCCTTGGCCTTGACGATCTCGAGGTTCGCATCGACGACGGCTTCGTTGGCGGCATCGAGCTGCTTCTGGGCATCGGCGACACCGGCGACGGCAGCGTCATAGGCGGCCTTGGCGTCGTCGACCGCCTTCTGGGCACCGGCGAAGCGCTCGAAGGCCTTGTTTGCGGTGGCAAGCTCGTCCTCGGCGGCCTTGGCCTTCGCCTGCGCGTCGGACAGGATCTGCGTCTTGGCGGCAACTGCCTGCTTGGCGCCCGAAAGAGCGGTCGCGGCGTGCACATCTGCGGCCTGAGCCTTGTCAACGCCAGCCTGGGCAGTGTCGTCGGCCTTCTTGGCATCGTTAAGCGTGCCCTGCTTGTTCGCAAGATCCGTCTTGGCGGCATCGCACTTGGCGGCAAGGTCCTTGACCGAAGCAGTAGCGTTGTCATACGCCTCGTTGGCCTGATCGGACTTTACCTTGGCGGCGTCGCGGGCGCTGCGAGCCTTCGCCTTGTGAGCAGCGGCCTCGGCTGCCTTCGTCTTGCTGTCAGCAAGCGTGGCGTTTGCCTTATCGAGAGCTGCCTGGGCAGTAGCGGCCTCGCCCTTGGCGGCGTCGAGCTTGGTCTTGGGCGTCTTGACGTCGATACCCTTGAGTTTGGCTTCGGCGGCGTCGTATGCCGTCTTCGCGGCGGCGGTGCCGGACTTGGCCTTCTCGTACTCGCCCTTGGCGGTGTTCATGTTCACATCTGCTGCGGTGAAAGCGTCCTGGGCGGCATCCTGCCCGTTTACAGCTGCGAAGTAAGCTTCCCTAGTAGTTCCAAAGTTCTTCTGCGCCTCGGCGAGCTTGCCCTGAAGCTCCTTGAGCTGCGCCTTCTGCGCCTGCGTGCCGCCAGCGTTATAGGCAGAGTCGATGTAGTCGTTCACGAGCTTCTTGAACTCGGAGACAGTGAAATCAGCCTGAGTATCATCAGCGCTGTAATCGAATACGGTTACCTCGGAATCGGTGTTCTTACCGCTACCGGTCGCGATACCGATAGCCTTCGTGCCGGCATCGATGATGTTGAGATAGTGCCCGCACTCTTTGTAGATGCTGTAGTAGTGCTGGTAGATATAGTATGAATCATATCGATGGCTCCCAAGTGCGTCACCATACTGTTCGACGTACTTATCGAATGCCTTTTTCTCCTGGGTGTAGAGACCGGTATATGGCCAGCCAAGCGTATCCTCGGTCTCGCCGCCGGTATATGCGCCGCCTCCGCCAGCAAGATTTTCGCCGTTGTCGAAGTAACAGTTCGAGTGTCCCCAGATGTTCGATGAATATGATGTATTAAGAGCGGCTGCCGCAGTCATGCGGAGGCTGACGCTGAGCGCCGACTGACCGTTCGCCTTGCGGAGGTTGTTCTGGGTGTCGAGATATGTCAGGGCGTTGCGCATCTGCTCCAAGGAAAGCGGGTTGGTGTCGCGAGACATGTCCTGATCGACGTACTGGTCATACCATTCGGCCTTGTCAGCGGCACCGGTCAGCATCGATACGGCTTCCTGGGCGTTCTTTTTCTGCGTGGCTGTGAACTGGCTGCCGTCGCTAATATAGTTCATGAAGCCGAGTATACCTTGGCTGATGACTTCCTGGTCAACGGTCATGTTGGACTTGAGCTCAGCAATCTGCTGCTCAAGAGCCTCAACCTGGACATTAGCAGCGTCATAAGCCTTTTCCGCGGCGTTCGAAGCAGCGCAGGCTGCCTCCCACTCGCTGCGCTTCTGCTTGCGAACTTCGACAAGCTTATCGTACTCCGCCTTCTTGTCGGCCTCGGTCTGCTGGGCCTGCTCGTATGCCGTCTTCGCGGCGTCACGCTTACTGGCCGCGTCCTTGTACTCCTTGTTTGCCGCATCGTATGCAGACTGGGCAGATGCCACAGCAGCGTTGGCGGCGTTGGCCTTCTCCTGCGCGGCAGCGACGGCAGCCTGGGCGGCCTGCAGATTTGTCTGTGCGGTGGCGTCGGCATCCGTCGCGGCATTGAGCTCCGCCTGCGCGGTCTTGAGCTCACCAGCAGCAGCTTTCTTGGCGGCCTCAAGCGCACTCAGGTCAACACCCGTACCCGAGACGGCAGCATCGAGCGCGGCCTGCGCCTGGTTGAACTTCTGCCGGGCGTTATCGCGCGCGGTGGTTGCGGCTGCGAGAGCAGCGGCAGTCTCCTGCTTCTTGGCCTGGGCAGTCGTCAAAGCCGCCTCGGTATTCTGCTTTTCCTGCTGGGCGCTGGCCTCGGCAGCCTTGGCCTGGTCCAGATTGGCCTGTGCAGTAGTAACGGCCTTATTGGCGTCATCGAGCTTTGCCTGCGCGTCCTCGACGGCCTTCTTGGCGGCCTCGTACTCGTCCATACCCATGGCCTCGAGCTTGGCCTGGGCATCATCGAGGGCCTTCTTGGCCTCATCCTGCTTTGCCTTGGCGTCCTTGAGCGCCTGGGTCTTATCCTCGACACTCTTGTTGGCCTGTTCGAGCCGATCGTTCAGGTCGCCCAGCTTCTTCTGCTGCTGCTCGGTCTTTTCGACGGCGGCTTTGAGCTCGTCAATCTTCTCCTGGAGCGCGGCGACTTCTGCTGCGTTCTGCTCGATTTCGTTGTCGCTCACAGCCTGCGAGGCCTGATTCTTTTGCTGCTGCGCCTGCTTTTGAGACTGGCCCGCCGCATCGGCGTTCTTCTGGGCGGCATCGTAGGCGGCCTGAGCGTCCTTGAGCTGCTTTGCCGACTCCTCGGCCAGCTGGGCAGCCGTCTTTACGACCGCTTGGTTACCGGCGGCAACGGTGTTCTCTACAGAACTACCCCCCCCCCTGAACAGAATCGCCGTTATCGGTTGACGGTGCGGCGATTGCCGCCAGCGGCGACATAAGCGGCTGAGCAATGAGGCCCGCCGTCAAAACGGTTGCGACGGCGCGGTTAGCAACGCCCTTGACGTTGACAGTCTTGGCCCGAGGCCCAAAGTGTTGTGGACTGTAGTTTGCCATGGCTTTCTCCCTTTGACACGGATGTATCCATACGTATCAAACGGTAGCTGTCGATTTTTGAATTCTGTTGCGCAACATTGGCGACCAGCGTATTTTTTGAAATTCACGCTCTCGTGCTTCACAATTTCGTCACATATGTAGGAGCTGGTGCATCATATTATTGCGGGATCAAATTGAACCTGTGATTTGCATTTGCTCCCGCGTCATCCGCCCTATCGGATTCCGCATCCAACAGACACCTCGTCCGCCACGGTGTAGAGTTAGGACAACGGGCGCGTTGCGCGGCCCGTGCCAGAACGAGGTGGACATGGAACTCGACAAGCAACAGATCGAACGACTGCGCGAGCGTCATCATCGGCGTCACGGCATCCGCCCTGCTCATAGCGAAGCCATGGAAAACGTCACCCGCTTCCTCAAGCGCGCGTTCAACATTCGCGAGGGACGCGCACCCTATCACGTGATCCGCAAGCGTTTTGTAAACGGGGCGCGTCTGACTGGCACTCACCTGTGCATCCTCATCATCGCGATGTTAATCGCAAGTATTGGCCTCGATATCGATTCGGACATCGCCATCGTGGGCGCCATGCTCATCTGCCCGCTTATGGGATCGGTCCTTGCCATGGCATATGGCATCGCCACGCTCGACCGCGAGATTACCGTCGAAGCCGTCGCCGGCCTTGCGCTGCAAATGGCCTTTTGCCTGGTCACATCCACGTTGTACTTTAAGCTCTCGCCCCTTGGCACCACCACAGCCGCCATTATCGACAACTCGACGCCCACCGTGTGGGACCTTGCCGTCGCGCTCGCGGGCGGCTTTGCGGGTGGCCTGGGCAACTCGCGCGACCAGGAGCCCGCAACGCTCATCGCCGGCGTGGCCGTGGCGACCGCGCTCATGCCGCCCCTGTGCGCGGCGGGCTATGGCATCGCCATCGCAAGCGGGTCGCTGTTTCTCTCGGCGCTTTACGAGTTTGGCATCAACGTCGTCTTTATCGCGCTGGCGGCCGAAGCCGTACTACTTCTTTTGCGCGTGCCGCTCAAGCGCGACCTCAACGGCGACGGCATTGTGACCGCCGAAGAAGATGCCGAGGTCGATGAGCTGTCACACAAGGTGCGCCGCCGCATCATCGTGGGTACGGTGATCTTTGCCATCCCCTGCATCGTCATGACCGCGGGGTCCATTGGCTCGGCGCAGGTCGGCGTGCAGGACGGCTACGGCGTCACCGAGACCACACGCGAGCTTGCCGCGGTGCTGCCGGGCTTTAAGGATTACACCGTCGCCGTCGAGACCTCGGCCACCGAAGGGGACGAGGAAGGCATCGTCGAGCGCGAGATTGTCGCCCATGTGACGACAGGCGAGGCGCTTGGGGCACACGACCGCCGCGTTGCCCGCAAGCTCATCGACCTCAACGTGCCCGAGCTCGATCGCGTGGAGTTCGATGTGAAGTGATGCGGGACGTGAGATGGATGCGCGCACAGGCGCGAGTCGGAACGAAGCGCAGACGCGACGCAGGCCGCGAGCAAAAAAGCGGGGCGCGATTCATGTCCGTGCCCCGCTCGCTGTTTTATTGCCGTGAATCAACTGTCCGCATCGACATCGCCAGACTCCACCGTAAACGCCGGACCGGTACTCACCAGATAAAAACGGGTCACCCTGGTATCTCTAAATAGGTAGAGCAAGCCCTGATCGCGTCGGCGTGACAGGTACGCCACGTGGACCGTACCGAATTCTTCACCGTTTTCCTTCTTTAATATCAGGATGTTGGGGTCATCCGTACGCTTAAACTGCCCGTCTGTGCAGATTCCGTCTTGGTCGACCAGCTGCCATCGACAGTTGTCCTCCTCAAGAAAAGCCAGGGTTTCCCGACTCGTTTTGTCATCCCGATAGTAACCATCAATGGCAAAGCCTTCGGAAGCACATTCCTGCATATAGGATGTTTCTCGACTTATAGCAAACATCCCCGTAGCGCCCAGGAGCACAGCCAGGCAGACCACTGCAAGGGTTATCGAGACAAAACGGCGGCTCATGTTAGCCAGCCCGATACTTGTTTAACGGAGCACGAAACATACTTGGTACCTCCGATATCAGGGCAAACGTCACCTACGGCCTGCCGGCAATCATATGTTTCCAACATCAAACCATATGGTTACAACTCGTTGGAGATAGGTTCCATGAACGGACGATAATTTGCGGCGAACGGCTACATATGTTCATTATCTCAGGGTTCTGGAGGCAATTTTTGGTGCCACCGAGACGTTGTTTTCGGAAGTATGCGGCAAATTCCGGAGCCCTCGAGCACACCCCGGTTTTTCACCAATAAAACCGCAGGTACAAAGCTTGGGCATATCCAGTGTGCTCGGCCTATTCAAATTTTGCCGCATACTTCCGAAATCCGAGTCCGCTGAAGGCGCCTGCAACGCTATTTACGCAACATATGTGCAATAAAAACGAGTGGCAGCCGGTACGGCTACCACCCGTTTGCCTCATATCTAGCCCAAAGCAGGCCAACTACTTCTTAATGCCGCGTCCCAGACGCTTGGCGACCGATGCAACGGCCTCCTCGCTGGCCGGTCCGCAGCTCACGCAGCCATCATGGGCACGCATCTGGCCGGTGACCTCGTCCATCGCGAGCGGCGCCACCTTCTCGAGCTTAAAGCCCTTGCCGGCGCGCATGTTCTCCTTGGCCACGCTGATCATGAGCTTAATGCGGTTGAGCTGGTTGACCTCGGATGCACCGGGGTCGTAGTCCACCGCGACAATGTTGCTCTCAGGGTGCTGCCGGCGCAGCTCCTTGATCACGGCCTTACCCACCACGTGGTTGGGCAGGCACGCGAAGGGCTGCGTGCAGATGATGTTGGGCGCGCCATGGTCGATCAGGTCGAGCATCTCGGCCGTGAGCAACCAACCCTCGCCCATGTTGTTGCACACCGAAAGCACCGTGCGGGCCTTGTCGGCCATGGTGCCGATGCGCTCGGGCGCCTCAAAGCGGCGGGACTTTTCGAGCATTTCCTCCACCGGCGTGCGCATCCAGTCCACGAGCTTGATGAGCGCCTGCATGCCCGCACGCGTTGTAGCAGAGCTACCCAGCTCGTCCTTCTGCAGCTCGGCGTTGCTCATGGAGTACAGGAAGAAGTCGAGCAGGCCCGGCACCACTGCCTCGCAGCCCTCGCGCTCGATAACGTCAACCACGTGGTTGTTGGCTGTGGGGTGGAACTTGACCAGAATCTCGCCGACCACGCCCACGCGCGGCTTGGTACCCTCGCCCACAAGCGGCATGGTGTCAAACGCGCGGATGGCCTCGCGGCACAGCTTGGTGTAGTTGTGGCGGTTGAACTTGGGCGCCAGCTTGCGGGCGCGCGCCATGTACTGCTCGTAGAGCGCGTTAGCGGCGCCGGGCGTGACCTCGTACGGGCGGCAGCGGTAGAGCATCTGCATCATCACGTCGCCGAAGAGCACCGCGTAGACCGCCTGCTTAAGCAGCGCCGGCGTCAGCTTAAAGCCGGGGTTGTCTTCGCCGAGCGCCACAGCCGAAAGCGAGATCACCGGAATCTCGGGGTGACCGCTCTCGCGCAGCGCCTTGCGGATGAGTGCGATGTAGTTGGTGGCACGGCAGCCGCCGCCGGTCTGGCTGATAACCACGGCCGTCTTGGACAGGTCGTACCGACCGCTCTCAATGGCCTCCATAATCTGGCCGGTCACCAGGATCGACGGATAGCAGATGTCGTTGTTCACGTAGCGCAGGCCGGCCTCGACGGCATCGTGGTCGGTCGAGGGCAGCAGCTCCAAGTTGTAGCCGGCACCGCGAAACACCTCTTTGACCAGGTCAAAGTGGATCGGCGCCATCTGCGGACACAGGATGGTGTAGCCCTCATCGCGCATCTGCTCGGTAAAGGGCACCTTGGGCCATGCGGTCGTGGCGCTCTCACGCTGTGCCTCGAACGTGTACTTGCGGCTCGCGAACGCGGGGGCATCCGTGGAGGGCGCCACCGGCGCGGCATCGCCCTGCTCAAAGACCTCGCCCGCGGCCGTGGCCTCGGCCAAGCGCTCGGCCTCCTGGTCCTTGAGCGCCGCCATGAGCGAGCGGATTCGGATGCGCGCAGCACCCAGGTTGGACACCTCGTCGATCTTGAGCACGGTGTAGATCTTGCCACTGGCCTCCAGGATCTCCTGCACCTGGTCGGTGGTCAGGGCATCGAGGCCGCAGCCGAAGGAGTTGAGCTGGATCAGGTCCAGGTCGTTGCGCATCGTCACAAAACGGGCGACGGCGTACAGGCGGCTGTGGTACATCCACTGGTCGACGACGCGAATCGGACGCTCGGGCTTCACCAGGTGCGCAAGCGAATCCTCGGTAAAGACCGCAAAGCCAAAGCTCGAGATAAGCTCGGGCAGGGCATGGTTGATCTCGGGGTCGTTGTGGTAGGGGCGGCCGGCGAGCACAATGCCGTGGCCACCGTGGTCCTCGACCCACTTAAGAGCCTCCTCGCCCATAGTCTGGATGTCCTCGTGGAAACGCGCATCGGCCTCAAAGGCGGCGTTGACGGCGGCATCGACCTCGGAGCGCGTGATCTTGGGTCCACGCACGCAGCCGCGACCGGCTTGCGCATCGGCCACACGGTCGACGGCGAGCACCTGGTACAGGCGGCGCTTGAGCTCGGTCTTGTCATGATACGGCACAAACGGGTACAGGAACTCGATGTTCTGCTCGCGAATCTCGTCAATATTGAGCGCCAGCGCCGTGGGGTAGCTCATGACGATGGGGCAGTTGTAGCAGTTACCGGCGGTCGGATCCTCCTTGCGCTCCCAACGCACGCACGGCATCCAAATGAAGTCGACATCGCGGTCGATAAGGTTCATCACATGGCCGTGGCTCATCTTAGCCGGATAGCACACGCTTTCGGACGGCATGGACTCGATGCCCGCCTGGTAGGTCTTTTTGCTCGACTGGTCAGACAGCTGCACGCTAAAGCCCAAGCGCGTAAAGAACGCGTGCCAGAAGGGGTAGTTCTCGTACATGTTGAGCGCGCGCGGGATACCCACGGTGCCGCGCGGGGCCTCGTCGGGACTCAGCACCTCGCGGTTAAAGAGCAGCTCGTTTTTCTTTTTGAAAAGGTTGGGGGCCTCAGTCTTTTGCTTTTTGTGGCCGGCGCCCTTCTCGCAGCGGTTGCCGGTGATAAAGCGCCTGCCGCCGCCAAAGTCGTTAACGGTGAGCTGGCAGTTGTTGGAGCAACGGCCGCAGCGGACATGCTTTTGCGTCACGGTGAGGTGCGCAATGTCCTCGGCCGAAAGGATGGTCGAGGTGCCGTCGGCGCCGGCGCGATCGCGGGCGAGCAGGGCCGCACCGTAGGCGCCCATGCAGCCGGCGATGTCGGGACGCACGGCATGAACGCCGGTGAGCTGCTCAAACGCGCGCAGCGTGGCATCGGACATAAAGGTGCCGCCCTGGACGATCACCTGGCTGCCGATCTCCTTGGGGTCGCGCAGCTTAATGACCTTGAACAGGGCGTTCTTGATAACGGAATAGGACAGGCCGGCCGCAATGTCGCCCACCGTGGCGCCTTCCTTTTGCGCCTGCTTGACGCGCGAGTTCATAAAGACCGTGCAGCGGCTGCCCAGGTCGACCGGGGCCTTGGCATGGATGGCAGCGTTGGCGAACGCGCGCACGTCCATGTTCATAGAGACGGCGAAGCTCTCGATAAAGCTACCGCAACCCGACGAGCAGGCCTCGTTGAGCATGATGTGCTCGATGACGCCGTCCTTGACGCGCAGGCATTTCATGTCCTGGCCGCCAATGTCCAGAATGAACTCGACGCCGGGCAGGAACGCCTTGGCTCCGCGCAGGTGCGCAACGGTCTCGATCTCGCCGGAGTCGGCCTTGAGGGCCTCGATGAGCAGCGCCTCGCCATAGCCCGTGGTGGTCACGTGGCCGATGGTGCAGCCCGCGGGGATATGGTTGTAGAAATCGGCCATGATGACCTTGGCCGTGCCCAGGATGTCACCGTTGTTGTTGCCATACCAAGTGTGCAGCAGCTGACCGTCCTCGCCCACGAGCGCGGCCTTCATGGTGGTGGAGCCGGCGTCGATGCCGATGAACACGCGGCCGGTGTAGCCGTCGAGCTTGCCCTTGGGGACGACCTCGGTGTCGTGGCGGGTCTTGAACTCGGCAAAGTCCTCGTCGGTGGCAAAGAGCGGGTCCAGGCGCTCGACCTCGGCACCCTGTGTGTCACCCAGGGCATCGATGGCCTCAATGAGCTGCGGGAACGTGCTGAGCTTGTTGGACTCGTGCGCCATGGCGGCGCCGCTTGCCACAAACAGGTGGGCGTTTTGGGGCACAATGCGGTGCTCCTCGTCCAGGTTGAGCGTGAGGTAGAAGCGGTGGCGCAGCTCGGAGAGGTACTGCAGCGGGCCGCCAAGGAAGGCGACGTTGCCGCGAATGGGGCGACCGCACGCCAGACCCGAGATGGTCTGGGTCACGACGGCCTGGAAGATGGAGGCGGCCACATCCTCGGGACGGGCACCCTCGTTGAGCAGCGGTTGCACGTCGGTCTTGGCAAATACGCCGCAGCGACTGGCGATGGGATAGATGGTGGTCGCGTTGGCCGCGAGCTCGTTGAGGCCGCTCGCGTCGGTGTGCAGCAGGGTTGCCATCTGGTCGATGAACGCGCCCGTACCGCCGGCGCAGGTGCCGTTCATGCGCTGCTCGATGCCGTTGTCAAAGTAGATGATCTTGGCGTCCTCGCCGCCCAGCTCGATGGCGACATCGGTGGCCGGAATGAGGGTCTCGACGGCACGCTTGCTGGCGATGACCTCCTGGACAAACTCCAGGTCGAGCCACTGGGACAGCAGCAGGCCGCCCGAGCCGGTAATGGCGCAGGTCATCTGGGCCGTCGGCAGCACGGTCGCAGCACCCTCGAACAGGTCGCGGGCGCAGGCACGGACATCGGTGTGATGGCGCTGGTACTTGGCGTAGACAATTTGGTTGTCGTCATTGAGCACGGCGAGCTTGACGGTGGTGGAGCCCACGTCGATGCCCAGGTGCAGGTTGCCGCGGGCGTTCTCGGGGTTGAAGATCGCGCCTTCGGGGGCGTGGGCGGCGGTTACGGGCTCGGCGGCGAGCTCGCTAGCGGCGGACGTCTCCCCTGCCGCGTTCTTGGCATCGGCAACTGCCTCGGCGACTTTCTCGGCAGCAGCGGTCGCAGCCTTCTGTGCGGCGTCCACCACGGCGGGCGCGGCCTCGCGTGCGGCGGCGACCATGCGGTCCTTGACGCCCTCGACGAGTTTGCTCATTGTCTCTCCTCTTAGTTGTTGGACTCGACGGTTGCGGCGGTGTCGGCCGCGTCCTCGAGCTGCAAATTCAATAACTTCATGCCGTATTCCGGCACGTTGATATCGATGGGTTGGCCATACAGGTCGCCAGGGCGCACAAAAGCGAGCACCGTCATAATGCGCGCCATGGCCTCGGGCGATTCGGTGAGCCCACGCTCAAACCAGCGCTGAATCATGCCAACCTCGGCGCTCACGACGTAGGTGACGTAGTAGTCAAAGAACGTGCCCAGCGCCAGGCCCAAAATGCCCGTCTTCGCACGCGGCACCACAGCCTCACGCGCGGTGTCGATGATCCTTTTAATGAAGGCCTGGTCGCCGCCCGGACCCAGCAGCGCACCGATTAAGTCGCGGTTGGCCGCAAGATAACGCAGCAGCTCAACCGAACCGGGCGCCGGCTCGAGCTCGTCGATATTGTGATAGAGATCGGGCAGCTGAGCTGCGGTGATGAGCTCAATGCGCTCACGGATCTCGGCCAGCAAGCCGTCCTCGATTTGATTGATAAAGTCGGGGATATCGCGGTAGTGCGAATAGAACGTGCGGCGCGTAAGGCCAGCGCGCTCGGTGAGCGACGCGACATTAATGCGCGAAAGGTCGCCGCTTTCGGCAAGCTCGCTGGCAAGTGCCTGGCGAAGGGCACGCTGCGAGCGAAGGGACCGGCGATCGCATTTCTCGAGCTGGGACAAGCGTCCTCCTTGTTACTCAGCCTGTGCGCTATTGCACAGTGCGAGTATTATTGCACACCGTGTGTACCAACACGTAAAGGCAATATTTGGAATGTGACGAGGGGGCAGTCCCTTTGTCACAACCCGCCTGGCTTTTGGAGCGGCATTACCGATTGTCCAAAATGTCATTCGTGGGTAGAATAGTGTCGACGGCAGCCCAAGTTGTAGCTGGCTGGGCAGCGCCGTTGTTTGCATTAGGGGGTCAACGCCTTAGCGGCGGCGACCCCTTCTGTTGCGCTTCGAACGCTGCTTGAGTGCCTCGGAAAGGCCGACAAGCGCCGTGAAGAACGAGACCACGGCGGTCAGAAGTCTCACGAAATCAATCAAATCGGTCATGGGCATCACCTCCCATCAAATGGAGGGCGCTGCCCGGCACATGGAACTGCCGTCAACGATACCGATTCTACCAGAGCCTAGTTATATATACGAATATATGTTCGTATTCCAAGCACACAGGCCCCTGTGACAAAGGGGCTGTCCCTTTGTCACATTATTCGATGACGGTGCGGGAGTTTTGCTTGCGCATGGTGGCGAACATGTGTTTGGGGACGGCGTGGACCATGCAGCTGCCAATAGTTGCGCTCGCGGCAGCCTTAGCTGTATCGCTAGCGTTTTTGGTCGCGTAGCTGTGGCGGAAACGCTTGAGCATGGCGATGTCATTTCCGCCGTCGCCATAAACCGCGACCTCGTCCTCGGCAATGCCGTAGTAGCCCGCCAGCCAGGCCACACTCTCGCCCTTGTTACACGCCACGTCCGTGATCTCGAACATCACCGGATCGAACGGCGCGTTGACCACGCGGTCCGATCGCTCGGCAAGATACGACTTAAGGTCACGCTCCAGCTCGGGCGAGGTCACGCGACAATTGATCTTGCATACATCGTGACGCAAGATATCGCCGATCGACTGGTCGAAATACTGTTCCTCGTGATACCCGCCGCGCGCACGCATGCCGCGCATCACAATACGCTTGATGGGGCTGTCCTTTTTAAAGCCCGCCTGATGCATCTCGAACGAACCGCTCGAAAACATGCCATCGGGCGTGGAGCAATCAAAGCAAATGTCCGGGAACGCCTTGAGCAGTTCCTCAGTGACCTGCGGGTCGATGGTCCAAGTCTTGAGCACCTCGCCATGGCTGTCGCGCACGATGGATCCATTGGAGCAGCAGGCGTCAAGCGCCAAGCCCGTAAAGCCATGCTCGCCGATCGGCAACGTCGAGCGTCCAGTCGCGGGAACCACGTGCAGGCCAGCCTCAGTCAGCTCGCGAATGGCGCGGCGGATGGTCCCATCCGCCTCGTGCAGGGCGTTCAGCAGCGTTCCGTCTAAGTCACTCGCGAACATCTTGATCATGGACATGCCTCTCCTTCGTCTGCCCGATATTGTAGACGAAGGAGAGGCATGTCCAAACAATGCCGTCCCGGCGCGGCGTACCACCGCCTTCACAAATTCACGGTGCCCCAGCGCGTTAAGACAATCGCCGCAATCGATTTTTCAGCCGATAAAACAGAGCCGTCGTCAACGTCAGCACCGCCAACATGGCTGCGAATACAATCGCCGGTGTCCATCGATCATATGCAACCCCGTACGTCAATTGGCCGATAGGCGTTGCGCAGGAAAGGACCATGTAAACGACCGAAAGCACTTTTCCGCAGAGCTCAGCCGGCGCTACCCGCTGAACAAACGCGATGATTTCAACCGACGCAATGCTTGCCCACACCATGACCCATGCCGAACCAACCGCAAACACGGTGAACACGCATACATCTGCGCCGAACAGCAGCGAAACAATAATCGGTACGACTCCAAAACAGATCATCGCAACATATCGATATATACCATTGAGAGAAAAGCGATGCGGCCAAATGCCGACCAAGCCACTGCCGGTAAGACCACCCAAGCCCAGAGCAACCTCAACTATCCCAACGCAGGACGATTGCATGCCGAGATGCTTTGTAACAATAATGGGAGCGCCAATCGTTAGCCCAACCAACGCAAGGTTCAAAACGGCCGCAAGCAAAATCACAGCGACCAATGATGCATTTTGCAACAGATACCGAATCGACTCCCGAAAATCGTTTCGGCATGTCGTGCGAGTCGCGCCGTCTCCCATCGTTTCAGATGAGGCATTTTGCTTGAGTGCGACCCCAAACAAGAGAGCTGACATCGCAAACGCCACCGACGCGGTTGTGCAAAGAGTATCGATACCAAAGCACCCATAGACTGCCGTCCCGACCACGGGGCCCAAGATATTGCTCACCATGGTCATCTGCGAAACCAATGCAGTGGCCCGCTCAACCTTCTCTTCACCCGCCATACGCACCGTCTCAATTTGGAGCATTGGCTTTAGCAGCGATTGAACACCATATTGAACACAAAGTATCGCTACTACGACGACCGCAAGAGGCAACGAGCGCTTCATGGGGATAGACAGCAGTGATGCAGTCATCAGAGCAATGCCGAGGGCCATGAGGACCTCGCGATGTCTTCCCCTATCCGCCAAGATTCCGCCAGCCGGAGTCGCGAGCACACCTGGTATGAACGCCGTCGCCACGACGGTGCCATATAACGTTGACGATCCGCTGCTATCGAACAAGTAAAGTGGATACGCAAAGCACAGCGCCGACAGCATCGAATACGTGCACAGCTGCGCAACCAGAAGCTCCGTGAGCCTGATTGACCGCACTGTTTTTGATTTCAACGAGACGCCGACGTCTCTCAGCCCAGCCATAAGTCCGCCCCCCATACATACCACTAGTATGTATTTATCGACTTGAAAAGGGCAGCCGGAGCTGCCCTCACAAATCAATTACATACCGTCGGTATCTATATTACCACCCGGCGCGGTCCCATACGTTCCAAATCTGCGCCGTTGTCTGAAGCACTTCATTACCCAAATCGAGCCCCACCGCGGCGGCCATCTGCGCCAAACATTGAGCGCGAGCGAGCATTCGATCCTTGGGCTCGAGCGGACGAAACAGTGGCAACAACCAGAGATTCGCCAGCAACGATACGGCCTCTGCCGCTTCGCGCGGGCATTCGCACGCAATGGATCCGTCGGCGATGCCCTCCTCGATCACCGGCAAGAGATAGCCATCGGCCGACTCGTCAAATGAGCCCTGGTACTGCATCGCCAGTAGACGCGAGCTTTTTACCGGATCTGCTGCAGGACGCATACGTGCCCATAGCTCAATTTGCGGAACAACGGACTCGGGAGCGTAAAGCCTTTTTAGCTTTTGGGCGCCGGTCATATTACCGACACCAAGCATCGAGCGGCGGTGCTCAACAATCGGAGTCATCGCCCGATCAAATGCGGCGTTGAAAATCTCCTCTTTGCTCTTAAAGTGATGATAGACAGCGCCCTTGGTCATGCCATCGAGACGGTCAACGATATCTTGAATGCTCGTCCCCTCATAACCCTGTGCACAGAATAGCTCCAGTGCCGCGTCGAGAATCTTCGCGACCGTCTCCTCGGGATATTTATTGCGACCCATAATCCGCCCATCCGCAACGCAAGTCTTGTGCCTCATTGCAGCATTTTAACGTTGCGGATGGCAGGCGGTCGATCCTACACCGCGGCGGGGCCGTGTTCACCGGTGCGAATGCGGATGACTTCTTCGACCGGCTCGACCCAAATCTTGCCGTCGCCGACGGCACCGGTGCGGGCGGCATTGCAGATGATGTCGACAATTCCGTCAACGTGCTCATCAGCGCAGATGAGGGTGAACTGTACCTTGGGGATGGTATTGACGAGCAGTTCGTTGCCGCGCACGTATTCCTTCCAGCCATGCTGTGCGCCGCAGCCCTGCACCTGGTTGATAGTCATGCCGCGAACATCAGCAGCAAACAGCGCATCTTTGAGAACCTCAAGCTTTTCCTGGCGCACGATAGCCGTAATTTTCTTCATACCAAATCACTCCCCTTGTTAATCCAAGCCGCCAAACGATGGATATGCGCTCTCGCCGTGCTGACTCGCATCCAGACCCAGGGCCTCGTCGGCCTCGTCCACGCGCAGGCTGCCGCGGAACAGTGCCTTGACCACCGCGACAATCACCAAGTCGAGCACCAGCACAATAGCGACCGTCACCACAATGCCCAGGATCTGCGAGATGAGCAGCGACACGTCGCCCGTGTAGAACAGGCCGCCCTTACCGGTCCACGAGAGCTCCGGCACACAAAACAGACCCGTGAGCACGCCGCCCAAGATGCCGCCGATGCCGTGGCAACCGAACGCGTCGAGCGCATCGTCGTAGCCGAACTTGGTCTTAAGATGGCTGATGGCCAGGTAGCAGACGGGCGATACGATCAGGCCCATGACCAGCGCCGCCCACGGCCCGACAAAGCCCGCGCCCGGCGTGACCACCACGAGGCCCGCGACCAGACCGGTGCTGGCACCCACCAGCGTGGGACGACCAGTGTGCACGCGCTCGACGGCAAGCCACGAGACCATACCTGCCGCGCTGGCCGTCACGGTGTTGAGGATGGCGAGCGCCGCCACGGCGTCGGCCTTAAACTCGCTGCCGCCGTTAAAGCCAAACCAGCCAAACCAAAGTAGGCCGGCGCCCAGCGCCACAAACGGTACGTTATGCGGACGGTAGCTCACCATGCCAAAGCCGCGACGACGGCCGAGCATTAAGCAGAGGACCAGGCCGGTAAGACCGGACGAAATGTGCACCACGTCGCCACCGGCAAAGTCGAGCGCGCCGATGATGTCGCCGATAAAGGAGCCATCGCCGCCCCAAACCATGTGGGCGAGCGGCGCATAGACCACAAGCAGCCAAATGCCTAGGAAGGCCGTCATGGCACCAAACTTAACGCGACCGGCCAGGCTGCCCGTAATGATAGCGGCGGTGATCATGGCAAACGCCATCTGGAAGACGATGTTGATGATCTGAGGGTAGACGGCACCGTCCGCAGCATTGCCCTCGGCCGCCTGCAGCACCTGGTTGAGCACCGGCAGGCACAGCAGCTGGTCAAGGCCTCCAATAAACGGACTGGAGCCGTCGCCGCCGTAGGCCAGCGACCAGCCGGCAACAATCCACAGCACACCAACTAGGCCAATGGCGCCAAAGCACATAAGCATGGTGTTGATGACATTTTTGCGCCTGGACAGGCCGCCATAGAAAAACGCCAGGCCCGGTGTCATTAAAAACACGAGCATGGTGCAGATGAGCATAAACGTTGTCGACCCCGTATCGTACATTCGCTCCCCCTTGGTCGCATGAACGTTGTCGGCGCCCATAGTGCGGCCGAGGGGCAACTGGTGTAGACCAGATACGGCGTTGTTAAACGCTGCGTTGTCGAATGGAAACGGTGCCGCAATCTTGGAAACGGCGCGGCAACGGGCGCGAAACGAACGGGAAATGCGAGGGCAAGGGAGCCGTGAGCGCGCCCGTCCCGGCTAGCGCCGGAACAGCTCGCGGGCTCGGTCGCGGAGGTTGGTGGCTCGGATGACACCCTCGTAGCGGTTGATGCGCAAGCGCGGGAAAGCATTGAAGAAGCGCAGGTCACGACGGCTGAGCGACACGCTCGGCACCGGACGGCTCATGTGCTTGCCGGCAAGGCGACGACTGAGCGACGGACGCGGCATGCTCGGCGCGGCATCGGCAACGCGGCGGGCAGCAAGCGCCAGGCCGCGAGCACCATCCGAGATAAACGTCGGCATCGAAGCCTTCTCACGCAGGGCATCGAGTGCCGCGTCGCCCAGCTCCGCCAGCCACGCGTTAACGGCGCGACCGCGGATATGCGTCTGCGCCACCGAGTCGATCGCCGAATCGGGAATACGTTCGAGCATAGAGTCGGAGGCATCGGCAAGCGACTCATTGATGCGGTCGGCAAGGTCGGCGCGCACACGCTCCAGCTCATCGGACAGGCGGCGCCAGCTCGCCAGTGAGCAAATCGCATCGACGATCATCACAACCGCGACGGCAAAAGCCGCCAGCCGCACCATGAAAACCGGCAGGTGGGCAAGCAGGCCCAACACCGCCGGCTCCACCACGCGACAAATGCACAACGCGCCCAAGCCAAACGCGCAGGCCCAGTACAGGCAAATACGCCCATGTAGGTTAAACGGCAGATGCGAATAGTCCCAAAAGCGAGCGCCCGTCGTTTTTTCGAGTAACACGCCCACGCTGTACTCAATCACGCTGCATACAAGCGCCGCAGCGACAAACTGGCTCGAGGCATCCGGAATCCCGCGCAGCAAAAGCCAGCAGGCTATGCCGCCCGCGCCATAAATGGGACAGCACGGCCCCAGCAAAAATCCGCTGTTGGCAAAGCGTCCTTGGTTGAGCATGGCGCAGACCGTCGACTCCCACGCCCAGCCGCAAAACCCGTAGAAGGCAAACGAGAGCACCAGTGCCGAGAGCGGGCAGGCGGCAAGCGTCGCGCCGCCAAAAGCCATATCGATCGCGGTCCCCACTGTCTACCTTCTCCTCTTTTCATTCGAATCTTCGCTCGCGCCTCTGCTCGCGGCGGCACTTGAATCTTTACTCACGCTATCGTCCGC
Organism: Coriobacteriaceae bacterium; assembly: GCA_905194345.1. Lineage (GTDB taxonomy): Bacteria > Actinomycetota > Coriobacteriia > Coriobacteriales > Coriobacteriaceae > Collinsella. The sequence continues at coordinate 70,953 of CAJJRZ010000005.1, forward strand.
CACGTCCTTGCGCCGCAGACGGCCGGCGACCGTCTCACGCAGCGCGCACCATTTATCTGCCAGGCACACAATCCATGCCTCACGACACGTCGGCGGCACCGGCACCAGCGGAAACATATGGCGCGCGATGATATTCCGCTCGCGCGACGTCAGCTCAAAATCTTCCTCGGCACGCGCCAGGGCAAAAAATGGATGCCGAAATCCGTGCAGTCGATGGCTCGGATCGGGGTCGTGCCAATCATAGAGAAAGTAATCGTGCAGCAGGGCCCCGCGCAACAGCGAGGCACGGTCGACCGAAATGCCAGCACGGCCCAAGCGCTCGGCAAAGGACAGACTTGCCCGCGCCACCGAGGTCACATGCGCATACACCGTCACGTCGCCATGCTGGATAAACTCGCGCGTCAGGTCCAGACGGCCCGCCTGTGCCAGTTGACGGGCAGCATGGTCTACTTCGCACGCAATTTTCTCGGCACGAGCGACATCGGACATGCTGTCTCCTTCCAGCGACTCCCGGCGACAAGCCACGGCCTCCACGCATTGAATAAAATCATCATCGAATCTACCAGTATGGCATCGGACAAAACGTTTTGCCCCGCCAGTTGGCGAATTACCGCGCCGCCGTCACATATCAAACGCCAAAATGTGCGAGACTGTTTTGTGCAATTGTGCCGGCCGAGGGAGCGCCGGCGCTCGATTCGCATGGAGTAACCAACAACGATGCTGCTTACGCAAACGACAACGCCCGAGGACGTCAAGGCTCTCGACCGCGCCGAGCTTCCGCTGCTCTGCGGCGAGATCCGTCAGGCAATCCTCGAAAGCTCCGCCGCCGTCGGCGGGCACGTTGCTCCCAACCTGGGCGTCGTTGAGCTTACGGTTGCGCTTCATCGCGTGTTTAACTCCCCCATCGACAAGATTGTCTTTGATGTTTCGCACCAGACCTATGCCCACAAGGCGCTGACTGGGCGCGCGTACACTTATATTGATCCGGAGCGTTATGGTGAGGCTTCTGGCTTTGCCAATCCCGACGAGTCCGAGCACGACCTGTTCGCCATGGGCCATACCTCCACGTCGGTGAGCCTGGGCTGCGGCCTGGCACACGCTCGTGACCTGGCGGGAGATACATACAACGTCATCACCATCATTGGTGACGGCTCGCTTTCGGGCGGTTTGGCGTTTGAGGGCTTTAACAATGCCGCCGATCTCGACAGCAACCTGATCATCATCGTCAACGATAACGACCAGTCCATTGCCGAAAACCACGGTGGCCTGTATCGCAATCTGGCCGAGCTGCGCGCCAGCAACGGCACCTGTGAGCGCAACGTTTTCCGCGCGATGGGGCTCGACTATCGCTACTTAGACGCCGGCAACGATGTGTTGGCCCTGGTCGACACGCTGCAGGAGCTGCGCGATATCGACCATCCCATCGTGCTGCACGTCTCCACCGCAAAGGGCAAGGGCTTTGAGCCAGCCCAGAGCGACCCCGAGCGCTGGCATCATGTGGGTCCGTTTGACATGGCGACTGGGCGCAAGCTCTGCCCGGGCCATCCGAGCGAGCCTGCGCCGCGCACCTATGCCGACATTACGGGCGAGGCCCTGAGCGCCGCCATCGAGCACGATCCGCAGGTCGTGGGCATCACGGCCGCCACGCCCTACATCATGGGCTTTACACCCGAGCTTCGCGCCGCGGCAGGCAAGCAGTTTGTCGACGTGGGCATTGCCGAGGAACACGCCGTCACCTTTGCCACCGCGCTTGCGCGCTCGGGCGCCAAGCCAGTCTTTGGTGTGTACGGCACGTTTTTGCAGCGCGCCTACGACGAACTGTGGCACGACCTGTGCCTCAACGACGCCCCCGCAACCATCTTGGTGTTTGGCGCGTCGATCTTTGGCACCACGTCCGAGACGCACCTTTCGTTCTTTGATATTTCCATGCTGGGCGGACTTCCCAACATGCACTACCTTGCACCTGCCTGCATGGAGGAATATCTGTCCATGCTGAGCTGGTCGCTCGACCACCGCGAGCATCCCGTAGCGATCCGTGTGCCGGGCATTGGCCTGGTAAGCCGCCCCGATCTGGCGCCTGCCGAGGGCGACGATTACGGCGTCGCGCGCTACAACGTCGTGCGCCAGGGCCGCGACGTTGCCGTGCTCGCGCTCGGCGATTTCTTTGAGCTGGGTGAGCGTGTGGCAAACCGTCTGACTGCCGAGTACGGCATCGAGGCCACGCTCGTCAACCCGCGCTTTGCAACCGAGCTCGACCGCGAGTTCCTCGACAGCCTTGCCGCCGAGCACCGCGTTGTCGTCACCCTCGAAGACGGCATCTTGGACGGCGGCTGGGGCGAGCGCGTGGCGTGCTGCCTGGCCTGCACACCGCTGCGCACACGCACCTTCGGCATCGCCAAGGGCTTCCCCGACCGCTACGACCCCAACGAACTGCTCGCACAGAACGGCATGACGGCCGAAAACATGGCCGCCGAAGCCGTAAGGCTACTCAGCGAGTAAGAAAACCTCCGCAAGGGAAGCATCCCTGCGGAGGTTTTTATTTTCGCGGCGCGATTATCTCAATCTGTAACATCTAGGGCCCGAATTCCCGTCTAACTGTTACAGATCTAGATAAGACGTCTTAGTCCCAAACCTTTGTCTCGATCTGTAACAGATAGAGACCTTTTGGCCGTCTACCTGTTACAGATCGAGACATTCGAATTCCCCTGAAGAGAAAATCTCAATCTGTAACAGTTACTCGGCAAAAATGGCTGCAGATGTTACAGATCGAGACAAAACAGCAAGGCATGCCGCTGCATCGGCCAGAACCGCCACAAAGGTGCCTGTCCCTTTATGGTAGGTAGAATAACCCATAAGGTAAGTATGTTTCTGAGTTATTTCGTGTTGACCCATTTGAGCGCGATAGGGTATAACTCTACTCAACCACTAGGGATTTTATTGAGAAAGGTGTTCTACCATGAGCAAGAACCTCTCCCAGCAGGTCGTTCTCGACCGCCGCGGCTTCGTCGCCGCCACCTTCGCAACCGTCGCCGGCCTTGGTCTTGCCGGCTGCTCCGACACCAGTACCGAGGCCGACAAGGGTTCCGCCAGTTCCTCCAAGAGCTCCGAGGATACCGAGGTTTCCGCCACGCTCGACGCCAAGGCATTCGACAAGCTCGTCAACGACGGCCCCAAGGCCGATGATGACGCCATCGCCGCCAGCACCTGGGCTACGGCCGTCAAGGATGCCGGCGTCTTTACGATCGGTGGCGTCCAGACCTCCACGCTGTTCTCCCTCCTCAACGAGAAGGACGGTCAGACCCGCGGCTTCGACGCCGGTATCGCACAGCTCCTGTCCAACTACATTCTGGGCGAGAACAAGGTCGAGATCACCCAGGTGACCTCGGACACGCGTGAGTCCGTCCTGCAGAACGGCCAGGTCGACGCCGTCTTTGCCACCTACACCATCACTGACGATCGCAAGAAGCTCGTCTCCTTTGCCGGTCCCTACTACTACACCCAGCAGGCCATCCTGGTGCTCGCCGACAACGACGACATCAAGAGCGTCGACGACCTGGCCGACAAGAACGTCGCCGTCCAGTCCGGCTCCAACGGCCCTGCCATCCTGGAGGAGCTCGCTCCCAAGGCCAGCCAGCAGGAGTTCAAGACCGATGAGGAGGCCCGCCAGGCACTCCAGCAGGGTCGCGTTGACGCCTACGTCATCGACAACAACATGCAGCAAAGCGCCCTGGTCCGCGAGCCCGGTAAGTATAAGATCGCCGGCAAGCCCTTCGGCAGCAAGGAGCCCTATGGCATCGGCCTGCCGCTCGATTCCGACGGCGTCGCCTTCGTTAACGACTTCCTTAAGAAGATTGAGGACGACGGCACCTGGACCGAGCTGTGGCAGATCTGCATCGGCGACCGCACGGGCGACACCAATGTTCCCGAGCTGCCCGAGATCGGCGCCTAGGCCATAGAGCCGAATAACGGCCGCAACGAAACCATACGGAAACGCACGGTGCGCTTTATTGCGCTAAACTGTTTCTTCACTGAGTTGTCGGGGCTTCCGTACACACGGGAGCCCCTTTCCTTATCGGCGGGAGGTCCGCATGAGTCTCTCCGAGCTCTGGTCGCTCTATGGCCAGAACTATATCGACGCGCTGCTAGCAACCTGGGGCATGACGCTTGAGTCGTTTGCCATCGCCATGGTGCTGGCCGTTGCCGTCACTGTGATGCGCGTGTCGCCGCTCAAGCCGCTGCGCGTCTTTGGCGACCTGTATGTCCAGGTCTTCCGTAACATCCCCGGCATCGCGCTGCTCATTATCGTCGTCTACGCGCTGCCGCCGCTCAAGGTCGTCCTGCCCTACCGCACCTGCGTTATCGTCGCCACAGTGCTCTTGGGTTCTGCCTTTGGCTCCGAGAACTTTATGAGCGGCATCAACACCGTCGGCGTCGGCCAGGTGGAAGCCGCCCGCTCGCTCGGCATGAGCTTCAACCGCATCCTCGCCAAGATCGTGATTCCGCAGGCACTGCGCTCGAGCGTGCTGCCCATGACCAACCTCTTTATCGCCGTCATGCTCACCACCGCGCTCGGCAGTCAGGTGCCGCTTAAACCCCAGGAGCTCACCGGCGTGGTGAGCTATATCAACACGCGCTCGCTCGGCGGCGTCGCCGCGTTCTTTATCTCGGCGCTCGGCTACCTGGGCACGGCCTTTGTGGTGAGCCACATTGGCAACTACATCGATAAGAAGGTGAGGATCCTCCGATGAGCAAGCACTCCTCCCCCGCGCTCACCATGCGCGATGCGCTCTACGAGGCTCCCGGCCCCAAGATGCGCGCCAAGATTCGCATCGGCACCGCCATCTCGCTGGTTGCCGTTGCCGCACTCGTTGCCCTCGTGTTGCAGCGCTTTTATGTGACCGGTCAGCTTTCGGTCCACTATTGGTATTTCTTTACGCACCTCACCACCTGGAAGTTTCTGCTTGCCGGCTTTGAGGGCACCGTTAAAGTCGCACTCACCGCCGGCGCCATCGCGCTGGTGCTCGGCCTTGCCCTTATGCTCGGTCGCACCAGCGACATTAAGCCGCTGCAGCTGGTCTGCCGCGTGCTCACCGATTTCTTCCGCGGCGTGCCGAGCCTGCTGTTCATCTACTTCTTCTTTTTGGTGCTGCCCCAGTACAAGATCGCGCTGCCGTCGTTTTGGATGCTCACGCTTCCCGTCGCGCTCGCCGCAGCCGGTGTACTGGCCGAAATCTTCCGTGCCGGCGTCAACGCCGTGCCGCGCGGCCAGGTCGAGGCTGCCCAGGCGCTCGGCCTCTCCAAGGCTAAAATTACCTTTAAAATCGTATTGCCCCAGGCTATTCGGTTTATCATTCCGTCGTTGATTTCGCAGCTCGTGGTCGTCGTCAAAGACACCACCGTCGCCTACGTGGTGAGCTACCCCGACCTCATGCAAAACGCCCGCGTGCTCATTACCAACTACAACGCCCTCGTGTCGGTCTACCTGGTGATCGCGGTCATCTATATCCTCATCAACGTCGCGATCAACAAGGCCGCCGTCTACGTTTCGCACAAGACCGGCGCGACCATCATCCGCTAACGCTTTACCATTTCGAGTCATAAGGAGCCGAGCACCATGGCACAGAGCACTTCTTCTACCGACAACTGGCCGCTGATCGAGCTCAGGCACGTCGATAAGCACTATGGCGATCTGCACGTCCTCAACGACATCAACCTCTCGGTCGATCGCGGCGAGGTCGTCGTGGTGATCGGTCCCTCGGGCTCGGGCAAGTCGACCATGTGCCGCACCATCAACCGCCTGGAAACCATCGACTCGGGCGAGATCCTCATCGAGGGCGAGCCCCTGCCGCAGGAAGGCAAAGATCTTGCCCGCATGCGCGCCGAGCTGGGCATGGTGTTTCAGCAGTTCAACCTGTTTGCGCATATGACGGTGCTGCAAAACGTCATGCTGGGGCCGGTCGACGTGCTGGGCGTGTCCAAGGAGGAGGCTCGTGAGCGCGCCATGGATCTGTTGAGCCGCGTGGGCGTTGCCGAACAGGCCGATAAGGTGCCCGCACAGCTTTCGGGCGGCCAGCAGCAGCGCGTGGCCATTGCCCGCTCGCTCGCCATGCAGCCCAAGGCCATGCTCTTCGACGAGCCCACGAGTGCCCTTGACCCCGAGATGATCAACGAGGTGCTCGAGGTCATGGTCCGCCTGGCCCAGCAGGGCATGACGATGATCGTCATTACGCACGAGATGAACTTCGCCCGCCGCGTTGCCGACCGCGTCGTGTTTATGGCCGACGGCCAGATCGTGGAAACCGGCACGCCCGACGAGTTCTTCGACCATCCCCAGACCAAGCGCGCCCAAGACTTCCTCAACTCCATCAAGGGCCACTAGCCCAATTGCCACGCGGGGCAAATTCATCAACAGCGTTTGCCCCGCGCCGCCCCTGCGCCATGTCCACCCGGATTCGAAAGCCACGCCCATGATTGGAACCCGCACTTCATCGTCCTTTACCCCGCACGTCGACGTCGATCCCGCCGACCGCCCGCTTATCCTGGCGGCACCGCGCTGGGAAGAAGCAAAGCCGTTTTTAAGCGAGACGCTCTCCCCCAACGAGGAAATCGCCAGTGTCTTTGTCGATGCTATCCTTGCCGCCGGCGGCCTGCCGCTGCAGATGTCCATCACCGAGGACATTGAGGTTATCCGTCATTACGTCGACATCGCCGACGGCATCGCCATTCCCGGCGGCCCGGACGTCAACCCCAAGCGCTGGGGCGACGAGCGCCCCTACGACCCCACACTGTGCTGCGAGATTCGCGACCGTTTTGAGTTTAAGCTGGTTAACGAGGTGCTCCGCGCCAATAAGCCACTCTTTACCACCTGCCGCGGCACGCAGCTGCTCAACGTCGCCACCGGCGGCACCCTGTGCATGGACGTGCCGAGCCTAGGTGCGCGCGAGGGTCGCACGCAGTGGCGCCATACCCACGTGCTCAACGACCCTGTGCATCCTGTCGAGGTCGTGCCGGGCTCGCTGCTGGAGCGCGCGGTTGGCGGGCACAGGCTCATCCAGACCAACTCCGCACACCACTGCTGCGTCGATCGTCTGGGTAAAAGCACGCGCTTGGTCGCCAAGGCAACCGACGGCGTGCCCGAGTGCATCGAAGTCGAGGGCCAGCCGTTCTGCCTGGGCGTGCAATGGCACCCCGAGTACACCTGGCAAACGCTCGAGACCGACTTTAACCTGTGGAAGTCGTTTGTCGAGGCAGCAGCCAAGGTAAAGCAGGCTCGTTAGCTTACGAACTGCACAGGCAAAAGCTATCCATGCCAGGGGGGGGGCGGACACCAGCTACGGTGCCCGCCCCCCCTGAATTTGATATGCTAGGCCCACTAACCCGTCAGGCAATTTCAATCACCTCATCGCATGCCGAAATAAGCACAGGGTCGTGCGTAGCGATGACCGTGATATGTCGCCCCTTTCTTTCCTTAAGGATTTCGATAAACGCCTGCTTGCTTTGACTGTCAAGTGCAGATGTCGGCTCATCAAACATCATCACGTCCGGGTTTTTCAGCAGCTGGCGAATTATCGCTATTTTTTGCTTCTCCCCTCCTGAAATGTTGTTCTGCTTATCGTCCAGCTCGACATCAAGTCCACCACTTGAATCGACCATCTTTTTAAGCCCCATTCTTTCAATGAGGCTCTCAAGGTCACGCTCTTCAGTGCTTCTGCAGCAAAGAGTTAAATTGTCCCGTATCGACCCCTCGGTCAGGGGCGGCTCCTGCTCAGTAATCCCGATATTGCGCTTCCGCAGCGCATAGCGGTCCAGAGAGCTCAGGGGCTTGTCGTTAATCCAAATATCACCCTTGCAGTTTTCTGGATCGCAACCGCTTATCACATCCAGCAGCGTGCTCTTACCGGAACCGTTCGGCCCAACGATTCCGTATACCTTTCCTTTTTCCAAAGAAGCTCGAATGTCTCTGAACGCGGTTTTTTCAGACTCAGGATAGCTATACGCCAGCTCGGAACAGCTCACCTCGAAAACATCGGCGAGGATAATGGCCCCGTTTGAGTCCTCTGGCATGTCCAGCAAGCGCCGTAAACGCTCGTAGGATACTTTTGACGTTTGATAGTCCTTGCCCAGCGCAAGGAAGAATTCAATTGCCGAAGAATAATAGGAGTAATAGCTTAGCGCCGTCATAAGATAGCCGGGCAGCAAATTGCCGTCGAGAACTTCCTTTGCGCCCAGGATCAAGATTCCGCCCTGTGCCAAAGATGTGACGACAGTGTTGGCAAACGTAAAGGTCGCATTAATTTGCTGGTTCTGATAAACGCAACGATATAGCTCTGCAAAAGAGTGCTCAAGCCTTTGCTTGAAAACCTCGAATAGAACATGTCTGCGGATAAATTGTGCGTTGCTAAGCTGCTTCTCCAGATCGGAAAAGAATCGAGCCTCCTGCTCTTGAGCCTCGAAACTTCTTGCGAACAAACACTTTTTGAAAAGCGAATAGACCGCGCCACCTATTATGCCAAGAGCCATACACAGCATTGCCAGGTGACCGTTTATGGTCGCCAGGACAACAAACACCACAAGCAACGTCACTATATTGCTCACGCTTTGGACACTAGCGTTTATAACAAATATCACCAAATCGTTAGCGTCATGATTAATCTGTTGGTTGTAATATGAGGCATCAAAATTAGAAAAGAAGGCCCGTGGTAGCCTTTGAACGTGACTTATCACCTCTTCATTCAATGCAAATCCCACATGTGTTTGCAGATCGACATAGACCAGCTCACTGACGCAATTCAAACCGGCTCGCACAATACCCAGTGCTGCTATCTCAGCGCCGATGGCGATTGCGCTTTCCCCATCTCGCGCGACACCGACAAAGTTGTTGACCAGTTGTCCCGTCAGAAAAGGAATTGCGAGACCAACCATAAGCGAGAGCAGGCACATTAGAAGATAGGTTATATACTTTGGATTCTTGATTATTGTTCTTGCGCAGAGATTAAACATGAGCTGAATCCAGTTCCGAAAGCAATCGCTGAGCCTTCTCGGTCAAAATCATTCGTTGGCGCACCTGATACCTTTGAGATACGCACTGTTTTGACCCTCCATGAAGAGCGTGATTAGGGCAACCTCCCATGCATGAGGGATAGGCAAAACACTCTTCACACTCATGATCGCTCGGCTCATAGTTTAGCCATTGGACCAGCTGAGCATTCATCCTCGGCCCTTCGGCAAGCGTACCGACGCAGCGTTCACGCATCCCGATTTCGTCCCAACATTTATAAAGATAGCCCTCCGGATCCACTACAAACGACCCTGCACAAACGGCGCCACAAATAGCCGGATTAAAGCGCACCGTCAGGTCAACGTAGAACCCCCTATCAACTGCATGACTATAAAAGTCCAGCTCTTCCCGAGAAAACGCCTCCATCGAAAAACAACTACTGTCACTTGGGCACGTATCGTTAATATTGTCGACAGGCGCCAGATAGAATCCAACCTTGTTTTTAAGGCCCTTTTCCTCGAGTGCATCCAGCAAATCGCCAGCACCGGCAATGTTATGGGCATCGACATTGCACCTGATAGAAATATCCAACAGATGCGTGACTTTAGAAACGTTGTCTAGAATCGCATCGTACGTCGGCTGTCCGTTCCGCAAGAACCGTCGAGAATCGTGGTCCTTTCGAGACCCGTCCAAGGTTATTTGAGCCATCTTGACGTCACAAGCCGCGAGAGTCTCGGCCACTTCTGGCGTCAGAAGATATCCATTTGTAACGATGGATGCCGAATAGGAGCACTCTGGATTAAGGATCGCCTTTATACGCTCCGTAAGCCGCTGAATTTTATCGACTTGCAGCAACGGCTCTCCACCATACCAACCGATCTCAAGCTCGCTCAGCCCCCGTGAACGCTCCTTCACGAATGAGACAAGCCGGTCTTCAACCTCCGGAGTCATTGTCGTTTTACGTTGTCCTTTTTCATAACAGTATGGGCAACAGAAGTTGCACTCCAATGTCGGGGCTATCGTCATGCCTAGAGAGCGATTGGAAAATCGAAGAAGACGGCCTATTGCCTTCATTTCCTCTTTTTCGTCACGATCATCTTCTAACAGCATTCCTCCTTGAAGCAACGCTTCGCGCAATTCATCTGGCTCCCATTCGGTTCCCGATACCATGCGGCACATACTTTCTGCATGTTGTTTATCCAACGAAAGGATCGCACCGGTCTTCGCATTCATCACCAGCGTTCTTTCGCCGTGGTTTTCAATCAAGTTGTATTGAGACGGCCTCATATGATTATCCCTCACAAACAATCAAAGAAATCTCGACCGCAATTGGTCGACGGTAAAGCAAATGGCAAGAACGCTTGCTACGTTAATCAGGCAGTCAATTAAAATCGAGGTGCATTGACTATCCTCCAACGGGGTCACGCCGCAAATCCACATGAGCATCGAGGACGGAAACGGAAGCATGGAATTGGCTCCGACCTGTATGTAGATCGTTACGACGTTGACAAGCAACAGCATGCCAATAGGACCGAAGCCGGATCCAAAATAGGAAACAACGATCACGCAAGAGACCACGTATGCAAGGCAGACCACACTCGCCAGAAGAAGTCGATCGCAAAACATATTCAGGTTGAAATACTGTTGAGCATCCAAAACGATTGCGCAGTTAAGACAGTACAAAACGACACTTGACAGGATAAACGCGCCCAATAGGGCGAAAGAAGACAGCATCGCTCGCGCAACGGTAACGCACGCCCGCTTCCCTCCCCGAGCCTCCGACAGCCCCCACGGTTCCTCGACAAAGCTCGAACTGACAAAGCGTGGGACAACGCAAGGCGCGACAAGCGGAAAGAACAATGCATGAGCCAACGGGGCCACATTGAACAGCAAGCCGCGAAAAACCTCTGCATTACCAAATAGAAGGGCGTCCTCTGCCGACAGTTTAAGCGTCGGGTCTGGGAAAAAGCCCAAGAAACTGCCCTCGCGGAGGCTACAGAACCACATCGGGAAAGAATTAAGCTGCAATATCACCATACACGCATAAATTGCCAGGATTAAGACGTACGTCCATTCGCTCACATGCTTCAATTCTGAATGGAGGAACCTTTTAATCTGACGAGCCATTGAGCACACCTCCGACACGACAGGTCACGAGAGCGTAAATCAATACCGATAGACAGCCAGCTGCCACGCCATATCCCAGAAGCGTCAGCTGCCCCATATCGCTATACCCAAGGGCACATCCGGCTCCAAGGTACGGCCCCGGAAGGAGGAAGATCCATCGCAAGGATGGTATAGGTGCCTGAAGGAAGGTTCCGTAGAGCGTCAAGCTCATGACAAATCCAATTATTATTACAGCCCCGCTCAATACAGCGCTGCCTGTAATCCGATAGATGGTCATCGTCTCCAACGCAACCGATATCACCAATACGGCGTTGATTATCATCGCAGGCAAAAATGCAGCCAGCATGCCGTGCGTGTAGTTTTGCCCCCCACGCATTATGGCTATTGCAAACAAAAGAAGGCAAAGTGCGCTATAAGCTGCACCGACTATTAAAGCAGACGAAAGCACATGTGCCAGAGCCCCATTAAAGCGGGCGAGACCTCTTGCTGAAGAAATTCGGTATCCCTCTTTATAGCCATGCTCCTGTAAAAGCACCAAACAAACGATGAGTGGAACGAACAGGGATGTACCGGCAAAAGCGCTGCGCGCAAGGGACTCATCAGGCGCAGAAGGATCGATTGCATTCCAGAGGAAACCAATATCCTCCCCACAAACGCCATAGCCAAAGCCTAGCAACGTTGCTCCGTTATTTAGAAAAACACCGAAGAGAAGACCGCACGCCAACATAAGCGTAAGACCAAACTGCGCCGGAAACATCCTGTGTAGACGCATCATATCTGCCTTTATGGGATGGATCGCCCGCTTCATAGCGAGACCGCGTTCATCAAGCGCCTGTAATATTCTTTTAGGGACGACGCCTCATCCCTTATGACATCCATCGATTCCTTTTTCAGCAGTTCACCGTCATGAATAAACACGCAACTTGTTGCAACCGATGCCAACTCATCCAAATCATGGCTAGAGATGAGCATGGTCTTACCCTGTTCTCGATTCAATCGGCCGATAAGGGCCCATATACTCTCGATGCCCAGCGGGTCCAACCCATTTGCCGGCTCATCGAAAATGAGTACGTCGGTGTCGCCCAACAAAGCCGTAGCTATATCCAGTCGCCGTTTCATTCCCAGAGAAAAACTGCTCACGCTCTTTTTCTCATCGACGTCCAGCCCGACTAGGCCCAAGACGCGAGGAACCTCACGTGTCTCATCGAGCCCCCATTCCGCACATCGGATCCGAAGATTCTCCACCGCACTGAGGGATTGGTATGCTCCGCTGGAATCTGGCACATAGCCGACACGCGTCCGCATCAGGCTCAGCTCTTTTTTCGACTTGCCTCCAAAGAGCTCCACGCTCCCCGACGATGGCTCACAGAGGCCCAGCACTATTTTAATAAGCGTGCTTTTGCCCGCCCCGTTTGCACCAACAAGGGCGCAAAGTTCAGACTGATTCACCTCGAAGGAAACGTCATGCAACACACGCCGTTTTCCATAGCGCTTCGACACCTTCGATAGCTTTATCGCTGATGCGCTCATTGGCCTCCTATTCTGCTTGATAACAAAACCGCTGCTGCCAGACTGTCGCCTGGCAGCAGCTGCAACTGCTAGAAATTAACAACACACAAGTTTTTGCTGCAGTTATTGACGCAGACGCGTGCTCCACAGAATGCCTTGCAGTAACCGTTGCACCCACCACCGGGGTCCACATAACTCGGCTTTACAATCCAGCTCATATCGTTCCTCCTTTCTTTTATCGTTCGTTCTTGATGTTATTGTTTGCCGATAACTTATATTTGTCAAGATAATTAATAAACAAAGAACCCGTGTTAGACACGGGTTCCGCTACACTGATATTTCGTTATAGTTGTTCTTTTTATGCTACTCGTCGCTCAAATCTACAGCGAAGACCGATGTCGGAAGCGACGCCTCATTGCCTCTGCCATCCCGCATCTGCCTCACGGCATTCTTCGCGCGCTCGACAATAAGTTCCTCGAGCTCTTTCTCGCTCACGCGCTGAATAATATCTCCCGGTTGACAATCAAGCTCATCACAGATTTCAAGAAGCGTCTTAAGGCGAATAGCTTTAATTTTTCCGTTTCTTAGCTTAGAAATATTAGCCGGAGTATGCCCCGTGGCACGAATCAGATCAGAGCTGGTCTTTCCGGTCTTAAGCAGCTGCGTCTCAAGCTCGATGATGAGATAGCTCATGTTTCCTCCTACACAAGCTCGTCAGACTGCTCCTGGAGCAGCGAGGCATAGCTCCAGATCACCGAGACAAACAAACAGACGGCCGCGCCGATAAGCGACCCCGCGTCAAAGGCAACGCCCTGGCAAATCGCGATAACGAAGGAATGAGGCACGACGCAAAGCTCCAGCCCACCAATGGTAAGATTGACCGATCCATAGGCACCAACAAGCGAAACCGCGGCGTTAACAGCAAAGGCAAGCGCGAGAACACGGATAAGCCGCACATGCGCCCTGGTAAAGGGCGATACGCCCCGCGAAATGTCGCGGCTGATTCCGCACAAAACGACAAGCGAAATACCCATGACAAGCGCCATGCACAGTCCGCTTGGGATAACGATGCACCCGCCATTGAGAAGCGTCACAACACCGAAAGAATCGACAGAAGCAGCGTTTGCAACCGCATACCAGATCACGTAAACAACCAACGCGGCGAAAGCGACGAGCATTCCCGCAAAAACGACCGCCATGCAAAAGCCAAGCTTCCTTACAGTCTCGCCCGCCTTGGCCATACGCTGAACGCTGTTGGACATACACTCACCCTCATCGAATCTATCGTTATCCGAATAGTTTATCGAACAACGATATGGATTGCATGCGGAAAGCCCCGCCAGTGCGCGAGAGTGAATTTTTGGACACTTACCGAACGAGAGTGGATAATCTCCCACTTTGAGGCCGCCACAGGGCCAAAAACGGAAGATTATCCACTCTCATAGTCATCAAAGATTGCAACCTCTTACTCGGTCGCCTCGCGCAGGGCCAACATCGTGGCCGCATATTGCTGCTGCAGCGCATGCATTCCCTCGCGAGCGCCGTCAACGGCATCGGCGCCGCGCAGTGCCTCGGTCACCACGACCGCTGGCTCGTACAGATTATCGAATCCCAGGTTCTGGCTCACGCCTTTGAGCGTATGCGCTGCCATAAACGCTGCCCTGGCGTCTCCTGCCGCCATGGCAGCCTCCAGCTTGTCCATGCTCTCGTCATCCAAAAACTTGAGGGCAAAGCGGGCAAGCATTTCCTCGCCCATCAGCCGAGCGCACGCGTCATCATAATTGGCGCCAATCTTCTCATACGCCTCACGCATGGAAATCATGGGTTAAAACTCCTTTGGTCAAACTAAATCGTAGGAAGCGCAACGACCTCAGCAGGGCGCGCCAATGTTTCGGCAATACGGTCTTGCACCTCGAGCAGGCAGTCGAGCAGCAGCGGGTTAAAGGTACCGCACTTACCGTCCAAGATCATCTGGATCGCTTCCTCGTGCGGGATAGCATCCTTGTACACGCGCACGCTCGTCAGCGCATCGTACACGTCAGCCACCGAAACCACCTGCGCGGCGATGGGGATATCGTCGCCCTTGAGGCCATCGGGATAACCCTTGCCGTCCCAACGCTCGTGATGCCAACGCGCAATCTGGTACGCATATTCCATAAGCGCATTGCCGGCGTGATGGCTACCCAGCTCAAGCAGCATGTTGGCGCCAATCGTGGTATGCGTCTTCATAATCTCGAACTCCTCGGGCGTGAGGCGCCCGGGCTTGTTGAGAATCGCATCGTCAATCGACATCTTGCCGATATCGTGCAGCGCCGAAGCCAGGGCGATCGTGGAGCGTTCCTCATTGTCGAGGGAGATCGTGCCGCTACGCTGGACCAAACAGCCAAGCAGCAGCTCGGTCAGCTTTTCGATGTTCGTAACGTGCCTGCCGCTCTCGCCATTGCGAAGCTCCATGACGCCGGCCATGATGTCGATGAGCATGCGACTGTTCTTGACGCGCTCGTTGTACTGCTGGGACAGCAGGTTCGTCAGGCGGCGCTGTTTGGCGTATAGGCGGATGGTGTTGCTTACACGGCGGCGCACGACACGGGAGCCAAACGGGCGGTTGATATAGTCCGAGGCGCCCAGCTCGTACGCGCGCAGCACCATATCATCGGAATCTTCGCTCGAGATCATGATGACAGGCAGATTGTCGATACCCGTTCGGCGCGACAGATCGGCCAGTACCTCAAAGCCGCTTATGTCCGGCATGATAATGTCTAGCAGCATGAGCGACAACTCATCGCCATAGCGGTCGACCATATCGAGCGCCGTACGACCGTTATCGGCCTCGAGGATGCAATACTCGTCCTTGAGCATCTCGTTGAGAATGACTCGGTTCATCTCGGAGTCATCGACAATAAGCACCAAAGGCTTTTCGCTTTGGAAGGTCTCGATGGAATCGCCATCGGTCACGACCGTACCCGCTTTTGCCTTAGCGCGACTCAATAATTGGACAGCCTGGCTAACACCCTCGTCGACCGTCTCGCCATGAATGCGAACGCCGCCAACGCATGCCGTCAAGCTAACGCGCTCATGTCCCGGAATAATCGTGGAATGAACGGCATCGGATACTTGATGTAGGCGACGGGTGAAGTCATCGGAGGAAATATTGGGCATGACAACCACAAACTTATCGCAGCCAAAACGCACAAGCTCGTCAGTCGAACGAACACCGCTGCGTATGGCCGTCGCCACGGCACCAAGCGCAAGGTCGCCGGCATGGCGGCCATACGTATCGTTGAAGGCCCTAAAATCATCAAGGTCGATCATGGCCACGCCGGCCTGCATACGGGCGCTACGAAGCTTTTCCTCGTAATATCGGCGATTGCGCACGCTCGTCAGCACGTCGGTGTAGACAAGGTCCTCTTCTGCGGCCTCCCGCTCATCAATCGGACGCACCATCAGCAGAACGTGAGGCTCGCCCTCAACCATCAAAGAGCGCAGGCGAGCGCGGTACTCAACGCCATCGTTGAGCAGCCGTTCCGACACCTCATCGGAACCCGCCGCCAAGGCTTCAAGACTTGACTGGCGCAGACAGGGACACCGTTCGCCGGCGAGCAAGCAGTTAGGATCGCCCTTAATCTGATCGAAAGACAGCAAACGCACCACGGGGTAGGTCTTCGCGACACGGGCGACCTCGGCGGCAGCCTCCTCGTCGGTTAGATTGGCCTCGTGATTATTGAGCATAGGGAGGCCCTTCCAGTAGTTTTGCTTGGTAGCAGTGGGTGCCAAATGTTACAAGGGTAGCACCTTGTCGATGCAGGTACGCACGTGAATACCGTTTCTTTTTCATGAGTTGGCAGACGGTAGGGCTGAAGCCGCAGACGTTGGGTTTTGAGCGCCTTTGTTAACGCAGCCGAAACGTTTACGGAAAAGCCCGTTTTGATTGGTACGGTTGCTAGAGCCCTAGGACGCCACGGACGGCCTGGGCAGCCGCTGCCGGACGATCGCGCAGCCCGTTATGCGCGCCGGGAACTACTGCGAGCGGACAGTCCAAGAGCTCAGCTGCTGTCCTCGTGCCCGCCTCGCGGGGCGTGCCAATCGAGAGCTCGCCCAAAAACACGGCGGCCACCGTTTTCGATGCGCGGACGCGATCCCAATCGGGAACGCAGGTCATAATGATCCCGTATTCGTTTGCCATAAAGCTGCGGCCGTTGCGCAGGGCATGCTTGGCTTCCGCCTCGGTTGTCTTGGGAGCTTGAGGATCCGAATCACCGATGGCACTCAGGAAGGCTCTTAATGCCCTCGAGACCTTTCCCGCAGCAATCATCTCGAGCAAAACCGGGGCCGTGCCCAGGCCAGCGCCCTCGTTTGTCACGGCGGGTTCGTGCAGCATCGCGCGCGAGACAATGGCCGGGTTTGTACGGAGAAGCTCCAGGGTCACCAGCGTACCGGCGCTGTGCGCGAGGACATTTGCCGGGGCGCCGACATGCTCGATAACGGCCTGCAGGTCGGCGGCCTGGGCGGCGAGGTCGTAGCGCCCGTCCGCGGCATCGCCGCTCTCGCCGCAACCGCGGCGGTCGTAGGCAATTACGCGATAGCCGCAGGCGAGCTCGCGGGCGATCCCGTCAAAAAATGTGCCGTCGACGCAAGCGCCGTGCACGCACACCAAGGCAGGCGCATCCGACGGCACGCCCGGCTCGGCAAACTCGCGACAGGCAATCGTGGTGCCCGCATTCTCGACCGTAAAATCCATGTTGTGCCCCATCGTCTTGCACCTTGTTAACGCATTAACTGTACCCAACCGGAAACCTCTCATAGCGCGGACATCGAGGGCAGCGTGAAAAAACGAAATCTGAAAAGCACAAGCCCGAATCAGACTTCGGCACCGATGCTATGCTTAGGCACAACTGTCCCAAGGAGCATATGTCTATGTCTACGTTTTTAAATGCCAGCCCCATCTTTGGACCGGTGCGCAGTCGCCGCCTGGGCCTTTCGCTCGGTGTCAACATGATGCCGGCGTCGGGCAAGATCTGCACGTTCGACTGCATCTACTGCGAGAACGGCCTTAACGCCGAGCGCCCCTGCCATGAGCCGTATAACACGGCCGCCGGGGTGCTCGACGCACTCGAGGCCAAGCTGCGCGAGATGGCAGCCGAGGGTGAGCTACCCGATGTAATCACCTTCGCCGGCAATGGCGAGCCCACCGCCGCACCGGAGTTTCCGCAGGCTATCGCCGGCGCCATCGCACTTCGCGACCAGCTGGCCCCGAACACCAAGATCGCCGTGCTCTCCAATGGCACGCGCGCTGACCAGCCCGCTGTGCACGATGCGCTCATGATGGTCGACGACAACATCCTCAAGCTCGATACGGTCGACCCGGCTTTTATCCAGCTGCTCGACCAGCCCGTTGGCCCCTACGACGTCGAGCACCAGATCGAGACGTTCGCGAGCTTTAACGGCCACGTTATTATCCAGACGATCTTTTTGAACGGCGAGTACCAGGGCAAGTCCCTCGATAACACTGGTGAAGCGTACGTCGGCCCTTGGCTCGCGGCACTCGAGCGCATTCGCCCGCAGGAGGCGACCATCTACACGGTGGCGCGCGAGACACCGGTCGCCGGCCTTGCCAAAGCAGCGCCCGTGGTGCTCGACACAATCGCCGCACGCGTGCGCGCGCTCGGCATCCCCTGCCAGGTGAGCTACTAGCAGAACCGCACAGACTACCCGGTACTTGGCTGATGGGGTGGGCTATACTAGCTGCGAATGAAAGGAAGTTAGCCATGTTTGACAATGGACCCGTGCCCGGCCGCAACGACGCTTGCTGGTGCGGCAGCGGCAAAAAATATAAGAAATGCCACAGCGCCTTCGACGAGCGCCTCGAGCGCCTGTGGGAAGAGGGCTGGGAGGTTCTGCCCCGCACGCTCTACAAGACGCCCGCCGATATCGAGGGCATCAAGCGTTCGGCCGCCATCAACGTAGGCGTGCTCGACTACGTGGGCGAGCACATCGCCGCGGGCATGACCACCAACCAGATCGACCAGATGATCTACGACTACACCGTCGAGCACGGTGGCACGCCGGCCGACCTCAACTACGAGGGCTATCCCAAGAGCGTGTGCACCTCAATCAACGACGTGGTCTGCCACGGTATCCCCTGCGATACGGACGTGCTGCACGAGGGCGACATCATCAACGTGGACTGCTCCACGATCTTGGACGGCTACTTTAGCGACTCGAGCCGTATGTTCTGCATCGGCGAAGTCTCGGCCGAGCGCCAGCGCCTGGTCGACGTCACCCGCGCCAGCGTGGAGGCGGGTCTGGCGGCCGTCAAGCCGTGGCTGCCGCTATCCGTGATGGCCGAGGCCGTGCAAAAGACGGTCGAGGACGCCGGCTTTAGCGTGGTGCGCGAGTACGGCGGACACGGCATCGGTAAGGAGTTCCACGAGGACCCGTTTGTGGGCTTTACCACCGAGGCGCCCGATGTAGACACCATCATGGCTCCGGGCATGGTCTTTACCATCGAGCCCATGGTCAACGCCGGAGCGCCCGACATCAAGATTAGCAAGGGTGACGGTTGGTGCGTGCGCACCAAGGACGGCAGCGATTCGGCCCAGTGCGAGGTACAGCTCGTGGTGACCGAGGACGGCTACGAGCTGCTGAGCTGGTAGCCGTGGATGCGCCGGATGCTGACGGGCACGCTCGTCTAGCATCCGGCGTTTTTGTTTGAACGTTTTGCCTGATAAAACCCGCCAAAATAAACCTGTCCCTTTTTGGCGGGTCAAGCGGAAAGGACTGCTTGTGAACATCTTGGTTTTGCTGCCCGTCAACGACCGCCATCGCGCAATTCTTGAGTCGAGCGCTCCGGGCGAGGACTTTATCTACACGAGCGCCGACGCTATCACGCGCGAACAAGTCGCCAACGCCGACGTGATCTTGGGCAACATAGACCCTGCCCTACTTACCGCATGCGAGCACCTCCAGCTGCTGCAACTACAGACCGCGGGCTATGACGATTACTTGGCTGCCGGCACCGTGCCAGCCGACGCCAAACTGTCTTGCTCGGTGGGCGCCTACGGCCAGGCCGTGAGCGAGCACATGTTTGCCATGGTCCTTTCCATGATGAAGCGCCTGCCCGGCTATCACGACTTGCAGCGCGAACATCGCTGGGAGGATTTGGGGCCAGTTACCTCGCTCAAAAACGCCAACGTGCTGGTGCTGGGCGCGGGCGATATCGGCGGTCACTTTGCCACGCTCTGCCGCGGCATGGGCGCGCACGTCCGCGGCATCAAGCGCCATCCACTCGTCTACCCCATTGTGTTTGAGGACATGGACGGCATGGACGCCCTACCTGAGCGCCTGGCAGAGGCCGACATCGTCGCATCCTTTATGCCGAGCACGCCCGAGACCCGCGGTCTGGCGAACGCCGAGTTCTTTGCCGCGATGAAACCAGGTGCCTTCTTTGCCAACGGCGGCCGCGGCGACCTTGTGGTCACCGATGACTTGGTTGCCGCTCTGGAGTCGGGACATCTCGCCGGCGCCGCGGTCGACGTCACCGACCCCGAACCGCTGCCCGCGACAAGCCCCCTGTGGGATGCGCCCAACATGCTCATCACGCCGCACGTCTCCGGCTGGTTCCACCTGGCAGCCACGCTCAACAACGTCGTCGACATCGCCGCGGAGAATCTGCGTCACCTGCAGGCGGGCGAGACGCTCCGCTGCTGGATCGAGCATTAGGGTTCCGGCGTTCTACCTGCGGGGTCTCGCTGACTTTTATTCGATCAGTGAGGCCTAGAGCTATTTGAGCGTTGCCAAGTAGTTTCTTGCGTTTTCGACGTTCATTGCTGCGACGGGTGCGTGTGAACAGAGTTTGGCATCGTTGGTGACCAGTAGATCCGCCTGAGCACGTATCGCGGCCGCAATGATTAAATCGTCTTCGTAATCGCTATGGAGATTACGCTGCTTGCTCGCCATCCATATGTCACTCAGGTTGCAGGGTACCGGCGTGGCAAGTTGCGACAACACGTCAAGGCAATCCCATGCAAGTGATGTCGCCGCCATGGCGGCATCTTGGGACAGTGAGCCATGCTCGCGCCGATACCATGCCTTATGTTCGCTTGAAATCAAATAGAACAGGTCTTTGGACGATGTCACCGCATACAGCAAATCCACCTGCGCCGTGCATGCATCGCGTAAAAACTCAATCGCCACCGAACGACCACGTCGTGAGGGAATGAAGTAATCGAGCCACACGTTGGTGTCAACCAAGATGCGCTTTGGAACCTCACTCATAGAGCCAGCTCATCTCCTCGCCATAGCGATCCGCATAGGCATTCCGTTTGAGCTCTTCGTCGTCCGATGGCTGAGCCCTGATCATATCGATTCCCGACTCATGGCAAGCGGCAGCGAACAGCTTCGACCCCTGATCCATGAGCTCGAGCTTACGTTTGGCGGCCTTTTCGCGCTCGCGCTGTTCCGTCCGGGCACGACTGGGCAGAAGGATATCCTCGAGCGCACCGGGGCGATCGGCCAGCGACGCTGCAAGCTGCCAGAGCGCTCGCACCGCTTGACTCGGCGTCATACCGGCCCTGGAAAGAGCGGCGTCCCCACTCCTTTTAAGATCGGCATCGAGACGCACGTTGATCTGAGCGGCTGTTGTGGTCATGACCCCTCCTTAATACTTCAAAACTATCATAAAACTCTATGGTAGATACGTAAAGCATGTATAGCATTTATAAGCATTAGCCGTACTCTGCACACAAAAAGCCGCCGAGGCGCACTGCACCTCGGCGGCCACGTATCACCGATCTAGTTCGGTTTCACCCTTTGCATTCGCCCAGATAAAACCTACCAAAATTAACATCCCCTTTTGGTAGGTTTTAGAGCTCCACGCTTTCGGCGCCGTTGATGGTTAGGTTGCGCTCGTAGAAAGCCGTGAGGGCGCGGATGGCGTACATCACGTCGCGCACGCCGCCGGTCTCGTAGCTCGAGTGCATGGCAAGCTGCGGCAGGCCCACGTCCACGGCATGCATGCTCGCCTGCATATTGGACAGATTGCCGAGCGTGGAGCCGCCCGCCATATCGCTCTTGTTGGCGAAGGCCTGCGTGGGCACGTCGGCGTCGTCGCAAATAGCCTGGAACACCGCGCGGCTAAAGGCATCGGTGCAGTAGTGCTGGTTGGCGGCTTCCTTGATGACGATGCCGCCGTTAAGCACCACCTGGTTGCGGGCATCGCACTTCTCGGCGTGGTTGGGGTGCACGGCATGCGCGTTGTCGCAGCTCACGAGCATCGATGCGGCAAGGGCGCGATGATACGACTCGTCATCAAAGCCCAGCGATCCGTTGATGCGGCGCAGCGCGTCGGCCAAGAACGTCGACATGGCGCCCTGCTTGGTCTCGGAGCCAACCTCCTCGTTATCAAAGCAGCAGAAGACCGAGACGTCATGCGCGTTCTCGGCACCCAAAAATGCTTGCAGCGAGGTGTAGGCGCAGGCCAGGTCGTCGAGCTTGGGCGTCGAGATAAACTCGTCGGCCCAGCCCCAAATGCGCGCATCCTGACGATTGACCAGGAACAGATCGCGGCCCAGAATCTGCTCGGGCTCAACATCCAGTTCGTCAGCGATCAGGGCATCGAAGTCACCCTGCTTAAGGTCGCCAGCGCTGATGAGCGGGCACAGGTCAACGGCTCGGTTGGGAGCAAAGCCCTCGTTGACGCCACGGTTCATATGGATAGCAAGGCTCGGAATGATAGCGACCTCGCGCTCGGTGGCGAGCAGGCGGCTCTCAATACGGTCGCCTTCGCGCACCAACACGCGGCCCGCAAGCGCCAACGGGCGGTCGAACCAGGTGTAGTCGATCATGCCGCCGTAGGCCTCGGTGTTCAGGCGCAGCGTCTCGCCCGCGCCGTCGAGCTCGGGCACGGCCTTGACCTTAAACGTCGGAGAATCGCTGTGCGACGCCGTGAGTTGAAAATGATAGTCACCGGCAACGCCGTCCTCGCCCCACGTCGCGGCCAGGTCCTCGCCCACCTTAAAGGCAACAACGCTCGAGGTGTTGCGCTGCGTGTAATAACGCCCGCCCGGCTCGATGTCCCACGCCGCATTCTCGGGCAGGTAGGTAAAGCCCGCCTCGTCGAGCTCGGCCATAATGGTCGCCGCCGTATGGAACATGCTGGGGCATGCCTCGATAAAGTCGATAAGATCGTTGGCGGCCTCGATATCATCGGCCGTCACATGCGCGCGCTCGGGCGTTTCCTGATCCGTCATGCTCTCCCCTTTCGCTGGGTTGATGGTCCCCTCCAGCATACCCCGCCACGCCAGCGTCGCACTCTTCATTCCGTGCTTAATTCCGCGCCGCTCACCAAGTTGAGCCATCATGCCCGCGCTCCTTTTGCGACAATTGCGCTAACAGGACGAGAGGAGCCGTCATGAAGCCACGTAACATTGCCATCGCCTGCGGTGTCGCGGGAGCCGCCGTCGGCCTTGCCGCTGCCACCGGTATCGTTTATCACAAGCAAATCAAGTCCGCCGCGTCGCTCAAACGCTTGACCGGCTACGCGGATGGCTATGACCTGTACGCAATCGACATTGCCTACGACTACGATCTTGATCGCATCATCGCCGCTGGCGTGCGCGACGACCAGACCTACATCGATGCCGTGGTGGCGCAGGTGCTCCCCGGCGTGCCGGCACATGTCCAGGCGCCCCAGTTTGCCTGCAGCGCTTTTGTCGCCGTAGATGCCGAAGGCCGCGTGCGCACCGGTCGCAATTACGACTTTAAGGACGACACCTCGGCGCTGCTGGCGCGCAATCACCCGCGCGACGGCTATGCCTCCATCGGCTTTGCGGCCCTCAATAACCTGGGCGCCAACACTCCACTTGACTCCGTCGCCGGACGCGCCGCAGCGTTGATGGGCCCGTTTGCCCAGCTCGACGGTGTCAACGAATGCGGCGTGTCCATTGCCGTGCTCACCCTGGATTCCAAGCCCTGTGACCAGGACACAAAGCGCCCCGTCATCAATACCTCGCTCGCCATCCGTCTGGTGCTCGACCGCGCGGCTACCACGCAAGAGGCCGTCGACCTGCTTTCCGCCTACGACATGCACGCCATGGCCGGACGCGATTACCACTTCTTTATCAACGACGCCGCCGGTGACGCGCGCGTAGTAGAGTGGGATCCGCGCGATCCGGACCGCGCTTTCAAAGCGACTCCTGTACGCCAGGTTACGAACTTCTACGCCTGCTATGGCGACGAAGTGCTGCCCAACCAAAAGAATGGCGAGCTGGGCCATGGCAAGGAACGCGTCATCGCAATCGCCGATGTCCTCGACGCCCATGTCGGTGCCCAAGACGAGGCAGTCGCTTGGAAGGCCCTGCGCGCTGCGGCGCAAGAGCCCAATCCGGAAGACATCACCAGCAACACGCAGTGGTCGGTCGTCTTCGACAACACCGAGCCCGCTGCCGCCATCACGCTGCGCCGCCACTGGGGCAACGTCGATGCCTTCGCACTGTAAGGAGCCAGGCCCGTCGGCCTTACGTTCCCTGACGTTGCTTACATTTCTATACGCTTGAGCTAACACGTTTTACCCCCGTATCAACAGTGTGCGGGGGTAAACTTATGCGCATGTTATAACTTGCCCGGAAGGATTCATCATGCTCAGGATCGGTCTTCTTACCAGTGGCGGCGACTGCCAGGCGCTCAACGCCACCATGCGCGGCATTGTCAAAACGCTCATGACCAATAGCGAAGAGCCTATCGAGATCTATGGTTTTGAGGACGGCTACCAGGGCCTTATCTACAGCAGGTTCCGCGTCATGTCGCCCGCCGATTTTAGCGGCATCCTCACCCGCGGCGGCACCATCCTGGGCACGAGCCGTACGCCGTTCAAGCGCCTGGATGTTCCCGAGGCCGATGGCGTCGAGAAGGTGCCCGCTATGGTCCACACCTATCATAAGCTGCAGCTCGACTGCCTGTTTATGCTGGGCGGCAACGGCTCCACCAAGACCGCTAACCGCCTGCGCGAAGAGGGCCTCAACGTTATCGCCCTGCCCAAGACCATCGATAACGACACCTGGGGCACCGAGCTGACGTTTGGCTTTACGAGCGCCATCGACGTCGCTACCAAGTGCATCGACGACATCCACACCACCGCCTCGAGTCACGGCCGCGTGTTCGTTATCGAGATCATGGGCCACAAGGTTGGCTGGATCCCGCTGTACGCCGGCGTCGCGGGCGGCGCGGACGTCATCCTGATTCCCGAGATCCCCTACGACATGGACAACGTCATCAAGACCATCGAGCATCGCATGGAGACCGGCAGCCGCTTTACCATCGTGGCCGTCGCCGAGGGCGCTATCTCCAAGGAGGACGCGGCGCTGTCCAAGAAGG
Source organism: Coriobacteriaceae bacterium (assembly GCA_905194345.1). Lineage (GTDB taxonomy): Bacteria > Actinomycetota > Coriobacteriia > Coriobacteriales > Coriobacteriaceae > Collinsella. Next base: position 95,956 of record CAJJRZ010000005.1, read on the forward strand.
AATACAAGAAGAAGCTTGCCGAGCGCACGAGCCCGTCGATCGTCTACGACATCGCCAAGGAGATTGAGGCCAAGACCGGTCGCGAGACCCGCGTCGCCATCCCCGGCCACACGCAGCGCGGCGGCCAGCCCGATGCCCAGGATCGCATCTTTGCGACCCAGTGCGGCGTCGAGGCCGCGCTCGGCTGCCTGCGCGGCGAGTTTGGCTACATGATCGCCCTGCGTGACGGCAAGATGTGCCACATACCGCTCGAGGAGGTCGCCGGCAAGCTCAAGTATGTCGACCCCCAGAGCGACCTGGTGCGCGAGGCCAAGGCGTTGGGCATCAGCTTCGGCGACGAATAGCCTCGGCTGGAATCCACCCCATCGGGCCCTCCGACCCCGCCCGACGTATTTCGATTTGGCTCCTCCCTTGACTCCGTCAAAGGTCGCCAATCGAAATCGTCGGGCGGGGTCGGAGGGCCCTGCGTTTACATACTCGCCGAGGCTATTCGTCTTCTTGCTGCGGGTGCCTGGTCTGAAATTCAGTTGCGGTGAAATAGTTCCTGCTTAGTCCGCAAATGGCTGAATCCAAAAACTATTCCACCGCAACTTACTGAGTGGGGGCTCTTGGCTGCTACTTGCACTGACATTTGTCCTGAAATGGCTGGTCGTTAGGGATTGCTACCGGTAGTTGCGGTAGGGTTGGGGCAGATTCTAACTAGAAATGGTGGTCGCTACCGGTTGTTCTCGGCATACTCGGCTCATTCGATTCGACCATCAAACGAAAGGAACCACCATGGATCTTGCGATGGCACAGCGCCTCGTCGATCGCCGCAAGGCTGCCGGGCTTTCTCAGGAGGCGCTTGCCGCCCAGCTGGGTGTGAGTCGTCAGGCTGTCAGTAAATGGGAGCGCAGCGAGTCCTCACCCGATACCGATAACCTCATTGCGCTCGCCGCGCTGTATGACGTGTCGTTGGACGAGCTGTTATATGGGGAGGCGGCCAACGATGCCGACGACCTGGAGGACGGTAGCGCCGACACCGAGACGGCGGATGTGGCTGACGAGGCCGAGGATTCTGCCGAGCACGCCGATTGCGGCGACAAACCACTTGTCGATATTTCCCTCGCGCGCGGTATCCACGTCATTGATCCCAATAAAGGCGAGGAAGTCCATATTGGTTGGAGCGGCATCCATGTGACCAACGAGCGCAAGGGCGAAGAGGTGCATGTGGGGCCGGACGGCGTGCATATCGATACGCTTGAGGACGATGGACATAGCGTACGCACCAATGACGACGGCACCGTCACCATCGACGGCGAGACGTTTTCCAGCTGGAAGGAAGCACACGACAAGCTCGACCATCATGGCAAGCATTTCCACACCAAGGTCGGACGTGCATGGAACAAATTCCCCTTCCCCGCACTTGTCACTCTCGCCTATCTGGTGCTCGGCATTGTCTACGGCACATGGGGCATGGGGCTTTTCCTCGTCTTTCTGGTTCCCGTCTACTACGCGATTGGTGACTTCATCGATCGGCGCCACCTGTCTAAGCTGATCGAGGCCATCTACCCGGCAGCCGCCATCGCTTGGTTCCTCTACATGTGGCTCTGTTTGGGACAGCCCCATCCTGCATGGATCATCCTCATCACGATTCCCGTCATAAAGGCGCTCATGCGCTGGTGCCGCAAACAATGGAAGCACCGCAAACAGGCCTAACACGCTCCGACCCACCAGCACCCAACCACCCCCGCCCTTCTCCTAAGTTGCGGTGAGATAGGGACTGTTTTGAAGCTCCAAAGCGCCAAACAGTCCGTATATCACCGCAACTTACAAACAACTGGGTCAGTTCCGGCACGGAGATTAGCATTGAGCTGACCGCGCGCCAAGAAAAGGGCCTATTTACTACGTTTAACTCGAGAGGGCCGACCATACCCGCCTTTTCCGAAAACTGGCAAGCCATCTACCTGCGGTTTTAATTTCATAATCTTTGTCACGGTCGAGGGTGTGGTAGCAAACGTAGTAGATAGGCCCATTTTGTGGCATACGACCCATACAAGCCCAATCTCGAAGGCCAAAGAGAGCCTCTCATCCACGCCTGCGAGCGAAAACCAAATAGAATGAAAGGCAAATGGAAAGCCCGTTTGACGGGGCAAACGCCGGGCCACCTAATGGTTGTCCGGCGTTTGCCCCGATAAAACCTGCCAAAATAAACCTGTCCCTTTTTGGCAGGCTACTCGGCGCTCTTGAGGGCGCCGACCATGTCGATCTTATTGAGGGTGCGATTGGTAGCGAGGTTGACGATGATCGTAAAGCCGAAGGAAAGCACCACGGCAAGCACGTAGCTCAGCGGCTCGACTTCGACGTCAAAGTACAATGACGGCATCTGCAAGATGTACGTAAAGCTCTCGGCCAGCGCACCACCCAGCGGTACGCCCAGCGCGGCACCAATCGCCGTGAGGATCAACGTCTCCTTGTTGACGTAGTGGTGCACCTCGCCACGGCGGAAGCCCAGCACCTTAATGGTCGCCAGCTCGCGCTCGCGCTCGGAGATATTCGTGTTGGACAGCGTAAACACCACCACAAACGACAGGCACGCCGCCATAAAGGTCACGAGCACCACGACCGAATTGATAATCGTAAAGTTCGCCTCATAGTTTTCCCAATGCTCGGCCGTACTCGAAATCGTAAGCCAACCGTCACTCTTAAGATTCTTACTAAACGCAATCTGGTCGGCCGACGAACCCTTAAGCAGCACAAAGACGCCGTTAAGGCGTGCACTTCGACCGAACGCGCGCTCATAGGTGCCCTGCGTCATGTAAAGCGTGTTCCCCAGATAGTTGAGCGAGATGTCGCTGACTTTGACCTTGGCAACATTGAGCGACGAATCCTGGACGTGTGCCGTATCGCCCGGCTTGATCCCCAGCACCAGCTGAGAGCTCTTGCTCAAATACACATCCCCGTCACGCAGGGCGAGCGGTTCTTTGGACTCGTCCTCTAGGCGCACGTAGTCATCCAGGTCGTTCGTGCGGTCATCGGGCACCACGATCAGCTGCACGGTCTCGCTCTTTCCGCCGAATGTAAAGGTAACGTTGTCGGTCATAATCGGCAGCGTCGAAGTCACGGTCACGTCGGAATCCTTGGCTGCACTGCGCTCATCCAACGCCGCGCACGTCTGCGAAAAATCATCGGGATTGGCGACCGCCAGCAAATCGTAGCGTGTGATGTGCCCGTACTGCTTGGGCGACAGCGCGACCGACGTATCACGGATGCCCATACCGCAAATCACAAGCGCCGTGCAGCCCGCAATGCCAAAGATGGTCATAAAGGCGCGCTTTTTGTAGCGGAACAGGTTGCGTGCAGCGACCTTGTTCAAAAAGCCCATGCGGTGCCAGATAAAGCCAATGCGCTCGAGCAGAATGCGCGAGCCGGCGCGCGGGGCCTTGGGGCGCATGAGCGAGGCTGGGGTCTCAGCCATCTCGTGGCGGCAGGCGATAATCGTGGCGCCCACCACGCCCACGGCAAACAGCGCTACCGACACGAGTGATGACACGATGTCGTACGAAAGCAACATCTGGGGCAGCGAGTACATGTCGTCGAACACCGTAAACAAGAACAGCGGCAGACCCACAAATCCGATGATATTGCCGAGCACGCCACCGATCAGACACGCCCACAGCGAGTAGTCCACATATTTGGACAGGATACGCCCGCGCGAATAGCCGAGCGCCTTGTACAGGCCAATGAGCGTGCGCTCCTCCTCGACCATGCGCGTGGCGGTGGTGAGGCTGATGAGCACGGCGACGATAAAGAAGATGAACGGGAACACCGTGGCAATGGCCTCAATTGACGAGCTATCGCTCTCCACGCTCGAGTAGCTTGCGATGTTATCGCGGTCCTGGATGTACCAGGTGCATTCGCCCAGGTCAGAGAGCTCGGCGCGGGCATCGGCAAACTGCTGGTCGGCGGCGGCACGGCGCTGGTCCAGGTCGGCTTGCGCCTGCGCACGCTCGTCGCTGCCCTCGGCCATGCGATTGATGTTGTCCTGCTCGATCCCAAAGACCATATTCGCCTGACGCTCAGCTGCGTCCAAGCTCGCCGGTGTGTCGACCGTCAGCTCCTGGACGCGCGCCTTCTCACGCTCCTCGCGGATCTTCTCGATATTGCCCTTGACCTCATTGATCTTTGCCGAGTAGGCATCCGAATAGGAGTTGAGGCTCTTGGCTCCCTCGACGACCACGTGGACAGCGGAGTAGGAAGAAGATGTCGCGGCATCCTCGCTCACGTAGAACTTGTAGTCCGCAGTCGAAGCAGCGCGAAAGGCGTTGACTGTCGAGTCGGAGCTCACGTCGGTAGGATCGAGAACCTCGGCCGTGATGGTGTAGTCCCCATCGGCAAACTGGTCCTTGGCGCTTTGGTTCGACGAGCTCGCATCGTTGGCGGCAAAGCTCACCGTATCGCCGATTTTCTTGCCCGAAGCCTTCAAAAAACGTGAGGTCACTGCCACTTCGCCCGAAGTCTCGGGCAGCTCGCCGCGCACTAGCACCGGTTGGTCAATATTCTCTTTGGAGAGGCTCTGTACGACGACACGCTCGCGCGTCGTACCCACGGCGGTATAGGCGGTCTCGGTATAGATGCCCTCGGCCGTCTCGACGCCATCGACCTCTTGGATCGCGGCAATATCGTCATCGGTCAGACCATAGGTCGACTGCACGTTGATGTCATAGACATTCTGCTGGTCAAAATAGGCGTCGACCGAATCACACAGGTCCTCGCAGCCCGCCTTAAGGCCGCACATCACGCTCACGCCAAGCGCGGTGATCACAACGATAGACAAGAAGCGTTTGAGGCTGCCGCGAATCGTGCGGTAGATGCCACGGCGAAAAACCGTCGGCACCATATCGTTTGAGCTTTGGGCGGTACGGTAGGTCGTAAAATCCTGCTCGCGCTCCGTGTTCTGCGCGTCGCGGCGTTGACTGTTTTGGCGGTCCTGATTCATGGGCGCTACCACTCGATCGTCTCGATAGGCACAGGATTTTGCTGGATCGTCTCGCTCTCCACGCGGCCGCTCTTAAAGCGGATCAGGCGATCGGCCATGGGCGCCAGCGCAGAGTTGTGGGTGATGATGATGACCGTAATGCCTTGCTTGCGGCAAGTGTCCTGTAGCAGCTGCAAGATCTGCTTGCCGGTTTTGTAGTCGAGTGCACCCGTAGGCTCGTCGCACAAAAGCAGCTTGGGGTTCTTAGCCAGCGCGCGGGCGATGGATACGCGCTGCTGCTCGCCGCCCGAAAGCTGCGCCGGAAAGTTAGCGAGGCGGTCGCCCAGGCCAACCTGGCGAAGCGTTTGCTCGGCATCGAGCGAATCGGGGCAGATCTGCGCCGCGAGTTCGACGTTCTCAAGCGCCGTCAGGTTAGGGACCAGATTGTAGAACTGAAAGACAAAGCCAACATCGGCGCGACGGTATTCCACAAGCTGAGCCTCGTTGGCAGAGCTCACGTCACGCCCGTCCACCGTCACGGTGCCAGAAGTTGCCGTGTCCATGCCGCCCAGAATGTTGAGGGCCGTGGTCTTGCCGGCACCCGAAGCACCCAAAATGATGGCGAGCTCGCCGCGCTCGACCGTAAAGCTCGCGCCGTCGAGCGCGTGGATGCGGGCATCGCCCTCGCCGTATGCCTTGATGACGTCTTTGAATTCGATATAGGCCATCGATTAATTCCCATCTGGTCGGATAACTCTTTAGTATTACCCATTTCCCACCTACCAAAAAGGGACAGGTTTATTTTGGCAGGTTTTATATGGGGAAACGTACCTCTTTGGGGGCAGCGCGGGACGCGCAGGGGCGGCCGTGCAGATCGGCACAGCCGTCTCACGTGGAATCGACCGACGCCTGCCTTTCCGTGACACCGGCAACTCGTTTTTGCTTGTTGGCATGGCCGCCATTATGCCTTGGGACTGAGCACTCAAATTCTCACTCCTCATTGCCACGCTTGCCGCAAGCTATCAGGGTGACGAGATGACGACGCTCGCTGTAGCAGCGCAGCCACACTCTATAAGCGAGGCGTTTGCCAGCAAAAAAGCGCGCGACAGGGTAAGCCCGCCGCGCGCTATCCTATGCGGACTAGTTATTGTTGTTGGTCATCGAGGCCACTGCTGCCGCAAGATTGGAAATGGGCATCGTCTGCAACCAGATGCGACCGGGACCGGTGAGCACGGTGTTGAACACGCCCTCGCCACCAAACATGATGTTTTTGACGCCCTTGACCATTTGAGCGTCGATGCTCACGGTCTCCTCAAAGCCGGCCACGTTGCCGGTATCCACATTCATCTGCTGGCCAGCAGCGAGCTCGTACTCAACCAGGTCGCCGTCGATCTCGGCAAAAGCAACACCCGAGCCCGTGAGCTTCTGCATGATAAAGCCCTCGCCGCCAAAGACGCCGGCCTTTGCCTTCTTGTTAAAGTGAATGCTCAACTCGACGCCACTTTCCGCGGCAAGGAACGAACGCTTCTGCAAAATCCAGCTCTTGCCCGGACCGATCTCGATTGGCACGATGCGGCCGGGGAAGCAGGAGCCAAACGCGATCATGCCATCGCCACGCGCGGTCCAAATGTTTTGGAACAATGCCTCACCCGAAAAAGCCTTGGAGAACATCTTGCCGATGCCACCGCCCGAGGTAGACATTTCCATGTTGGGGGTCATCCAAGCCATGGCGCCGCTTTCGGTGATCATGGATTCGCCATCGCTAAGGTTGCACGTAACAACCGGGAAAGCCCCTCCGCCGATCTCGTACTGCATGACCGTCTCCTTTCCACTCAGGAGCCGAATAACGATGCCTATATTTTAGCAGGTAGAGATGCATATGTTCACACCGCCCATGCCCTCTCCTGCGGACGTTTCCCCAGATAAAACCTGCCAAAATAAACCTGTTCCTTTTTGGCAGGTTTTAAAGGCAAACGGTGAAGGTGATCTGGTTGCCGTGACCGGATACGGTGGCGGCGCCTCCATGGGCCTCGGCGATGGCACGCACCACGGACAGGCCCACGCCCGAGCCACCCGTCTTGGAGCTGCGCGACGCATCCGCACGATAGAAGCGATCGAACAATCGGTCCAGGTCGCCCTCGGGCAGCTCGTCCACGGCGTTCGATACGACAAGCTCGGCGGCGCCCTTGCCTTTGCCGTGCGAAACGGCGCACAGGCTCAGCTCAATCACGCTGCCCTCGCTCGCATAGCGCGTGGCGTTGTCCAGTAGCAACTCAACCACCTGCGCCACCGCCGCGGCATCGGCATGGGTCCGCACGCCGGTCGCAATCGACGTCGACAGGCGTTTACCGCCTGAGACCGCCACCGACTTAAACGGCGCCGCCACCTTGTTCACCGCCTCCGAAAGATCGATCGACGCCATGGTAAAGCCCGCCGAGCCCTCGTCCATGCGTGCCAAGAACACCAAGCGCTCCGTGAGCGCCGATAATAGCGCACCCGCACTCGCCTTAGTGCTGCCTTAGCAGGTCGATGAGCATATTTAAAAAAGCAAGGTTATAGCTTAGTCGGACTTAAGGAACGGGCGGCTTCACATCTCGCCCTGCAAACAACGCCCGTACAGCGAGCGCGCTTGCCGCATGGGCGTTGCGGCCGCCTGCAGCTTATAGATAGGCGCCCTCAAGCCGAAGCAGCCACTCCTTGCGATCGAGCCCGCCGGCATATCCGTTGAGCGAACCATCGGCGGCAACTACGCGATGGCATGGCACGATAATCGAAATGGGGTTACGCGCAACCGCAGCCCCCACCGCGCGAGGAGATACAACGGGTGCCTCGTTTCCCGGCACATGATGTCGAGCCGCAACACGCTGGGCGATCTCGCCATACGTAGCGACCTCGCCACGCGGGATAGAAAGCAGCTCAAACCAAACCTCGCGCTGAAACGCCGTGCCAATCAAATGCAACGGCGGCGTAAACCGAGGCTCCTGCCCCGCAAAATAAGCATTCAGCCAAGCCCATGAACGCTCAAGCACCGAAGAGGCCACACCATTTGCCGGACTCACCGAAGACATCCCACCGGTACCAGAAACCGCATCGGTACCTACGACATACTCCGCATCCTCTTTGAGCAGCGTAGAGCCAAAGTGCTCCTGCCCCTCAAACCAAAGCCCCGTCAAACCGCGGCCATCAGCGGCAAGCAGGATTTCGCCCAAAGGCGAGGCAAATGTCGTCGTGACCACCAGCGGCTCCTTTCAAAACTCAGCAAACATAATACCGCGAACTGTGCAGACAACCCCCGCAGATACGTCCGGGCGGGCTCGCAATTACTTCAGCGAGGCTGTTTTTCCCAATCAAGCGAAGAAGACGCGGGGCTTCGACGCCAGGGCGGTACCCCCGCCAGCTGAGCTCTAATACTTTCCCGAGAAGTGAACGAGTAAAAACGAAGCCCCGGAGCATCCACACCTTTAGACCAAAAAACCGCAGGATTCGCGCTGCAAAACCGCAGGAAATAGCGGTCAAAATATGCCAATGCTTCGGGGGTCCAAATAAGGTCGTTCACTTCACGGGAAAAGTATTAGACCTCAATTCGCACCAAGCCCAAAGTCACCCCAGGCAGCAGGCGCGAAGCGCCGCCGCTGCCGCCACGGCCCCGCAGTAGACCCAGGCGGCAGGCGCGAAGCGCCGAGGCCGCCGCCGGGACCAGAGCC
>CAJJRZ010000006.1:0-98558 GCA_905194345.1 Coriobacteriaceae bacterium
CGCGGTGCCGCAGGGCATGGGGATGATCCTGCGTCCCCGCGCGGGCGCCCCCGGTTATCCAACCTCTTCGATAGGAGCTTTTCCCATATGGCAGACATCGCATTCGAGAAGGACCTCTCCGTCGCCGAGACCGGCATAGAGGGCCTGATGGTCGTCGACCTCGCCGTCCACGGCGACTCGCGCGGCTGGTTCAAGGAGAACTGGCAGCGCGCCAAGATGTGCGCCCTGGGCATCCCGGACCTCCGCGTCGTCCAGAACAACGTCTCCTACAACGAGAAGAGGGGCGTCACCCGCGGCATCCACGCCGAGCCCTGGGACAAGTTCATCTCCGTGGCCCGCGGCTCGGTCTTCGGCGCCTGGGTGGACCTGCGCGAGGGCAGTGAGACCTTCGGCAAGGTGTTCACGACCGTCCTGGACCCCTCCAAGGCCATCTACGTCCCGCGCGGCGTTGGCAACTCCTTCCAGGCCCTGGAGGACGGCACCGCCTACACCTACCTGGTGGACGCCCACTGGTCGCTCGAGCTCAAGAGGACCTACACGTTCGTGAACCTCGCCGATCCCGAGCTCGCCATCGAGTGGCCCATCCCGCTGGAGGAGGCCACCGTATCCGAGGCCGACCTCAACCACCCGATGCTCAGGGACGTCGTCCCGATGGCGCCGAAACGCACGCTCGTCACCGGCTGCAACGGCCAGCTGGGCCATGCGGTGCGCGCGCTCGCCGAGGGGCGCGGCATCGCCAAGGACTTCGACTTCTGCGACATCGACACCTTCGACATGTCCGACCCGGAGGCATACGCACAGTACGACTGGTCGCTCTACGGCACCGTGATCAACTGCGGCGCCTACACGGCCGTGGACAGGGCCGAGACCCCCGAGGGCCGCGTGACCGCCTGGAAGGCCAACGCGACGGGGCCCGCGCTGCTCGCCCGCACCTGCGCCGGGCACGGGATCACGCTCGTCCACGTGTCCTCCGACTACGTCTTCGACGGCACGGCCGAGGTGCATGACGAGGAGGAGCCCTTCAGCCCGCTGTCCGTCTACGGCCAGACCAAGGCCGCCGGCGACATCGCCGTGGCCGGGTGCCCGCGCCACTACATCATGCGCAGCTCCTGGGTCATCGGCGAGGGACACAACTTCGTCAAGACGATGAAGTGCCTGTCCGACCGCGTCGCCGACCCGGAGGACGGGCTCGCGCAGGTCACCGTGGTCGACGACCAGCTGGGCCGCCTGACCTTCACGCGCGACATGGCCGAGGCCATCTTCCACGTGCTGGGGACGCACGCCCCCTACGGCACCTACGACTGCACCGGATCCGGCGCGGTGAAGTCCTGGGCGGACATCGCACGCGCCGTCTTCGAGGCCGCCAACGGCAACGGCGAGAAGGTCGTGCCGGTATCGACCGCCGACTACTACGCGAGCGCCGAGGGCCCCGTCGCACCGCGCCCGGTCCACTCCGCACTCGACCTGTCCGGGCTCGAGTCGGTCGGGTTCCACATGCCCGACTGGGAGGAAGAGCTGGGGGAGTACCTCAAGATGCTCTAGCCGCTATTAACTTTTCGAGAGTAAAAGCCGCCGCTTGTTAACGGCGGCTTTTCTTATGCCTGGCGTATAGCCCCGCTGCAACAAGGGCGACGGTGGTCGCCAGACTCACTGCAAGCCCCGCAAGGGCACCCGGAGTCTTGTAGGTCATCACGATCCTATTCGCGCCTTTCTGCACGTTCAGGGACGACAGGCCCTTATCGGCGGCGGGCGTTAGTTCTGCGGCGGTTCCGTTTACCGTTACGTTCCAGCCCTCATCGTACGGAACGCTCAGCAGCAGGTTGCCGTCTTCCTTGGCGGTATACTCGCCTTCGATTCTTCCGTCCTCAAAAACTGTCGGAACAAATTCGCTCGTCTTAAGCTCGTTAATAATCTGCTCGAAAACGTCCAGATCGAGGGCGTAAAAGACCGGCTCATTGTCTTGGGGCATGTCTGTATAGCCCTCCGCGACTCCGATTGACACCGTATGCTGGCTCGGGGCGTCCGATGCATCCGCAATCTGGCGGATATTATTGTCGAATCTCCAGGCCTCGTTTTCGATCGTTCGCTGGTCGATGGTAAGGGTGACGGGCCAATAACTGCCGGCAGTCGTATCTTTGTTGATGTAGAGATACCCGATGGAGCTTGCCGGTACAGTAACGCTCCATTGCTTTAAGCTATCGCTATTCTCCGTGCTCGTGGCCTCGATCTTGGTATAGAGCTTGACCTCGCGGCCTAGGATTTTGCTGTAGAGGTCGTTCTGCTTTTCGAAGGGGTTCTCGCTCTTCAGCGTGCTGTTTTGGATATCGCTTGAGGCTGCAACGCCAATGCTGAGCGCATAGGGGTTCTCGTACACCGCGCTTGTGGAGTCGACCTGATTCGTCTTGGTCGAAACGTATCCCGCAGGCGCGTTCTCGGGAATGGCATACTTGACTCCCAGTAGGGCATCGACGGCAAGAATGGGCTCGGCATAACGGGTCGAGAATTCGCCGACGCTGCTGTAACCAAGGGAGTTGAGCAATGCAATTGCCTGCGGGTTATTGACGGACGAATAAGAAGATAGCTGGTTATACCCTAGTGCCAGGCCTTCGTTTAGAGCGGCACTATCGGCTCGTGTGGTTGTACGATCGATGCGGTAGAACGGAGCTGAATCCCGTTCTGTAGTGGTAGCGATCGTGTTGGTTGCGGTGGCTACATAGGCCCTGTTGGTATTTTCGGAATAGCCCGCGTAGAGCTGGTTCCATACTACATGAGCGTTGGCAAACAGTTCAATAGCGGTGAGCGCCAGGAGTGGCAAGATGACGGCGGGGCGATAGGCTTGGCGCAATTTAGGTTGATCCTTGAGGATCTGCAGGGTATAGCCCGCAGCCCACAGCGCAAAGAAGCTCAGCAAAAAAGCCGTGCGCGAGTAGAAGCCGTTGGGAACGCGCATGCCGCACCAGATGTACTCGAGCGGGCTCAAAACGGAGCTTGCAACCAGGATTATCGTGACGACGAGTGTTGCGATGCGCGTCTTGATTGAAACCGTGCGGTTAACCAGCAGGCTCACCGCAAGCAGCATCATGATGATGCCGCAATAGAACTGAGGTGTGCTTTCGTTGCTTACCCACATGCAGGGAAGAAAGCCCCTGATGAGCGACTTGAGGTTGGTTTTAAGTAGGGGGCCGAGTGCTAGAACGGGACCGCCCTTGGACATGGCAAGGATGGTCGGCAAAAAGGTCCAAGCGGACAGAAGCAGTCCGAGCGCGATAGCCCCGGCGAATCGCAGGGCCCGATCGAGCATGAGCTTCCAGCTAAATCCTTCTTCTGCAACATAATCGACAAATTCAACCAGTACGAAGATGCAGAGGAACAGGATGCTAATGTAGGCCGTATACCAGCAGAACATGACATTGAGCGCCGTTGCGATGACGAGGCGGATCATGCGCTGCTTGCGGATGAGCTCGTGGCATCCGTAGGCGCAGATGGGCAGCATGATGAGGCAATCGATCCAGAGCGGGTTGCGCAGGTTGCTGATGGTCCAGCTACAAAACGTGAACGAGAGGGAAAGCAGGAATGCTGCGGGCTTGGGTAGGTCAAAGCGCTTTTGCACATACCAAGCGCCGCTGATGTGGATGCAGCCCAGTTTGAGCGCGGAGATAACAAGCACGAAGAGCGTCAGCTTGTCTGCGGGAAACAGCACGCAGAGCAGGTTGAAGGGGCTGCCGAGGTAGTAGCTATAGAGCCCCCATGTGTTCATGCCGAGTCCCTGTGAGAAGGAATAGCGAAGGTTTGCCTCGCCTAAAAGGACGCGGCGAAACCACGCGAAGAAGTCGATGTATTGGTATTTGAGATCGTTGGTGAGAAACGAGTTGTCGCCAAAGGGATAGACATGTCCCGCCGCTGCAAGTGCGACAAAGAGTGCGACGGAAAATGCGAAGCAGGCGGCGTAGAACGCCACATTCTTGAGCGTGCTGTTATTGGGCCGTGTCATCAGATTCCTCGTTGGATTCTCGAATGATATAGATGGGACGTCGCTTGGTTTCCAAGTAGGCTTTTGCCAAGTATTCACCTATGATTCCCAGGCACAGAAGCTGCATGCCGCCAAACAGCGTTATGAGGCAGGCGAGCGACGGCCATCCGCCGACGGGGTCGCCCCAGACAAGCGTCTTTACTAGGATGACGACGAATCCCAGAATAGCGATGAGGCAGAAGACGATACCTGTGAGGGCGGCGAGGGAGAGCGGCGCCGTGGAAAACGCGACGATGCCGTCGATGGAATAGAGGAGCAGCGACCAAAAGCTCCATTTGGTCTCGCCGGCCACGCGGTTGACGTTTACGTAGGGGAGCCATTTGGTTTTGAAGCCCACCCAGCCGTAAATGCCTTTGGAGAATCGGTTGTATTCGCCCATGGAGATGATGGCGTTGACCATAGGCCGCTTCATGAGCCTAAAATCGCGTGCTCCGTCGACGATGTCGGCCTTGGAAATGCGGTTGATGATCTTGTAGAACATACGGGCACAGAACGACCTGATGGGAGGCTCGCCTTCGCGGGTGGTCCTGCGCGTTGCGACGTTGTCGTAGTCTTCGGTCTGCAAGATCTCGTACATCTGCGGCAGGAGCGAGGGCGGGTCCTGCATGTCGGCATCCATGGTGGCGACATAGCCGCCCTTTGCGTGCTGGAGTCCGGCGAGTAGTGCCGCCTCCTTGCCAAAGTTGCGCGAGAAAGAGTGCCAACGGATGGCGTATGGATGCGCCGCCGCGGCTTCTGCCTTCATGACGGCGAGCGTTTTGTCTGCCGAACCATCGTCGATGAGGACGGCTTCAAAGGAAATGCCGGGATCTTGCTGGGTCATGATGCGAACGACGCCATCGAGCTCTTTGAGAAAGATCGGAAGTGATTCCTGCTCGTTGTAGCACGGCACGACGATGGAGATGAGCGGCATGGTGGTTTACCTCTTGCTTGGCTTGGAAGTAGGGTGGTCGGGCTGGTCGTCGTAGGTGTATTTGCTGTATACGTTGACCTCCCACTGCTTTTTTTCGACCTTTGCCACGGAATCCAGGATGAATCCGGTTGCAAGGCTCAGACCGCACAGGAACATAAACGACGCGGCGAGCATGGCGGTGGGGAAGCGCGGAACGAGGCCGGTCTGGAAATACTCGACAACGATGGGCATGCCCAGGGCGAGGCCGATCACCGCAAACAGAAGCGCAACCAGGCTGAAGAACTTCAGAGGGCGGTAGTCCTTGAACAGCGTGCCGATCATCGCAACGACCTTAATGCCGTCGCTGACGGTATTAAGCTTGGACTCGGAGCCTTCCGGACGGTCGCGGTACTCGATGGGTACATCTTTGATGCGCCAGCGGTGGTCGACGGCGTGGATCGAGAGCTCGGTTTCGATCTGGAAGCCCTCGGAAAGCACGGGGAAGGTTTTGACGAACGGGCGGCTCATGGCGCGGTAGCCGGTCATGACATCATCGAAGCTGTAGCCATAGATCCACTTGATCATGGCGCGGACCAGATTGTTGCCAAAGCCGTGGAAAGCACGCTTGTTTTCCTCGGCGTAGGTGCCGTTGGAAAGGCGGTCGCCTACGGTCATATCGGCCGCGCCGTTGAGGATAGGCTCGCAGAGGGCCTTGGCCGCCTCGGCGGGGTAGGTGTCGTCGCCGTCGACCATCAGGTAGCAATCGGCGTCGATATCGCGAAACATCTGGCGGCACACGTTGCCCTTTCCCTGACGGGGCTCAAAGCGGACCGTGGCGCCGTGCTCGGTGGCGATGCGTGAGGTATCGTCCGACGAGTTGTTGTCATAGACATAGACCGTCGCTTGCGGAAGCTCGCGGTGAAAGTCGTCGATGACTTTGCCGATCGTGAGGGCTTCGTTGTAGCAGGGGATGATGACGGCGATGGATTCAGAATTCACTCAATGCTCCTTATACATTCAATTCTTGAAAGTATAGCCGTTTGGGCTTGGCATCCTAAGATGTGGGTTAGTTCTCCAGTTTTGTTGCGCGAATCGTTTGCATGGCCGTCGGGTCTATACTGTTCGTTTGTCAACGATTACGAGTAAAGGAGTTGCATCCGTGTCGGATCAGACAAAGCAACAAGAAACTCGCAGTCTGCCTGCGACGTTTGCTAAGAACGAATTTGAGAAGGACGCGTTTATCCTTCGTCAGCTGGTTACCAAGGATTTTAAGATCAAGTATCGCCGCAGCGTTCTGGGCGTCGCATGGTCGGTGCTCAACCCGCTGCTGATGATGATTGTCATGGCCATCGTGTTCTCGACGATTTTTGGCCAGGGCCGCAATGGCTCAATGACGCCCGAGATGTACCCGCTGTACTTGATCGTGGGTAACGTTACCTTTGCCGTCATGTCCGAGTCTACGAACCAGGCCCTGACGTCGATCGTGGGTGCTGCCCCTCTGCTCAAGAAGGTTAAGGTGCACCGCTGGGTCTTCCCGGTGCAGAAGGTGCTCTTCTCGCTGGTCAACTTTGCCTTCTCGCTGGTCGCCGTCGCCATCGTTATGCTGTGGTTCCGCGTTATGCCTTCTTGGCATCTGATTCTGCTGCCGGTTTGCCTGCTGCTGCTTATGTGCTTCTGCATGGGCCTGGGCATGATGCTTTCTGCCCTTACGGTCTTTTTCCGCGACGTTATGCATCTGTGGAGCGTCGTCATTACGGCGTGGACTTATATTACGCCCATCTTCTGGACGACTGACTATATTGCGCAAATGCCGCATCTCGTGCGTATCTTGATGTATGCGAACCCCATGTACAACTACCTGCAGTTTATGCGCGATATCTTTCTGTTCCAGACTACGCCCTCGCTTATGACGTTTGGTATGTGCGCTGCTTGGGCGGTTCTTGCGCTTGTTATTGGCTATACCGTGTTCCATAAGTCCGAGCGCAAGTTCATCCTCTACATCTAAGGAGTGCTGTGATGACTGAATCTGTTGTTGATTACAGCGAGCAGCCTCTGGCTGTCGAGGTCGACGACGTCACCATGATCTTTAACATGGCGTCCGAGTCGCTGACCAACCTCAAGGAGTACTTCATTAAGCTTGCCAAGCACGAGCTGTTCTTTGAGGAGTTTAGGGCGCTTAAGCACATCTCGTTCGATATTCATCGCGGTGAGGTCGTGGGTCTGGTCGGCACCAATGGTTCCGGCAAGTCTACGATGCTCAAGATTATCGCTGGCGTGCTTGAGCCTAGCGAGGGCAGCGTTAAGGTGCACGGTAACATCGCGCCGCTGATTGAGCTTGGTGCTGGTTTTGACCCCGAGCTGACCGCCCGCGAGAACATCTATCTGAACGGCGCCCTGCTTGGCTATACCAAGGAGTTCATCGATGCCAACTTTGACGGCATTATCGAATTCGCTGAGCTGCAGAACTTTGTCGATATGCCGCTTAAGAACTTCTCCTCGGGCATGGTGGCGCGTATCGCCTTTGCAATCGCGACGATTACCGAGCCCGATATTCTGATCGTTGACGAGACGTTGTCCGTCGGTGATGTGTTCTTCCAGCAGAAGTGCGAGGACCGTATCCAGCACTTTATCCAGAGCGGCGACGTGACGGTTCTGTTCGTTTCGCACTCTATGGAGCAGGTTGAGCGCATCTGCCAGCGTGCCGTTTGGATTGAGAAGGGTGACCTTCGCATGGACGGCCCGGTTGATGAGGTCTGCAAGGCGTATCGCGAGCAGTTCAACTAGGTTATAATTACTTGTGCCTGACAGGCTTGCGCTTGCTTGGGCGTGCGGCTATTTGCTCCATTAGCTCAGTTGGATAGAGCAGGGGACTTCTAATCCCAAGGTCGACGGTTCGAATCCGCCATGGAGCACCATCGTTTATTAAGCCCAGACCGCTTGTGGTCTGGGCTTTTTCACATGCCGGTGTTCTTTGTTCTTGCCGGGTATACGTTTAGGCCGAAGCCGTGGCGTGAGCTGCTATTGTGCTGCTGATGTGGATTGGTTATACGGCGCGCCAAAAGGGGCTGGAGCCGAGCGTGAGCAAGCCTCTGCTTATGACGCTGCCAGCATCGTGGTTCTTCGCGTCAATCGTACGCTGTGCCTGCGATATTGGATTGGCGTACGTGATCAAGAAGGCGTAACAAAAGCGGGGAGGACCAACTTGGCCCTCCCCGCTGTATCTAGTCTGCCTTCAGGCACTCGGGCAAGACGTTTGCAACTGCATTCATCGCCTGCGGCCTCAGGTACTGCTCATTGAGCTTTACCTTTCTGTAGGCGTAGCGAGTGTCTGCCGAGTATTTGATCAACACATCGGTGAAGAACCGCTCCCAGCTCAGGTAGTCGCGGCTTTCGATATAGCTTGAGGGATCCTCGAGGATTTTTAAGATATCGTTACTGGGAATGAGGCCAGATTGCAGGAGTGTCCACTCGAATGATTCGGGGAGGAACAAGCGTACGTTCTTGTAAACGCGCTGTCCGAGCACCTTTTCGATGTAGGGACCAAATGCTGCTCCGTCTCCAATAGCAAGGATGTTTTGCTCGGGACATTCGTGAATCGTACGTTTTAGATTCGCAACGCCGGTGGCGGTATAGCAGGGGATCCCGAGTCGGTTGCAAAGAGCGTCGTAGAATTGATAGCCAGATTTGCTATCCTCGACAACTACGGCGTCGGGTACCTCGAATCCAACATTTAGATCCTGATACAGCATACTTGCCGTGTGGTCATATAGCGGCTTGGTCACCGAGTAGAAGCGCCTGTCGCTCTTGCGGCCATTGATTGTTTTACTTGTCGTGTTGACTAGCTTCAGGATCTCATCAACGCTGTAGGGGAGCTCGTTGGCATCGCGACGAGATATCAGAACAAAATAGTTGGACGAGCCGTTGACGGCTTTGGCGAAGTCCTTTGAGTAGATAAACTCGTTACCCTCATCTAGAAAGACGATTGAATCTTCGATGATCGATAGCTCGCGCTCCCAGCGTCTGCCGGAAAGCGTTTCGCAAGGCACGTCGCAACTGAGTGCAACGCCGCTTTCCGGTCCTCGGTCGTTGTAGTCGCGAATCATCGAGATGAGCGTCGTTTTACCCGTGCCGCTGTTGCCGCGTATAAAGGAAATATTGCGCTTAAACGTGAGTGTGTATTTGACCTTTGCACGCTCTACGACAACGGTATGCGTTCCCTTCATTACTCATCAACATCCAAAAAGTCATTCGTGGCGCCGACAAACTCCTGCATGTTTCTGACGATGCGGCCATCGTTTTCAATGCGGATTTCAAAGCTCTTCCAGGGGAATTTCATGATGTGGTATAAGGTCACCATCACATCCTGCTCTTTGCCGATCTTGAGTAGCCAGCGGGCACAGTTGTCTCCGCAGGTGGATGCGTTGAACACCATATTTGGGAGATTGCGCACCAGCAGCAGCGTCTTAACGCCGCCGGACAGTTCGAGTGGGGTGATCGAGCCCAGCTGTTTGCTTACGATGTTGTGGGGACCGATGAGCTCTGATCCGTCCACGCTTTTAATAATCTGTGCGGCCATAGGGTCTTCGAACCATGAGTCCAAGTATGAGTTCCTAAAATAGGTTTCGGTATCGTAGATGGAACCGGGGTAATCCCCCAGATGGATGCTTAACATGCGCGTCTCCAGACGTTGTGTGACTGCAATGATTATATGCCAGTAATAAAGTGCCGCCAGTAGCGAGGTTGCTGCTGGCGGCACTGGCATTATTAGCGTGTGAATCGCGTTGATGGATTTGCTCGCGAGGCTACTTTTCGAGACGTTCCCTCAGCAGCTCCAGCGCGTGGGCGTAGCCTTGGAGGCCTTCGCCGGTGATGGTGGCGAAGCAGGCCAGGCGTGCATAGCTCACCTGGCGGAAGTCCTCGCGTGTCTCTACGGCGCTGATGTGGACCTCCACAGCCGGGATGGCGACGGCCTTGAGGGCATCGAGGATCGCCACGCTCGTATGCGTATAAGCGGCCGGGTTGATGACGATGCCGTCGACCTTGCCGTAGGCCTCCTGGATCTTGTCGACGATGCTGCCCTCGTGGTTAGACTGGAAGACCTCGATCTCGTCGAAGCCCTGTGCGGCACCTGCCTCCTGGCAGATCTGCACTAAGCGGTCGTAGTTGTCGCTGCCATAGATGCCCGGCTCGCGAATGCCGAGCATGTTGAGGTTGGGGCCGTTGATGACGAGTGCTTTCATGGTTGCTTCCTTTGCGATTGGAAAACCACCACAAAGGCGCCTGTCCCCTTTGTGGTGGTTTTGGTTAGAGAGCGGGTGGGAGGGTGTCGAGGAGGGCTTGGGCGGTGTTGGCGGCGCAGTCGCGTGAGTCGATGATGTAGTCGGCCCAGGAGCGGTAGCGCGGCATGCGCTGCTCGGCGAGCTTGTCGATGCCATCGCGCGCCGTGATGGGGCGGCCCTTGTGGGCGAGCTCGTCGAGCTTGCGGTTGAGCATCACGATCTGGCTGTTCTGGTGCAGCAGCGGGTAGTTCTCGTCGCGCGTGACCACGCCGCCGCCGGTGGAAAGCACCAGGCCGCTGCGCTTGGAGATGTCGGCCAGCGCCGCCGTCTCCTGTTCGCGGAACGCCGCCTCGCCGCGCTCGACGATAAAGTCGGCGCAGGGCATGCCCAGGCGCTCCTCGAGGGCGCGATCCAGATCGATGTGCTCTCGCCCCGTGAGCAGGGCAATCTGCTCGCCCACACGGGTCTTGCCCGAGCCCGGCATGCCGATCAGCGCGATGTTCTGTTCGCGGCGTGACAGGCGCTCCGTTACGTCCAGAATGCGCTCGCGCGGAGTGACCTGGCCGGTGTAGCGCTCAACGGCTTGCGCCGCCTGGGCCACGAGCATGAGCAGACCGCCGATGCAGGGGATGTCGCGGCGCTCGGCCTCGAGCATGAGTCCCGTGCGAGCGGGGTTGTAGACAATGTCGATAACGCCCTCGAGCGCATTGAGCCCCTCGAGTGTGCAGGGGGCGTCGGGACAGTGGGGGAACATGCCGGCGGGCGTGCAGTTGACGAGCAGTGCGGCGTCGGACTGCTGCGCGATGTTGTCGTAGTTGACTTCGCTCGTGCGGCCGACCGGCACGACGATGGCGCCCAGGTCGCCGAGCACCATGCTGGCAGTGGTGCCGGCGCCGCCGGTGGCTCCGAGCACGAGGACCTTCTTGCCGGCAATCTCCACACCCAGCTCCTCGACCAGGCACTGGAAGCCGAAGTAGTCGGTGTTGTCGCCGCGCAGACGGCCGTTGGCTAGGCGTGTGATGGTATTGACGTTGCCCATGCGTTCGGCGAGCGGGCTTAGCTCGTCCAGGTAGTCCATGACGGCGCGCTTGTAGGGAATGGTCACGTTGGTGCCCTCCCACTCATCGCCGGTCATAAAGGCCTCAAGATCCTCGGGCTCGCGCTCAAAACGCACGTACTCAAGCCCCGCGAGCTCCTTATAGATGGTCGGGGTGTAGCTGTGGCCCAGCACGCGGCCCAGCACGCCGTAGGGGCGGGTTGTGGCGACGTCAGTCATCTAGAGCACCTCCGTGTAGCTGCCAAAGTAGGTGAAGCTCTCGCACACGTCGTCAATCGAGTCGAGCAGGTCGTCGAGGGCTTTGCTGCCAAAGGGACAGTCCAGATCGAAGTAGAACATAAACTCAAAGTCGCGCCCGGGGATGGGGCGGCTCTCGAGCTTGATAAGGTTGATGTTGAGCGCATAGAAGCGCTCGAGCACGCGGTAGAGGGCGCCCGGCTCGTTGGCCGTGGTGATCATGAGCGAAGTACGGTTGGCGCCGGGGTAGACACGGGGCTCGCGACTGATGACGACGAAGCGCGTGTAGTTGTTGTCCGAGTCCTGAATGTTGGGCTCCAGCACCTCCAGGCCGTAGAGCGTCGCGCAACTGCGCGAGGCGATGGCGGCGACGTCGGTGCGCTCGGAGTTGGCGACCATCTCGGCCGACATAGCCGTGTTGAGATACTTGGTGGCGTGCAGGCCGTGCGCATCGATAAAGCCGGCGCATTGCGCGATGGCCTGACCGTGGCTGTAGACCTCACGAACATCCTGCAGCTTGGTGCCGGGTTTGACGAGCAGGTTGTGATCGATCTTGAGGCGCAGCGAGCGCACGATGTGGAAGTCGAACTGCGCGAGCAGGTCGTAGACGGCGTTGACCGAGCCTGCGGTGGAGTTTTCGATGGGCAGTACGCCAAACTCGCAGAATCCGTCGCGCACAGCGCGCATGACACCTTCGAAGGTCTCGAAGAATGCGATATCGGGCACGTCGAAGAGCTTGCACGCGGCGATCTGGCTGTAGGCGCCCTCAACGCCCTGGCAGGCGACGCTGGCAGTCTGGGGGAAGGGCGTATCGAAGGCTTCGGCAGTGGCATGGGCCTTTTGCGAGACCGTGATGCCCTTAAGTTCGTTGATATAGCGCTGCTGCTCGGCCTTGCTCATGCTCATGAGGAGGCGGAACAGCGTGATGGTCTGCGCCTCGTAGCGCTCGGGCGCGCGGCCGGCAAGGTTGTTGAGTTTGGAGCGCTCGCGGGCGGGGTCGAAGACGGCCTTGCCCATCTCGATTTTTGACTTGGCGACCTCGGTGGCAATGTCCATGCGTTCGACAAAACTGTTGAGGAGCGTGGTGTCGATGCCATCGATGGTCTGGCGGATGTCAGCAAGGTCCATTGGGACCCCTTTCACTGGGTGGGCGTGGGGGCCGGAGTTGGTCCCCGGAGATTTTTAGCGCTGGGCGGCGTCTTCTAGGAGGGCATCCCAGATGGCCAGCGCTGCGGCTGCTTCGGCTACGGGGACGGCGCGCGGGACGATGCAGGGGTCGTGGCGGCCGTGGACCGAGAGCTCGGCATTTTCCATGGCGTCCATGTCCACCGTCCGCTGCTCGCGGCCAATGGAGGGCGTGGGTTTTACGGCCATGCGCCACATGACGGGTGCGCCAGTCGAAATGCCGCCCAGAATGCCGCCGGCATTATTGGACTCGACCTCGATCTTGCCGGTCTCGGCGTCGATGCGATACGGATCGTTGTTCTCGCTGCCGCGCATGGCCGCGACGGCAAAGCCCATGCCAAACTCCACGCCCTTCACGGCGGGAATCCCAAACGCGATCTGCGCGATGCGGTTCTCGATGCCGTCGAACATGGGGTCGCCGATGCCCGCGGGCAGGCCGTAGATACCGCATTCCACGATGCCGCCGATGCTGTCGAGCTCGTCGCGCGCGGCCAGAATCTCCCCGCGCATGCGACCGCCAGCTGCGGCGTCAATGCACGGTAGGTCGTTCGAAAGAATCGCCTTGCGGTCGGCCTCGCGGTAGACCATGTCGTCCATGGGCAGATCGGAGATGCCACCGATTTGCGCCACATGCGCCATGACCTTAATGCCGCGGGCCTCGAGCGCCTGCAGCGCGATGCCGCCCGCGATGCATAGGGGCGCCGTCAGGCGGCCGGAGAAGTGTCCGCCGCCGGCGACGTCGTGCATGTTGTGGTACTTCACGCGTGCCGGGAAATCCGCATGGCCCGGGCGGGGCTTGCGGCGCAGCTCGGAGTAGTCCTTGGAGCGCGTGTTGGTGTTCTCGATGATTGTGGCGATAGGCGCGCCCGTGGTGTGTCCATCGACCACGCCGGCGATGATGTGCGCGGCGTCGGCCTCGCGGCGCTTGGTCGCGGTCTCGTCACGGCCGGGGGCGCGACGGTCCAAAAAGGCCTGCAACCGCTCCAGGTCAACAGCGATACCTGCCGGAATGCCATCGAGCGAGCAGCCGATGGCGGGGGAGTGCGACTGGCCGAAGATGCTTACGTGCAAGACGTTGCCAAAGGTCGAGGACATGCTATTCCTCCTCGAGCGTGACCTTGCCGCCCAACAGGCGGTAGTGGTCGAAGAAATCGGGATAAGACTTGTTGACGGCCTCGGCGCCGTGAATCACGACCTCGCCGGCGGCGCGGCTTGCGGCGATAGCGGCCATCATGGCGATGCGGTGGTCGTTGTGCGAATCGACCTCGCCGCCGGTAAAGGCATCGACGCCCTTGATGATGAGGTCGTCACCGGCGATGCGCACCTGCGCGCCCAGCGCGGTGAGCTCGCGGGTGGTGGTGGCCAGACGGTCAGATTCCTTGATGCGCAGGCGCGCGCAGTCACGGATGAACGTGCGGCCCTGAGCCAGCGATGCCACGGCCGAGATGACGGGCACCAGGTCCGGAATGTCGTGGGCGCTCATCTCAAAGCCGGCGAGCTTGTCGGACTGGACGGTCGCGGCGTTCGTGGAGCGCACAATGCGGGCGCCAAAGCGCGAAAGCGCGGCGAGCACGTTGCGGTCACCCTGTGCGGAGCTCAGCGACACGCCCTCGACGGTGATGGGGTCGGTACCGATGGCACCGGCGCACAGCCAAAAGGCGGCGTTGGACCAGTCGCCCTCGACGGCTACGCTGCCGGGCGTGCGGTACGAGCCGCTGTTCACGCGGAAGTTCGTGACCTCGGGCTTGCCGTCCTTGGCCGGAATGCGCTCGACGTTGACCTCGACGCCGAAGGCCTTCATGGCCTGGATGGTCAGGTTGATATAGGGGCGGCTTTCGATGAGGCCGGTCACCTGCACGCAGGAGGGCTGAGCCAAAAGCGGGGCCGCCAGCAGCAGGCCGGAGATATACTGCGAGCTTACGTTGCCCGGAAGCTCAAAGGTGCCCGGGCGCATGCGGCCGCTCGTCTTGAGCGGAAAACCGCCTAGGCCCTGCAGGTCGCAACCGGCGGCAATGATCTCGCTCGAGAGCGGGGAGAGCGGGCGGGCGCCCAGGCGGCCCTGGCCCACGAAGGTTGCCTCCGCGCCCAGCGCACACGCGACAGGCAGCATGAAGCGCAGCGTGGAGCCGCTTTCACCGCAGTCGAGCGTGCCGCCGGCAAGGGCCTTGAGCAGGCCAAATTCAACGCTCTTCATGGTGGGGTGGACCTGGAAGCCGTCCTCGACGGTCTCGATGCGGGCGCCGAGCGCCGTAAGGCAGCGCACCGTGGCCTCGATGTCGGCGCAGGTCGTGTTGCAGGTCACGTGCGTCTCGCCGTTGGCAAGTGCGGCGCAGATGATGAGGCGATGCGCCATCGATTTGGACGCGATGGCGGGAACAGTGCCCTTGAGCGGGGACGGGGTGATGCGGGCTAACATGCGGAAACGTCTCCCTTCTGGCCGAGGCCCTCGGCAATTAAATCGTGGAAGGTGGAAAGCGGCGTGCGGTCGATGCTGCAACGGCCAATGTCGTGCGGAATTACCAGGTCGATGGTGTCGCCCGCGCGCTTTTTGTCGTGGAGCGCCTCGGCAAAGACGGCATCGGCATCTAGCTCGCAGCGGGTCTTGAGGCCGTGGCGAGCGCAGAGCTCCTCAATACGATCGGGCAGCTCGGCGTCGCAAATGCCATGCAGGGCTGCGGCGCGCGTGATGATGCCCATGCCAATCGACACGCAGTTGCCGTGGCCGAGCTCAAAGTGCTCGCAGGCCTCGACGGCGTGCCCGGCGCTGTGGCCAAAGTTGAGGAGCTTGCGCTGATTGGTTTCGCGCTCGTCGGCAACGACCACGGCGCGCTTGATGTCGATATTGCGGGCGATGATGAGCGCCACACGGGCCACGTCGCGGTTGAGCAGCTCAAGCGTGAGCGGTGTCTTCTCCAGCTCGGCGAAGAGCTCGGGGTCGGCGATCACGGCGTGCTTGATGACCTCGCCGCAGCCGTCGGCGAACTGCTCGGGCGTGAGGGTGGCAAGGCATCCCACGTCGGCGATAACCACGCTCGGCTGCCAAAAGGCGCCGGCCAGGTTCTTACCGGCTGCCAGGTCGATGGCCGTTTTGCCGCCGACCGACGAATCCACCATGGCGAGCAGGCTTGTGGGAATCTGCACAAACTTGCAGCCGCGCATGTAGGTGGCGGCCACAAAGCCCGCCACGTCGCCCACGACGCCGCCGCCGAGCGCCACGATCACGTCGGAGCGCGAAAGCTCGTGTTCGGCCACAAACTCCAAAATGGCAACATAGGTTTCGGCACGCTTATGGGCCTCGCCGGCCTCGAAAGTGCAGATGCTCACCTCGTAGCCTGCGGATTCGAGGCTCTGATTAACGGGCATCTGATAGAGCGGGCCCACGTTGGTGTCCGTCACGATGACGGCGCGGGTGCCGCCGGCGGTGGCGCGTACGAGCGGACCTGCCTGCTCCAGCAAAAACGTGCCCACATGCACCTGGTAGGGGCGTGCAGTGTCGATATCGATAGTAATCGCCATAAGCTTCGGTCCTTTCGACCTGGCGTGATGGGTGGTCTAGTGGGAGGCCTCGTCGTCGAGCGCGCGCTTAATGCGGTCGCCCTCGGCAAGGAGATTCTCCAGATAGCGCTGGTCGCGGTCCTTAAGGGCGCGGCTGTAGGCGCCGAGCGATTCGATCAGATGGTCGATCTCGAAGGCGAGCGCATCGGCGTCGTCGATCATGAGCTCGGACCACATCTGCGGATTGAGGTGTGCCACGCGGGTGAGGTCGCGGTAGCTGCCGGCCGAAAAGCCGTGGTGTACCTGAGCGGTCGGGCTCTTAACGTAGGCGTTGGAGACGACGTGCGCGAGCTGGCTCGTAAAGGCGATGACGCGGTCGTGCTCGGCGGCACTCGTTACGCTGAACTTGCCAAAGCCTAAGGGACGTACCATCTCGCGCACCTGGCCCAAAAGCTCCAGCTTTAGTGCGTCGTCCGCTGCGGGCGGTACAAGCACGAGCGGTGCGTCCTGGAACAGGTCGGCGCGGGAATGCGCGTAGCCCGAGAACTGCGTGCCTGCCATGGGATGCGCGCCCACAAAGTAAAAACCGTGCTCGCGGGCAAGCTCAAAGGCGCGCTCGCACACGATGCCCTTGACGCCCACGGTGTCGATCACCACGGGGCCCATGATGGCCTCGGTGTCGGTGGCGTCGGCGAGTGCCTGGGCGTGCGCCTCGAGCCACTCGATGCAGGCCTCGGGGTAGCATGCCAGGACGATGATGTCGCATTCACCGAGCGTCTCGTCGTTGAGCTCGCCGGCAACGGTGCCCATGCTGGCGGCCGTCATGACGTCGTCATCGGGGTCCCAGGCCAGCACGCGGACGCCCGCCTGCGCATAGCCGCGGGCAAAGCTGCCGCCGATGAGGCCCAGGCCCACGATGCCGGCGCACTTGGGGCCACCCTGGTTAACGCGTGCGTTTCTCACCGTACCCATGGGCTACTCCTGAACGGTCTCTTGGCAGACGACCTCGCGGATGGCACGGATGCGGCGCATGGTGTCGTCGAACTGGTCGGGGGTGAGGGCCTGAGCACCGTCGGACCATGCGTGGCTCGGGTCGTCGTGGACCTCGATCTCCAGACCGTTGGCGCCGCAGGCAGTCGCGGCGAGCGCCATGGGCTCAACATAGCGGGTGTAACCGGTGGCGTGGCTGGGGTCGGCGACGACGGGCAGGTGCGACAGGTGGTGCAGCACCGGCACGGCGTTGAGGTCGAAGGTGTTGCGGGTGCGGGTCTCGAAGGTGCGGATGCCGCGCTCGCACAGGATGACGTTGTCGTTGCCCTCGCTCATGATGTACTCGGCTGCCATGAGCAGCTCGTCGACGGTGCCGGACATACCGCGCTTGAGCAGGATCGGGGTCTGCGTCTTGCCGACCTCCTTGAGCAGGGGGAAGTTCTGGGCGTTGCGAGCGCCAATCTGCATGACGTCGATTTTTTTATCCAAGAAGACCTGCACGTCGCGCGGGTCCATGATCTCGGTGACGATCGGCATGTCGAGCTCGGCGGATGCCTCGCACAGCAGGTCCAGGCCGGCGGGACCCATGCCCTGGTAGGCGTACGGGGAGGTGCGGGGCTTGTAGGCGCCGCCACGCAGCATCGTGGCGCCGGCGGCCTTCACGCGGCGGGCGATGCGGATGAGGTTCTCGCCCTCGACGGAGCACGGGCCGGCGATGACCTGGAACTGGTCGCCGCCGATCTTGACGCCGTGGCCGCAGTCGATGACGGAGTCCTCGGGGTGGAACTTGCGGTTGGCGCGCTTGAACGGCTCGGAGACGCGCTGCACGCGCTCGACGACGTCCATGGACTCGAGCAGGAACGGGTCGATCTTGGTCGTATCGCCCACCAGGCCGATGATGGTCTCGTTCTCGCCGCGCGAGACGTCGGTTTTGAGTCCCTTTTTCTCAATCCAGCTGACGATGTGGCTGACGGCCTCGTCGCTGGCGCTCTGCTTTAAAATCGCAATCATGGTGTGCCTCTCACCTCGATGGATAGCCCTTGCAAAAACGGCCCGCATCGCGAGCCGTTATATATGTGCATGAGAGTTTATACTATCTGATTCGCTTTTGCCGCCTAAAGCGCGCCGTCGCGGCGCGTTTCCCACGTAATTGCAAAGCTTTTTCTATTATTTTGTTAGCCCGTGGCGCACTTGGGTATAATGCCTACCGTTCGCCCTATTAGCTCAGGGGATTAGAGCGTCTGCCTCCGGAGCAGAAGGCCGTTGGTTCGAATCCAACATGGGGCACCATCGAACGTAAGACCGTCCGAACCTCGCATGGTCCGGGCGGTTTTCTTATACCGACGCGACATGATGGGACGTGGTATGGCAGCAACGGATATCGAGCGCGGACTCTCGACCGCCGAGGTCGAGGAGCGCATCGCCGCTGGTAAGATCAACCGCAACATGGAGCTCAAGACCAAGTCGGTCCGCGAGCTCATCATCGAGAACCTCTGCACGTTGTTTAACTTGATCAACGTGGTCTTGGCGATTTTGGTGTTGCTGACCGGTTCGTTTAAGAATCTGACGTTCCTGTTCGTGGTGTTCTTGAACACGGCAATTGGCGTCATTCAGTCCATGCGTTCCAAGCGGATGGTCGACAAGCTTACGCTGCTCACCTCTAAGAAGGCCATCGCGGTGCGCGACGGCGCCGAGGTGGAGCTCGACCTGGACCAGATCGTGCTCGACGATATCATTCGCCTGGGGCGCGGTGACCAGATTCCCGCCGACGCCGTGGTAGTGTCGGGCGAGGCGCTCGTCAACGAGAGCCTACTGACGGGCGAGAGTGACCTCATTAAGAAACAACCAGGCTCCGAGCTCATGAGCGGCAGCTTTATCGACTCGGGCCTGCTGCGCGCCCGCGTGATCCATGTCGGCGCCGATAACTACGTGGCAAAGATCAACAACGAGGCCAAGTACGTCAAAAAGGTCAATTCCGAGATCATGAACGCGCTCAACGCCATCGTGCGGTTCGCGAGCATTATCATGATTCCGCTTGGTCTGGCGCTCTTTACCTCGAGTGTGAGCGAGCTGTGGGATGCCGCGGGAACCCCGGGCGATAGCGCGCTTTCCTGGTGCTTCTCTGAGCTGCTGGCTGGTCGTGTGCCTTCTTCGGCGCTGCTGTCCACGGTGGGTGCCCTGCTGGGCATGATTCCGCAGGGCCTGGTGCTGCTGACCTCGTCGGTGCTCGCGATTGCCACGGTGCGCCTGGCACGTCGCAAGGTGCTGGCGCAGCAGCTCTACTGCATCGAGACGCTCGCGCGCGTCGACGTGCTGTGCCTGGACAAGACGGGCACCATTACCTCGGGCCGTATGGAGGTCGAGGGCACCTACCCGCTGCCTGTTGAGGGTGTTGGCTTTGGCGCGGACTCGGACGAGGCGGCTGTCCCCGTCGAGACCACGGTGCTCGACTTTGCGCTCGCCAACGTGGCGCGTGCGACCTCGGCGGATGCCAACGAGACCTGCCAGGCGCTGCTCAACTACTACGCCGATCGTCCGGTCGAGGTGTCCGAGCCGCTGTCGGTCATTCCGTTCTCGTCGTCCAAAAAGTGGAGCGGCGCGTCGTTTGCGCAGGGCTCCTATGTGATGGGCGCCGCGCAGTTTGTGCTCTCTGATCGCGCATTTGCGCAGGTCGAGAATCGTGTGGCCGAGCTTGCCGACACTTGCCGCGTGCTTGTGGTAGCCCGCGTGGACGGCTTTTCGCCCGATGGCGATATGGTGGGCGAGGCCGAGCCCGTGGGTTTTGTGACTATTCGTGACGAGATTCGTACCTCGGCAGCCGAGACTATCGGCTACTTTAACGAGCAGGGCGTGACCCTCAACGTGATCAGCGGCGACGACCCGCGTACGGTGTCGTCGATCGCGCGCGTGGTGGGCGTGCCGGGCGCCGATGCTTACGTGGACGCGACAACCCTCGATACACCGTCCAAGATTGATGCGGCAGTGGACCGTTACCACGTCTTTGGGCGTGTGACGCCGCAGCAGAAGCGCGAGCTCGTACAGGCCCTCAAACGCCGCGGGCACACCGTGGCCATGACGGGCGACGGCGTCAACGACGTGCTGGCGCTCAAGGAGGCCGACTGCTCCGTGGCGATGGCCGCCGGCTCCGATGCTGCGCGCAATGTGGCCGAGATCGTGCTCGTCGATAACGACTTTGCCTCGATGCCCGCTGTGGTGGCCGAGGGCCGTCGTTCTATCAATAACCTGCAGCGCTCTGCCGCGCTCTTTTTGACCAAGACGCTTTTCTCGATGGGCCTGGCGGCGCTGTGCATCGCGCTGCCGCCGTATCCCTTTGAGCCCATTCAGATGACGCTCATCAACTTCTTCTGCATCGGCGCGCCGGGCTTTGTGCTGGGCCTGGAGCCCAACAACGCCCGCGTGAAAGGGTCGTTCTTGACCAACGTGCTTAAGCGTGCGCTGCCGGCGTCGATTGCGGTTATTTTGGCCGCGGCGCTCGATATCTTTGTGGCGCGCGTATTTGGCTTTAGCCAGCTTACGCTTTCGACCATGTGCCTGCTCACGTCGTGCGCGGCGAGTGTCAGCCTGATCTGGCGCATCTCGCAGCCGCTCACGCCCTTGCGCGTGGTGCTTTTCGTGTTTGTCGTCGCCGGCATCCTGACGGGCGTTATCGGGTTCCCGGAGCTGCTGTCGATTGCCAACTTGTCGATGGGTCAGATTGTCATCTTGGCGGCTATCGTCGTCTTTACCTGTGCGGTGTTCTTTAAGCTTGCCACGATGATGGACTCGATTAAGCCCCGTCGCCGTCATGCGGCCACCGGCTTTGGCCGTGGCGTGCGTGTTCGCCTGGGTCGCGGCGGCGGCAAGGTGAGCTCGACGGGTTCGACGGCGGAGCGTTTTGCCAAGCGCGTCGCCGCCGACATGGCGCAGCGCCGCGAAGCTCGCACCGTTCGTGAGGCCGAGGCCCGCGCACTCGAGGGCGTGGCCCAGACCCAGCCCAAGAAAATGAAGAGCGCCGGCGTTAAGCGCTCCCGCGTGACCAAATCGCCCCAGGGCATCAAAGTTTCGATGCCCAAGAAAAAGAAGTAGTTCGCTGCCTTTAGGGATGATTTTTCTGGCGATGTTGAATTGGTGCCTTGCGCTTGTGGGGCCGTGTCGATGTTATGCTCTAACCTCGATTGTTTGAATTGCTTCGGAAAGAGGATGCCGTGATCTGCCCGCATTGCCTAAAGACCATCGAGGACGGCGCCTCGTTCTGCCCCTATTGCAACGCATACGTTGGTCCGGGAGATGGCCCCGAGCATACCGAGTTTGTGTTCTGCGACGGCTGCGGCGCCCGTCTGTCCCCGCATGACCGTACCTGTCCCAAGTGTGGACGCCCCGCGCCGGGCATCCTTTCTGAGGACGCGGCGGCATCCGACCTGGCCGCAGGGCGCACGGCCGGCTTTCCGCGCCTGACGCAGGAGCAGATCGATACCGAGGTGCCCCACGCGCCGGCATCTGCCGCTGCGGTGCTCTCCGACGCAGCCGACCCCAACGAGACCTGCGTGCTGCCTGCCTTCGATAGGGACTTTGGTATCCCAAAGGTCGATATCCCCACGCCGGTGTCCCTGCGCGATGATGCCCAGCCCAAAAAGCAAAAGTCCAAGCGCAAGGTCCACCCCGACGAGGATGCCTATCACAAGCACAAGCGCCATATCCCCAAACCGCTCATCGTCATCGCGGTGCTCGCCGCCGTGTGCGGTGGTGCGTATTGGTTTGTGACTGCCGATCCCATGGGCGTCATGCCCGGCTTCTACGACCAGTTTGGCCAGGCCGCCAAGACCACCTTCCCGTCGCGCCAAAAGGGCGAGGCCACCGAGAAAGAGCCCAAGCAAGAGGATGCGTCCGAGGTCGTTCAGGAGGAGACTGTCTTAACCGACGACCAGCTCTACACCAAGCTCGACGGCCTGTACCAGACCATCGTGTCGTACAGCGACGAGGATCAGATCGGCGAGGTCATCGATTCGTTT
This sequence comes from Coriobacteriaceae bacterium, assembly GCA_905194345.1. Lineage (GTDB taxonomy): Bacteria > Actinomycetota > Coriobacteriia > Coriobacteriales > Coriobacteriaceae > Collinsella. The sequence continues at coordinate 22,175 of CAJJRZ010000006.1, forward strand.
AATAACGGCTATCTGCGTACACCGCTTTCCACCCGCCAGGAGCTGTCACAGAGCGCTTATGCCCTGCGCGACCAGATTAAAAAGACCCAGGATGAGCTCAACAACCTCAAGGTTCAGGACGACACGGTCTATGCGGAGGACATCGATCATCTAAAGCAGCTTGCCCAGTGGATGTACGAACGTGTCGACGTGATCTGCCAGAGCTGGGATATCTCGCTGTCCATTCCCGACGGCGAGTCGCTGAGCGCCCGTCAGAGTGAGATCCTGGCGCCCATCGCACAAGGCGGCAACAGCGCGCTTAACCAGTACGACGCCAACGTGAGCGCGTGGAGGCCGCAGCAGCGTTCGTAATTTGTTGCCCTCCGGCGGCATAACCTGCGTGCGCAATTGATGGAAGCCCGTGCTTATTGCTACAATTCGTACAAATATGCTTTAAACGCACGAGGAAGGAACCACATGTTTGGTTTTAAGAAAGAGCTCTATACGCCCGAGTACCAGCTCGTCGGTGACGAGTGCGCGGTGATCGAGACGTCGAAGGGCACCATCAAGGTCAAGTTTGACGGTGAGGGCGCCCCCATCCATGTGGCGAACTTCTGCGAGCTTTCCACGATGGGCTTCTATGACGGCCTTAAGTTCCATCGCTATGTGCCCGGCTTTGTAATCCAGGGCGGCGACCCCAATACCCGCGATATGTCCGGCGCCGACGTCGCTGCCGGCCTTGAGGGCCCCGACGGTATGCCCGGCACCGGCGGCCCCGGCTACTGCATCAAGGGCGAGTTTGCCACCAATCCGCGTAACAGCCATGTTGACGGCGCGCTTGCCATGGCCCGCTCCATGGATCCCGATTCCGCGGGCTCGCAGTTCTACTTCTGCCTGGGTGCCCAGCACAACCTCGACTCCGGCTATACCGTCTTTGGCACCACGGTCGAGGGCCTCGACGTCATCTCGCAGCTGCGCGCCGGCGACGAGATCGTTCATGTCGAGATCGTTCACGAGTAAAGGGGACTTCCTTGAATAGCCAGCTGATCCAACAGGGCCGCGCCGCTTATCGCGCGGGTGATTTTTCCGCTGCCGCCCAGATGCTTGGCGCGGCAAAGACTCCCAACGAGATCATGGGTGAGGCCGACCACCTGCGCGGCAACGCCCTGATGCATCTGGGCATGTACGCCGAGGCCGCCGAGGCCTACGCTGCCGCCCTCAACGACGGCGCCTATGGCAAGCGCGGCGCCCTGCTCACCAACCGCGGCAAGGCACTCGCCGCGGTGGGCGACTACACCACGGCTGCCCAGGCGTTCTCTGCAGCTACCCAGGACGCTTCCTACGCCACGCCTTTTAAGGCCTACCTGGGTCTGGGCAACGCGCTGTTCCAGTCGGGCGACTATGCGAACGCCGGTACTGCCTTCCGTCAGGCTGCCATCGACGGCGCCAACCCGGCTCCTGCCGCCGCCCTCGGCGATCTGGGCCGCTGCTTCATCAAGCTCGGCCGCCCCGCGGACGCCGTTGAGACCTACCGCACGGCTATCGACTTTGCCGGCCCGCGCGACGATACGCGCGCCCTCAACGCCGGCATGGGCCAAGCGCTTTCCGCCGCCGGCCGTCCCTCCGATGCGCTCGATGCCTTTAACGCCGCCACCGCCGACGGCATCTACCAGCTCACGCCCGAGCAGGCCGACGAGCTTGCCCGCGTGCACGACTCGCTCGCCGCGCTTTCGGCCCAGACGGCCATGTCCACGGCTCCGGCTCCCGCGATGGACGCTCCCGCTGTCGACCCGCTCGATCCCACGGGCGCGACCGGTCAGTTTATGCCCGACCCCTCTGACACCGGCTTCTTTACGCTGTCTGAGTCCGAGATGGTCCAGCAGGACCGCAAACAGGCCAAGGTTCGTCGTCGCCACCGCCACACGGGTCTTAAGATCTTCCTGGTGCTGCTTCTGCTCATCGTGATCGCTGCCGGCGGTCTTGGCTATGCTTATACGCGCGGCATGGGCTACCCCTCGCAGGAGTCCGTCATCACCGACCTGTTCCAGGCTGCCGGTGACGGCGATACCGCCAAGGCCGAGTCCTGCCTGGCCTCGAGCCTGTCCGAGGACGCCAAGGCGATGATCATCTCCTCGATTCCGCAGGGCGCCACCGTCTCCATCGAGGGTATGGATCAGTCCATGACCGAGACCACCGCCAAGGTGAAGGCTTCGCTGTCCAAGGGCGGCGAGCAGGAGTACACCGTTAAATTCGTGCGCTCCGACAACCATATCGGTTGGGCCGTCTCCTCGCTCGACATCGATTTCTCGGCCGCTGACAACCAGTAGTGACCTTATGAGATTTGGCTCTGCCCGGCGCTTCACCGCAAGTGAGGTGCCGGGCTTGCGCTAGTATGATGGGCTAGTAGTTTTCCAGCAATCATCCAACACATCAGGAGTTGCGTTGTTTTCTTTGATGGATATGTTCTTCGGTAGCTATGCGGGCGATCTCGCCATCGACCTCGGCACCGCCAATACGCTCGTCTCCGTGCGCGGCAAGGGCATCGTCATCCGCGAGCCCTCCGTTGTCGCTATCGACAAGAACGACGAGCGCATCCTGGCAGTCGGTATCGAGGCCAAGCGAATGCTCGGCCGTACGCCCGGCAACATCGTGGCCGTTCGTCCCCTTAAGGACGGCGTCATCGCCGACTTCGATGTCACCGAGGCCATGCTTCGCTACTTTATCGACAAGGCTTCCGAGAAGCGCTATCCGTGGACTCCGCGTCCGCGCGTCGTCGTCTGCGTTCCCTCCGGCGTCACGTCGGTCGAGAAGCGCGCCGTCTTTGAGGCCACGATTCAGGCCGGCGCTCGCCAGGCCTATCTGATCGAGGAGCCCATGGCGGCTGCCATCGGCGCCGACCTACCCGTCGAGGAGCCCACGGGCTCCATGGTCATCGATATCGGCGGCGGCACCACCGAGGTCGCCGTTATCGCTATGGGCGGTATTGTCGTGTCGCAGTCCATCCGCATTGCCGGTGACGAGTTCGACCAGGCTATCCTCACCCATGTTCGCGATGCCTACAACCTGGCTATCGGCGAGCGTACGGCCGAGGACATCAAGATTAAGGTCGGCTCCGCCGTGCCGCTCAAGGATGAGCTCGACGTCGAGGTCAACGGACGCGACGTTATCACGGGCCTGCCCAAGACCGTGCGTATCGAGAGCGAGGAGATCCGTCGCGCGCTCAACAAGCCGCTCGACGAGATGGCCAAGGCCGTTAAGGACGCTCTGGATGCCACGCCGCCCGATCTTGCCTCGGACCTTATGTACTACGGCATTCTGCTGACCGGCGGCGGTGCGCTGCTGCGCGGCCTCGACGTGCGCCTGCGCGACGAGACCGGCGTTTCGGTCAACGTCAGCCCCACGGCGCTCGATAACGTCGTAAACGGCTGCGCCCGCGTGCTCGAGGCCAACGCCTTTGACGGTGGCTTCGTCCAAACCAATGCTTAATTTCCAAAAGGTGGATTCCATTTGGCACGATCTTCGGGTTTCTCTCCAAATCTGAATACCAAGCGACAATCAACGGGTATGCGCCCGTTGATTGTTTTCAGCCTGATTTCGGTGTTGCTGCTCACGTTTTATATCCGTGAGGGCGAGGCCGGGCCGATTCATGCCGTACGCTCGGGTGTGACGACGATTACCTCGCCGGTGCGCTTTGTGGGCTCGGCCGTGGCGGCTCCCTTTAACGCGATCGGCAACGTGTTCTCCAACCTCACGGCTTCGCAGGAGTCGCTCGACGACCTCAAGAAGCAAAACGAGGTACTGACCTCTAAGGTCGCCGAGCTTTCCGAGGCTCAAAAGACTGCCGAGCGCCTGGAGGGCCTGGTCGGCCTGCAATCGACCTACAACCTTAAGTCGACCGCTGCTCGTATTGTCGGTGCGTCGGGCGATGCCTGGACCTCGACCGTTACCATCGACAAGGGCTCTGCCGACGGCCTTACCATCAACATGCCCGTGACGAGTTCCGCCGGTGTTATCGGCCAGATTATCGAGGTATCGGCCAAGACCTCCACCGTGCGCCTGATTGGCGATGAGAATTCGGGCGTGTCGGCTATGGTGCAGGACACGCGCGCCCAGGGAATGCTGCAGGGCCAGCCCGATGGCACCCTGCGCCTTGAGTACGTGAGCGTCGACTCCGACGTCAAAGTGGGCGACATCATCGTGACCTCGGGCATTGGCGGCGTGTTCCCCAAGGGCCTGCCGCTCGGCACTGTTTCCTCGGTGGAGAAGTCGGCCAACGATGTGTATTACACCATCGTCGTACGCGCCCAGACCACGGCAGAGAATAACGAGGAGGTGCTCGTCATCACCTCGCTGACCGACGAGCAGTCGGCCTCGGACGAGGACGTGAGCTCTGCTAACAGCGCACCGCAGGGCACCTCGCGCGATTCGGCGACCAAGACTAAGGACGAGGACTCGGACGAGAGCTCCGAATCGTCCGAGACAACCGATTCCGGCTCGAGCGAATAGGGAGGGCATGTCCATGGATCTACACGAACAAGGGGCGAGCTCCCGTACGTTTGCTATCGCCGCCATTGCCTGCGTGCTCCTGCAGGCGGGCCTGGCGCCGCAGATTTCTATCGCGGGCGGTCGCGTCAACTTGATGATTATCCTGGTGTGCCTGAGCGTGTTTTCGGGCGATCCCACGCGTGCTGTCGTCTGCGGTTTTTGCAGTGGCCTGTTCTATGATCTTTCCGCCGCCGTTCCGGTGGGCGTTATGTCGCTGCTGCTGACGGTGGGCAGTTTTGCCCTGGTGCACAGCGCGGCCGGTCAGACGGGCGGCTCTCCGAGCGCGCGCGGTATTACCGTGGGCGCCTTCGCGCTTGCCATCAACGTGGTCTACAGCATCATCTTGCTGTTTATGGGTCTGGAGACGAGCTTCGTGGTGGCTATTTTTGGCCACGCACTGCCGTCTTCGATCCTGACGGGTCTGGTTGCCATTCCATTTTTGATGTCCGGTGTCGTGCCGCAGTCCGGTTACGGATTCTCCGCACGAGGTGGTCGTCAGACGGGCATGCGTTTCAAGCCCAAGACCCGCAAACTCAAATAGGGGAGGCCCGTAGATGTCTTCCCAGATGACGGTTATCATCGCCGGTATCGTGCTGGTCGTGGCCATTGTGGTCGCGCTGGTCATCATGCGCCGCGGCGATTCCCGTTTTACCTACGACACACAGCATGGAACGGCCCCGCGCGCCACCGAGGGCGAGGGCAATACCGCCGCAACCGCCTTCAAAGGTCGCTTCTCCATCCTCACCGCCGGCGTGGGCGCGATGTTTGCCGCGCTCGCCGTCAAGCTGTGGGGTATGCAGATGGTCTCGTCGGACTACTACGACAAGCAGGCCAAGAGCAATCAGACCCGTACCGTCACCACGCCGGCTGTGCGCGGGCGAATCCTTGATCGCAATGGCGTGGCACTTGTGCAAAACCGTCCCTCACTTGCCGTTGTCGCCTATCGCGACCTGGCCGATGACACCGTGCTGGTGCGCCATCTTGCCAACGTGCTCGGTATGCCCTACGTCGCGGTGCTGCGCAATATCCAGGACAATTCTGAGGGCGCTCAGAGCCTGCATACCATCGCGACGGACGTGCGCCGCTCCACGGTTGCCTATATCAAGGAGCATGCCGGCGAGTTCCCGGGCGTGAAGATTGCCGAGCGCACCGAGCGCCAGTACCCGTACGGCGAGACAGCCTGTCACATTTTGGGCTATACCGGCACCATTACCTCCGAGCAGCTCGAGGCGCAGAACAAGAAGGCTTCGGGCGATAACGATAGCGCCGCCGGTCAGATTACGTACCAGTCGGGTGATATCGTGGGCCAGGCGGGCGTCGAGAGCTACTACGAGAACTTGCTGCAGGGTATTCGCGGCGAGCAGACGGTGAAGGTCGATGCCTCGGGCAACGTGACCGGACAGGCCGGCGCCGTGCCTGCCAAGGCCGGCTCCGACATTAAGCTCACGCTTGACCTCAAGATTCAGCAAGCCTGCGAGACGGCGCTTGCGAGCGCTATCGAACTCGCCAAGACCACGGGCTACAGCAACGCCGGCAACGGCGCCGTGGTGTGCCTCGATCCCAACAATGGCGAGATTCTGGGCATGGCAAGTGAGCCCAAGTTTGATCCTTCCGTCTTTATCGGCGGCGTCTCAAACGACGTGTGGACCGAGCTCAACGACGACGAGGGTTCGCACCCACTGCTCAACCGCGCTATTAGCGGCCAGTACATGTCGGCTTCGACCATTAAGCCGCTCTCGGCCTTGGCGGGCCTTGAGTTTGGAACCTATACCTCGGGTCAGACGACCAACTGCACGGGATATTGGACCGGCTTGGGCAAATCTTGGGGAAAATACTGCTGGCTGCACTCCGGCCACGGCACGATGACGCTGCAGTCCGGTATCGCCAATTCCTGCGACCCCGTGTTCTACGATATGGGCAAGGCGTTTTTCTACAACGACCAGCACCCCGAGGGCCTGCAAGAGGTCTTTCGTCGCTGGGGCCTAGGCAAGACCTGTGGTATCGACCTTCCGAGTGAGGGTGCCGGCCGCATTCCCGATGCCGAGTGGAAAGAGTCGTACTTTACCGATGCCTCTGCCGAAGACCGCAAATGGAACGCTGGCGATATGACCAACATTGCCATCGGGCAGGGCGACATTTTGGTGACGCCGCTGCAGATGGCCTGCGCCTACATGGGCCTTGCCAACGGCGGCAAACAGTACGTGCCTCACGTGTTTTTGTCTGCCGTGTCGCGCGATGGCGACGGCGATGCCTATAAGTACAACGGTAAGGGCAAGAAGAAGCGCCTGGAGGCCAAGATCAGCAGCGATTCGGATTTGGCTCTTGTTCGCAACGGCATGCACGATGTGATTTACACGGCATCGACGTCCCTGGCGGCTCACTTTGGCACCCTGACGCCGCAGGTATACGGCAAGTCGGGCACGGGCGAGAAGAGCGGCGAGGACGAATACGCGTGGTTCTGCGCCTATGCCCCTGCTGACGATCCTAAGTACGTGATTGCCACCATCTTGGAGCAAGGCGGTGGCGGCTCAGATACCGCGATGCATGTCGTGCGTGACGTGCTCGGCGTGATTTATGACGAGCCCGATACCTCTTCGGCCTCGGGCGATTCCTCGGTTCGATAGGAGGTTGCGATGGACTTTTCGCCAGCGGACCTGTTCCGCTCAACCAAAACCGGTTCTCGCAGCAGCCTGGACCGCGTCAACAAGCAACTTTCGGCCTCGCGTAGCACGTTTCGCCAAAAGGTGCATATCGGTGTGCTGCTGGCTACCGTCGCGCTCGTTGCCTATGGCGCCATCATCATTTGGTCGGCCTCGCAGTTTAAGGCTGATGCCTCGTTCTCGCGCCACCTGCTGGGCATTGGCATTGGCGCGGTGCTGGCGGTGCTCGTCTGGCGCACCGACCTGCGTGGCATTTCCAATTTCTCGACGGCGCTGCTCGTCATTGACCTTATTGTGATCTTCTCGCCCAAGATTCCGGGCCTGTCCTATACGGGCGGTCTGGGCATGACGGGCTGGATCAAGATCCCCGGTATCGGCCTGACCTTCCAGCCCGTTGAGCTCGCCAAGCTCATCACCATCTTCTTTATGGCCACGCTTGGCTCGCAGTACAACGGGCGTATCGATACCGTTCGCGACTACATTAAGCTCTGCGGCATGCTGTCCATTCCGTTTTTGGCCGTCGTCGCCATGGGCGACCTGGGCTCGGGTCTGGTCGTGCTGGTGTCGGGCGCCATCGTCATCTGCATGAGCGGTGCGCGTCGCGAATGGGTGCTGTCGACCTTGGCCCTGCTGGTCGGCTTGATTGCGCTCATCTTGGCGCTCGACTCGGTCTTTGATTCGCTCCTTGGCCACGATGTGCTTATCAAGCAGTATCAGATGAACCGTCTGACAGTCTTCATCGACCCCGACAATGCCAATTCGGATGATGCCTACAACCTGCAGCAGTCGCTCATCGCCGTCGGCTCGGGTGGCTTCTTTGGTAAGGGCCTGGGCCACGCAACGCAGTCGGCCGGCGGCTTTCTACCCGAGTTCCACACCGACTTCGTCTTCGCCTTCCTGTCCGAGACGTTCGGCTTCTGCGGCTCCTTTTTGCTTCTGTGCCTCTACGTGATGCTGATTTTCTCGACGATCCGCGTTGCCTTTAAGTGCGAGTCACTGTTTTTGCGCCTATCGTGCGTGGGTATCGTCGGCATGTGGGCGTTCCAAACCTTCGAGAACATCGGCATGTGCATTGGCATGATGCCGATTACCGGTATTCCGCTGCCGTTTATTAGTTTTGGTTCGTCGTCGATGATGATTCAGTTGCTGACGGTGGGTATCGTACAATCCATATGGCGGCATCGTTCGGGCGCCGCGTAACCGCTGGAGGGGTTTGCCATGAAGATTCCCGTAGATAAGTTGACCAGCGCTTTTAAGATGGGCGCGTCTGTTAAGAAGGATTCCGATACGCCGGTTCGTGTTTCGGTTTACCTTGATTCGACTGCGTCTCGCTTTTTGGTCGAGACGGTGCGCGATGCCTTTGTGCCGCAGACGACTTCGGGCATTGTGCGTGTTGATCGCCTGGGGGAGGACCGTATCGTTCCCAAGGCCGATACCGACGTGGTGTTGGTCCTCTCGTGCGGATCTGACCGCTTGGAGAGTGCTGTGCAGGAGCTCGTGATTGCCGGCGCGCCCGTGTGCGTGCTTGCCGAGTCCGCCGTCGAGGTGCCGTTCGTTGAGGAATCTACGCCCATGCTCGGCGTGGTGGCAGCGACCGATAAGACCTATCTGCTCGAGACACTTGCCCGCTGGATTCTCGATCGTACGGACAAGGAGACGGCTTTTGCCGCCAACTTTGCCTTTATGCGCATCGCGGCGGCAAATCGCATCATTACCTCGTGCGCGCTCACCAACATGGCGACGGGCGCCCTGGTGTTTTTGCCGGGTGCCGACTATCCCGTGATGGCCCTGGCGCAGGTGGGCATGCTCTTTGAGCTGGCGGCTATCTTTGGGCGCGGCATTAAGCCCGAGCGCGGCTACGAGGTCGCGGGCGTGCTTGCCGGCGGTCTTGTGATCCGCGCGGTCACCCGCGCGCTCGTCAAGCAGACGCCGCATATTGGGTTTGCCGTTAAGGCGCTCACTGCTGCCGCGGGCACCTATGGCATGGGCCGTGCGCTTGTTTCGCTCTACGAGCGCGATGTCGACTACAGCCGTGCCAACGAGGTGGTCACTGCCACGTTCTCCCGCGTTCGCGATCTGGTGACCACGGTCGCGGGCGCTACCCGTCCTATGGCGTCCTACCAAGACGCATCCGATCTCGCTGCTTAGGGGTTTTCTGTTGCGCGTTCCGTATCAAGACTGCTTTCATTTAATTGAGCCGCTGCTCGCCAAGGTCGAAAAGCCGAGCCGCTATATCGATCACGAGTGGGGCACGCTTTCCAAGGCCGATGCCGACTACCGTTGCTGCCTGATCTACCCGGATGTGTACGAGGTTGGTTTGCCCAACCAGGGCATCGCCATCCTCTACAACATCCTTAACCAGGCCGAGGGCATCTCCTGCGAGCGTGGCTATGTGCCGTGGCCCGATATGGGTGACGCCATGCGCGAGGCGGGCATTCCGCTGCTGTCGCTCGAAGGTGCTGCCCCCGTTGCTTCGTTTGATATCGTCGGTCTGCATGTGCCGCACGAGATGGCGGTGACGAACTTCCTCGAGGCACTCGATCTCGCTGGCATTCCGCTGTTAGCGGCCGACCGAGGTGAAGACGACCCCATCATCATCGCCGGCGGCCCCTCGGTGTACAACCCCGAGCCGTACGCGGCCTTCTTCGATGCCATCCTCATCGGCGAGGGCGAGGAATCGCTGCTCGAGACCTGCCAGCTGCATCGGCGCCTGCGCGACGAAGGAGTCCCGCGCGCGCAGATTGTTGAGCAGCTTGCATCCATTGCCGGCAACTACGTGCCGTCGCTCTATGAGATTCGTCACGACGAGCCCTGCTCGCCGCATGGCTACACCGTGCCGCGCGAGGGCAAGGATGCTCCGGCCGTGGTCTACAAGCGCGTCGTCGAGGATTTCGGCGCCACGAATCCGCTGTCGCAGTCGTGCGTGCCCTATGCGCAGCTGGTTCACGACCGCCTGTCTATCGAGATTCTGCGCGGCTGCGCTCGCGGCTGTCGTTTTTGCCAGGCCGGCATGACGTATCGCCCGGTGCGCGAGCGTTCGGCCGACCAGATCGTCTCGTCGGTGATTCAGGGTCTGGAAAAGACCGGCTATGACGAGGTGTCGCTGACCTCGCTCTCCACGACCGACCACTCCTGCATTCGTGACGTGCTCGGCAGGCTCAACCGTCGCCTGGAGGATACGGGTATTCGCGTGTCTATTCCGTCGCAGCGCTTGGATTCGTTTGGCGTGGATATGGCCGAGTCGGTCGCCGGCGAAAAGAAGGGCGGCCTGACGTTCGCGCCCGAGGCCGGCAGCCAGCGCATGCGCGACATCATTAACAAGAACGTGACCGAGGAGGACCTGGACCGTGCGGCCAAGGCGGCCTTCGAGGCCGGCTGGAACCGCATGAAGCTCTACTTTATGATGGGCCTTCCCGGCGAGCGCGACGAGGACATCGTGGCCATCGCCAATCTGGCCGATCACGTGCTGGAGCTTGGTCGTTCCGTGGTGCCCAAGGCTCGTCGCGGCTCGATCTCGGTGTCCATCTCGGTTTCGGTCTTTATCCCCAAGGCTGCCACGCCGTTCCAGTGGTGCCCGCAGCTCGACTACGACGACGTCAAGCGTCGCCAGAAGTTGCTTATCACGAGCGTTCGCAACCGTGCCGTCCGCGTGCATTACCACGATGCCGAGACTTCGCTCATCGAGGCCGCGCTGTCCCGCGCCGGTCGTGACATGACGCCCGTCATCATCGATGCTTGGCGCGCGGGCTCTCGCTTTGACGCCTGGGTAGAGCATTTCTCGCTCGATAACTGGAAGGAGGCTGCTGCCAAAAACGGCATCGACCTCAATGAGCTCGTGCACCTGCCCTACGAGTTGGACTGGCGCCTGCCGTGGGAGCATGTGAGCCCCGGCTGCACGCGCGGCTTCCTCGAGCGCGAGTACCGTCGCTCACTCGAGGGCGTCACGACTCCCGACTGCACCCGCACGTCGTGCACCGGCTGCGGAATCTGCCCCACGCTTCACGCCAAGAATGTATTGATGGGTGATCGCGCATGAGTGAGCGCCTGACCGACACCCCCACGCTCTTTAGGCTTCGTGTTCGCTATGGCAAGCGCGATCGCCTTAAGTACCTGGGCCATCTCGAAGTAATCCATACCATTGAGCGCATCGTGCGCCGCGCGGGACTTCCCTATGCCGTCACGCAGGGCTTCTCTCCGCACATGCGCGTGGGCTTCTCTTCGGCGCTACCGGTGGGTACGTCGTCGACCTGCGAGTGGTATGACCTGTTTATGACCGAGTTCGTGGCGCTCGACGAGGCGTTTGGGCGCCTGGCTGCGGCGTCTCCGGCCGATCTGGCGCCCATCGAGGCGGCGTACATCGACGTGCGCACGCCGGCGTTGACGGCGCAGCTCACGCGTCTGTCGTATCGCATCGACCTGCACTTGGATCCCGAGGCGCCCGTAAGCGCCGACGAGGTGCGCGCTGCGATTGACATGCTGCGCGCGGACCATGGCATCGACTACGCGCGCGGCAAAAAGAGCAAGCGCTTGGATTTGGATCACACGCTCGTGGGCTATGAGCTCACGGCAGGGGAGCGCCCGGACCATTTGGTGCTCATGCTCGACACCCATGCCGACAACGAGGGCTCCATGCGTCCGGAAATTTTGCTTTCCGCTGCTGATGTTTTGTTGCAGGGCTTGACCCCGGGCGTGGATGCACCTATTGTTTCCACCGGTATGCAAGACCTCGTGACCATCTGCTCCTACGATGTCGAGCGTCAGAATCAAGCATGCGAGGACGACGAGGGCCGACTCGTCAGCCCCATACCTGTGCGAACTTGTGGATTTGCTCCACATACTCGTTGACGGGGGTATTTTCGCCTGCTACTATATTCGGCTGTTGCACTAACTGATGCATGAAGGGCAAGTAAACATGTACGCAATCGTTAACACGGGCGGCAAGCAGTACAAGGTCGCCACCGACGATGTCATCACCGTCGAGAAGATCGAGGGCAATGAGGGCGACAAGGTCACCCTGCCGGTCATCTTCCTCAACGATGGTAAGAAGATCGTCACCGATCCCGACAAGCTGGCCAAGGCCAAGGTTACCGCTCAGATCGTTGAGCAGTTCAAGGGCGAGAAGCAGCTGGTCTTCAAGTTCCACAAGCGTAAGCGCTATCGTCGTCTGAAGGGTCACCGTCAGCAGCTCACCAAGCTGAAGATCGTGAAGGTCCAGGCTACGTCCCGCGCCAAGAAGGCTGTCAAGGCAGAGGCCGAGGCTGTTGCCGAGGCTCCCGTCGCCGAGTAGATTACACTCGTAACGAAAGAGTAGGTATACACAATGGCACACAAAAAAGGACTCGGTTCCTCCCGTAATGGCCGTGACTCCCGCGGTCAGCGCCTTGGCACGAAGCGCTATGCCGGCCAGACGGTAACCACGGGCACGATTCTCGTCCGTCAGCACGGCACTCACATCCACCCGGGTGAGAACGTTGGCCGTGGCAAGGACGACACGCTGTTCGCGCTGGTCGACGGTACCGTTGAGTTCCACAAGGGTATCAAGCACAGGGTCAGCGTACGCCCGCTCGCGAACGCGTAATTCACCCTTCATAGAGCACATATGTGGGAGGCACTTGAGTTTTAGGATTCAAGGGTCTCCCTCTTTTTGTAGGAGGCGATTCTGTTGTCACAGTTCACCGATATCAGCCGCATTAACGTGTGCGGCGGCGACGGCGGAGCCGGATGCATGTCGTTTAGGCGCGAGGCATTTGTCCCCAAGGGCGGCCCCGATGGCGGCGACGGCGGTCGTGGCGGCAATGTCGTCATCCAGGCCGATGCTCAGCTGTCTTCGTTGATCGATTACCGCTTTAAGCATCACTTTCGTGCCGAGCGCGGAACGCACGGTCAGGGCGCCCGCCGCAACGGCAAGAGCGGCGAGGACCTCATTTTGAAGGTCCCCATGGGCACCGTGGTCCGCGAGCTCGATCCCGAGACGCAGACCCCGATGTTCGAGATTGCCGACCTGGTGCACGACGGCGAGCGCGTTGTCGTGGCGCCCGGCGGTGCCGGTGGCCTGGGCAATACGCACTTTGTGACGTCGGTGCGCCGCGCGCCCGCGTTCGCTCAGCTGGGCGAACCGGCCGAGGAGCACTGGATTGAGCTTGAGATGAAGCTTATGGCCGATGCCGCACTCGTGGGCTTCCCCTCGGTGGGCAAGTCCTCGCTTATCGCGCGCATGAGTGCCGCCCGTCCCAAGATCGCCGACTATCCGTTTACCACACTCGTGCCGAACCTCGGCATGGTGCGTGCCGGTGAGTATTCTTACGTCGTTGCCGACGTTCCTGGTTTGATCGAGGGTGCGAGCGAGGGCAAGGGTCTGGGCCATCAGTTCCTGCGCCACATCGAGCGCACGGCCCTGATCATGCATGTCGTTGACATGACGGGTGGTTTTGAGGATCGCGACCCGGTTGAGGATTACCGCATCATCAACCGTGAGCTCGAGCAGTATGGCGCCGAGCTTTCGGAGCGTCCGCAGATCGTCGTCGCCAACAAGTGCGATGCGCCGGGCACGGCCGACAAGATTGCCGACCTCAAGCGTGCGGCGCTCGACGACGGGCATATGTTCTTTGCCGTGTCCGCCGTTACGGGTGCCGGCCTCAATACGCTGATGCTTGCCGTGGGCGAGCAGGTGGCTAAGCTGCGAGCCGAGCTGGCGGTCTCTGATGAGCCGGTCGATCTGCGCGACGAGGAGTGGGAGCGTCGCCGTCTGCAGCGCGAGAAGCGTTTCCGCATTGTCCAGGAGGAGCCCGGTGCCTTCCGCGTGGTCGGTCGTGCCATCGAGCGCATGGTCATCCAGACCGACTGGGAAAACGAGGAAGCCGTCATTTACCTGCAGCACAAGTTTGCGCGTATGGGTGTTGACGACGCGCTCGAGAAGGCCGGTTGCCGTGCGGGCGACGAGGTCCGCATTTGCCAGCGTGCCTTTGACTTTGAGGGCGCTGAGGACTTCTCGGAGTACGAGGAGCTCGAGGACGCTGGCGAGGACGTTGCCGTTGAGGCCATTGACGTGGCCGATGCTGCGGATGAGGGCGTCGAGGCTATCGATGCGGCTGATGCCGCGGACGATGCCGAGACCTCGGAGGGCGAGTAAGCCATGTCGCTGCGCGGTGGAATCGGTTTGCCCGAGCTACCCATAAAAGAGGGCAAGGAGTTTCGGCTTGGCATTATGGGCGGCACCTTTGACCCGATTCATTACGGGCACCTGGTGACTGCCGAGCAGGCGCGCGAGTCGCTCGACTTGGACGCTGTGCTCTTTATGCCGGCGGGCTCTCCCGCCTTTAAGCTTGACAAGCCGGTGACGCCTGCCGAGGACCGTTATGCCATGACGGTCCTCGCCACCGCCGCGAACCCGGCCTTTTTGGCGAGCCGGTTCGAGATTGACCGTCCGGGCGTAACCTATACGGCCGATACGCTTCATGCCCTTCGCGACTTTTACCCGCCGCAGGTAAAGCTCTACTTTATTACGGGCGCCGACGCGATTATTGATATTGTGACCTGGCATGATGCCGAGCGAATTGCTGAGCTTGCTACCTTTATTGCGGCGACGCGACCGGGTTTTGATATCGATACGGCGCGTGCCCGAATCAAAGAGTCGGGGCTGCCGTTCGATGTGCGCTATATTCAGATTCCGGCGCTGGCGATCAGCTCGACGAACATTCGTAAGCGAGTTGCCCGCGGCATGAGCGTGCGCTATCTTACGAGCGAGTCTGTGCTCGGCTACATTCGCAAGCGCAGGCTATATGCCGATCTGGGTCAAGAAGATTTTGAGTGATGGGGGCTACGTTGTCGGTAGAGGATCAGTTTGAGGGCGATGAGCGCGCGCTGCTCAAGCGCATTCAAGAGCTGCTCGATGTTCGCATGAAAGATAAGCGCAAGCGCTATGTGCATTCGTTGGGTGTTGCCGAGACCGCACTTCATCTGGCCGAGGTCTACGGCGTTGACCGCTTTGATGCCGCTGCCGCCGGCTTAATTCACGACTGGGACAAGGTGCTTTCCGATGACGAGCTCGTGGCCCGCGCGATTCACTATGGCATCAAAGTTGCCGGCTCTCCTTCCGCCGCGACGCCGCTTTTGCATGGCCCTGTTGCCGCCTATGAGCTTCCGCAGCTTTTCCCCGAGCTGTCGCCGGCTGTTTTCCAGGCTGTCGACCGTCACACCGTGGGTGCCTGCGATATGACGCCGCTCGATATGGTGGTCTTTGTGGCAGATGCCATCGAGCCTAACCGTCACGGCGACTATGTCCATGCGCTGCGCAAGATGGTGGGGAAGTCCTCGCTCGATGAGTTGTTCTTCTCCTGTTTTGCGCAGGGTCTGGTCTATGTGATCCAGTCCGGGCGCTATCTTTATCCCACGGCTATTACGATTTACAACCATTACGCCCAGCTGCGCTAGCTCGGGCTGTCTAGAAAGAGGTATTCCATGGCCGACGAGACCATGACCGACGAGCAGATTCTTGAAGGTGTGGAGCACAAGAGCTTCGTTGCCACGTCCGACCGCACTGCCGCCTCGCTGTCCGCGAGCGGTGTCGCCGCCGAGGATGTCGCCCGCGCCGCCGCGCAGGCCGCCTACGACAAGAAAGGCGAGGACGTGCAGGTGCTCGATCTGACCGAGCTCTCCGACGTGTGCGACTACTTTGTGCTCGCCACCGGTACCAATAACCGTCAGGTCGATTCTATCGTCGACGAGATCGAGGAGAAGGTCGCCGTGGCTTGCGGTGAGCACCCGTTCTCTATCGAGGGCCGCGAGCAGAAGACCTGGATGCTCATGGACTACGGCTCGGTTGTCGTCCACGTCTTCACTCCCGAAGCCCGCGACTTTTACCGCCTAGAAAAGCTCTGGGGTGACGCCCCCCAGCTCCCCCTCGACCTCCTCTAGTGGCTCATTTGATATGGGGCTTTTAGTTGGCCTCGCGCATTTTGCCGGGCAGTTGCGGTTTTCCGCACCTGCCCGGCTTTCTTTTTGCCCAAAGGCGGTTAATCATTGAAGCGGGATTGGCGGCCGAAGGATAGGGCGGTGTCGCCGAACTTGTCTCGGACGGCATCGATCGCGACGGAGAGGTCGCGACGGTCGCTCGATTGGGCTCCGCGGTCGTCGACTTCGCAGAACAGGTCGGTCTGGATGCCGCCTTGGTGGTCGAAGTCGCTCATACCGATGCCTGCTAAGCGAACATGCATGCCTTCCTGCCAGATGTTGTCGAGTAGCTCGAGGGCCACGGCCACGAAGATGTTCTCATCGTCGGTCGGATGAGGCAGCCGGCGCTGTGCCGTACGCCCGCTTCCATACGAATACTTGAGCTTGAGCGTTACCGTGCCACCCGTCAGTCCCTGACGGCGCAGGCGGCGTCCAACCGACTCACCCAGCAGCGCAATCGCCGCTTCGATGTCCCCGCGCTCAGTCAAATCTTTCGCAAAGGTGCGTTCATTGCTGACCGACTTGACCTCGCGCCCTTCATCGAGACTCGTGACTTCGGAGATTTCGAGTCCCAGCGCACGCTGGCGCATGCGTTCGCCGTTGACGCCAAAAATAGAGGCCAAGGTGGATTCCGGTGCACGTGATAGCTCGCCGAGCGTGTAGATGCGCATGCGGCGCAGTCGCTCCTCGGCCGAGCGCCCGATGCCGCTCATGGCAGATACCGGCAGCGCGGCCAAAAAGCGCTGCTCGGTTCCGGGGCGCACGATGGTCAGCCCAAACGGCTTATCCCGCTCGCTTGCGATCTTTGCGACCGTCTTGTTGCAGCCTACGCCAATGGAGCACGTCACTCCCAGCGCTGCCACGCGGTCGCTTATACGCCGTGCAACCAGCAGCGGGTCCTCGGGCGCAAAGCGACCCGGTGTGATATCGATAAAGGCTTCGTCGATCGATACGCGCTCAACGCGCGGCGTCTCCTCGGCAAGAATCGCCATGACCTGCGCGCTCACCTCGCGGTAGCGATCAAAGTGCCCGTGCGTCCAAATGGCTTGCGGGCACAAGCGCCGTGCCTCGGCTGAGGGCATGGCGGAGTGCACGCCAAAGCGACGTGCCTCGTAAGAACAGGTGGACACAACGCCGCGGGAATCGGCGTCTCCGCCCACGATGAGCGGCTTTCCGCGCCATTCGGGATGATCGAGCATCTCCACGCTCGCAAAAAACGCATCGAGGTCCATCAGGCCCACCGCCGGACCCGTCCAGGGAGGCGGCGTGACGCCCATGGCATCCTCATAACCGTATGTATGTTCGCGTCTTTCCATGTCATGAGTATACCGCGCAGCTCATGTGGGGTGCGTGTATGTGCTTGCAAATCCCGAATTCTTGTCTAAGATATGGATTTGCCCTCGACTACACCGAAGAAGTTGGTCTCACGGACTTCACCTGCCCGCGTCGATGGCGTATTATGTTCAACTGTTTGTTTGTAGTTGCAGCCTAAAGCTGCTTGGTTGGAGGAGTTTCCTTTGGCAGTCAAGATTCGCCTTGCTCGTCACGGCGCTAAGAAGCGTCCGTACTACCGTGTCGTCGTCGCCGATTCCCGCGCCCCGCGTGACGGTCGTATCATCGAGGAGGTTGGCCGCTACAACCCGATGACCGCCCCCAAGACCATCAACCTCGACCTCGAGAAGATCGCCGACTGGCAGTCCAAGGGCGCTCAGCTCACCGATGCCGTCGCCGCTCTGGTCAAGGCCGCCAACGAGGGCGAGAAGACCGAGACCGTCGTCAAGAAGTCCAAGAAGCAGCTCGCCAAAGAGGCCGAGGCCGCTAAGGCTGCCGCTGAGGCCGCTGAGGGCGCCGAGGAGTAAATCGTGCCTGAGGTTGACGCTGCACAGCTCGAGGGTGAGGCAATGCTCTCAGATCGCATCGCCGATCTCGTCGAATATCTCGTTGTTCAGATCGTCGACGACCCGGATTCCGTGAGCCTTGAGGTCATCGATGGTGACGACACCTCTACGATCGAGGTTTCTGTCGCCGAGGATGACGTCGCTAAGGTCATCGGCCGTCGTGGCCGTACCATCAAGGCCATTCGCACGCTCGCCCGTGCACTGGCCGCTCGCCTCGACACTGCAGTCGAGGTAGAGGTTCTGGGCTAGGACCTTGAGGTCCCAGTACAAAAACATCGCCCGTGTGGTCAAGCCGCACGGAAGGAAGGGGGAGGTCCTCGCGCAGCCGCTGCGGGGGCTTCCTTCTGTATTGACGCCGGGTATGCGCGTCGCCCTGACGCCGCCGGCGCTCAAGCGCGACCGCTTTTGCACGGTCGTGTCCGTCACCGATACGGGCGATGGCGATCTGGTCTCGTTTGAGGGCATTGACGACTTGACGGCCGCCGAGGGCATCACGGGATGCTATGTGCTGGCAAATCGTGACGACTTTGAGCTCGATTCGCTCGACGCCGCCTATACCGACCTGATGGGTCGCGAGGTGGTCGACGAGCGCTTCGGTTCGCTCGGCACGATCGTCGAGATCATGTCGACGCCCGCTAACGATGTTTGGGTTGTCGAGGGTGATCGGTACGGCGAGGTGCTGATTCCCGTGATCGAGCAGGTTGTGCTCGATCTTCCCGACACAGGAACAATTTTCGTCCACGTTATGGACGGCCTGATCGATATGGACAAGTAGGGAGGACAACATGCTGATTGAGACCCTTTCGGTCTTTCCCGAGATGTTTGAGCCCGTCATGTCCACATCGATTTTGGGCCGCGCCCGCAAGGCCGGCCTTTTTGATTTTAAGGCGTATAACCTGCGCGACTGGACGCACGACCGCCATCGTACCGTCGATGACGAGCCGTACGGCGGCGGGCAGGGCATGCTCATGAAGGTCGAGCCTATTGCCGAGGCCATCGAGGCTATTAGCTCCGAGGGTCCCAAGCCCACCGTGGTGTTCTTTACGCCCTGTGGCGAGCCCTTTACGCAGCATGTGGCCGAGCGCCTGCTCAAAAGCGAGCGCCTGCTGTTTGTGTGCAGCCGCTACGAGGGCGTCGACGAGCGTGCGTATGCGTATGCCGATGAGCGCCTGTCGATCGGCGACTACGTGCTCACGGGCGGCGAGCTGCCCGCTATGGTGGTGGCTGACGCCGTCGTGCGTCTCATCCCCGGCGCCCTTGGTGACGAGATGAGCAACGTCGACGAGTCGTTTTCGACCGCCGAGGACGGTGGCCTGCTCGAGTACGCGCAGTATACCCGTCCCGCCGAGTTCAACGGCGAGGGCGTGCCCGCCGTGCTCGTGAGCGGCGATCACGCCAAGGTCGACGCCTGGCGCCGCAAGAATGCCATCGAGCGCACCTGCCGCTGGCGTCCCGACCTAATCGAGACGGCGCGGCTTACGCCCGAGGAGCGTGCATACGCGCAAGAGATTCTGGACGCGTCGTATTCGCAGAGCGAGGAGTGAGAATGGTCCCATCGCAGCATTCCGTGCTAAGGGGTGCGTTTGAGTGGATTGTGGTCGTCGCGATCGCACTCGTCGCCACCTTCTTGATTCGCTCGTTTGTGGTCGAACCCTTTGTGGTGCCCACCGGTTCCATGGAGTCCACGATCGAGATTGGCGACCAGATCCTGGCCCAAAAGGTGAGCCTCGAGCTCGGTCAGCCCGTCAAGCAGGGCGATATCGTGGTGTTCCATAACCCCGATGGTACCTCCGAGCACGATGTTCTCGTCAAGCGTGTTATTGCCACGGCCGGCCAGACCGTTGACCTGCAGGACGGCAAGGTGGTCGTTGACGGCCAAGCACTCGACGAGGACTACACGACCGGCATGAGCTGGCCGCTTTCGGTCCAGGCTCCCGGCGCTCAGGTAGGCTATCCCTACACCGTTCCCGATGGGTGCGTGTGGGTGATGGGCGACAACCGCGAAAACTCTGCCGACTCACGCTACTTTGGTCCCGTCGATCGCTCTGATCTGATCGCCGTGGCGCTCGTGCGCTACTGGCCGCTCAACCGCATCGGCGCTATCGACTAAAAAACGCTATAGTACAGTACCTAACCGTGTAATCGTTTCGACGAGGGGATATTAGAGGCATGAACGCTTCATCGCTTTCCTTCCAAGACATCATCCTGCGCCTCCAGCAGTACTGGGGCGAGCAGGGCTGCGTCATTATGCAGCCCTATGACTCCGAGGTCGGTGCCGGTACCTTCCATACCGCGACCACGCTGCGCTCGCTCGGTCCCTCCGAGTGGCGCACCTGCTATGCGCAGCCTTGCCGCCGTCCCGCCGACGGCCGCTACGGCGAGAACCCCAACCGCATGCAGCACTACTATCAGTTCCAGGTGCTCATTAAGCCCTCGCCGGTCAACGCCCAGGAGCTCTACCTGGGGTCTCTTGCCGCCATTGGCCTGGACCCCAACGACCATGACGTCCGCTTTGTCGAGGACGACTGGGAGAGCCCGACGCTCGGCGCCTGGGGCCTTGGCTGGGAGGTCTGGCTCAACGGTATGGAGGTCACGCAGTTTACGTACTTCCAGCAGGTGGGCGGCATCGAGGTCGACCCCGTGCCCGTCGAGATCACCTATGGTCTGGAGCGCATCGCCATGTACGCCCAGGGCGTCAACTCCGTTTATGACCTGGTGTGGAGCTATCTGCCCGATGGCACGCCCATGACCTATGGCGACGTGTTCCTGGAGAACGAGCGCGAGTTCAGTGCCTACAACTTTGAGGTCGCCAACGTCGAGATGATGCGTCAGAAGTTTGACGACTACGAGGCCGAGTGCCACTCCTGCCTGGAGCGCAAGCTTCCGCTGCCGGCGTACGACTGCGTTATGAAGTGCAGCCATGCCTTCAACTTGCTCGACGCCCGTGGCGCCCTGTCCGCGGTCGAGCGTGCCAACTACATCCTGCGCGTCCGCGCCGTCGCCAAGGCGTGCTGCGAGGCCTATATGGCCGAGGTCGCCGGAGTCAACGAGAATGCCGACCAGGAAGGCGAGGTGGCGTAAGCCATGGCAGACGCTAAGGATTTCCTGTTTGAGATTGGTACGGAGGAAATGCCCTCCGCACCGCTGAACAATGCCGTCAAGCAGCTTGGCACCATGATCGCCAAGGGTCTCGACGAGGCCGGTCTGGCCCATGGCGAGGTCCGCGTGATCTCGAGCCCGCGTCGACTGGCTGCGCTCGTGGCCAACGTCGCCACTGCGACCGATGAGGTCCATGAGGTCAAGCGCGGTCCCGCGGCCAACATCGCCTTCGATGCTGACGGTAACGCCACCAAGGCCGCCCAGGGCTTCGCCCGCAAGTGCGGCGTGGCTGCCGAGGGCCTGGTCCGTCGCGAGGATACGGACGGTCGCGAGTATGTCTTTGCCGAGAAGAACATTCCTTCCGCCCCGGCCACCCCGATCCTGACGGCCCTGTGCGAGAAGACTATCGCCGGCCTGCAGTGGCCCAACTACCGCTCCCAGCGCTGGGGCCACGAGCACGCGACGTTCGTGCGTCCGGTCCGTTGGATCTGCTGCCTTTTGGGTGAGGATGTTGTGCCCGTGTCGTTTGCCGACGTGACGAGTGGCAACACCACGCGTGGTCATCGCGTACTTGGCCCTGGTGACCATGTGGTTGCCAGCCCCGCCGCCTACGAGCAGGTGCTCGAGGACGCCGGCGTGCTTTCTGCCGAGCGTCGTCGCGAGGCCATCCTCGCCGGTATCGCTGAGGTCGAGGCTGCCCGTCCCGGCTGCCATGTCGATACGCCCAAGAAGGTCTTCGAGGAGGTTATCAACCTCTGCGAGTGGCCGACGGTGCTCGTCGGTACTTTCGATGAGGAGTTCCTCAAGGTCCCGCACGAGATTATCTGCGAGTCCATGCTCACCAACCAGCGCTACTTCCCGATCTATGACGGCGAGGGCAAGCTCACGCGTGAGTTCGTGGTCGTTTCCAACAGCAAGCCCGAGAATGCCGAGCGCGTGATCGACGGCAACGAGCGCGTCGTGCGCGCCCGTCTGGATGATGCCAAGTTCTTCTACGAGGAGGACCTGAAGATCTCCCTCGACGAGTTCCGTGAGCGTCTGGCCAAGGTTGCCTTCCAGGAGAAGCTCGGTAGCGTGCTCGCCAAGTCCGAGCGCATCGAGCAGCTCGCGCTCGCCATCGCCCGCGAGGCTCACCTGGGCGCCCATCTTGCCGCCGACGCTGCTCGCGCCGCACACCTGTGCAAGGCAGACCTGGTGTCCAACGCCGTCGTCGAGTTCACGAGCCAGCAGGGCGTGATGGGTGGTTACTACGCCTGCGCGATGGGGGAGAACGACGAGGTCGCTCATGCCATTCGCGATCACTATCGTCCCCGCTTTGCCGGCGACGAGCTGCCCGAGGGCACCGCTGGCTGCATCGTGGCCTGCGCCGACAAGCTCGATACCATCGCCGGTATCTTTGCCATCGGCGAGCCCCCGACCGGCTCCTCCGACCCCTACGCGCTGCGTCGTGCCGCTATCGGCATCATCAACATCCTGCGCGACCGTCTGCCGATCGATCCCACGTCGCTCATCGACTTCGCCCTTGAGCTCTACAGTGAGCAGGGCATTGAGTTCGACGCCGCCGAGGTCGCCCAGCAGGTTCGCGACTTCTTCCATGGCCGCCTGGTGAGCATGGCCCGCGACGAGAAGATCCCGGCCGATACCGTTGCCGCCGTCTCCGCGGTGCACATCATTGCTCCGTCCGTCTTCTTCGCCCGCTGCGCCGCCCTCGACGAGGCCCGCAAGAACGACGCTGAGACGTTCGATAACCTGGCGACCGCCTATGCCCGCGCCGCGCACATCTCCAAGCCCGAGCTGGGTGCGGAGTACGACCGCGCCCTGATGGGCGAGGTTGAGCTCGCGCTTGCCGACGCCTCCGAGGCCGCTCGGACCGCCGTCGATGCTGCTCTCGCTGTCGAGGATTACCCGGCCGCATTTGCTGCCCTCGCCGCCCTGCGTGCCCCCATCGACCGCTTCTTCGACGAGGTCATGGTCATGGACAAGGACGAGCAGCTTCGCGATAATCGCCTTAAGCTGCTCAACCGCTTCGAGGCCGTTTTCTCCGGCATCGCCAACATCGGTGAGCTTGCCCGCAAAAAGTAAGCTAGCCTGCGCGTAAGCGCAAAAGGAGCCCCGCATGGATTGCCCGGTCACCGCTCGTCCCAACGTTATCGTTATCTCCGACTCGCTCGGCGATACCGCTTGTGAGGTGGTGCTTGCGGCGTCCGGGCAATTTGATGAAGGGGCTTTTCGTCTCTTGCGCCTGTCCAAGGTGACCTCGGTAGAGCAGGTCAAGTCGTTTGTGGGCCCGCGCGTCGATGCCGACCATCGCGATATTGCCGTGTTCCATACCATTGTCGATCCGACGCTTCGCGCCCGCGTGCTCGATTACCTGGGCATGCTGCATATTCGTTCAGTCGACCTGATCGGCCCGACGCTCGCCGTGCTGTCGTCGCTCATTGGCGTGCCGCCCAAGGGCGTTGCGGGCGTGATTCACAAGACCGATGACCGTTACTTCCATCGCATCGAGGCCATGGAGTATTTTGTTGAGCACGATGACGGGCGTGGTTGCGACGATCTGTCGAGTGCCGATATCGTGCTGCTGGGTGTGTCGCGTACATCCAAGACGCCGCTGTCGATGTATTTAGCCTATCAGGGTTACAAGGTTGCCAACGTCCCTCTGGCGCACGGCATGGAGCCGCCCAAGTCGATTTACGAGGTCGACCCGATGCGCCTGTTCGGCCTGATTTCGACCGTCGATGTGATTTCCGAAATTCGCGATAGCCGCTTGGGCGATGACTACGCTCGTGCCGTTGCCGGCTCCTATGCCGAGCCCGAGAGCGTGCGCGGCGAGCTTGAGGAAGCTCGTGCCCTCATGAAGCGCTTAGGCTGCTTTGTTGTGCGTACCGACGGCAAAGCCATCGAGGAAAGCGCTGCCGAGATCATTGCTCACCTCGAAGAGATTCAAGAGGCAAGAGCCCGCCGTGCCGTCCGCCGCGCTCAACAAAAGTAGCTCACTTGGGACAAGGTTGTTTGGGTAGCTAATTTGGGACGGGGCTCTTTTAGCTAACCAAAGAGAATACTTGGAAATAATGCTGATAAATGGTAAAGCGATTTAGCAAAAACATCGCATCCGACCTGCACTTTCCTTGTAGTGGTATCTTCATAAGGTAACCACCTTTACCTACCGTTTACCGCCTGTTTTAGCACGTTTACCAAACCGCGTATCCTCTGCTCAAGCCCGTTCATATCCCGCCGTATAGTTCCCTCACGGCCCGCATCCGGCGGGTCGATTCGTTACCACGGTCGTGCGCGAGAGCGCATGGAAGGGGAAGTATCGTGAGCGATTGCAAGAGGGTTTACCGTTTTGGAACCGATGCCCAGGGCATTTGTGTCACCGAGGGCGACAAGTCCATGAACTTTGTGCTTGGCGGCAAAGGCGCGAACCTTGCCGAGATGAGCCGCATCGGCCTGCCGGTTCCCGGTGGCTTTACCATTACCTGCCAGACTTGCGTTGAGTACTCCGGCGCCGGCAACGTATGGCCGGAGGGCGCGCTCGACGAGATCGTTGCCGCCGAGGTCGACCTCGAGGCCCGCTGCGGCAAGAAGCTCGGCGATGCCTCCGATCCGCTGCTCGTGTCGGTCCGCTCGGGCGCTCCGTTCTCCATGCCTGGCATGATGGACACGGTTCTCAACCTGGGCCTCAACGACGACTCCGTTCAGGGCCTTATCGCCCAGACACAAAACCCGCGTTTTGCCTGGGATAGCTACCGTCGCTTTATCCAGATGTTCTCCAACGTCGTCATGGGTGTCGACGCCGACCTGTTCGAGAACGCGCTGACCCAGGCCCGCCTGGTCGCCGGCGTTCGCGTCGATTCCGAGCTTTCGGCCGAGGACCTGCAGGAGCTTGTCGAGACGTTCAAGGGTATTTTCTCCGATAACGTCGAGGCGACCCTGTATCCCGAGCTCGAGGTCGCCGACGGTAAGCCCGTCTTCCCGCACGATCCGGAGCTCCAGCTGCGCCTTGCCATCCAGGCCGTCTTTGGCAGCTGGATGAACGAGCGCGCCTGCATCTACCGCAAGCAGCACGGCATTTCCGACGAGCTCGGCACCGCCGTCAACGTCCAGGCCATGGCCTTTGGCAACAAGGGCGAGACCTCTGCGACCGGCGTCGCCTTTACGCGCAACCCGGCCGACGGCACCAAGGAGTTCTATGGCGACTTTTTGGTGAATGCCCAGGGCGAGGACGTCGTCGCCGGCATCCGAAACACCGAGCCCATCGCCGACCTCAAGACCACCTCGGGCCTCGAGTCCGCAGGCGAGGAGCTCGAGCGCGTGTTCCTGACGCTCGAGGATCATTACCGCGATATGTGCGATATCGAGTTCACCATCGAGCAGGGCAAGCTCTGGATGCTCCAGACCCGCGTGGGCAAGCGCACCGCCACTGCCGCCCTGCGCATTGCTATCGAAATGGTCGAGGAGGGCCTGATCACCCGCGAGGAGGCTGTGAGCCGCATCGATCCCGCGCAGCTCGACCAACTCCTGCACCCGCAGTTCGACGCCTCCAAGAAGTACGAGGCCTTGGCCAGCGGCCTTAACGCCAGCCCTGGTGCCGCCGTGGGCGAGGTCGTGTTCTCGAGTGATGACGCCGTCGCGCGTTCCGCCGAGGGCCACAAGGTCATTCTGGTCCGCTGGGAGACCAATCCCGACGACCTGAAGGGCATGGTCGCCGCCGAGGGCATCCTGACCAGCCATGGCGGCAAGACGAGCCATGCCGCCGTTATCGCCCGCGGCATGGGTACGCCCTGCGTCTGCGGTGTCGAGCGCTTCCATATCGACGCTGCCGAGAAGGTCGTGCACATCGAGGGCAGCGACCGCGTGCTGCGCGAGGGTGATGTCATCTCCATCGACGGCACCCAGGGTATCGTCGTCGACGGCGCGGTCGACCTGGTCTCTGCAGAGCTCACCGGCGACCTGGACACCATCCTGTCCTGGGCCGATGAGATCCGTTTGGACGAGACCGACGGTCACGCCAACCACGTGCGCGTCAA
This sequence comes from Coriobacteriaceae bacterium, assembly GCA_905194345.1. Taxonomy (GTDB): domain Bacteria; phylum Actinomycetota; class Coriobacteriia; order Coriobacteriales; family Coriobacteriaceae; genus Collinsella. Next base: position 48,335 of record CAJJRZ010000006.1, read on the forward strand.
CGCCGACAACCCCGAGGATGCCGAGCTCGCTCTTGAGTTTGGCGCCGAGGCCATCGGTCTGTGCCGCACCGAGCACATGTTCCTGGGCGATCGCAAGAACATCATCCAGAGCTTTATCCTGTCTGACGATGAGGCCGTGAAGCAGCAGGCCCTGGCCGACCTGCTCAAGGTTCAGACCGAGGACTTCCTGGCGATGTTCAAGACCATGTCCGGTCGCGATGTGGTCGTCCGCCTGCTCGATCCGCCGCTTCATGAGTTCCTGGATAATCCTCGCGAGCTCGAGGTCGCCATCACTAAGAAGGAGGCCGCCGGCGCTCCCGAGGAGGAGCTCACTGCCCTGCGCGCCCGCCTGCGTCGCATTGACGGCATGGTCGAGTCCAACCCCATGCTGGGCTTGCGCGGCGTGCGCCTGTCCGTCGTCTTTAGCGATCTGCCTCTCATGCAGGTTCGCGCCGTCGCCACGGCTGCTGCCCGCCTTATCAAGGAGGGCGTCGACCCGCGCCCCGAGATCATGGTTCCGCTCGTCTCCATCACGGGCGAGCATGTTCAGACCCGCGAGGTCATTGAGCGCGTAATCGCCGAGGTTTCCGCTGAAGAGGGCGTTGAGCTCAACATTCCCGTGGGCACGATGCTCGAGCTGCCGCGCGCCTGCATGGTCGCCGACGAGATCGCCCAGCACGCCGACTTCTTCTGCTTTGGCACCAACGACCTTACGCAGACGACCTTCGGCTTCTCCCGCGACGATGCCGAGGCCAAGTTCATCCCGCTGTACATGCACAAGAAGATCTTGAAGGACAACCCCTTCGAGACCATCGACGCGGCGGTGCTCGAGCTGGTGCGCATGGCCGTCGAAAAGGGTCGCGCCATCAACCCCGGCATGCACTTTGGCGTGTGCGGCGAGCACGGCGGCGACCCCAAGTCCATCAAGGGCCTGTTTAACGTGGCCGATGTGGACTATGTGTCCTGCTCGCCCTACCGCGTGCCCCTCGCACGCCTGGCTGCCGCCCAGGCCAAGCTCGAGGCGAAGCGCTCCGCCTAACGTTTTGGGTTTAGACGCCTAGCGTAGCCCCCTTCATGCCGCCCGTCTCATTCGTGAGGCGGGCGGTTATCATGTGCGGGTTTTGTCTTTTTGTCTGCGTAAAAAATTGTTCTTGCAGCAGAAACCCGCGCGTGTATACTCGAATACGTTTGTTCAACTACGTGCCGGCCAAGGTGGTACGGCACCTCTAGAAGAGTAAGGAATTGCACATGGATTACATCCGCGCAATCGAGCGCCAGCAGATCCGCGAGGACATTCCTCAGGTTCGCGTCGCCGACAACGTCAAGGTTCACTACCGCATTAAGGAAGGCGACCGCGAGCGCATCCAGGTCTTCCAGGGCGACGTCATCCGCATGGCCGGCGCCGGTGCCCGCGAGACCTTCACCGTCCGCAAGATGTCCTTCGGTGTCGGTGTTGAGCGTACCTTCCCGCTTCACAGCCCCAAGATCGCCAAGCTCGAGGTCGTTCGTCATGGTCGCGTCCGTCGCGCCAAGCTGTACTACCTCCGCGACAAGGTGGGCAAGGCTGCTCGCATCCCCGAGAAGCGCTAAGAAGATCGCAGCGTCTGTCCACTCGTTTGGACACAAGGGTCACCTTCGGGTGGCCCTTCTTTTTATCTGATTTGCATGCAAGGAGGGCCTGGTATGGCCAATATGACGAGCTCGGTTTCGGCATCGCAGGTTGCCGGTGAGTTGGCGAGCGCTACGTTTGAGGAGATCCCCGCCCTCGTGGAGCATTATCGCGAGGACCCGCGCCAGCAGGTGATCAAGGCTTGCGAGCGTGCTCTTAAGCGCCATGCCAAGGAACTTGCCGAGCGCGAGCGCGTCAATGACATGTACGAGCTTATGCATGAGCTTGGCGGCGATGGGGTAGTCGTTGGTGTCGACGAGGTGGGTCGCGGATCGGTGGCCGGTCCTTTGACGGTATGCGCCGTCTGCCTTCCTATGGAGCCGCGCGTCTGGGGCATCAACGATTCCAAAAAGCTCACGCCGGCGCGCCGCGAGTTGCTCTCAGTGAAGATTGCCGAGGTGGCGACGGCAATTGGTTTTTGCCATATCGCGCCTAAGGATATCGATGAGATGGGCATGGCCCGCGCCATTCGAGCCGCTGTCGCGGGCGCCGTGGCCGATACGGGGCTCGAGCCCGATTGCGTGCTTATGGACGGTAACCCCTTGGGCGCCGTTCCCAAAGAGCGCGACGTGGTGAAGGGCGATGCCAAGATCGCCTGTATCGCCGCGGCGTCCATCATGGCCAAGGTCACGCGTGATGAGATGATGGTCGAGTACGATGCCGAGTATCCCGAGTACCATTTGGCCGAATCGAAAGGCTACGCAAGCCCCGAGCACATCGAGGCCATTCGCAAACATGGACTTTGTCCACTGCACCGCGTGAGCTTTTGCGGAAACTTTCTGCAGACTGAGCGCCTTTTCTAGGTCAATTGTGGAGACAGGGACCTCAGGGGTTTTATAAACCTGCTGGTAGCGGGCCGTATGCAACAGCATTGCTGCGTACGGCCCGTTTTTTGACGGCATTTGGTCAGCTTTTGGTTTGCTTCCGGTACTTACCCGCATGAAAGGTGCCCTCATCATCGGGGCAATGCAGTGTGCGGGAAAGGAGACCCCATGAGTGCCGCAAGCAAAAAGAGCAAGACGCAGCAGCTCAAGGAGCGTTGGGAAAACGGCGAGCTCGACTGCGGGGCGATGACGCCCGAGTTTATCAAGGGACTCAGTCCCCGCGAGCTGGGCATGCTGGGCGAGCTGATCACCATCGACTACTTTAACGAGCGCGGCTACACCTTGCTGGAGCAGGGTTATCGTTGCACCGAGGGCGAGGCCGATCTGGTGCTGCTCGATGAGCTCGACGATGTCGTGGTGATGGCCGAGGTCAAGACCAGACGCGTCGCACTGGATTGCAGCACGCGGGTCTTTCCCGAGGAGGCCGTGGACGCCCAAAAGCAACGCCGCTACCGCCGCATCGCAAGTTGCTATCTCATGGAGCATTATCCGCTCAAGGCGATTCGCTTCGATGCCGTGGGCGTCACCATTCGTGGCGGGCATATCGCTGAGATCGAGCATCAGTACAACGCGTTCGATTGGCAGGTGTCGTGATGGCGTTCGAGACGTTTGCCGTTCACGCGGCCTGCATCCGCGGCGTCGAGGCGATTCACGTCACGGTCGAGGTCTCGCTTGCCGGTGGTGTTCCGGGCATCCAAATGCTCGGCATTCCGAGCATGGAGGTGATGGAGTCACGCGGTCGTATTCGCTGCGCGATGCGCTCCGCCGGGTTCGAGATCCCACGCTCGGGCATTACGGTCAACCTAGCGCCCGGCGATATTCGCAAGACCGGTAGCGGCTTTGATCTGCCCATCGCCATCGCGGTTCTGGCGGCCGATGGGCAGATTCCCCGTGACAACCTCGATCGCTGCCTTATCGCCGGCGAGCTCGGCTTGGACGGTACGGTGCTTCCCGTCAAGGGCGAGGTGGCGTTTCAGCTGCTGGCTCGCGACATGGGGCTGTCTTTTATCGCCGGCAGGTCCGACCAGCATGTGCCACTCGCGGGCGTGGATTGTGGATTCATCGATCATTTGTCTCAGCTTGCCCATGGCATGGGCGATGCCGCGCGGCACTACTTGGATTCTGAAGTGCTCGAGGCGACCTTTGAGCCCGAGCTCGACTATGCCGACGTACTGGGGCAGGAGGTCGCCAAGCGCGGCATGGCGCTTGCGGCGGCAGGAGAACTCGGCTTGCTCATGATCGGGTCCCCGGGATCGGGCAAGACGATGCTCGCGCGTCGTATGACCGGCATCCTGCCCGAGCTTTCCGTTGAGGATCAACAGGAGGCGCTGTGCATCCATTCGGTTTTGGGTGAGAACATTGATGGCTTGTTGGCGGGGCACCGGCCCTTCCGCAGCCCCCATCACAGTATTTCGACCGCAGGTCTTATCGGCGGTGGGCGCCCGGTGCACCCGGGTGAGATCAGCCTTGCTCATGGCGGCGTGCTCTTTTTGGACGAGCTTGCCGAGTTTCCCACGGGTGTGCTGCAGACGCTGCGTCAGCCCATCGAACGCGGCTACGTCAGGATCGTACGCGTCGACGGGGCTTTTACCTTCCCGTCGCGCTTTCAGCTGCTGGCTGCGAGCAATCCCTGCCCCTGCGGCTTTTTGGGCGATCGTGAGGTACCGTGTCGCTGCTCGGCGGCGATGGTCGAGCGCTATCGGTCCTTTGGCCGACCGTATCGACATGATGATCGATGTGACCCGTCCCGACCCTCAGGTGATTATCGAGGGCGCGGAGGGTATGTCGTCAGCTGAGTTACGTGACTACGTTGTGCGCGGTCGCGCTTTTCGCGCTTGGCGCGAATCCCGTATGGACGATGCTGATGCCGAGACCGAGGATGACGAGACACGGTCCATTGACGGCGTCGTTTCGACCTTTGAGCTCGATGATGCGGCGGAGAAGTGTGTGCTCGGCCTGTCGAAGCGCACGCATCTCACGGGCCGCGGCATCGTGCGCCTGGTGCGTATCGCGCGTACAATCGCTGACGTCGCCGAGAGCGAGCAAGTGACGCAGGACCACGTGCTCGAGGCGGCGATGTACCAGGGAAGGAGGGACCAATGATGGCCGAGGGGACCTTTGAGCTGCATCCAGGTGACGCGTTGTATCCCGAGACCGTTTTGGAGCTTTCTGATGTACCCCAGACACTCTATGTGCGCGGCAACCCCGAGGTGCTTTCGACGCCCGCGCTCTCCATCATCGGCGCGCGCAAGGCCTCTCCGTATGGTCTTGCCGTGGCAGAGCTTGCGGCAAAGGTTGCGGTCGAGGCGGGCGTGACGGTAGTTTCGGGCGGCGCGGTCGGTTGTGACCAGGCCTCGGGTTGGGCTGCGGTCAATGCCGGCGGCAAACACGTCGTGGTGCTGGGGACGGGCGCCGACGTGGTCTATCCGCGCTCGAGTGCTGGCCTCATCACGCGCGCACTCGATACGGGCGGCGCGGTCGTGTCGATCTCCCCGTGGGGCATGGGTCCGCGCAAGTTTGCCTTTCCGCGCCGCAATCGCGTGATCGCGGCCCTGTCGCAAGCCCTCTTTGTATCCGAGGCGGGTATGCCTTCCGGGACGTTTTCTACAGCCGAGGCTGCTATGGATTTGGGGCGAGAACTTCTTGCCGTGCCGGGGTCGATCCTATCGCCCGAGTCGCGTGGCACGAATTACCTCATTGCGAACGGTGCCTGCTGCATCATCGACGAGGAATCTATCGAGATGGCTATCTCACGCATCTACGGCACCCTGCGCTACTTGCGCCCCGATGCTCCCGGCATTGCCGACCTGGATCCAACACAGCAGACCGTGATGCATGCGCTCATCGCCTCTCCGCTCAAGGTCGACGACATCGCGGCGCTCGTCTCGCTCGATGCTGTCGGCGTACTCAAACTCTTGGGTTCGCTTGAACTCGAGGGCCTTATCGAGCGCATGATAGATGGAAGGTATGCGCCCTCCAAGTTTGCCCTTCACGCCCAGACGCCCTTCGGTCACAATGGAAAACGTGTCAATTAGAAAGGTGTTTGCAGATGCAGTTCGATCAGGTGACGGTTATCGGTGGCGGTCTGGCGGGTTCGGAATGCGCGATCCAGCTGGCAGACCGCGGGTTTGCCGTAAAGCTGCGCGAGATGCGCCCCCAGGTGAGCTCCCCGGCCCACCATACCGATCACCTGGCAGAGCTCGTCTGTTCCAATTCGTTTAAATCGACCCGTCCGGACTCTGCGGCGGGCTTGTTAAAGGCCGAGCTTGAGCGCATGGGTTCAGTCCTGCTCGATTGCGCCCATCGCGCGGCTGTTCCCGCCGGTGGCGCCTTGGCGGTCGACCGCGTCAAGTTTTCCGAGCTTGTCGAGGCCGAGGTTGCCGCCCGTCCCAATATCGAGGTCGTGCACGGCGAGGTCACGCAGATTCCCGAGGGCCACGTGGTCATTGCCGCGGGCCCGCTGTGTTCACCGGCGCTGAGCGAAGAGGTCATGAAGCTCGTCGGTGGCGACGCCCTTGCGTTCTTCGATGCCGCGGCGCCGATCGTCGATGCCTCCACGCTCGATATGGACGTGCTGTTTTCGCAGTCGCGCTACGAGGAGCAGGGGAGCGGCGACTATCTCAACGCTCCGCTCAACAAGGAGGAGTACGAGGCCTTTATCGAGGCACTTACCACGGCCGACCGCGTGGTGCTCAAAGACTTTGAGGGCGGCGATCTGTTTCAGGCCTGCCAACCTGCCGAGGAAGTTGCGCGCACCGGCAAGGACGCCATTCGCTTTGGCGCCATGAAGCCCGTCGGCCTCACCGACCCGCGTACCGGACGTCGCCCTTGGGCGGCGATTCAGCTGCGTGCCGAGAACAAGGAGAAGACCGCCTATAACCTGGTGGGCTTCCAGACCAACCTGACCTTTGGCGAGCAGAAGCGCGTCTTCCATATGGTGCCGGGCCTGGAGAACGCTGAGTTCTTCCGCTACGGTGTCATGCACCGCAATACCTTTGTCGACGCCCCGCACGTGCTCGATGGCACTTTTGCCGTGCCTGGTACCGGCGTGCGCCTGGCCGGTCAGATCACCGGCACCGAGGGGTACATGGAAGCCGTGGCGACCGGTCTGCTCGCGGCGCTCAACACCTATGCCGAGGCTATCGGCGCCGCGGGCGTCGAGTTGCCCCGCGTGGGCGCCCTGGGCGCGCTCGTGGGCTATGCGACCGATCCTGCCACCGTGGGCTACCAGCCCATGCATGTCAACTTTGGCCTGGTGCCGCCACTCGAGGATGGTAAGCGCCGCAGCAAGCGCGACCGCTACCAGGCCTATGCGGACCGTGCGCTCGAGGCCCTTGATGCCTATCTGGCCACTCGCCCCGATCTGTTTGGAGGCGACCGGTCATAGCCTTTGACCTGTACGACACCGTCGACTCGTTTATCGCCTATATCGCACGTGTCGAGGGGCTTTCTCCCAATACGGTGACGGCCTATGGCTCGAGGCTGGAGCGCTTTGCTGCCTGGTGCGAGCGCGAGGATATCGATGCTTTCGCTGCCGACGTGCGCACCATTCGTCGCTATCTTGCCGAGCTTTCGCGTGAGCAGGTGGCTCCCCGAACGCTTGCGGCGCATCTGTCGGCTATCCGATCGCTCTATCGATGGATGGCTGCCGAGGGGGTCGTGGAGGGCGATGCAGTCTCGGCGATCGCATCGCCCAAGCTGCCGCGTGACCTGCCGGGCGTCCTTACGACCCATCAGGTGGAGGCGCTGCTCAAGACGCCTGATACCTCAACACCCGCGGGACTGCGCGATGCGGCGATGCTCGAGCTGCTCTATGCCTCGGGCGCCCGTATCTCTGAGCTCGCAGCACTCAATGTGGAGTCCATTGCGTGGTCCGAACGCACGCTGCGCCTGTGGGGCAAGGGGAGCAAAGAACGTATCGTCCCTCTGTATCGTCGTGCGCTCGAGGCGACGCGTCTCTATATTGAGGAGGGGAGGCCGGAGTTGCTCGCTCAGGCAAAGCGTCGTGACCCCGCTACCGGGCCGCATCCGCTGCTTATATCGGCGCGCGGTAATCGCATGAGTGCCGCCATGCTCAGGCGGCGGTTTCATATGCTGGCGACGCTCGCCGGCATTCCGGCCGACATCGCCCCGCATGCGATGCGCCATACCTTTGCGACCGACTTGCTCGAGGGCGGCGCGGACCTGCGCTCGGTTCAAGAGCTGCTGGGTCATGCGAGCCTGTCCACGACGCAGATCTACACGCATCTCACGCCCGATCGGCTCAAACGTGCCGTGGCTCAAGCCCATCCCCGAGGCGAATAGTGGCTGGGACGTCCCGCGCCGCACTCAGGTGTGTGGTTTTGATTGCGGGTTGGCAGGAAGAAGCATTCCTGCTATCATTCATCGGGTTGCTTCACGGCAACATGTTTTTATCACGCACGCGCGGCTACTTCATACCGTGGTGCCCGGGCTTTGGTAGCACATGTCCGGGTTGGTTTTGGAGGATGACCCCGCGCGGAGGCAAACCACAGGAGGTTTAACATGGCTACCAAGATTAATATCCGCACCCTGCTCGAGGCCGGCTGCCACTTCGGTCACCAGACCCGTCGCTGGAACCCCAAGATGAAGCCGTTCATCTTCGGTGAGCGCAACGGCATCTACATCCTCGACCTCAAGCAGACCATCCTCGACGCCGATCAGGCCTACACCTTCGTCAAGAACGTCGCCAAGGGCGGCAATGTGCTGTTCGTCGGCACCAAGAAGCAGGCTCAGGAGGCTGTCAAGAACGCTGCTGAGCGCGCCAACATGCCTTACATCAACCAGCGTTGGCTCGGCGGTATGCTGACCAACTTCGTCACCATCCGCTCCCGCATCAACCGCATGGAGGAGCTCGAGGCCATGGTCGAGGACGGCCGCATGGCAGTGCTCCCCAAGAAGGAGCAGGCTGTTCTCGGCAAGGAGCTCACCAAGCTCCAGACCAACCTCGGTGGTGCCCGCGACATGAAGGGTCTGCCCCAGGCTCTCTTCGTCATCGACACCAAGCGCGAGGAGAACGCCATCAAGGAGGCTCAGCGCCTGAACATCCCCGTCGTCGCTCTGATCGACACCAACTCCGATCCCGACGAGGTCGAGTACGGCATCCCCTGCAACGATGACGCTATCTCCGCTGTCACCCTTATGTGCGAGCTCATGGCTGACGCCTGCCTCGCTGGCTCCGGCAAGGAGCAGGTCTCCGAGGCCGAGATGGCCGCTGAGCCCAAGGCCGAGTAGATCAGTCTTAGTTAATTCTTTTTCATCTCTTTGAAAGGAACCACAATGGCCCAGATTACCGCCGCTATGGTCAAGCAGCTCCGCGAGATGACCGACTCCCCGATGATGGAGTGCAAGAAGGCTCTCGTCGAGGCTGACGGCGACATGGACGCCGCTGTCGACGTTCTGCGTAAGAACGGCCTTGCCAAGGCTGCCAAGAAGGCTGGCCGTGAGACCAACGAGGGCGCTGTCGCCGCGTTCGTCTCCGAGGATGGCAAGACCGGTGCTCTGCTCGAGCTCTCCTGCGAGACCGACTTCGTTGGCTCCAACGCCAAGTTCACCGGCTTTGCTTCTAAGGTCGCTGAGGTTGTCGCTACCACCGAGCCTGCTGACGTCGACGCTCTGCTCGAGAAGCCGATGGGCGAGGAGACCGTTTCCTCCGAGCTCACCGAGATGATTCACATCATGGGCGAGAACATGAAGATCTCCCGCTTCGCTGCCCGCAAGGCCGAGAACGGCGCGCTCGCTTCTTACATCCACATGGGTGGTAAGATCGGCGTCCTCGTCGAGTTCGCCTTCGAGAAGGCCGAGACCGCTCAGGCTGAGTCCTTCAAGACCTTCTCTCACGACGTTGCCCTTCAGGTTGCCGCCGTCGCCCCGATCTGCGCTACCCGCGATCAGGTTCCGGCCGAGACCGTCGAGCACGAGAAGCAGATCTACATGGCCCAGGCTGCCGAGTCCGGCAAGCCCGAGGCTATCCAGGAGAAGATGGCTGTTGGCCGTCTGGAGAAGTTCTACAAGCAGTCCGTGCTCACCGAGCAGGAGTTCATCAAGGACAGCTCCCTCACCATCAAGAAGTACGCTGAGCAGGTCTCCAAGGAGCTCGGCGACACCATTACCGTCGTTGCCTTTGACCGTCTGGTCCGTGGCGAGTAAATAAGCTCTTGTAGCTGGTAATGAGCAGGCTGTGGGTTTTACTCACAGCCTGCTTTTTCATGGCTCTTATCAGAGCCTTTGATATCATATTGAGAGTCTAATTAAAGGAGGATCGCTTTGTCCGACATCCGATATAAACGAGTGCTTCTTAAGCTTTCCGGCGAAGCGCTGATGGGCGACGGCCAATATGGCATCGACCCCAAGGTTACCGATCATCTTGCCAAGCAGGTCAAGGAGCTGCTCGCCGTTGGCCATGAGGTCGGCGTCGTTGTCGGCGGCGGTAATATTTTCCGCGGCATGGCAGGCGCTGCCGGTGGCATGGAGCGTGCTCAGGCCGACTACATGGGCATGCTCGCGACCGTTATGAACGCGCTCGCCCTGCAGGATGCTTTCGAGCATAACGACGTTCCCTGCCGTGTGATGAGCGCTATCCAGATGAACGAGATCTGCGAGCCCTATATTCGCCGTCGCGCCATCAACCACCTTTCCAAGGGCAACGTCGTTATTTTTGCCGCCGGTTCGGGCAATCCGTACTTTACGACCGACACCGCCGCGGCTCTTCGTGCGTGCGAGATCGGCGCCGAGATTCTGATTAAAGCCACCAAGGTTGACGGCATCTACGACAAGGATCCCGTCAAGTGCGCCGATGCCGTCCGTTTTGACAAGATTACCTATCACGAGGTTCTCGTCCGCGGTCTGCAGGTTATGGATTCCACGGCTACGGCACTGTGCCAGGATAACCGTATGCCGATTTTGGTCCTCAACATCGATGGCGAGGACACCGTCAAGCGCGCGCTCGCGGGTGAGCCCGTCGGCACGCTCGTCTATCAGGAGGATTAAGCATGGCAGAGAACATCACCGCCCATATGGACAAGTCGCTCGAGTCCCTCAAGCATAACTTCTCCAAGGTCCGTACCGGTCGCGCCAACGCCAACATTCTGTCCGACATCACCGTCGATTATTACGGTGTCCCCACGCCGGTCACGCAGGTTGCCGCCGTCAAGACCCCCGAGGCTCACATGCTGCTCATCGAGCCGTGGGACAAGGCGCTCATCAACGCTATCGTCAAGGCCATCGGCGCTTCCGATCTGGGCATTACCCCCAACTCCGATGGCACCGTCGTTCGTCTGCCGTTCCCGGCCCCCACTGAGGAGCGCCGTCGCGAACTCGTCAAGGAGTGCCGCGAGTACGCCGAGCAGGCCAAGGTGTCTATCCGTAACATCCGTCGCGACTTCAACAACAAGCTCGAGCGCGATGAGGAGCTCACCGAGGACGATGTCCGTCGCGAGCAGGCCAAGGTCCAGAAGCACACCGATGAGTATGTCGCCAAGGTCGAGGAGCTTCTGAAGGAAAAAGAAGCCGAGGTCATGGAGATCTAAGGTGCAATACGACGAGCATAAACTGGTCGAGTACTTTGCCGACGCCCCTGCGGGCGTCGGTTTTTCCGACCTTGACCTCAATAACATTCCGCACCATATCTCGTGCATCATGGACGGCAACGGTCGTTGGGCCACGTCGCGCGGTCTTGCACGCACCGAGGGCCACAAGGCGGGTATCGTCTCGCTGCGCGAGATCATTACCGCCTGCGTGCGCCTGGGCGTCGACGTGCTTTCGGCCTATGCATTTTCGACCGAAAACTGGAATCGACCGCAGCACGAAGTCAACGTTCTGATGCACCTGTTTGCCAAGACGTTTATCGACGAGCTGCCGCTTCTGAAGCGCGAAAATGTGCGCGTAGTCTTTTTGGGTGACATTTCCGCGCTGCCCAAGAAGACTCGCGACGTTTTTGAGCGCGGTCTTGCCGAGTGCGCCGATCACACCGGTATGACGCTGGCGCTTGCCGTCAACTACGGCGCGCGTGCCGAGATTACCCGCGCTGTCCGTCAGATCGCATCCGACGCTGCCGCCGGTAAGATCGATCCTGCCGCAATTGATGACGACATGGTGGCTTCCCACCTCTATACCGCCGGTCTTCCCGATCCCGAACTTGTGATTCGCACCTCTGGTGAGCTGCGCCTTTCGAACTATCTGCTGTGGCAGGTGGCTTATTCCGAATTCTACGTCACCGATACCTATTGGCCCGACTTTGATCGTTGGGGCCTTATCGACGCCATTTTGGCCTATCAGGGCCGTGACCGTAGGTTTGGTGGACTGAGCAAGACCGAGGAGGCTTAATCGTGTCCGATCGTCCCAAGGCATCTGCTCCCAAGACGCCAGTTTCCGCGGCGCCTGCGCGCAAGGCTGCCACTGCGGGAGCACCTGCAGCAAAGAGCGGCACCGGTTCGTGGCTGGCGGGCTTTATCACCCGTGCCGCCGCCGGTATCGTCTACGCCGTTGTCTTTATCCTGTGCCTGGTTTTGGGTATCGTGCCCACGGCCATCTTTGTTTCTGTCATGAGCGGTCTGTGCTGCTATGAGTTTTTCCGTATGACGAGGCTCGATGGCAAGATGGCTAACGAGCGCATGGGTATCGCTGCCGCCGTACTCTTTCCGCTGTCGGCGTTGGGCGATTCGATGTTGCTGAATGCCCTGCTTTTTGCCCTGATGCTCGCTGTGGGCATTTGGTATGTTTGGTCGCCGCGTACCCGCATCTCTGATGTGGCCGTGACGCTCATGGGTCCCATCTACACTGGCTTTATGCTGTCGGCTATCGTGCTGCTGCGCGATGCCGTGCCCGGTTTTGCCGGCGCCCTGCTTTCAGTGGGCGTTTGCGCGTCCCTTTGGGTCTCCGATTCGTTTGCCTACATCGTGGGCAGCCGTATCGGCAAACACAAGATGGTTCCCAAGATCTCTCCCAAAAAGAGCTGGGAGGGGTTTGTTGGCGGCATCCTGGGCTCGGTTTTGATTTGGCTCATCCTGTGGGCGACGCACTTCTACAAGCTCAGCCTGCCCTATGCGCTGCTGTGCGGCGTGGTCGTGTCCATTCTGGGCGTTATCGGCGACCTTATCGAGTCGCGCATCAAGCGCGGTGTGGGCGTCAAGGATTCCGGCAACCTTATCCCGGGCCACGGCGGAATGCTCGATCGTAGCGATTCGCTTATCTTCGGCTGCATCACCGCACAGCTGTTGCTGATGATCGGAGGCGTGCTGTAATGTCCTTCCAGACGACGTATGGCCCCGATGGACGCCTTCGCGTTGCCATCCTGGGTTGTACGGGCTCTATCGGCACCCAGGCGCTCGATGTGTGCCGCCAGCATGCCGATTGCCTGCAGGTGACGGCGCTGTCCGTTAACTCCAGTACCCTCGAGCTCGTTGCCGCTGCCCGCGAGTTCTCGGTTTCGGCGGTTGCCGTGGCCGATGTCGCTCATGGCGATGATGCCGTGCTGCAGGAGTTGCCCGAGGGAACGAAGCTCGGCGTTGGCGCGCAGGCGGTTTGCGAGCTCGCGCGTCGCGACGATGTCGACTGCGTGCTTGTCGCTATTGTGGGCGCCGCCGGTCTCGAGGCGAGCCATGCGGCCTTGACCTCGAATAAGCGCCTTGCCCTTGCCAACAAGGAGTCCCTCGTCGTCGGTGGCGACTTGCTTATGCCGTTGGCGCAACCGGGCCAGCTTATTCCAGTTGACTCTGAGCATTCCGCCATCTACCAGTGCTATCTGGGTGAGAACCCGCGCGAGGCCCACTGCATTTGGCTCACCTGCTCGGGCGGTCCGTTCTTTGGCCGCACGCGCGACGAGCTCAATCGCGTGACGCGTGCCGATGCCCTCGCACATCCCACGTGGGCCATGGGTGCCAAGATCACCATCGACTCCGCCACCCTCATGAACAAGGGCCTGGAGCGCATCGAGGCCATGCACCTGTTTAACTGCGACCTCGATTTCATTAACGTGGTCGTGCAGCGTCAGTCCAAGATTCACTCTATGGTCGAGTTTGCCGACGGCTCCGTGATGGCGCATCTCGGTGCTTCCGACATGCGTATTCCCATCCAGTTCGCGTTCTCGTATCCCGAGCGTTGGGATACCCCGGCGCCTCGTATCGATTTTCGCGAGCTGGGGCAGCTCACGTTTGATGCTGCCGACATGGATACCTTCCGCTGTCTGGCACTGGCCGAGCGTGCCGGCAAGACGGGCGGCACCATGCCGTGCGTGCTCAATGCCGCCAACGAGGTTGCCGTCGATGCCTTCCTGCACGATAGCTGCAGCTTTACCGATATCGATCGCATTGTGGAATCCTGCATGGATGCCCACGATATGCAGGCGGTCGATTCGTTTGAGCAGCTTCGCGACATCGATGCGTGGGCGCGTGAAAAGGCTGCGCAGGTGCTCGCCGCAACCCGTTCCTAACCCATAAGGATTGCTTTTTCGTTTTATGGATACTGTTCTGAGCGTTCTCTCATCGGTCTTTTGGGGCCTGCTGATGCTTTCCGTCCTCGTGTTTTTGCACGAGGGCGGCCACTTTTTGGCGGCGCGTGCCTGCGGCGTCCGTGTGACCGAGTTCTTTTTGGGCCTGCCGTGCCGCTTTGACATTCATTACACGTCGCGTCGCATTGGAACCAAGTTTGGCGTGACCCCGCTGCTGCTGGGTGGCTACGCTGCCATCTGCGGTATGGATCCGACCGACGTCTCGTGTGCCGATCGCGTGCTCGCGGCTATCTATCGTCATGGTCGCGTGACCGTGGCCGACCTTGCTGTCGAGCTCGAGCTTTCCGAGGAGGATGTGCTTGAGGCATGCGCCCTGTTGCTTGGCTGGGGCTCCATCGCACCCTGGTATGAGGAAGGGGAGAAGCCCTCGCCGAGCTACTATCCCACCAAGTATCAGACGCTGCCGCGAGATGCGGCGGGTTACACCACCTTTGACGGCCGCCGTTTCGATCGCGAACATTCAACTGCCGAGGGCGATGCGTGGGAGCTGCCGTGCGGCGAGGCCGAGTTCCTTGCACAAGAGCGTTCGCACACCTATCTTGGCCAGAGCTTTCTCAAGCGCGCCTTTATGCTGCTCGCGGGCATTATTGTCAATATCTTGACGGGCTTTTTGCTCCTTATGAGTATCTATTCCATTGCGGGTGTCACCGTGCCGATGGATACCAACGTGATCGGTCAGGTTGACGGGGGGTCTATTGCCGCCAAGGCGGGTATCGAGGGCGGCGACGCGATCCTTTCGGTTGACGGAGTATCGTGCTCTACCTGGATGGACGTTTACGATGCCATCGGCAAGGCTGCCGGTAAGGACGATATCGCCATCGAGTACGAGCGTGACGGCAAGCAGCATTCGACCACGGTTGCGCTCAAAGAGGACGAGCGCCTGGGTGTGTATGCCTCTATGCAGGTGGTCCGTTTAGACCCGATCACCTCGGCGCGTCTGTCATTCTCCTATGTTGTACAGACGGCGGATGGCGTTATGCGCCTACTCCAGCCGCAGCATACGATGGAGATTCTCGATCAGTCTTCTTCGATCGTGGGTATTAGCGTTATGTCCTCACAGGCTGCTGCTGCCGGCCCTGCCACGTTCCTTTCGTTTGCCGCCCTCATTTCGTTCTCGCTTGGCTTTATGAACCTGCTGCCCATCCCACCACTCGATGGCGGCAAGCTGGTCATCGAGATCATTCAAAAGATTGCGGGCCGCGAGCTTCCGCTCAAGGTCCAGACGATTGTGAGCTATGTGGGCATCGCGCTCTTTGCGCTGCTGTTTGTCTATATGCTTCGTTCCGACATCCTTCGATTTATTCTGTAGGGGAGTGTTTGGTTTGTCTTTATCCCATCCTTTGCCTTGCGAGCTGACGCGCCCCGTGCATGTGGGCGGCGTGCAGATCGGTGGCGGCGCGCCTGTGGTGGTCCAATCTATGACCTGCACCGATACTGCTGATGCCCAGGCAACGCTTGCGCAGGTGTGCGCGTTGGCGCAGGCTGGCTGCGATATCGTGCGCGTGAGTGTGCCCACCGAGGCCGCACTTGAGGGTTTCCGCACCATCTGCGCCGAGTCTCCGGTGCCGATTGTCGCCGATATCCACTTTAACCATAAACTCGCCATTGGTGCCGTTGAGGCCGGTGCTGCCAAGCTGCGCATCAATCCCGGCAATATTGGCGATTGGGCCAAGGTTGACGCGGTGATCGATGCTGCGGGTGCCGCGGGCTGTGCGATTCGTATCGGCGTCAATGCCGGTTCGCTTGAGCAGGATATCGCCGAGCGCGACGACCTCACGCAGCCCGAAAAGCTCGTGATGTCGAGCGAGCGTTTCGTCAAGCATTTTGAAGACCGCGGCTTTACGAACATTGTGCTTTCGGCTAAGGCCCATAGCGTGCAAACGACGCTCGATACCTATCGAGCCCTGTCGCGTGAGATTCCCCACGTTCCGCTTCACCTGGGCGTAACCGAGGCGGGTACCAAGCTGCAGGGCACCATCAAGAGCTCTGTAGGCTTGGGTATCTTGCTTTCCGAAGGCATCGGCGACACCATGCGTGTGTCGCTCACGGCCGATCCGGTTGAGGAGCCGCCGGTCGCCTGGGGAATTCTACAGTCGCTGGGCCTGCGTCGCCGTGGTCCCGAGATTGTCTCGTGCCCCACGTGCGCCCGCTGCCAGGTTAACCTTATTCCCATCGCCGAGGAGGTCACCGAGCGGCTTAAGAACTATTCCGCGCCGCTTTCGATCGCCGTGATGGGATGTGCGGTCAACGGCCCCGGAGAGGCATCTGACGCCGACCTGGGTGTTGCCTGCGGACGTGGTCAGGGCCTGCTCTTTTCGCATGGCCAGATCATTGGTAAAGTAGCTGAGGATCAAATTGTCGACGCGCTGATGGCCGAGGTCGACAAGCTTATTGAGGAGTAATAAATGACCCGAGCAATGTATATGTCTAAGCTCTATGCGCCGACGCTTAAAGAGGATCCGGCGGACGCCGAGCTCGCCAGTCACCGCCTGCTGCTCCGTGCCGGCATGATCCGCAAGGAGGCCGCCGGCCTGTATTCCTACCTGCCGCTTGCTTGGCGCTCGATTCGCAAGATCGAGAACATCGTGCGCGACGAGATGGACGCTGCGGGCGCTCAGGAGCTCATGATGCCCATTATGGTCGACGCCGAGCTGTGGCGTGAGTCCGGCCGTATCGATGCCTATGGCAAGGAGCTTGTGCGCTTTGACGACCGTCATGGTCGCGAGTTCGTGCTGGGCCCCACCCACGAGGAGACCGTCACGGCCCTGGTGCGCAATGAGCTGCGTTCCTACAAGCAGCTGCCTGTCAATCTGTACCACATTCAGGACAAGTTCCGCGATGAGTTCCGTCCCCGCTTTGGCCTGATGCGCGGCCGCGAGTTCATCATGAAGGACGCCTACAGCTTCTCTGCCACGCAGGAGAGCCTGCAGGAGGAGTATGACAAGATGAAGCAGGCCTACGCCAACATCTGCGAGCGCTGCTACATCAAGGCTCTGCCCGTTGTCGCCGACTCCGGCGAGATCGGCGGCGACACCTCCGTCGAGTACATGGCTCTGGCTGACGCCGGCGAGGCCTCGCTCGTCTACTGCGACGATTGCGGCTTTGCTGCCGATGACGAGGCGGCAAGCACCAAGGTCGTTGTGACCGAGGGCCCCGGCGACGGCACGCTCACCAAGGTCGAGACTCCGGGTATGGGTACCATTGAGGCCGTCGCCAAGTTCTTTGGCTTCCCCGAGAACGGTACGCGCAAGTCTCTGGCACTCATCGACGCCGAGGGCAAGCCCGTCGTGGCCATTGTCCCGGGTGACCACGAGCTCAACGATTGCAAGGCCGAGCATGTCTTTGGCAAGGGCTATCGCATGATGATTGATGAGGAGCTCCAGACCTACGGTCTGCACAAGGGCTTTATCGGACCGGTTAACTTGCCCGAGGGCATCCGTCTGGTGTGCGACGAGAGCCTGCGCGAGTCCAAGCAGTGGGCCTGCGGTGCCAACGAGGTCGACTATCACTTTACCGGTGCCTGCCCCGAGCGCGACTTTACCGTCGATGAGTGGGCAGATCTGGTCACCGTCGTTGCCGGCGATCCCTGCCCGCACTGCGGCAAGCCGCTCTCTGCTGCCCGCGGCATCGAGGTCTCTCAGGTGTTCCAGCTGGGCACCAAGTACTCCGAGGCCATGGGTGCCACCTTTATGGACGAGGACGGCAAGGAGAAGCCGCTCATCATGGGTTGCTACGGCGTTGGTGTGTCCCGCTCGCTTGCTGCCGTCGTGGAGCAGCACAACGACGAACACGGCATCGTCTGGCCGATCTCCGTTGCCCCGTACGAGGTCGCGGTGATTCCGCTTGATCCCAAGAAGGAGGAGTGCGCTACCGTCTGCGATCAGATTGTTGACGGTCTGTGCGCCGAGGGTATCGAGGTCGTCGTCGACGATCGCGACGAGCGTCCCGGCTTTAAGTTTGCCGATAACGACCTCATGGGCTTCCCGTATCAGGTCGTTCTGGGTAAGCGCGGCCTTAAGAATGGCACTGTGGAGCTCAAGGACCGTGCTACGGGCGAGCGTGAGGACGTGGCGATCGACGAGGTCGTCGCCAAGGTTGCCGAGCTTGTTAAGGCGGCCCGCCGTTAATCGACGATTTCGCTTGTAGTTCGATATACGGGACGGCCCCGCATTTCTCCAGATCGGGGAGATGTGGGGCCGTCCTTTTATCTTGTGGCATCCTCGATATCTAAAAGGAAAACCCCACAGCCCATTCGAGCTGTGGGGTTTCCCTTTGTGCCTCCGATGCGAAATAAATCGCTCAGATATTACTGATAATCGACGACGTCGATCCAGTTCTTCAGGAACTCATCGTTCACGTTGCGCTTACGAGCGAGCTCGGAAGCGGCGACGATGCTCGTCCACTGACGCACGACCTGCATGGGCATGTCGGCGCGGTCGCAGTAGAGCTCCAGGTAGGCCTCAGCCTGATCCTTGCTGTTGAGGGCGAAGAGCAGGTAGGTGGTGGCAACGTCGGCAGCAGGGGAGCCCTGGGTGGCGTGTGCCCAGTCGCATACATAGAGCTGGCCGTCGTCGCCGACGATGACGTTGGAGGGGTTGAAGTCGCCGTGGCAGACCTTGAACTCCTTGGTCATGCCGTCCAGACGCTCCTGAAGGTTGTAGCGCGTGGTGGCATTGAGCTGATCAAGGCTGTCGATCATGCGGGCGAACTTGTCGCGCTGACGGTTGAGCAGCGGGGAGGTGTAGCCGTGGATCTCGATCTGGAGGTCGACGAACATCTCGAGGTACTCACCAAAGCGCTGGGGCTCGGCAGTCATCTTCTCGGCAAGGGTGGTGCCCGGAACCTTCTCGGTCACGAGCGCCCAGCCGTTGGCGTTCTCGAGCTGGGAAACCTCGAGAGCCTTGGGGCTGCGGATGCCGCACTCATTGATGCGGGCAAGATTCAAAGCCTCGTTGAACACGTCGGAGACAGGCTTGGTCTCGTTAAAGACCTTGACGATCTTGTCGCCCAGGTCGTAAACGACCTTGTTGCCACGGCGGACGAGCTCGGTCTTGGAATCGGGTAGCAGCATGGTTGCATCCTTTCAACGATGCGATAGAAGCGACGGCGGGGGTGTGTGAAACACCCGTGCACCCCCGCCGTTAAAAACCGTGCTAAAACTAGCAGACGGCGTAGTCCTGAGGCTCGCGGCCGTAGTAGGCGTCCAGGTAGAGCTCCTTGATCTCGCTCATGAGCGGGTAGCGCGGGTTGGCGCCGGTGCACTGGTCGTTGAATGCCTGCTCGGTCATCTCGTCGAGGGTGTCGAGGAAGTACTGCTCGTCAACACCGTAGTCGGCGATGGTCTTCTTGACACCGATGAAGTCCTTGAGTTCCTCGAGCTTCGTGATGAAGTTCTCGAAGACCTCCTTGTCGTCCTTGCCCTCGATGCCGCAGTACTTGGCCATCTCGGCGTAGTTGTGCAGCGCGTTGGGGTAAGGATACTGGGAGAAGGTACCCATCTTGACGGGAGCCTCAGCGGCGTTGTAGCGCATGACGCGGGTCAGGATGACAGCGTTTGCGAGGCCGTGGGGCAGGTGATGGAAAGCGCCGAGCTTGTGGGCCATGGAGTGGTTGAGGCCCAGGAAGGCGTTGGCGAAGGCCATACCGGCCATGCAGGAGGCGTTGTGCATCTCCTCGCGGGCGTGCGGGTCCTTGGCGCCGTTCGTGAAGCTGGAGGGCAGGTTCTCGAAGACGAGCTTGGCAGCGCGCTCGGAGAGGCCCTTGGTGTAGTCGGAAGCCATGATGGAGACGTAGGACTCGATGGCGTGGGTCATGACGTCGATGCCGGAGGCAGCGGTCAGGCCGCGCGGGGCGGTCATGCAGTTGTCGGCGTCAACGATAGCCATGTTGGGGAGCAGCGCGTAGTCGGCGAGCGGCCACTTGATGCCGGTCTCCTTGTCGGTGATGATGGCGAACGGCGTGCACTCGGAGCCGGTACCCGAAGAGGTCGGGACGGCGACGAAGTAGGCCTTCTTGCCCATCTCGGGGAAAGTGAAGATACGCTTGCGGATGTCCATGAAGTCCATGGCCATGTCCTCAAACTTGCACTCGGGGTGCTCGTACATCATCCACATGATCTTGCCGGCGTCCATAGCTGAGCCACCGCCGACGGCGATGATGACGTCCGGCTCAAAGAGAGCCATCTGCTTGGCGCCGCGACGTGCGCACTGCAGCGACGGATCGGGCTCGACGTCGTAGAAGCAGTCGTGGGCGATGCCCATCTCGTCGAGCTTGGCCTCGATGGCGCGGGTGTTGCCATTCTTGAAGAGGAACTGGTCGGTGACGATGAAGGCGCGCTTCTTGCCCATGACGGTACCGAGCTCGTCGAGAGCGACGGGCGTGGAACCCTTCTTGAAGTAGACCTTCTCGGGAGCGCGGAACCACAGCATGTTCTCACGGCGCTCGGCCACAGTCTTAACGTTGATCAAGTGCTTCACCCCAACGTTCTCGGAGACGGAGTTGCCGCCCCAGGAGCCGCAGCCCAGGGTCAGAGACGGCTTCATGCCAAAGTTGTATAGATCACCGATGCCGCCGTGCGAGGACGGGGTGTTGATGACGATACGGCAGGCCTTCATGACGTGCTCGAACAGGCTGATCTTCTCGGCCTGGGCGGGGTGCACGTACAGAGAGGCGGTGTGGCCCGGGCCACCGGCGAGCACCAGGTGCTCGGCCTTGTCGACGGCCTCCTGGAAGTCCTTGGCGTGATACATGGCCAGGACCGGGGAGAGCTTCTCGTGGGAGAACTCCTCCTTGGCGGGGTCGGTGGAGTTGACCTCGGCGATCAGGATCTTGGTCTTGGCAGGAACCTCGATGCCGGCGAGCTCGGCGATCTTGGCGGCAGCCATGCCGGGAATGCGGTGATCGAGAGCGCCGTTCTTGAACATGGCGGCACGCAGGGCCTCCATCTCGGCACCCTGCTTGACGAAGTAGCAGCCGCGCTTCTGGAACTCGGCTTTGACCTGGTCATAGATGGTGTCGATGACGGTCACGGACTGCTCGGAAGCGCAGATCATGCCGTTGTCGAAGGTCTTGGAGTGGATGATGGAGTTGACGGCGAGCAGCACGTCGGCGGTGTCGTCGATGATGACCGGGGTGTTACCGGCGCCAACGCCCAGGGCGGGCTTGCCCGAGGAGTAGGCGGCCTTGACCATGCCCGGGCCACCGGTGGCGAGGATGATGTCGACGTCACGCATGACCATGTTGGTCAGCTCGATGGAGGGGACATCGACCCAGCCGATGATGCCCTCGGGGGCGCCGGCCTTGACGGCGGCGTCAAGCACGAGCTTGGCGGCGGCGATGGTGCACTTGGCGGCTGCCGGGTGCGGGGAGATGATGATGCCGTTGCGGGTCTTCAGGCTGATCAGCGTCTTGAAGATCGCGGTGGAGGTGGGGTTGGTCGTCGGGATGACGGCGCCCACGATGCCGATGGGCTCGGCGATCTTGGTGATGCCGTAAGCCTCGTCGCGCTCCAGAACGCCACAGGTCTTGGTGTTCTTGTAAGCGTTGTAGATGTACTCTGCGGCGTAGTGGTTCTTGATGACCTTGTCCTCAAGAACGCCGCGGCCGGTCTCCTCGATGGCCATCTTTGCCAACGGGATACGAGCCTTGTTGGCGGCCATGGCGGCCTCATAGAAGATCTTGTCGACCTGCTCCTGCGTGTACGTAGCAAAAAGCGCCTGGGCCTCTCGCATCTGAGCGAGCTTAGCCTCAAGCGCCTCTACGTTGTCCACAATTGCGGGAGTAGTGTTTTCCGGTGACTTTTTCACCATTTGTGTCTCCTTGCGATCGGAGATTTACCCTACGCCTTGCATGATAGCAATAAATAATTCGGTAAACGGTAAGATTCCCGTAAAAGGCATACTAAAACGTTTCAATCAAATGAACCGTTTCAACTTAATCCATCAGCCCAATGCATCGCCCCTCTCATTGGGGACAGACATACATGAGTATTTCAATGGGAAAACGGGGAGAACGGGGCACCTGTTTGACAATCGCTATTCGCGGGTCGCGGTCGAGTCGGACACGCAGGCGGTCCAGTTGCTCGATTATATCCATCTCAATCCTGTGAAAGGCGCGCTCGACTCGCTCGATGCGTACCGCTGGTCAAGCTTCAAGGCATATCAGCTGGGCTATGATTCCTTTGACATCTGCAAACACTCATGTAAGTCTGTCCCCAATGAGTGCAAAAAGGCGCCCTCCGTGGGGGAGGACGCCTTTGGTAAGTTCTATACGAACGCGAGGTCTTTGACCCGGAGAGTCCGAGGTACTTGTTGGTAAGACCTTATTTAGGAGCGCGCAACCTTGCCGGACTTGAGGCAGGTGGAGCAAACGTTCATCTTGCGACGGTGACCATCGACGACGACGTAAACGCGCTGGATGTTGGGGCGGAACTTACGGTTGGTGACGCGGTGAGAGTGGCTGATGGAGCGACCGGCAACGGGGTGCTTACCGCAAACTTCGCAAACTTTGGACATAACTGACCCTCCTTGGGCGACAAACGAACATGTCGCGTTAACAAACAAGCCTGAACTATAGCACAGAAGCAGCTCCCTGTGCGTAATCTACACAGAGATATTCCTCTTTTGGCGATAGTGCTCACGCCACGGCCCTGGACGTAGATCCGATTTGCGTGCAGCAGAGGGGATTATGCCAGCTCGTGCGTGCGTTTTCAAGCTCGTCCCACAAATATATATAGGTTTATGGAGCGCCTGCGCCCGTTTACGGATTGTTCTGTATTTATGCTCGCAATTAAGCTCGAGGTTGGCTACACTATCCCTTGACCATTAAAGGGGTACGAGATACCCACATGGAATTACATAGCTGCCAAAGAGCAGCCCTTCCTGTGGGTGTCTGGTCCGCTTTAAGCGGTCGGGCATCTATTTTTTTGACTGTGTCAGCAGTCAAGACATGTGAGGAAGGAGATCGATGGGCACGACTTCCCCCAAGGCGGTCATCATGGACGAGACCGCCGTCAATCGAGCGATGACCCGCATCGCGCACGAGATTCTCGAGCGCAACGAGGGCTGTGAAGACCTCGCTCTGGTCGGCATCGTCACGCGCGGCGACCTTCTGGCAAAGAAGCTCGCCGAGGAGATCAAGGAGATCGAGGGCGTCGACGTTCCGCTCGGCAGCCTGGACATCAGCTTCTACCGCGATGACTATGCGACCAATTTCGCTCCCGCGATCCACGCTACCAACATTCCCTTCAGCGTCGACGGCAAGCGCGTCGTGCTGGTGGACGACATCCTGTATACGGGCCGTACTATCCGCGCCGCTCTGGATGCCGTCATGGACCTGGGCCGTCCGAGCCGCATCGAGCTGGCAGTTCTCGTTGACCGCGGTCACCGTGAGCTCCCCATCTCGCCGGACTTTGTCGGCAAGAACGTTCCCTCGTCGCATGAGGAGAACGTGCACCTATATATGAAGGAAGTCGACGGCCACACCGCCGTCGAGATTAACGACGTTGCGCCGGGTTCCCACGTGGGCTCTGCGCCGCTGGGAGGTGAGTAGTACCGTGGCGTTCAACCATAAGCACCTGATCGACATTACCGAGTACTCCGAAGAGGACATCAAGCTCATCCTCGAGACCGCCAAGGCGTTCTCTGAGGTCAACGAGCGTGCGATCAAGAAGGTCCCCACGCTCAAGGGCAAGACCATCGTCAACATGTTCAACGAGCCCTCGACGCGCACCCGCAGCTCCTTCGAGCTCGCCGAGAAGCGCCTTTCGGCCGACAGCCTCAACTTTGGCGGCTCCTCGACCTCCACGGTCAAGGGCGAGAGCCTCGTCGACACCGTCGAGACCCTCAACGCCTACAAGATTGATTGCATCGTCGTTCGCGATAAGCACGCCGGTGCTCCCTACATCGTCACGCAGAACTCGCCCGCGAGCGTCATCTGCGCCGGCGACGGCAAGCACAACCACCCCACGCAGGCCCTGCTCGACCTGTACACCATCTGGGAGCACAAGGGTGACTTCCACGGTCTGAAGGTCGCCGTCGTCGGCGATATCGCGCACTCCCGCGTGTGCGGCTCGCTGATCCCCGCCCTTAAGATCATGGGCTGCGAGACCTACGCTGTCGCCCCCGGCACGCTGCTGCCGCCGGCGCCCGAGGTTCTGGGTTGCGACCATGTGACGAGCGACCTCGATTCCGTCCTGCCCGAGCTGGACGTCGTCTACATGTTGCGCGTGCAGCAGGAGCGCCTCGAGGGCGCACCGTTCCCCACGATTCGTGAGTACCACAAGCTCTTCGGTCTGACCAAGGACCGCGAGAAGCTCATGAAGCCCGATGCGATTATCTGCCACCCGGGCCCCATCAACCGCGGCGTTGAGTTCGACTCCTATATGGCCGACCACCCGCAACGCTCCGTCATCCTGGAGCAGGTCTACGCCGGTATCTGCGTGCGTATGGCTATCCTGTATCTGCTGCTTGGAGGTGCCGATAATGGCCTTGCTTCTTAAGAATGCCCACGTCGTCGATCCGTCCGTCGAGCTTGACGGTGTCGTCGACGTCCTGATCGACGGTGACAAGATCGCCGAGGTCGGCGAGAACCTCGCCGCCGAGGGAGCCGAGGTCCGCGACCTTTCCGGCAAGTATCTCGTCCCCGGCCTGGTGGATATGCACGTGCATCTGCGCGAGCCTGGCTACGAGGTCAAAGAGGACATCGAGAGCGGCACCCGCGCTGCTGCCAAGGGCGGCTTCACCGGCGTGTGCGCCATGCCCAACACCGATCCCGTCACCGATAACGGCACCGTCGTGGAGTTCGTCAAGTCCCGCGCTGCCGAGGTCGGCCACTGCCGCGTCTATCCGTCGGGCGCCATGACCCGCGGTCTTAAGGGCGAGGCCATGTCCGAGATGGGCGATATGGTCGCCCACGGCGCCGTCGCCTTCACCGACGACGGTCGCGGCGTGCAGGGCGCGGGCATGCTCCGTCGCTGCATGGACTACGGCAAGATGTTCGGCAAGGTCTTTATGAGCCA
Source organism: Coriobacteriaceae bacterium (assembly GCA_905194345.1). Taxonomy (GTDB): domain Bacteria; phylum Actinomycetota; class Coriobacteriia; order Coriobacteriales; family Coriobacteriaceae; genus Collinsella. The sequence continues at coordinate 73,429 of CAJJRZ010000006.1, forward strand.
CTGCCAGGACGAGGATCTGGTCGGCCACGGCCAGATCAACGAGGGCAAGGTCTCGACCCGTCTGGCCCTCGAGGGTTGGCCGGCCGCCGGCGAGGAGCTTCAGATTGCCCGCGACATCGAGATTGCCAAGCTGACCGGTGCCAAGCTGCACATCCAGCACATCTCCACCGCTCATGGCCTGGAGCTCGTGCGTGCCGGTAAGGCTGCCGGTGTCCAGGTGACCTGCGAGGCCACCCCGCACCACATGTTCCTGACCGAGAACGACCTGGACGAGACCTACAACACCTCGCTCAAGGTCAATCCGCCGCTGCGCACTGACGAGGATGCCGAGGCCATCCGTCAGGGTGTCATCGACGGTACCGTCGACGCTATCGTTACCGACCACGCTCCCCACACCCCGTGGGAGAAGGCCCGCGAGTTCGAGCTCGCGCCCTTTGGAATGATTGGCCTCGAGACTTCGCTGTCGCTCGTGCTCACTGAGCTGGTCAACACGGGCAAGATGAGCGTGAGCCGCATGGTCGAGCTCATGGCCATCAAGCCGCGTGAGATTCTGGGCCTCGATCAGGTTCAGGTCAAGGCGGGCTCTGTCGCCGACCTGACCGTGTTCGACCCCTCCGCAACCTGGACGGTTGGCGAGGACGGTTACGAGTCGCGCGCCGAGAACTCCGGTTTTGCCGGCCGCACGCTCACCGGTCGTGCCACCGATGTATTTGTCGGCGGTAAACAGACGCTTGCCGACGGCTGCATCTGCTAGCATAGCCTTATCGCTTTTGTGCGCGGCGCCCTTGCGGTGCCGCGCTTTCTGTTCGTTTAGACCATGCAACCGCATGGGGGATTGGAGCGTCTATGCCCACACCTTCCACTGCACGCATGCACGACTTCGAGGTCGTCTCGAACCGGGAGATTGCCGACGGTATCTTCTCGCTCGTTATCTCGGCCCCCAAGCTTGCAAGTGCGCTCAAGCCCGGTCAGTTTGTGAACATCGCCGTCCCCGGCGATGCGTCTTCTCTGCTTCGTGTGCCCTTGAGTTTCTACCGCGCCGACGCCGAGGCCGGCACCGTCGAGCTGTGGTACGCTGTCGTGGGCGACGATACCCGCCGTTTGTCCCAGATGGGCCCTGGCTCCACCTCTAACCTGTTGGGCCCCGGTGGCCGTGGCTGGATGGTACCCGAGGGCACCAGGAAGGCACTGCTCGTCGCCGGTGGCATCGGCGTTCCGCCTGTGCTGTGTCTTGCCGGCATGCTTGCCGAGCAGGGTGTTGATGTGGACGTGTGCCTGGGCTTTGGCACCGCTTCCAAGGCCGTGGGTGTCGATGAGTTCCGTGCGCTGGGCGCCACGGTTAACGTGTGCACCGACGACGGTTCGCTCGGCACGCACGGTTTTTGCACCGATCCGGCAGCCGAGCTGCTTGGAGAGGGCGGCTACGACTACGTCGCCAGCTGCGGCCCCGCCGTCATGATGAAGAAGGTCGCCGCCGCTGCCGCCGAGGCCGGTGTGTACTGCGAGGTGTCGCTCGAACGCATGATGAGCTGTGGCTTTGGCGCCTGCAACACCTGCAATGTCGAGACGGTCGACGGTATGAAGGGTGCTTGTATGTGCGGCCCCGTGTTCGATGCTTCCAAGGTGGTGGTCTTCTAGTGGGTACCGTGAACATGGCCGTCGATTTCGGCGGCGTCAAGATGCAGAACCCCATTAACACCGCAGCCGGTACCTTTGGCTACGGTTGGCAGTTCCAGAACTTCTTTGATGTTTCCCAGCTGGGCGCCATCACCACCAAGGGTTGCGCTGCCGAGCCCTGGCCCGGCAATCCCGCGCCCCGCATGGCCGAGATTCCCGGCGGTATGATCAACTCCGTGGGTCTTCAGAACCCCGGCGTGGCCGCCTTTGCCCGCGAGTCCGGTCCGTGGCTCGAACAGCTGTCCAAGGACGGCTGCCAGGTCATCTGTCAGGTTGCCGGTCACTCCGTTGACGAGTTTGTCCGCGCACTCGAGATGTATGTCGAGCTGTGCCCCTGGGCTGCCGGCTACGAGATCAACGTGAGCTGCCCTAATATCGCCGCCGGCGGTGCCGCCATGGGCTCCACGCCCGAGGGCGCCTCTTCCGTTATGGCTGCTTGCCGCAAGGTGACCGATAAGCCGCTGTTCGTGAAGATGGCGCCGGTCAACGTCGCCGAGATCGCCAAGGCCCTCGAGGCTGCCGGCGCCGACGGCCTTTCGGTCATCAACTCCATCCAGGGCATGGCCATCGACGTCCATACCCGCAAGTCCCGCGTGGCCAAGCCCAAGGGCGGCCTTTCGGGCCCGCTGTGCCACCACATCGCCGTGCGCATGGTCTGGGAGGTTGCCCAGGCCGTCGATATCCCCATCAACGGTGTCGGCGGTGTCATGACTGGCGAGGATGCGGCTGAGTTTATCCTGGCCGGCGCCACCTGCGTGTCGGTCGGCATGGCCAACTTCGTCGATCCGTGCGCTTCGCTTAAGATCGCGCATGAGCTCGAGGCCTGGGCCGAGTCCCAGGGCGTAAAGGACATCAACGAGCTGGTGGGTGCTTTCGAATGCTAGAGAATGATGCCCGCGACCGTGTTATCGTCGCCCTCGACTGCGACCGTGAGCGCGCGCTCGAGCTCGCCCACGAGCTTTCGGGCCATGCCGCCTGGCTCAAGGTCGGCATGACGCTCTATTACGCTGAGGGTCCCCAGATCGTCAAGACCTTTAAGGACCTTGGCTTTAAGGTCTTCCTCGACCTTAAGTTCCATGACATTCCGCATCAGGTGCGCGGCGCTGCCCGCTCGGCCTCGCTTGCCGGTGCCGACCTGCTTTCGGTCCACGGCCTGGGCTCGGGTGCTATGCTCGCTGCCTGCCGCGAGGGTGCCGAGGAGGCGCGTGAGGACCGCGCCAAACTCGTCGCCATCACCGTGCTCACGAGCATGAATCAGGATGCCTTGAGCGAGATCGGCGTCGAGTCGCCCGTGGCCGAGGAGGCCGCCCGCTTGGCAAAGCTTGCTCAGGACAGTGGCATCGATGGCATCGTGTGCTCACCGATGGAGGCTCACGACATGCGTGAGCTGCTGGGTCCTGATGCCCTGATCGTGACTCCGGGTGTGCGTCCGGTGGGTGCCGCCCTTGGTGACCAGTCTCGCGTGGCGACGCCTTCCCAGGCTATCGAGCGTGGCGCAAGCCACATTGTGGTGGGCCGTCCCATCACCGGTGCCGACGATCCGGTTGCCGCCTTTGACGCCATCGTCGCCGAGCTGGTCGAAAACGTCGCGTAAAAGATTCCCCTAAGTCACCACTTTTGGGTCTCATTAGCACAAAATAGCCCCTGTGCCTGCGTAAACTTTCCCATCCTTTGTGTGGAATCGCAGGTCAGGGGCTTAACTTTGGGCGCAGTATATTGCACTTTTTGCGGGTATCGTCTAACCTATGGAGCCGCGATTAGGCATTTTGTACGTTCTACGTGCTAAAATGCCAATTATTGAATCAGATATAACCCAACTATTTGGAGGTACGAATGGCACTCCCTCAGCTTACCGACGAGCAGCGCAAGCAGGCTCTTGAGAAGGCTGCTGCCGCACGTCACGCCCGCGCTGAGCTTCGCGAGCAGATCAAGAAGGGCGAGAAGTCCCTCGAGTCCGTGCTCAACTCCGATGACCCCATCGCTTCCCGCATGAAGGTTTCCACCCTCATCGAGTCTCTCCCCGGTTATGGCAAGGCCAAGGCCGCCAAGATCATGGAGGAGCTCGGTATCTCCGCTACTCGTCGCGTCCAGGGCCTCGGTGTCCGTCAGCGCGAGCAGCTCCTCGAGCAGCTGACCAAATAAGTGAGCGCTCAGGATTCCAAGCTCTTTGTGATTTCTGGACCGTCAGGCGCAGGCAAGGGTACGCTCGTCACTCGTGTGCGCGAGCGCCGCTCGAACCTGGGTCTGACGGTTTCGGCTACCACGCGAGCACCACGCAAAGGTGAGGTCGACGGCGTCAACTACTTTTTTCTGACGCGCGAGGAGTTCGACCGCCGCGTGGCAAACGGTGAGTTTGTTGAGTGGGCCGAGGTCCACGGTAACTGCTACGGCACGTTGGTGAGCGAGGTCACATCCAAGCTCGCCTCGGGCTCGTCTCTGATTTTGGAGATCGATGTCCAGGGCGCCCTGCAGGTGAAGGAGCGTTTCCCCGAGGCCGTGCTGATCTTTATCAAGCCGCCTTCGCTTGAGGTGCTCCGCGAGCGTCTAGTCGGTCGCGGTACCGAGACGCCCGAGACGATTGAGCTGCGTATGGCAAACGCCGCCGATGAGCTTGCCCTTGCCGACCGCTACGACGACGTCGTGGTGAATGACGATCTCGACCGCGCGACCGATGAGCTCGTTCGCGTTCTCGATATGCATGAAAGGATCTGAGGTCCGTGTCCGTTGTAAAGCCTTGCATTGACGATCTTCTGGAGAAGACCGATCACAACCGCTTCCTGCTCGCTTCGCTTGCCTCCAAGCGCGCCTGCGACATCAATAGCATGCTGCGTGGCCAGCACAACCGCGTGCTTGCCGTTCAGGATGTCGATGACATCACCATCGGGCTTTCCGGTGCCGATACCATCTCGATGGCTATGGACGAGATTGTCGACGGCGACATCTCTTACGACGAGGCCCGTTACGAGAAGGCGCTCGGCCACAAGGTTGCTGAAGCCTAAATGGCGGCTCGCGTCTGCCTAGTCCACTATCACGAGGTTGGGCTGAAGGGCAAGAACCGCGCACATTTTGAGCATATCCTCATGGATAACATCAAGGCGGCCTTGGCCGCCTTTTCCGTGAACGCCGTGTCTCGAATTTCCGGTTATATCCTCGTGACCTTTAACGAGCATCAGGCCGACGAGGCGGCGCGTGTCATCCGCACCGTCCCCGGCGTTGCCCGTGTGTCTTTGGCGTATCACACCAACCGCGACCCGCAGGAGTACTGCGCCGCCGCTGTGAAGGCGCTGCGCGAGTTTGGTTCCTTCGATTCGTTTAAGGTGCACGCCAAGCGCTCCAATACTGACTATGAGCTCACCTCGATCGATATCAATCGACAGGTTGGCGAGGTGCTGTGTGAGGTGTTTCCCGATAAAAAGGTCCAGATGCACGACCCCGACGCGATGGTGCACGTTCTGGTGGTTCAGGGTAGTGTCTACGTGTATGCGCGCTCCGAGCGCGGCGTTGGCGGCCTTCCGGTGGGTTCTGCCGGCAAGGTCGTGACGCTTCTGTCGTCGGGTATCGATTCTCCGGTGGCGACCTGGATGCTCGCGCGTCGCGGCGCGGTGTGCGTGCCGGTGCATTTCTCCGGTCGTCCGCAGACGCCCGACACGAGTGAATACCTGGTGCAGGACATCATCCGTGCGCTTGAGCCGGGTGTCCAGATCGGCCGCCTGTACGTGGTGCCGTTTGGCGACTGCCAGCGTGAGATTTCGGTCACCTGTCCCAGCAACCTGCGCGTGATCATGTATCGCCGCATTATGTATTCGGTTGCTGAGCGCATTGCACACATCGAGGGTGCCAGGGCCATCGTTACGGGCGAATCGCTTGGGCAGGTTGCCTCCCAAACGCTTGAGAACATCATGGCCGTCAACGAAGCCGTGAAGATTCCCGTGTTCCGTCCTCTCATCGGTTCGGACAAACAGGAGATCATCGCACGCGCCGAGGAGATCGGTACGTTCGATATCTCGACTGAGGCCGCTCCCGACTGCTGCACGCTGTTTATGCCGCGTCGTCCCGAGACGCACGCCAAACTCGATGCCGTGCACGAGGCCTGGGAGCTGTTCGACCACGAGGAGATGATTGAGCGCCTGCTCAAGCAGACCGAGTACATCGACTTCGAGAGCAACACATATAAGGCCCCTAAGACCTTAAAACGCAAACATTCGGAGCTTGCTCCGCGTGAGATTTACCAAGATCACGAGTAAATTTGTGCATAGACCGACGATGCGCCTGCATCGTCGGTCTTTTGCTATCTGGGCATTTTGCGGCTAAGTGTTCATTTGCTGACGTTTGCCTGAATAAATGGACAGATTTGTGCAAGGTTTTGGTCGGTTTTTGGTTTGACCGCAAAAACCGGTTTTGGGGCGTGGCTGTTGTGGAGCTCCTTTCCTGACACGATGGTGTTGGGAGGTTTTGCTATGGCGCAGCGCGAACAACACGAACGAGTCAAAAAGATGGACCGCTGGGCGGGCAAGCTGCTCGGTCATAAGGCAGTGGTGATGGCGATACTGGTCGTCATTGCGATGGCGAGTGGGCTGGCGATGGCGAACCTTGGCGGCGGTGCCGGCGGTGTGTCGTTTGAGCGCACTGATGGTTCGGGCACGTTAGTGGTGCCGGGATCCGGCGATGCTTCGAGCGGAAAGACATCCGAAGGCTCTTCGCCTAAGGCGTCTGCCGCGGCAGAGGTCTATGTCGATGTTGATGGCGCCGTGGTGTCACCCGGTGTATATCGCCTCAAAGACGGGGCGCGGGTGGCTCAGGCGATTGATGCCGCCGGCGGGCTGGCGCCCGAAGCAGACGTTACGGGGCTTAATCGTGCATCCAAGGTCACTGATGGACAAAAAATTCACGTTCCAACGGTAGGGGAGCAGCAGGTGTCCATTGCGGAAGCCGGTGTTGATGGTGGGGCTTCCGCATCATCAGGCGTCGGTGGCGCAACAGGCCTAGTAAACATTAATACGGCAAGCTCGGCAGAGCTGCAGACGCTCTCGGGAATCGGTCCCTCAATGGCACAGTCGATTATCGATGAGCGGACAAAGAACGGTGCTTTTGCTTCGGTTGACGATCTGATGCGCGTGTCGGGAATCGGCGAGAAGAAGCTTGCCAAAATCAAAGATTGCATCTGCGTATGAGTGCGACCGAGCGAGAGCACGTGATACCTCCGCGGCCCCTGATTCCGTGGACGATGGCCCTGTGTGCCGGCATGTGCGTGAGCTGCGCCTTGGTGCTCAGCATAGCCGCTGATGCGCTGCTGAGGGAGCGGGCGACGGCGGTCGGGCCGCTATGGGCCATTCCCGTTGCGGCAGCGGTTTTCGTTGTGCTGGCTCACTCTTGTGCGAGGCTTGCCCCTTTGAAGCGGTGGCTGTATGCCGCGTCCGTCGGTCTCGTGGCGGGAGCGGTCGTCTCGGCGTGGTGGGCTGTGGGTGCGCTCAGCGCCTCGAGGGCGCTCGACGGTCGAGCGGCAAGCGGCCTCGAGTTTGTCGTGCAGGGTGATCCATCCATAAACGACGACGTGTATTCCTATACCTGCGAGGCACGCGCGGACGGTAAGAACTTGGCAACGGTTCGCCTATCGTGTAATCGTGAGCTCAAGGTCGGGGCGCACGTGCGTGTTATCGGTCGCGTTTCACGTTTTGAGAACGATGCATATGGACGATCGCGCGTGCTCCGAGGCGAGGTGCGCAAGGCTAAAGCCGTTCGAGTCGTGTCGGTCGATGAGGGCTCTCCGGTGCCGCTGCTTCGGCTGAGAAATGGGCTGCTTGCGTCCATCGCGCCTGCGACCGACCCGGCGCGGGCGCTCATAGCCGGTGTCGCCTGCGGTCGTTCGGCCGAGCTGCGCGCCCAGCCGGCGGGCGACTGGTTTTCGGTGACGGGAACGGCGCATCTTATCGCCGTCTCGGGCAGCCATTTGGCTATCGTGGGGTTTGTAATCGAGGGTGTATTGCAAAAGACTCGGTGCTCACGTGGTCTTCAGCGGGCGATATTGGCGATAACGCTTGTCGGCTATGCTGCCTTTACGGGGGCGTCTCCCTCGGCCGTGCGTGCGTGCTGCATGGTGTTCGTGACGCTTGTCGTAAACGGCGCGGGGCGTCGTCGGCACGGCCTTTCGGCACTCTTCGTAACCATGTCCACTTTTGTGCTACTGCGGCCGACGGTGCTGTTCGAGATGGGCTTTCAACTCTCGTGTGCCAGCGTCTTAGCCATTCTGTGCTTTTGTCCCTATGCGACCTACGCTTTGGGTGAGCTAGGTGTGCCATCAGGCTTTGCCAGCGTGCTTTCCGTCACGCTGTGCTCACAACTGGCGACACTTCCCATTACCATTCCTGCCTTCGGTACATTCTCGCTCATTGCTCCGTTGGCAAATGCGGTCATCGGTCCGGTGGTGAGCGTACTGCTCGCTGTGTCGATCGTGCTGGCTCCCTTTTCGCTCGTGGGACCGTTGCGGACTTGGGCGCTCGTTGTGCCCATGATTGCCGCCCGTTGCGCGCTGTTCTTCGAGCAGCTGTTTGCCGCCGTGCCGGGTGCATACGTGAGCGTGCCGCCCGATAGCATGTGGATTTACCTAGTGCCGTGTTTTCTGGCGGTTCTGCTGGTCTGGTGGCCGCGTCCCCGTGCACGTCCTATGGCGGCGGGGCTTGCATGCCTGATGCTCTTGGCTGCGATTCCGTACGTCTATTGGGATCGATTCGCTCCGCCTTCGGTGACGGTGCTCGATGTGGGCCAGGCCGATGCGATTCTTATCCGCCAAGGCGGCGCAGTAGCTCTCGTCGACTGCGGGCTCGACGAGCGTGTGGTTGCGGCGTTGGTTCGCAATAACGTGCACCATATCGATGCCGTTTTTGTGACGCATTGGGATGAGGACCACTGGGGTGGTTTGCCTGCCGTGCTCGAACAGTTTTCGGTCGGAACGATTGCCGTGGCGGCGGATGCGCTGGAGGATGCTCCTGCCGAGGTATTGAACCGACCTGGCGTGGAGTATCGGCAGGTGCGCCGTGGGGATACGGTCGACATCGGCTTATTTTGCGCTCGCGTGATGTGGCCATTCGAGTTCGTGGATGGCGAGGGAAATGAGGACTCGCTTGTCCTGCTGCTCTCTTATGTTCAGGAAGGCAAGGGCCTGCGAATACTTCTCACCGGTGATGCCGAGCTCGACCAAGAGCGGGAATTCGTGCAGGAGGTGGGGGATATCGATGTCCTTAAACTTGGGCATCACGGCTCCAAGGTTTCAGTCGATGGCGAGTTGCTGGACGTCCTGAAGCCCGAGCTTTCCCTCGCAAGCGCCGGTGAGGGGAATCGATACGGCCATCCGTCCGATGCCTGTATCGATGCCGTTAAGGAAGCGGGTGGTGTGTTCGCGTGTACCATCGAACACGGCGACATTACCGTCACACCGACTGCGAATTGCTTTGCGATGCGATGCCAGCGACCGTGACGACGTCGTTGGCGTGTGGTGGGCCTCTGGGCTAGAATGGCACGGAACGAATACGAAGGCCTGCGGGAGGGGGGCGCAATGTCCGAAACCGGTTTGCTGCCGGCATATCTGATCGTCGGTACCGACGGAGTTAAGCGCGACCACGCCGTCTCGCGTATGAAAGCGCGTCTGGAAAAATCGGGTATGGTCGAGTTCAACCTCGACGAGCGAGACATGACCAAGGACCCCGATATCGAGTCCATTATCGGATCGCTTAACACCTTTCCGATGGGCAGTGAGTTTCGTCTGGTAATCCTCGATGGCTGCTCAAAGCTCGCCAAGGCGGTCTCGGAGCCGCTCGTTGGGTATCTGGCGAGTCCCAGCCCCACAACGGTCTGCCTCATCATCGCCGACTCACTTGCCAAGAATACGCGCCTGTATAAGGCAATCGCCAAGATCGACAAGAAGGCTATCGTCGATTGCTCGGGTACCAAGCGCTGGGAACTGCCGCGCCGTGTTCAGCAGATGGCGACGCAGCGCGGTAAGTCGATTTCGACGGCGGCCGCCGAGGAGCTCGTCTCGCGTTCGGGCGAAAACACGCGCATGCTCGATAACGACTTGGCTAAGCTTGCCCAGATGGTCGAGTCGCCTCAGATTGAACTTGCCGATGTTGAGCGCTGGATTGTTCGTACGGCCGAGGTCCAACCCTGGGACTTCCTCAACGCCGTCTCGGCTCGCGATATGCGGCGTTCGCTCGAGCTCTTTAAGCTCCTGCCCTCCAAGAGCTACGTGTGGACTTACACATTGCTGTGCGGTCGCATTCGCGAGCTTATCGTCGCCAAGGCGCTCGACGCGCGTGGGCAGGGTCGCGAGCTGGCCGCAACGCTCAAGCTCCAGTCCTGGCAGGTCAAGAATCACCTGACCTGGGCACGTCGCTTTTCGATGGCAGAGCTCATCGCAGCGCTCGAGGGTGCGGTCGATGTGGAGCTCGCGCTCAAGGGTTCGGCCGATTCTCAGACGGCGCTTTTGCTCTGGATTACGAACATCTTGAGAAAATCGTGATGATACCTGCCTATTTGACAAATTCGTTCTATCCCTTTGAGAGGGAGCGTGCTATAGTAGGCTCTTGCATGACCTCACCGTGTCTCAGAGGTGTCATACATTTTTTGCAAGGAACTCGAAAGGAACTCCAGAAGTGGCAAACATCAAGTCTCAGAAGAAGCGTATCCGCACCAATGAGGCAGCTCGCATGCGTAACAAGGCTGTCAAGTCCGAGCTCAAGACGCTGACCAAGCACGTCCAGTCCGCCGTCGCCGAGGGCGACGCCGAGAAGGCCCAGGCTGCCCTCAAGACCGTCACCAAGCGTCTCGACATGGCTGCCGCCAAGCATGTTATCCACAAGAACCAGGCTTCCAACCGCAAGTCCGGTCTTGCCAAGCTCGTGAACAGCATCAACGCCTAAGTTGTAAATTTCACACCACACAGATTACGCGCATAAATGGAGCCTGTTTTATGGAACAGGCTCCATTTTTGTACCGCTCGGGTAAGATAGTCCGCATGAATACTTCAATTGACATTTCCCACATCCGCAACTTCTCGATCGTTGCGCATATCGACCATGGCAAGTCCACGATCAGCGACCGCATCCTCGAGCTCACCCATACCGTCGACGAACGCGACATGGAGTCGCAGCTGCTCGACACCATGGATATCGAGCGCGAGCGCGGCATTACGATCAAGTCCAATGCCGTCCGCGTTTCCTATGACGCCGACGATGGTGAGACGTATCAGTTCAATCTGATCGATACGCCGGGCCACGTTGACTTTACCTATGAGGTCTCGCGCTCGCTGGCAGCCTGTGAGGGCGCGGTACTCGTTGTCGACGCCACGCAGGGCGTCGAGGCGCAGACCGTTTCCAACGCGACGCTCGCCATGAACGCCAATCTGGACATTGTGCCCGCCATCAACAAGATCGACCTGCCCTCGGCCCATCCCGACGAGGTTAAGACCGAGATCGAGGACGACCTGGCGATTCCCGCCGATGATGCCGTGTGCGTCTCGGGCAAGACCGGCGAGGGCATTCACGATCTGCTGGAGTCCATCGTCTTTTTGATTTCGCCGCCTAAGGGCGATGCAAACGCTCCGCTCAAAGCGCTCATTTTGGATTCGTACTTTGACGAGTATCGCGGTGTGGTGGCTACGGTGCGCGTCTTCGATGGTTCCATCAAAAAGGGCGATACTCTGCTTATGATGCAGGCCAAGGGTGACTTTTTGGTCGACGGCGTGGGCGTCAAGCGTCCTGCCGAGACCCCGGTCGACGCGCTGACCGTCGGCGAGGTTGGCTATGTGGTCACGGGTCTGAAGGACCCCGAGGCTGTGCGCGTGGGCGATACCCTTACGTGGGCTTCGAACCCCTGCCCCGAGCCTCTGCCGGGCTACCGCGAGGCCAAGCCCATGGTCTACACGGGCCTGTTCCCGATCGACAACAAGGACTACGAGAACCTGCGTGACGCCCTCGATAAGCTGCACGTCAACGACCCGTCGTTGGTGTGGGAGCCCGAGACGTCGGTGGCGCTCGGTTTCGGCTTCCGCGTGGGCTTCCTGGGCCTGCTGCACATGGAAGTCGTCAAGGAACGCCTGGAGCGCGAGTTCAACCTGGACCTCATTGCCACGAGTCCCTCGGTCGACTATCACGTCTACAAGACCGACGGCGAAATGATCGATGTCCGCAGTCCGCAGGACCTTCCCGAGGCCACGCGCATCGAACGTATCGAGGAACCCTACCTCAAGGCAAAGATCATCTGCCCGCCTGAGTACACGGGTGCCGTCATGCAGCTCGCCATCGAGCACCGCGGCGTCACAACCGACATGATCCACCTGACGAGCAAATCGGTCGAGATGCGCTTCGATATGCCGCTCGCTGAGCTCATCTTGGACTTCTTCGATCAGCTCAAGAGCCGCACCAAGGGTTACGCCTCGCTCGACTATGAGTTCAACGAATATCGCCCCTCTGAGCTCGTCAAGCTCGACATCCTGCTTTCGGGCGACGAGGTGGACGCGCTTTCGTTTATCGTCCATAAGGACAAGGCATATGGCCTGGCCCGTGGCCTGTGCGACAAGCTCAAGGAGATCATCCCGCGTCAGCTGTTCGAGGTGCCCATCCAGGGTGCTATCGGCAACAAGATCATCGCCCGTTCCACCGTCAAGGCGCGTCGCAAGGACGTTCTTGCTAAGTGCTACGGCGGCGATATCTCGCGTAAGCGCAAGCTGCTCGAGAAGCAGAAAGAGGGCAAGAAGCGCATGAAGGCCATCGGATCGGTCGAGGTCCCGCAGGAGGCCTTTATGGCGATCCTCAAGGTGGACGAGTAGGTCTATGGCGCTTTCTGAATACAGCAAGCGGCTGCTGGGCGCCTATGCCGAGCAGCCGTTCCTTATGGCTCCCATGGCGGGCGTGACCGACCCTGCCTACCGTATCATGTGCCGCCGCCGCGGTGCCAACCTTGCCTACAGCGAGATGGTGAGCGTGGCGGGCCTTGCCTATGCCAGCAATAAGACGTGGCGCCTGGTGCTACCGGCCGACGAGGAGCAGCAGATTTGCGTGCAGCTCTTTGGCTCCAAACCCGATCAGTTTGCGAGCGCCGTCGCTGCCGTCGAGGAACGTGTGGGCGATCGCCTGTCGCTCATCGATATCAACATGGCATGTCCCGCCCGCAAGGTCGTTACCAAGGGCGAGGGCTCGGCGCTCATGCGCACGCCCGACCTGGCCGAGAAGATCGTCGAGGCCACGGTGGGCGCGGCGCACGTGCCCGTGACCGTCAAGATTCGCAAGGGCTTTTATGCCGAGGACCGCAATGCCGCGACATTTGCCCAGATGCTTGAGAGTGCAGGGGCTGCCGCAGTCGCCGTGCATGGTCGTTGCGCCACGCAGCTCTACACGGGCCAGGCCGATTGGTCTGTCGTCGATGAGGTTGCCGACGCTGTCGAGATTCCCGTGATTGGTTCGGGCGATGTGTTCTCGGCCGAGGACGCTGCTGAGCATCTGCACGGCTCGGGTGCCAGCGCGGTGTTTATCGCGCGCGGCATCTACGGCAATCCGTGGGTGTTCGGCGATGCCCGAGCCCTTGCACTCGATGGCACGCCGGTTCCTTCTCGCTCCTCGGTCGAGCGCCTGGAGGCTCTGCGCGAGCACCTGACGTTGACGCACGAGCTTCTGCCGCTCATGTCGCGTGCTCGCACGTACGCAAGCTGGTACTTAAAGGGTATGCCCCATGCCGCCGCCTGGCGCGCTCAGGTGGTGCGTTGCTCTACGTACGAGGAGTTTATGGCGCTGGTCGATGATATCGAGCGCGACGTGGTGGCCTGCGAGGCCGCGCTTGCCGCCGGCGAGTCGGTGCCTGCTCATCCGCTGGAGGCCTAACGGTGGCCGTTACCGCGCTGTACGTGCACGTGCCGTTTTGCGCTCAAAAGTGCCGGTACTGCGACTTTGACTCGCGCAGCTTTGCTGCGTATGATTTGGATGCCGCGCTTGATTCCTATTTTGAGCAGTTGTATGCGCGCCTCGATTCCTTTGGCGACGCCGGGGCGCTTGCGCAGGTCTGCACGGTCTATACTGGCGGCGGCACGCCATCGCTGGCAGGGGAGCGCCTGGTGGAACTTGCCCGGCGTATCTCCATGTGGTGCAAACCCTTTGAATTTACTTGCGAAGCCAATCCTGAGTCCCTGACCGCTGAGCTCGCCACCGCGCTTGCCGAGGCGGGTGTCACGCGCATCTCTCTGGGCGTGCAAACCCTCGACAATACCGAGCTGGCTGCTATTGGCCGCATTCACGATGCTAATCGCGCACTTGCGGCTATCGCGACGGTGAAGGACGCTGGCCTCGATGTGTCGTGCGACCTGATGTGCGGCCTTCCCGGGCAGACGGCCGCAAACTGGCGGAGCACGCTCGATGGCGTGTTGGCGGCGGCGCCTCATCATGTGTCGGTCTACCCGCTCACGCTCGAGGAGGGGACGCCCCTTTACCGCATGGCGTGCCGTGACGAGTCGCTCGAGCCCGATGAGGATTTTCAGGCTTCGTGCATGGACGCGGCGCGTGAGCGCCTGGGTGCGGCCGGCTATCATCCGTATGAGGTGGCGAGCTACGCGCTCGACGGCCATGAGTGCGCCCATAACATTGCCTACTGGACCGGACGGGGCTACCTGGGCCTGGGCCGTTCTGCCGCCGGTATGCTTGATACTGGGGATTTCGACCGTCTTGCAGGTTTGTTCCCCGGCGTGTCTGCTCGAGGCGACGCGTACCGTGTGCGTTTGGTTCAGCGCGACGATGACGCGACGTCGTTTGAGGCCGAATACCTGTCGCAGCGAGAGGCTGCGGCCGAAGACCTGATGCTCGCTTGTCGCATGACGCGCGGTATTGCGTCCGACCTGTTGGTTCGCGCGGCTCGTGTCATCCCGGCCGATGAGCTGACAGCCGCTTGTGATCGCGCGCTCGAATTGGGTCTTGCCACTTGGGTGCCCGAGACGCTCGGGGTCCATGAGGGACCCTTTACTTCGGCAGATGTCGTCGCGGGCCATGTTCGAGCTCGTTTAGCACCGACACACCTGGGCTGGCTCGATGGAAATGTTCTGTTCGAGCTGTTTTGGGATCTAGCTTAGGCCGCTCGGGTAGAATTACCGGAATATATACGCTGCTGTGAGCAGGAGGTTGCCGCGCATGGCGACGATGAACGAAAAAGATTACTACGAGATTCTAGGTGTCTCCAAGGACGCCACCTCGCGTGATATTCAAAAGGCCTTCCAGCAAAAGGCCCGTAAGCTCCATCCGGACGTCAACAAAGAGCCGGATGCCGAGGAAAAGTTTAAAGAGGTTTCCGAGGCCTACGCCGTGCTTTCGGATGAGCAAAAACGTGCGCGCTACGATGCCATGCGTTCTGGCAATCCCTTTGCCGGTGCCCCTACGGCTTCGCCCTATGGTGGCGGCTATGCCGGCAACACGGGCTATGGCAATCCCTTTGAGGGCGGCTTTCCTTTTGGCGGTGCCTGGGGCCAGCAGCGTCGCGGCCAGGCTGCCTACAATCCCGAGAACGGCGCCAACGTGGTCGTCGATATCAAACTGGACGCCAAGGAGGCCAAGGACGGTGCCCGCAAGACCGTCCGCTATACGCGCTTCGATACCTGTGGTCACTGCGGCGGCTCGGGTTCTGTCTCCTCCGAGCATGCCCATACCTGCCCGAGCTGCGGTGGCCGCGGGCACATCGACGTCGACTTGTCCTTCCTGTTTGGTGCGGGCACGTTCCAGTCGGTCTGCCCCGAGTGCGGCGGTTCCGGTAAGGTCGTGGCCGACCCCTGCCCCGATTGCGGTGGCAGCGGTCGTACTCGCGTAACCTCCGAGCAGACGATTGAGTTTCCTGCCGGCACGCACGATGGCGACGAGGTCCGCATTAGCGGCATGGGTCACGCCGGCACTAACGGTGCCGCTGGCGGTGATCTAGTCGGCCGTGCCCATGTCGAGTCCGAGCGCTTGGAAGGCAAAGCTCGTACCGGTTTTTACCTGATGGGCATCGTGGCGCCGTTTTTGGTACTCTCGGCCATCTCGGGCGTGTTCTCGGCCTTTGCTGTGATGTGCTTTATTCCGTTTACCATGGGCCTGTTCATGGTGCTTTCGGACGGCGTGCTTCATCGCAGCCTGCTGTGGTGGAAGCGCGGTGCGATGCAGTTTGCCAACGGTTTTGCCAATGGCTTCATGTTCGCGCTCGTGTCGGTTTGGTTCGCGAGCTGCTCGCAACGGGCCATGCTTTCGCCTTACGGAATGCAATAACATCAAACCCTCTGTTTGCGGTTGGCCCAGCTTGGGTATAGGACGCACTGTGACAATAATGAAAGTCGGAAGGATTCGGTCGTGTCGGAAAATAGGGATTACTACGAGGTACTTGGCGTCGACAAGGATGCCGACGCGCGGACGATTAAGCGCGCGTTTCTAAAGAAGGCCCGTACCGTACACCCGGACGTTTCGGACGACCCCGAGGCCGAGGCCAAGTTCAAGGAGCTCAACGAGGCCTATTCCGTTCTTTCCGATGAGCAGAAGCGTGCTAACTACGACCGTTACGGCACTGCCGACGGCCCTGGTGGTTCGGGCTACGTCGATATCAACGATATCTTTGGTGGTATGGGCATGGACGACTTGTTCTCGTCGTTTTTTGGCGGCGGTGCCGGCGGTGGCGCCCGCAGCCGTCGCGAGCGTCGTCGCGGTCGTGACATGGCCATCTCGCTTTCGGTGACGCTCGAGGAGGCGGCGCTCGGCTGCAAAAAGACAATCAGCTATGACCGCTTTGCTCCTTGCGAGGACTGCAATGGCACCGGTAGGGCAGAGGGCGCACAGGAAAAGCAGTGCGGCCGCTGCCACGGCACGGGCTATGTCACGACGGTTCAGCGATCGTTTTTGGGCCAGGTTCAGTCTTCCTCGCCTTGCCCCGACTGCCATGGCGAGGGCACGGTTATCGACCATCCCTGCGAGACCTGCGATGGTCAGGGCCGCACGCCTTCGCATGAAAAGATTGACATCGATATTCCCGCCGGCGTTTCGACCGGTCGACAGCTGCGTGTGAGCGGCTTTGGCGAGGCCGGTCTTCGCGGCGAGCCTTCGGGCGACTTGATTGTCAACGTGCGCGTTGCCGACCATGAGCGCTTTAAGCGCAACGGTGACGACCTGTACCTGGTGAGCGATATCTCGATTGCGCAGGCTGCGCTCGGCTGCGAGATCGATGTCGAGGGCATTATGCCCGACGAGGTCGTTAAGGTGTGCGTCCCCGCCGGCGCCCAGTACGGCGACACCGTGAGCGTCAATAATTACGGCATGCCGCGCATTGGCGGTGGCGGTTCGCGTGGCCGCTTGATCGTGCAACTGCGCGTGGTCGTTCCCACCAATCTTTCCAATAAGCAGCGCGAGCTGCTCCGTGCTTTTGCCGATGAGATGGGCGATGACGTCGCTTCCGGTAAGAAGTCGGTGACCGACCGTATCAAGAGTGCCCTCGACGATATCCTCGATTAAGGAGCCCGCGTGCTCGCACCCCATATTTCCGTCGTCAACCTCGGCTGCCGTGTCAACCGGGTTGAGTCTGACCGTATCACTGCCGATCTTATGCGCCTGGGTTTTGCTATGGTGGAGCCCCAGGATGCCGACCTGATCGTCATTAACACCTGTGCCGTTACGGGCGAGGCCGAGGCCAAGACCCGTAAGGCCGTCCGTCATGCGCTGGCCCATCCAAATGAGCCCTATGTAGTCGTGACCGGATGCGTGGTCAATTTGCATCCCGAGGAGCTGTTGGAGCTTTCGGATCGCGTGATTGCCGAGCCGTCTAAGATCGATGTCGCCGAACGTGTCTGCGATGTGCTGGGTGTCGAATCCGATAGTGTGGCCGCCTGCAGCGACAGCGATGTGGTCGACGCTCTGGGTCGCTCGCGTCTGGGTGTGAAGATCCAGGATGGCTGCAACCACCGTTGCACCTATTGCATCGTGTGGAAGGCCCGCGGTCCCGAGCGTTCCGTGCCCGTCGAGTCCGTGCTTGAGCAAGTTCGCGAGGCCCAGGAGGCCGGCGTGCCCGAGGTGGTGCTGACCGGTGTGAACCTGGGTGCCTACGATGGCAAGAGCGCGACCGACGAGCATGTCGAAATCGATGAGCTGCTCGAGGCCATCATGGAGCGCACGACTATTGCGCATGTGCGCATTTCCTCGGTCGAACCCATGGATATCTCTGAGCGCCTGCTTAAGGTTATGGCGCGCTATCCGCAGCGTATTGCCCCGTTTTTGCACCTGCCCGTACAGTCCGGCTGTACGGCGACGCTGCATCGCATGGGTCGTCCCTATAGTGCCGAGGCCTTTGAGGACACGGTGCGCATGATTCGCGCCATCCTGCCGCAGGCGTCTCTTTCGTGCGACGTCATCGTCGGTTTTCCTGGTGAGACGGACGAGGAGTTCGAGGAGTCGCTGGCGCTGTGCCGCCGCGTGGGGTTCTCGCGTATGCACGTGTTCCGCTACAGTAAGCGTCCCGGTACCCTTGCTGCCGACATGCCCGACCAGGTGCCGCCCGAGGTTATGGCCGAGCGCAGCCGCCGTATGCGAGACGCGGCGCAGGAGCTCGCTATCGCCGACGCTCGTCGTCGCGTGGGCACCGTTGAGCGCGCCGTGCTCGAGTATGGTGACAACCTGACGCTCGGTTCGTTCCATCATGCCCGTCTTGACGATACCTGTGGACTTACAGCCCCGTGCCTGCTCGATGTTGCTATCATCGGAGTCGATGATTCCGGCTTGGTCCATGCGCGCAGGGAGGTCCATGGAAGCCTCGAAGATTAGACTTACCGTTCCCGAGGGAGTTGATCCCTCGCGTGTTTTGGGCGCCGGCGACGGCGTCCTTCGTGCGCTCGAGAGCTTGGTTCGCGCTCACGTGGTCGCCCGTGGCGATAGGATCTCCGTGAGCGGCGACCCGGACGAGGTCGAGCTCGTGGCTCGCTTTTTCGAACATGCTTTTCGCGAGGCGGCGGCCGGTCGTACCCTGTCTGCCGACGATGTCTCGCGTTGCCTGGCCGTCTTGCGCGACGGCGAGCATGAGGCCACATCGCTTCGCGATGACGTGCTGCTTTCGTATCGCGGTCGCGTCATTCGTCCCAAGACGCTTGGGCAAAAGCGCTATGTGGATGCCATTCGCTCGCATACCATCACCTTTGGCTTGGGTCCTGCCGGTACCGGTAAGACCTATCTGGCCATGGCGCTCGCCGTTGCCGCGCTCAAGCGCCATGAGGTGGGCCGTTTGATCTTGACGCGTCCGGTTGTCGAAGCAGGGGAGAACCTGGGCTTTTTGCCCGGCACCCTCGAGGAAAAGATCGATCCGTACATGCGCCCGCTCTACGATGCCCTTTTTGACATGATGGATCGTGAGCGCACCGATGAGCTTATGGAGCGCGGCGTGATCGAGATCGCCCCGCTCGCCTACATGCGCGGTCGTACGCTGAGCGATGCTTTCGTGGTGCTCGACGAGGCGCAAAATACCACGCCCGAGCAGATGAAGATGTTCCTGACACGCCTTGGATTCAACTCCAAGTTCGTGATTACCGGCGACCTCAGCCAGCGCGACCTGGTGGGTCGTCGTGGTGGCTTGGCGGATGTCGAGAAGATTTTGGGCCGTGTCGACGATGTGGCATTTTCTCACCTCGAGCGTGCCGACGTGGTGCGTCATGCCCTAGTGGGTTGTATCGTTGAGGCATATGATGCTTATGATGACGTGCGTGAGCAACGCTCACGCGACCGAAAGGAGTCCCGTTGAGTGTATTGATCAGCAACGATGCCGAGCTCGATACGCTGCTCGATGCTCAGGAGGTGGAGCACATCTGCGAGGTCGTGCTTGCCGCCGAGGGCGTTGAGCGTGAAGTCGAGATTTCCCTTTCGTATGTCGACGAGGACGAGATGCACGAGCTCAACCACGAGTGGCGCGGTATCGACCGCACCACCGATGTGCTCTCGTTTGAGTGCGATTCGGCCTTTGACGATGACATTCCCGCCGATGAGACGCTCGAGCTCGGCGATATCATCTTGGCCCCGCAGGTTATTGCCCGTCAGGCCCCCGGTTTTGGCAATAGCCCCGCTGACGAGTGCCGTCTGATGCTCGTTCACGGCATGCTGCACCTGCTGGGCTATGACCACATCGAGGACGACGAGGCCGAGGTTATGGAGGCCCGCGAGGACGCTATCCTGCGCGATCTGGCGCTCGAGCGCGGCGAGGATCCCAAACTGGTTCACGTCGGCCCCATCACCAATCATGCCCACGACTAGGAGCCGTTTATGATTCCCGGATCGAACAAGGACCATCCGTCCTTTTTAAAGTCGTTCTCCTACGCCATGGAGGGCTTCGTCACCGCCGTCAAGACCGAGCGCAACATTAAGGTCATGCTCGTGGCGGGCGTGTGCACCGTCATTGCCGGCTGCATCGTGGGGCTCGACATTGCCGAGTGGGCCACGATTATCATCTGCTGCGGCCTGGTGATTCACGGCGAGCTGTGCAATACCGCCATGGAGGCCATTGTCGATCTGGCGACCCAGGAGCTCCATCCGCTGGCAAAACGCGCCAAGGACATCGCCGCCGCCTCTGTATACGTTCTTTCCATCACCGCCGCGATTGTGGGCGTGCTGGTATTTGCCCACGCGCTCGGCTTTATTTAGAAAGGGATTCCCATGTCCGACAATATGCAGTCTACCGATGAGATTTTGGACGACGAGTCCCCGGATGCTAAGGCGACCGAGGCCTATGAGGAAGTCGAGGAGTTCGACCCGTTTGAGGGCATGAGCGACGAGGAGCTCGACGCCCTGTGCGATGAGGACGACAGCCTCGCGGGCTTTGGCGACGTTGAGCCCGGTTTCCGCAGTGGCTTCGTGGCCTTGGTCGGCCGCCCCAACGCCGGTAAGTCAACGCTGCTCAACGCCTGCTATGGCAAAAAGGTCGCCATCACCTCGCCGGTGGCCCAGACGACCCGCCGCCGCATGCGCGCCGTCGTCAACCGCCCCGGCTACCAGCTGGTCTTTGTCGATACCCCGGGTATCCACAAGCCCAAGGACGGTCTAGGGTCCGAGCTGAACAAGAGCGCGCTGTTCGAGCTGAACGATGTCGATGTTGTCGCGTTTTTGATTGATGCCACCAAACCGATCGGCAGGGGAGACGCCTGGGTTGCCGAGCGTGTCAAGAATGCCCGTTCCAAGAAGGTCCTGGTGCTCACCAAGGCCGATGAGGCCGACCCCGCACAGGTCATGGAGCAGCTTAAGGCAGCCCACGAGCTTATGGACTTTGACGACGAGATCGTGACGTCGTCGGTCAAGAACTTCAACGTCGATGCCTTTATCGAGACCGTTGCGCACTTTTTGCCCGAGGGCCCGCGTTGGTTCCCCGAGGACATGGGTACCGACGCTTCTGACGAGACGCTCGTTGCCGAGTTTGTGCGCGAGAAGGTCTTGCGCCGCACCCGTGATGAGATCCCTCACTCCGTTGGCGTAATCTGCGACGCGCTCGAGCAGACCAAGAAGGTGCTGCGCGTGCACGCCACTATTTACGTCGAGCGCGAGGGCCAAAAGGGCATCATCATCGGCAAGGGCGGCGAGATGATCAAGCATATCGGTATCGACGCCCGTCGCGATCTTGAGCGCATTTTTGGCACGCAGGTCTTTTTGGAGCTGGACGTGAAGGTCAAGGCCGGCTGGCGTGACGACGAGGCCCAGATTCGCCGCTTTGGCTACAACGCCGAGGACTAAGGACGCGCAGCGCGCATGGCAGGCTCCCGGACATATCGCACGAAGGTGCTCGTGCTCGACAAGACCAAGCTCAAAGAGACCGATCTGATTCTGACGATGCTTGACGAGCGGGGTCGTCAGGTTCGTGCCGTGGCAAAGGGGGCCCGCAAACCCGGTGGGCGCTTGGCGGCGCGCTGCGAATTATTCTGTACCGTCGATATGCTGCTCGCACATGGACGCTCGCTCGACGTTGTTTCTCAGGCCGAGCTTTTGGAAGCGCCGGTTGGCGCCGCGCCCGATTACGAGACGACCTGCGCCGCAAGCGCGATTGCCGAGGTCGCGCGCGTGTGCTCATTCGAGGACGCCGAGGACCCGTTTACCTTTGCCATCACGCAGCGGGCGCTCACGCTTGTCGGCTGTGGGCTCGACTCGGCACATATGGACCTGCTCGTGGCGGCCTTTGTCTTTAAACTTCTGTCGCACGTGGGCTATCGACCCGATTTTTCGGCCTGCGTGCTGTGCGGAGACCCCATGCTGTCGTACTTTTCGCCCCAGGCGGGCGGGCTCATGTGCGGTTCGTGCGCGTCGAGCGTTCCGGGTGCCGAGCTGGTTTCGACCGGTGAGGTCGAGTGGCTGCGCGCCCTCATGTCCATGACCTTCGATGCACTCATGGTCGAGCGAATCGACCCGCATACGGCGGCGTTCTTGCTCGGGCTTTCGCATGTGTGGGCTGCGACGCACACCGACCAGCGCCTCCGTGCGATGGAATTCATGTTGGGTCGGTGATGATGCGCATGGGCGGTCTGCTTGTGGTAACATACCGACCTGTTGGTACCTCGACCTTGGATGCTCGCTCCACCGACGGCTTCCCAGTCCGAGGCGAATAGTGTCGCCCGCGGGCGACAAGAAACGAAAGGTGAAACAATGACTGTTTCCAAAGAGCGCAAGGCTGAGCTGACTGCCCAGTTCGGTAACACCCCGGTCGACACCGGCAACCCCAAGGTTCAGGTCGCCATCCTGTCCGAGCGCATCAAGGAGCTGACCGAGCACATGAAGTCCCACCAGAAGGACTTCCACACCCGTCGTGGCCTGCTCATGCTCGTCGGCCGTCGTCGTCGTCTTCTCTCCTACATCAAGAAGAACGACATCGTCGAGTACCGTGAGCTCATCAAGGCTCTGGGCATCCGCGACAACATCCAGTAAGGATTTGTACATGCTAAGAGCGTCCTGCGCAGCGGGGCGCTCTTTTTGTGTAAGGGCGCGAACAATCACGCTCTGAAGCGTGGCGGGGGCAGGGGGCCCGCGTCACATGAGAAGCCCACAGGCAAGGGGCCTGTGGGGTAAAGGAGAACAATGACACTCGTATCCAAGACCTTTGAGCTGTACGGCAAGACCTACACCTTTGAGTCCGGCGAGCTTGCCAAGCAGGCCACCGGCGCCTGCCTGGTCAAGCAGGGCGACACCACGATGCTCGACACCGTGGTTGTCTCCAAGGAGCGCAAGAACTACGACTTCTTCCCGCTGACCGTCGACTTCAACGAGAAGATGTATGCAGCCGGCCGCATCCCGGGTGGTTACCTCAAGCGTGAGGGCCGTCCCAGCGAGAAGGCCACGCTCACCGCGCGCATGATTGACCGTCCGATTCGCCCGAGCTTCCCGGACGGCTTCCGCAACGAGGTGCACATTGTCGCCACCTCGCTCGTCGCCGACCAGGTCAACCCCTTCGACGTCATCAACGTCATGGGTGCCTCCCTGGCCATGACGCTCGGCGGCGTGCCCTTCGAGGGTCCGCTTGCCTGCGTGCGCATCGGCCGCAACGTGGAGACCGGCGAGTTTATCGTCAACCCCACCTATGAGGAGCGCGAGAACTCCGATCTGGACCTGGAGCTGGGTGGCTCCGCCGACTTCATCTCGATGGTCGAGGCCGGCGCCGAGGAGATCTCCGAGGACGACATGCTCGCCGCCATGAAGTTTGGCCAGGAGGCCCTTGCTGCCTTCTGCCAGGCTCAGGACGAGTTTGTCGCCGAGTGGGAGCAGGTCAACGGCGCCATCGTCAAGAAGGAGTACCCGCTCGACCAGCCCGTCGAGGAGGTCCAGGAGCGCATCTTCGCCCACTACGACGAGATGGCAGCCGCCCTTCGCGACGCCGACAAGCTCTCCCGTATCGGTAAGGTCGAGGCTCTGAAGGAGTCCATCCGTGCCGAGTTCACCGAGGAGGAGCAGTCCGCTTGGGAGCGCGAGATTCCCGTGGCGCTCAAGAAGCTCGAGAAGAAGGCTATGCGTACCATGGTCGTCGAGACCGGCGAGCGCGTCGACGGCCGTGCCGCCGATGAGATTCGCCCCATCATGGTGAAGGATAACTACCTGCCGCTCGTTCACGGCTCCGGTCTGTTCCAGCGTGGCCAGACCCAGGTGCTTTCCGTCCTGTCGCTCGGTATGCTCAACGAGGGCCAGCGTCTGGATACCATCGAGCCCACCGAGGGCAAGCGCTACATGCACCACTACAACTTCCCGCCGTTCTGCACCGGCGAGACCGGCCGCATGGGCAGCCCCAAGCGCCGCGAGATCGGCCACGGCAACCTGGCTGAGCGCGCTTTGCTTCCGGTGCTCCCCGACGAGAACGAGTTCCCCTACGCCATCCGCGTCGTCTCCGAGGTCATGGAGTCCAACGGCTCCTCTTCGATGGCTTCGACCTGCGGCTCCACGCTCGCCCTTATGGACGGCGGCGTGCCCATTAAGCGCCCGGTCTCCGGTATCGCCATGGGCCTGATCCAGGAGGAGGGCAAGACCGTGGTCCTGTCCGACATCCAGGGTCTCGAGGACTTCCTTGGCGACATGGACTTTAAGGTCACCGGCACCACCGAGGGCATTACCGCTCTGCAGATGGACAACAAGGCCACTGGTCTTACCTTTGACATCTTGGCCCGCGCCCTGCAGCAGGCCAAGGAGGGTCGCGCCTTCATCCTGCAGAAGATGCTCGATGTGATCCCCGAGCCGCGCCACACCACGCGCAGCACCGCTCCGCGTATCGTCTCCATCCAGGTTCCGACTGACAAGATTCGCGACGTCATCGGTTCCGGCGGTAAGGTCATCCGCGGCATCCAGGACGAGACCGGCGCTTCGGTCGACATCCAGGAGGACGGCACCGTCTTTGTCGGCGGCACCGGCGAGTCCGTCGATCAGGCTGTCGAGCGTATCAAGCTCATCATCAAGGTTCCCGAGCCGGGCGAGGAGTACACCGGTCGTGTGGTCTCCATCCAGCCCTTCGGCGCCTTCGTCAACCTGCTGCCCGGCAAGGACGGCCTGCTGCACATCTCCCGCGTCGCCAAGGGCCGCGTGGAGAAGGTCGAGGATGTCCTTAACGTGGGCGACGAGGTCAAGGTCGTCGTCATTGAGGTCGACGATCGCGGCAAGATCTCGCTCGATCGTCTTGACAAGCCCGAGGCTCCGGCTCGCGCCGAGGGTACCTCCGAGGGCGACGTCGAGCACTTCCAGCGTCGTGAGCGTCCGCGTCGCGAGCGCTCCGAGCGCAGCGACCGTCCGCGCCGTCCCGGCGACAACGGAGGCCGCAAGCCCCGCCGTCACCACGACGCCGAGTAACAGCCGTACATAAGCAGCACCGCAAGGGCGACTCCGGACAGGGGTCGCCCTTTTGCTTGCGCCCGGGAGGGCCGCATATGAAATTTCCTGCTCTACAGTCCTGCGCAAGACGGAAAGCACATTAAGTGCTTTCCTTTG
>CAJJRZ010000007.1:0-96592 GCA_905194345.1 Coriobacteriaceae bacterium
CGAGCCGGAGAGCACTTAATGTGCTCTCCGTGCGAGCAGGACTGCCCGAGCAGGCGATCAAACCCCGCGCCCATCCCGGCGAGCACTCGGGTACCAGTGACCTACAGGTGGCTAATAATCAGTTCCATCTTGCCTTCGAGGTCGATGGAGCTGACGGTGCTCGGAGCTAGCAGGTGGCTTCCCTTGTGGACGGGGTCGCCGCAGACGGTGCCTTCGCCGTCGATGACCGACAGACACATGAAGGGCCAGCGCTGGTCGAGGGTCTTGCTGTCGTCGACACGCACGCGATCGACGGTGTAGCAGGAGTTAGACTCGAGCTCGGTCACGCCATCGACCTCGGGTGCGGTCACCGTGCCGTCGGTCGGTGCCTGCGCGTTAAAGTTGATGCAATCGAGGCTCTGCTTAATGTGCAGCGGACGCAGCTTGCCGTCGGTGCCGGGGCGGTCGTAGTCGTACAGGCGATAGGTCACGTCGCTCGACTGCTGCGTCTCCAAAATGAGCGTGCCGGTCTTGATGGCGTGCACGGTACCGGAATCAATCTGGAAAAAGTCGCCCTTGTGGATCGGCAGCACGTTGAGCATGTCGTCCCAGCGGCCGTCCTTGATCATCTGTGCGGCCTCGGCGCGATCCTTGGCGCGCTGGCCGACGATAATCGTGGCACCGGGCTCGCAATCCAGCACGTACCAGCACTCGGTTTTGCCCAGGCTGCCGTTCTCGTGCTCGGCGGCGTACTCGTCGTTGGGGTGAATCTGGATCGAAAGGTCGTCCTTGGCGTCCAGAATCTTAATGAGCAGCGGGAACTCCTTGCCCTCGCAGTCGCCAAAGAGCTCACGGTGCTCGGCCCACAGCCACGACAGTGTGTGGCCAGCATACGGGCCCTCCGCGATCTGGCAGTCGCCGTTGGGATGGGCAGAGATGGCCCAGCACTCACCGATGGGGCCCTCGGGAATGTCGTAACCAAATACGGTTTCGAGCTGGCGGCCGCCCCAGATCTTCTCGTGGAAGATCGGCGTCAGTTTAATCAAATCGGACATGTGCATACTCCCATAAGGTTGTGCGGGTGCCGCGTAAGACAGCTCAAAACGAGCACCCACCGGATTACAAAACTTATGCCAGCGTTACGTTGTGCAGCTCAAAGCGGTCGCCTACGTTGTGCGAGATAGAATATTCAAACGCGGTGCCGCTATCCAAGAAGCCAATCTGGTTGAGTTCGAGCAGGGGAGAGCCGGGTTTGGTATCCAGGCGCTCAGCCTCTTCCTCAGTTGCCGCGACAGCGCGAATGGTGCGATGAAAGCTCGAAATCTTCAGCCCGCATTGCTCGCGGATAAAGCCGTAGACCGATCCGTACAGGTCCTTCTTTTTAAGGCCAGGGATCAGTTCGAGCGGCATATAGGTGTACTCGATGACGATGGGCTTCTCGTCGACCTGGCGCACGCGCACGATGTGATAGGCGAAGTCATCCTCGGCCATTCCCAGCTGGGTCGCAACCTCTGCCGGCGGATTGACGATCGAGAAATCGTAGACCACCGAGGTCACCTTCTCCCCGCGGTGCTCATATGAAAAGCCCTGGGCACGGTCGTTCTTGCCTTGAAAAAACACCTGGCCGGGAAGTCCCGCCGTGTCCTTGACGTAGGTGCCCGATCCGCGCCGGCTGGTAATAAGGCCTTCCTCGGTGATCTGCTCAATCGCTCGTTTGACGGTGATTTTGGAAACGCCATAGAGCTCACAGAACTCAACGACGGTGGGCAACTTATCGCCCGGTTTAAGTGCGCCGTCCTCGATGCTTCGACGGATATCTGCAGCTATCGCCTCGTATTTGGGAATCATGCAATCCTCCCTTCATATTTGCGTCGATATTTAGAAAGTATACCTACGTAAAAAGCATCCATATGGCCTTCATGAAAGAAGTTCGATAAAGAAAAATGAAAAAGACGCTTTACATAGAAAATTAGAGCGCTATAGTTACAGACAACAAGCGAGATGCATTGGCGTTTCCTTGTACTGTTTGGGGACGGCTTTGTTTTGGCGGGTTGGATATCGGTATGACCGGTGCGCGCCCGCGCCGGATAACCTGCCAAAGCAAACCCGTCTCCAACCGGAAGCTCTAAGACACGAAAGCGAGGACTTTGATGGCTCAGTATCAGCTGCCCAGCGACTTCTTCTTTGGCGCCGCTATGTCCGGCCCGCAGACTGAGGGTCAGTGGAACCAGGGCGGCAAGCTCGAGAACCTGTGGGACACCTGGTCCATCCAGGATCTGGGTTCGTTCTACAACTGCGTTGGCTCTTATGCCGGCAATGACTTTATGGCCAAGTACCAGGAAGACTTTCGCATTTTGAAGGACTTGGGCCTGAACACCTATCGCACTTCCATCCAGTGGAGCCGTCTGCTCGATGCCGACGGCAACCTTAATGAGGAGGGCGCTGCATGGTATCACGAGCTGTTCCGCGCCTCTCGCGAGGCCGGCCTGGAGCCGTTTGTCAACTTGTACCACTTTGACATGCCCACCTACCTCTTTAACCGTGGCGGCTGGGAGAGCCGTGAGGTCGTCGAGGCTTACGCGCATTACGCTGACGTCGCCTTCCACGAGTTTGGCCAGGAGATTAAGTACTGGTTCACCTTTAACGAGCCCATCGTCGAGCCCGAGCAGCGCTATCAGGAGGGCGTGTGGTTCCCGCAGCTCCACGACTTCAACCGCGCCCGCACCGTGCAGTATCACATCTCGCTGGCGCACGCGCTGGCCGTGGCCAACTATCGTCGCGCCTATGACGAGGGCGCTATTCGCGTCGATGCTAAGATCGGCATGATCAACTGCTTTACCCCGGTCTACACCAAGCAGAACCCCAGCGAGGCGGACCTCGAGGCCGTGCGCATGACCAGCGGCATCAACAACCGCTGGTGGCTCGACCTCATCACCAAGGGCGAGCTTCCTGCCGACGTGCTCGACAGCCTGGCCGAGGGCGGCGTTAAGCTTCCGTTCCGCGCCGGCGACCAAGAGATCCTCAAGCAGGGTGTTGTTGACTGGCTCGGCTGCAACTACTACCACCCCACGCGCGTTCAAGCGCCGGCGAGCAAGGTCGACCAGTACGGCCTGCCGCACTTTGCCGACGAGTACGTATGGCCCGACGCCGTTATGAACGAGAGCCGCGGCTGGGAGATCTACCCGCAGGGCCTCTACGACTTTGGCATGGACTGCGCCAAG
Organism: Coriobacteriaceae bacterium; assembly: GCA_905194345.1. Lineage (GTDB taxonomy): Bacteria > Actinomycetota > Coriobacteriia > Coriobacteriales > Coriobacteriaceae > Collinsella. The sequence goes on from CAJJRZ010000007.1 coordinate 3,201, forward strand.
AACTACCCCGATCTTGAGTGGTTCGTTTCCGAGAACGGCATTGGCATCATGGACGAATACAAGAACCGTGACGCCGAAGGAACCATCCAGGACGACTACCGCGTCGACTTTGTACGCCAGCACCTGGAGTGGGTGGCCAAGGCCATCGACGAGGGCGCCAAGTGCCGCGGATACCATTATTGGGCTGTCATCGATAACTGGTCTTGGGCCAATGCCTTTAAGAACCGTTACGGTTTTGTCGAGGTCGACCTTATGGACGGCTACAAGCGCCGTCTTAAGAAGTCGGCGGCCTGGCTCAAACAGGTCGCCACGACCCATGCGGTTGATTAGCGACCGGGCGAACGCCCAGACCACGCGCCGCCGCGCGCAACACATGGCACATCTGGTGGCAGAGGGCGACAGACCACCGTGCGCATAGGAAAAGGCCGGATTTGATAGTTAGGAGCAATCATGGCCAGTGACAAAGGAAAGAGCTTCCTCGACAAGTTTGCCGAGGTCTCTGCGAAGGTGGGAAACCAGGTTCACCTGCGTTCCCTGCGCGACGCCTTCGCGACCATCACGCCGCTCTATATCCTTGCGGGTATCGCGGTTCTTATCAACAACGTCGTGTTCCCCCTGTTCCCGCTCGATGCGGCGGGCCTTGCCAACCTTCAGACGTGGGGTTCGGCAATTACGCTGGGCACCCTCAACGTCTCTGCCATTATCTTGGCCGGATTGATTGGCTACAGCCTCGCTAAGAACAAGCGTTTCGATAACCCGCTTGCTTGCGTGGTCGTCGCTATCTCTGCTTTCGTCATCATGATGCCGCAGCAGATCACCGCCACGCTTGCCGCCACGAGCCCGCTGCTCACCGACAAGATCACCTCCGCCGAGGTCACGGGCGCCCTTTCGACTGCCAACACCGGCACCAACGGTCTGTTCTCGGCTATTATCATCGCCCTGCTTTCCGTCTCGCTCTTCATCAAGATTTCTGGCGTCGAGAAGCTCAAGGTTAAGCTGGGCGAGGGCGTGCCTCCCGCGGTCTCCAACTCCTTCAACGTCATGATCCCGATGCTGCTCAACCTCGCGATCTTCGCTCTTGCCGCAGCTCTGCTCGCCGTGTGCGCCGGCACCGATCTGTGCGCCATCATCTCCACGTGCATCTCCAACCCGCTCAAGAACATCATGAACGCCGGTCCGTGGGCTGTTATCCTCATCTACACCCTTGCTAACCTGCTGTTCTGCGTCGGTATTCACCAGTCCACCATCTCTGGCGCTACCGTCGAGCCGATCCTGACCATGCTCATCGTCGACAACATGGCTACCTTTGCCGCCGGTGGCACCATCCAGCCCGACCACTACATGAACATGCAGATCGTTAACAGCTTCGCCCTCATCGGCGGCTCGGGCTGCACCCTCATGCTTCTGCTCGACACGCTCCTGTTCTCCAAGAACAAGGCTTCCGAGACCGTTTCCAAGATGGCTATCCTGCCTGGTCTGTTCAACATCAACGAGCCGGTTATCTACGGTTACCCCATCGTGTACAACCTGCCGCTCATGATTCCGTTTGTCCTCCTTCCCGACTTGTTCATCGGCATCACCTATGGTCTTACCTGCGCAGGCATCATCAGCCCCTGCATCGCCCAGGTGCCTTGGACCATGCCTCCCGTCATCAATGCCCTGCTCGCTACGGGCTTTGACTGGCGCGCCGGCGTGTGGCAGGCTCTCGAGATTGTCATTGGCATGGCCGTCTACCTGCCCTTTATGAAGATTTCCGAGAAGGCAATCGCCAAGCAGGAGGCTCTCGCCGAGTAGAACGCCTAACGTTCGTCCCTTTCACCTTTGCGGGCGCCGGTACGCGGTGCCGGTGCCTGCAGCTCTCTCCCTTGCGTAAAGATGCAGGGGGTGGGAACAATAGCCGCAAGGAATAAAACCAGTTGTCGTCTGCGCGCCGCGCAGTTATAAGGAGGAAACCATGAAGAAGATCATGCTCTGCTGCAATGCCGGTATGTCCACGAGCCTGCTGGTCCAGAAGATGCAGGCCGAGGTTGCAAACCGTGGTCTGGATATCGAGATCGAGGCTCGTCCCATGAACGAGGCCCACGATCACCTGGACGAGTGCGACATGTTGCTGCTTGGCCCGCAGATCGGCTACACCAAGGGCGATTTTGAGAAGGAGGCCGCTGGCCGCTTCCCGGTCGAGGTCATCAACATGGTCGACTACGGCCGCATGAACGCTGCCGGCATCATCGACCACTGCGTCAGCGTGATGGGCTAGGTGCTCCGCATGGAGGATATGAACGAACTGCAGATGACCTGCTTCGAGATCATCAGCTACGTCGGTACTGCTAAGAGCATGTACATCAATGCCGTGCAAAAGGCCAAGGAGGGCGATTTCGACGCCGCCGAGGAGCTTATCAAGCAGGGCGACGAGGCCTATAACGGTGGCCACGATGTTCACATGGGGCTTCTGAAGAAAGAGGCCAACGGCGAGCGTAACGGCGAGGCCCCGTTGATTCTGCTACATGCCGAGGATCAGATGGCTGGCACCGAGACCATGCGCGTCATGGCGACGGAGCTCATCGAGATCCACAAGCAGCTGCAGGCACTCAAGGCCTAGTCGGCGTTATCGCCAAGATGGACCGTTCGGCCCACCAGACAATTCAGTCCCTTTCACGGGCGCCGGGAGCCTCCGCCTTCCGGCGCCTTTATATTTGGCGAAGGCCTTGCGCGAGCTGATGAGCGGGCGTTCGCATTTTCCCAGATAAAACCTGCCAAAACAAACCTGTCCCTTTTTGGCAGGTTTTTGTCTTAGGAGCGGTACCATACAGGCAATGTTTAAACGAGAAAGGTGGGCTCCCATGGAACCTAAGCAGTACTACATCGGCATCGACGTCGGCGGCACTTCGGTTAAGGAGGGCCTGTTCGATGAGGACGGCAACCTGCTTGCCAAGGCCAGCGTACCCACGCCTCCCATCGTTGACGCTGCGGGCTTTGCCGCGGTGACCGAGGCGATCGACCAGGTGGTCGCCAAGGCGCAGATTCCGCGTGCCTTTGTGGCTGGCATTGGCCTGGCCGTTCCGTGCCCCATCCCGGCCTCGGGCGATGCCAAGGTCAAGGCCAACATTGCCATTAACCTGCCCGAGCTTAGGATCGCCATTCAGGAGCACTGCCCCGACGCGGTCGTTAAGTACGAGAACGATGCCAACGCTGCTGCCATGGGCGAGGCCTGGCTCGGCTCTGCCAAGGGCGTGCAGAACGTGGTGATGGTCACCATCGGTACCGGCGTGGGCGGCGGCGTTATCGTCAACGGCGACGTGGTGTCGGGCGTTGTGGGCGCCGGCGGCGAGATTGGCCACATGTGCCTGAATCCCGACGAGGAGCGCACCTGCGGCTGTGGCGGCCATGGCCACCTGGAGCAGTATTCCAGCGCCACTGGCGTGGTGAGCAACTACCTTGCCGAATGCAAGAAGGCGGGCGTCGAGCCCATCGAGCTCACCGGCCCCTCCGATTCCAAGGACGTGTTCCAAGCTTGCCGCGAGGGCGACAAGCTTGCGCTGGCCGCGGCTGATACCATGGCCGATTATCTCGGTCGCGCTCTGGCGCTTATCGCCAACGTGGTCGACCCCGAGATGTTCCTGATCGGCGGCGGCGCCTCCGCCTCGGCCGACGTCTACCTCGACAAGGTCCGCGAGCACTTTAAGCACTACGCGCTTTCCGCCTCGCGCGAGACGCCCATTGAGGTCGCCTCGCTCGGCAACGACGCCGGCATCATCGGTGCCGCTTACGTAGCCCTGCGCGCCGCCGGCAAATAGCTGGTGCAAGGGGGCCAGGTTACTTTGCACCAACATGGTGCAAAAGGGACAGCCTTGGCCTCCATGCCTGCCCCAAAATATGCCGTAGCCCTTCCGTCTGCGAAGGCTCGGCATCGGCGTGCTACCATAGCTACGTCCAAGTACACATATCAAGTGGAGGATATCCATGGCAAACGTTCTTGTCTTTGGTCACCAGAACCCCGATAACGACGCCATCATGAGCGCCGTCGTCCTGTCCCAGCTGCTCAACCAGGTTGAGTATGCCGGCAACACCTACGAGGCCTGCGCCCTTGGTCAGCTTCCGGCCGAGTCCGCCAAGCTGCTCGCCGACGCCGGCATCGCCGAGCCCCGCGTGATCGAGTCCGTCGAGGCCGGTCAGCTCGTCGTCCTCACCGACCACAACGAGTCTGCCCAGTCCGTCGCCGGCCTTAAGGACGCCACGGTCTTTGGCGTTGTCGATCATCACCGCATCGGCGACTTCGAGACCGCCGGCCCGCTGCATTACATCTGCCTGCCCTGGGGCTCCAGCTGCACCATCGTCACCAAGCTCGCCGGCGTGCTCGGCGTTGAGCTTTCCGACGTCCAGGCCAAGCTGCTGCTCTCGGCCATGATGACCGACACGCTCATGCTCAAGAGCCCCACCACCACCGATGTCGACCGCGCTGTCGCCGCCAAGCTCGGCGAGCAGGTGGGTGTCGACCCGGTCAAGTTTGGCATGGAGGTCTTCCTCACCCGTCCGTCCGGCTCCTTCACCGCAGCCGAGATGGTCGGCAACGACATCAAGATGTTCGAGCCCGCCGGCAAGAAGCTGCTCATCGGCCAGTACGAGACCGTCGACAAGAGTCGTGCGCTCGGCATGATCGACGAGATTCGCGAGGCCATGCGCGCCTACGCCGCCGAGAAGGGTGCCGATGGCATTGTCCTGTGCATCACCGACATCATGGAGGAGGGCTCGCAGGTCCTGCTCGAGGGCGAGACCGAGGCCGCTCAGAAGGGCCTGGGCATTGCCGACGAGCACGACGGCGTCTGGATGCCGGGTGTCCTCTCCCGTAAGAAGCAGGTCGCTGCCCCCATCATGGCCGCCTGCTAGGTTTAGTTGACCAAACGCCACGACCGGATCGCGGACGTCCCGCGCTCCGGTCGTTTTTTGTGCACGGCGCCGCGTCGTCTCTTGGACAGGCGTGCCCGTGCCGTTGAGCAAATAATGTTCAACCTGTGGTTCCGCTTTTCGGCCACGCCTGCGTGCTTGTCGTGCAGGGTAGGCTAGATGCAAGCGTAATACGTTAGAGCGCGGCGCCGCCACTTGGGCGGGCCGTGCTTTTTTAAGACGGGAGCTTTCCCGTGAAAGGAGCCGCCCATGGCAGCAACTGAGCAGCTGTTCAACGTTCGTGAGCGCAAGCGCTTTGAACGTCACGACATTTGGGAGCGCATCGCCGAGAACGGCACGATTTCCGCCGCCGTCATGGTCTTCGCCGCTATCGCCGCCGTTATCTGCGCCAACACCGATGCCTACGAGGCCATCCATCACTTTTTGGAGACCCCGCTGTATGTGGGCCTGGGCAACCTTACGGCTGGTCTCACCGTTGAGCTTTTCGTCAACGACTTCCTCATGGCGATTTTCTTTTTGTTGGTGGGCATTGAGCTTAAGTACGAGATGACGGTCGGCGAGCTCAAGAATCCGCGTCAGGCCATGCTTCCCATGTTGGCGGCGGTGGGCGGCGTCGTCGTTCCCGCCTGCATCTACCTGATCTTTAACCATGCCGGCGCCCGCAACGGTTGGGCCATCCCCATGGCAACCGATATTGCCTTTGCGCTGGGCGTGCTGTCGCTTTTGGGCAACCGCGTTCCCAACGGCGTGCGCGTGTTCTTCTCGACGCTCGCTATCGCCGACGACCTGATCTCCATCGCCGCCATCGCCATCTTCTACGGTCAGAGCCCCAATCCGTTTTGGTTGGGCGCCGCCGCGCTTGTGACCTGCGCGCTCGTGTGGCTCAACAAGACGCAGCATTACCGCCTTGCCCCGTATTCGGTACTGGGGCTGCTGTTGTGGTTCTGCATGTTCAAGAGCGGCGTACATGCCACGCTTGCTGGCGTCATCCTGGCCTTCACCATTCCGGCCAAGTGCGGCGTCAAGCTCGATAGTCTCACCGATTGGCTGGGCGAGTGCCTGCCGCTGCTCGATGACCGCTACGACGACGAGGCACACATCCTGGGCCAGCATGACTTTACCGTCTCGACTACCAAGGTCGAGCGCGTCATGCACCGCGTGACCCCGCCGCTTATCCGCATGGAGCGTCTGATCTCCACGCCGGTCAACTTTGTGATCCTGCCGATCTTTGCGTTCGTAAACGCTCAGGTTCGTTTAGTGGGCGTGGACATGAGCACGCTGCTCACCGATCCGGTGACGCTCGGCGTGTACTTTGGCATGCTGCTGGGCAAGCCGATCGGCATCTTTGGTATGACGTTTGCCCTGGTTAAGCTTAAGGCCTGCGAGCTGCCGCACAATGTCAACTGGCACATGATTGCCGGCGTGGGCATTCTGGGCGGTATCGGCTTTACCATGTCGATTCTCATCAGCGGCCTTGCCTTCCCGACGGCCCAGTTTGAGGTTCTTGCAGCCAAGGCCGCTATTCTCGCCGGTTCGGTCACCGCAGCCGTGCTCGGCATGATCTACATGAGCGTGGTCTGCAAGCATCCCTCGCCCAAAGACGAGTAAGAGCGCGAAAACCGGCTCCAGAACCGATTCGGGCGCGTCCAAAATGCGGATTCTGGCGGTGCTTGCCGCCTGCCAGACACGCCAGTGGTCAAAAAACGCCGTTTGTGAGTACTGTCACAAACGGCGTATCATTTTAGGTGCGGAAAATAATGAACAAAGTTATAAGAACTGTACGTTAATGAGTGACCATCGACTTCCAATTTGGCGCTAGCTGACGGTGATTAGGAAGTTTCAAGTCGAGTTTTGCCGATTTCGACCAAAAATCGCTGCTACTAAAAAGGTAACAGTACTCATATTTGCCCTTTTTTGGCCACAAGCCCTAAAACAAGCCTCGCCAAGGTCGGGAAGCGGGCCAAATCGCCGGCCTCGAGGCTTATTCCACCGTTCCGTAGACGGCGCCCCAGCCGTGGGCGGCCAAGGCGGAGTTGAGCTGGTCGCAGAGTGACTGGCGGTCGTAATAGCCGGGCGGTAGCAGGTTGACGATTTCCATGAGATCGGGCGCCAGGTCCAAGATTTCGGCCTGTACGATCAGGTCCAGGCGGTCGATGGCATGGCGGTCGTAAAACAGCCCGTCGACCAGGCGCTGCAGGTCGCCGAATTCCTCGGCCCTAAACGATCCGTACTCCATAGTGCCTCCTTGGGCGCCCCACGCCGCCATGCGCGGCGATTCGTAATTCATTGCGATGAACTTAATCTATCACGGCTTCATACCGTTGTGGCGGTGGCGGTCTATACTTAGACGAACTGCAACGTACCGCTTCGCGAAAGGTCGCACCCATGCAGACGATCTACCAGAAGATGGAAACCACCGAACTCGATGCCGCCATCGAGGCGCTCAAAGCCGAGGTCGCCGAGGTCAAGGCCAAGGGCCTGGCGCTCGACATGGCCCGCGGCAAGCCGTCGCCCTCCCAGGTGGACATCTCTCGACCTATGCTCGATATCCTCAATGCCGACGCCGATCTGCACGACGGCAACGTCGATTGTTCCAACTACGGCTGCTTTGAGGGCATTCCCTCGGCACGCAAGCTGGCGGGGGAGTTTCTGGGCTGCCCCGCCGAGCAGACGCTTGTGCTGGGTTCGTCGAGCCTTTTGATCGAGCATGACATCGCCGGCATGTTCTGGCGCTGTGGCTCGTGCGGCAGCGAGCCCTGGGACGCCTACGAGGCCGCGCACGACGGCAAGAAGGTCAAGTTCCTGTGCCCCGTTCCCGGCTACGATCGCCACTTTGGCATCACCGCCGACTTGGGTATCGAGAACGTCCCCGTCGCGATGACCGACAACGGCCCCGACATGGACGAGGTCGAGCGCCTCGTTGCCGCCGACGATTCCATCAAGGGTATCTGGTGCGTGCCCAAGTATTCCAACCCCACGGGCATCACCTTTAGCGAGGACACCGTGCGCCGCCTGGTTGAGATGCCCACGGCCGCGCCCGATTTCCGCATCTTCTGGGACAACGCCTACTGCGTGCACGACCTGTACGACGAGACCGACGAGCTCGCAAACATCTTTGACCTCGCTCGCGCGGCGGGCACCGAGGATCGCGTGGTGGCCTTTGCCTCGACGTCCAAGATCACCTTCCCGGGCTCCGGCATCGGCTTTATCGGTGCGAGCTCCGCGGTTATCGCCGAGTTCTCCAAGCGCCTGAAGGCCGGCCTCATCAGCGCCGACAAGCTCAACCAGCTGCGTCACGTGCGCTTCCTTCCCACCATCGAGGCGGTCAAGGAGCACATGAAAAAGCACGCCGAGTTCCTGCGTCCGCGCTTTGAGGCCGTCGAGCGCAAACTCACCGAGGGCTTGGGCGACACGGGTTGCGCCACCTGGACGCATCCCCGCGGCGGCTACTTTGTGAGCTTCGATGGCCCCGAGGGCTCGGCCCAGAAGGTCGCCGCGCTTTGCGCCGACTTGGGCGTCAAGCTCACACCGGCCGGTGCTACCTGGCCCTATGGCAAGGACCCGCGCGACACCAACATCCGCATCGCGCCGAGCTATCCCACGGTCGAGGACCTGGAGGCTGCGCTCGATGTGCTGGTGCTGGCCGTTAAGCTTGTCGCTGCCGAGCTTGCGCGTGCCGAGCGCGCCTAACGCGCGGCTTCCCGTACTATCCGCACTTTCGATACGTAAAGGAGCGTATACATGGATTTGGGTATTTCCACCAACCCCACGCCAGAGCTCTACACCATTAAGGTCACCGGCGAGATTGATATTTCTAACGCCGATAGCCTGCGCAATGCCATCGACCTGGCGCTCGAGCAGCCCACTGAGGCCGTTGAGCTCGATTTTGCCCAGGTGAGCTACATCGATTCGACGGGCATTGGCGTGCTCGTGGGCGCCGCGCACCACGCGGTCGACCACGGTAAGCGCTTTAGCTGCACCAATGTGCAGCCTCCGGTGATGCGCGTGGTTCAGCTGTTGGGTGTCGACCAGGAGATTTCGATCACCGCTGCATAATCTTTGCCCCCAAAAGGGCGTGCCGTTTGGCATATGTTTGTGATGCGCTCGGACGTTTTGGCGTCCGGGCGCTATACTTGACCGAATGAATAGACGAGTTCCGGCCGAATGGCGCGGTGCGGGCTCGACTCACATCGAGCCTTGGAGGTATGTGTGTTTGGTATTGGAGAGGGTGAGCTCGCGATCATCGTGGTCTTCGGCTTTTTGCTGTTTGGCCCGGATAAGCTCCCGCAGATGGGCCGCACGATCGGCCGTGCCATCCGTCAGTTCCGCGAGACGCAGGAAAAGATGACGGCCGTTGTTCAGTCCGAGATTATCGATCCGGTGAGCGAGGCCGCGTCGGCCCCGGTCAAGCCCAAGAAGGCTGCCGTCGATGACGATTCCGACGCGGACGAGGATGCCGTCGAGACGGCTGCGACCGCAAAGAAGGAGACCTTTGCCGAGCGCCGTGCCCGCCTTGTCGCTGAGAAGGCTGCGAGCGAGGGTGCCACCGAGGACGAAGGCGCTGCTGGTGAGGCCGAGAGCGCCGAGCCTGCCAAGGCCGAGCCTGCCGCTGCCGTCGTCGAGCCCGAGCCTGCTGCAGAGCCGGAGCCCGAACCCGAGCCGGCAGAGCTCACGACGGCTGACCTCTACGCCCGTCGTCCCCGTAAGCGCAAGGCCGTCGTCGACCGGCTCGCTCGCGAGCTCGAGGCCGAGGACGACGCTGCTGCCGCCGACGCCCCGAAGGGAGGCGATGAGTAATGCCTATCGGACCTGCGCGTATGCCGCTCTTCGATCACCTGGGAGAGCTCCGTCGCCGCCTGACCATCGTGGTCGTGTCAGTCTTTGCCGCCGCCATCGTGCTGTATTTCGCCACGCCCGTGGTACTCGATATCCTGGAAGACCCCATCCGCTCCTTTGTGCCGGACGGTAAGTTTTACATCACCACCACGCTCGGCGGCTTTGGTCTGCGCTTTTCGCTGGCCATCAAGATGGCCGTTGTCATGTGCACGCCCATGATTATCTGGCAGATCTTGGCGTTTTTCCTGCCGGCGCTTCGCCCCAACGAACGCAAGTGGGTCGTGCCCACGGTGCTCGCCTCGACGGTGCTGTTCTTCCTGGGCGCCATCTTCTGCTACTTCATCATCATCCCTGCGGGCTTTGAGTGGCTCATCGGCGAGACCTCGGCCGTCGCTACGGCGCTGCCCGACCTGGAGAACTACGTCAACATGGAGCTGCTCTTTATGATCGGCTTTGGTGTGGCGTTTGAGCTGCCGCTCATCATCTTCTACCTGTCTGTTTTCCACATCGTGTCCTACGCGGCTTTCCGCAGCGCCTGGCGTTACGTATACGTGGGCCTGCTTGTGGGCTCGGCCGTGATCACGCCTGACGGCTCGCCCGTTACGCTGGGCCTTATGTACGGTGCCCTGCTTTCGCTCTACGAGATCTCGCTCGCCATTGCCCGTGTGGTCATTACCGCGCGCGAGGGCAAGGAGGGCCTGTTCGTGAGCCGTCTGGACCTGTTCTCGGACGACGAGGACGACGAGGAGTAAATCGGTATGCACGAGGTTGGCATTGTCAACGGCATACTCGATACAGTGATTCGCGCGGCGCGTGGGGCGGGGGCCTCGCGCGCCGTTTTGGTAACGCTGCGTATCGGGGATATGACCGAAGTTGTGCACGAGGCGCTTGACTTTGCGTGGGAGACGTTTCGCGACGAGGACCCGCTCACGCGCGGCTGTGAGCTTGCCGTGGAGGAAGTCCATCCACAAAGCGAGTGCCTGGACTGCGGCGAGGTCTTCGACCACGACCGCTTTCATTGTCGCTGCCCTCAGTGTGGCGGCGCCAACGTGCGCCTGCTGCACGGCCGCGAGCTCGACATCGCAAGTATCGAAATCGAAACCCCCGACGATTAGCCCGCTAGCCACCTGGGGACGGGGTATAAATGGTAGAAGTTGAGGAGTGCCGAATATGGCCGAGAAAACGATTGATATTGCGTCGCCGATCCTGTCGCGCAATGAGCGCCTGGCAGATCAGCTGCGTCAGCGATTTAAAGAGACAAGCACCTATGTGATCAATGTGCTGTCGAGCCCCGGCTCGGGCAAAACCACTACGATTCTGGGCACCAACGAGCGCCTGCGCGACAAGGCCGGCTTGCGCTGCGCCGTCATCGAGGGCGATATCGCCTCGGATGTCGATGCCATCACCATGAAGGAAGCCGGCATGCCCGCCATCCAGATCAACACGGGCGGCCTGTGCCACCTCGAGGGCAATATGATCATGGAGGCCGTTGACGCGTTCGACCAGGCGGTGGGCCTTCAAAACATCGATGTTATCTTTATCGAAAACGTGGGCAACTTGGTCTGCCCGGTCGACTTTGACCTGGGCGAGAACCTGTCCATCATGATTCTTTCGGTGCCCGAGGGCGACGACAAGCCCATCAAGTACCCGGGCATCTTCCAACACGCCGGCGCGCAGCTGCTCAACAAGGTTGACGTGGCCCCGGCTTTCGATTTTGACATGGATAGGTATACTAAGACACTCGATGACCTCAATCCGCAGGCGCCGCGGTTTTCCGTGAGCGCGCGCAAGGGCGAGGGCATGGATGCCTGGTGCGATTGGCTCATCGGGCAGATCGAGCAAGCAAGGGCGTAAGTCGGCCGCCACAAGCGCGGGCGCAGCCGCAGAGACACGAGATAGGAGCCTCTTTTGAAGCTCATCATCGCCGAGAAAAACGACGCCGCGCGTCAGATTGCCGAGCGTCTGTCCACGGGCAAGCCCAAAAAGGACAAGGTGTACAACACCGCCATCTACCGTTTTGAGTGGAAGGGCGAGGAGTGCGTGACGATCGGCCTCGCCGGTCACATCCTTGCGCCCGATTTTTGCGACAGCGTGCTGTTCGATAAAAAGCTGGGATGGTATTCGGTGACAGAGGACGGCGAGATGCTGCCGGCCGACATACCCGATGGCCTGGCGCGTCCGCCCTACGACACCAAGCGCAAGCCGTTTCTTGCCGATGGCATCTCAATCAAGGGCTGGAAACTCGAGAGCCTGCCTTACCTCACCTGGGCGCCCGTCATTAAGCTACCGGCCGAGAAGGAACTCATTCGTTCGCTCAAGAACCTTGCCAAGAAGTCCGACAGCGTCATCATCGCTACGGACTTCGATCGCGAGGGCGAGCTGATCGGTTCGGACGCCCTCAACAAGGTGCGCGAGGTTGCGCCCGACTTGCCGGTCGCCCGTGCTCAGTATTCTTCGTTTACCAAGGCCGAGATTACGCAGGCCTTCGATAATCTCGTCTCGCTCGACCAGAACCTGGCCGACGCCGGCGAGAGCCGTCAGCACATCGACCTCATTTGGGGCGCGGTGCTCACGCGCTATCTGACGCTCGCCAAGTTCGGCGGCTTTGGCAACGTGCGTTCCGCCGGCCGCGTGCAGACGCCAACGCTTGCCCTGGTGGTCGAGCGCGAGCGCGAGCGCATGGCGTTTGTGCCCGAGGACTATTGGCAGATTCGCGGCATGGGTGCCGCGCAGGGCGCTGCCGAGGACGATCGCTTTAAGATCGCGCACAAGACGGCGCGTTTTACCGATAAAGATGCTGCCGAGACGGCGTATGGTCACGTCGACGGCGCCAAGACGGCGACCGTCGCCGCGGTGACCAAGCGCTCGCGCAAGCAGCAGCCGCCCACGCCGTTCGCGACGACCTCGCTGCAGGCTGCCGCCGCGGCCGAGGGCATCTCGCCTGCGCGTACGATGCGCATCGCCGAGTCCCTCTACATGGCCGGTCTCATCAGCTACCCGCGTGTCGACAATACCGTGTACCCTGCGACGCTCGATCTGGGCGCCGTGGTGAGCGACCTGGCAAAGATCAACCCGGCGCTGGCACCCGTGTGCAAAAAGGTGCTCGCCGGTCCCATGAAGCCCACGCGCGGCAAGGTCGAGACCACCGACCACCCGCCTATCTATCCCACGGGCGAGGGCGATCCGTCCACGCTCGACGGTGGCCAGCGCAAGCTCTACGACCTCATCGCCCGTCGCTTCCTGGCAACGCTCATGGGGCCCGCGACCATCGAGAACACCAAGCTCGAGCTCGATGTGAACGGCGAGCCGTTCGTGGCTTCGGGCGATGTGCTCGTGACCCCGGGTTTCCGCGAGGCATACCCGTACGGTCTTAAGCGCGACGAGCAGATGCCGCCGCTGGAGCAGGGTGACACGGTCGACGTGTTCGACATTAAGCTCGAGGCCAAGCAGACCGAGCCGCCCGCGCGCTACAGCCAGGGCAAGCTCGTGCAGGAGATGGAAAAGCGCGGCCTGGGCACCAAGTCCACGCGCGCGAGCATCATCGAGCGCCTGTACGCCGTGCGCTATCTCAAAAACGATCCCGTGGAGCCGAGCCAGCTGGGCATCGCCATCATCGATGCACTGTCGCAGTTTGCCCCGCGCATCACGAGCCCCGATATGACCAGCGAGCTCGACGGCGACATGACCCGCGTGGAGCGCGGCGAGGACACCGAAGAGCATGTCGTGACGCACTCGCGCGCGCTGCTGGCCGGTGTGCTCGACGAGCTGCTCAAGCATACGCAGGAACTGGGCGACGCTATCAGCGACGCCGTCACGGCCGATGCGCGCGTGGGCACCTGCCCCAAGTGCGGCAAGGACTTGGTTATGAAGACGAGCGCCAAGACCCGCGGCAGCTTTATCGGCTGCATGGGCTGGCCCGACTGCGACGTGACCTATCCGGTGCCGAGCGGCGTCAAGGTGAGCCCGCTCGAGGGCGAGGCCGCTGTGTGCCCCGAGTGCGGCGCGCCGCGCATCAAGTGCCAGCCATTCCGCCAGAAGGCCTTCGAGATCTGCGTGAACCCCACGTGCCCCACCAACTACGAGCCCGATCTTAAGGTGGGCGAGTGCAAGGTGTGTGCCGAGGCCGGACGTCACGGCGACCTGATCGCGCACAAGAGCGAGAAGAGCGGCAAGCGCTTTATCCGCTGCACCAACTACGATGACTGCGGCGTGAGCTATCCGCTGCCGGCGCGCGGCAAGCTCGAGGCGACGGGCGAGACCTGCCCCGAGTGCGGCGCCCCCATCGTGGTGGTCAACACGGCGCGCGGTCCGTGGCGTATCTGCGTCAACATGGACTGCCCGACCAAGGAGAAGAAGCCCGCCCGCGGTCGCAAGACCACAACCAAGGCGAGCACGGCAAAGAAGACGACGGCTAAGAAAGCCACTGCCGCCAAGAAGACGACCGCGAAGAAGTCGACTGCCAAGAAAGCAGCCGCCGACAAGTAACGGCGCAGTCGAAACATTGCCCAAAAAAACGAGCGAGGACCCCGCGATCCTCGCTCGTTTTTTTGACCGGCAGTTAGGGACGTTCCTTTTCTGCCGGCAGTTTAGGAACGTCCCTAACTGCCGGCTCGGGAACGACAAAGCGCTAGTTCACCTCGACAGGCTTAGCGCCGGGATAGCGCTCCTCAAAGTCTAGGCGGTACTTATTGTCATTGGTGCCCGCCACGTTGTCGCGCGACAGCGGCGCCACGATCTCATTCTTGTGGTCCGCAGGCTTGGCGTATTTCAGGCTGATCTCCCAGGCATCACAGATTGCGTCAATGCGGTGATCCAGGTCGTCGTACAGGGCGATGATATCCTTCCAGGAGCTGTAGTTCTTGGAGCTCGTCGGGACGTCCAGGTCCTCGACGATATCGTAGTACTGCTCGATGGTGTCTTCCGTGCGCTCGGCGACGTCGGCGAGATTTTGACGGGTGGTACGGTCCTCTTCCAGATAGCTGCCATTGAAGGCCTGCGCGCAGGCGCGGACCTGGCTATCGAGATCTTCGAGTAGGTCGTAGTACTCGCTCAGACGACGGTAGAGGTTCTGCTCGGAGAGGGTCGCTTCGCCGCCATCCTCGTCGTCATCATCGTCATCGTCGTAAAGACTATTGAGGTCACCGAGAGGCTTAAGGTCATCATCGTCGACATCATGGTGCAGCTTGGTAACCTCGGCAGACGTTTGCGTGGCAGAGCTGTCGAACGGCTTGATCACAAAGAAGATGAGCAGGGCGATGATGATTGCCACCAGCACAACGATAACGGCGATAAGCAGCTTGGTACCGCTCTTTCTGGGGACGGGTGCCTGTGGCGAAATGGGCGCGTATACAGACGCCGGTTGCTGTTGGGTTGAGGTACCCGTGACGGGCATACGCTGTGTCGTTTCGACCGCTGCGGGGCCGGCAGCAGGGTCGGGGCGATAGGCGAGGGAGTCGTCCGGCTTAGCTTGCGGCGTATCGAGTGAGCCGGTCTGCTCAAACGCGGGTTGGCCATTGCTTGCGGTTGTCTGCTCAACGGGTGCACCGCACGAGGTGCAGAACTTGGCATCATCTGCAAGAAGCTTGCCGCACGAGGCGCAATACCGAGACATTGCCACTCCTTTCGCCACATTTCAATGCAATATGACGATTATACCCACCGCTCAAAATTCCCCATCATAAGTTGCGGTGAAATAGGGACTGTTTGGCGGTCTCAGAGCTTCAATCAGTCCCTATTTCACCGCAACTTTGGAAAGGCACCTTTAGTCATTGGGGGCGCGCCGGACGCTGGGGTATCATGGCTTGGTTGATATATCTGCATTTACGCGCCTTGTAGGAAGGGGCTGCGCTCATGGCTTTTGAGCCCGCTCAACATAGCTTTATCACGCTCGAGGGCGTCGATGGTGCCGGCAAGTCCACGCAGGCGCGTCTGCTTGCCCGCGCGCTCGAACTCGCTGGCTACCAGGTTGTGAGCCTGCGCGAGCCGGGCGGCACCGCCATCAGCGAAAAGATTCGTGCTCTGCTGCTCGACCCCGCCAATACGGCGATGGGAGACACTTGCGAGTTGCTGCTCTACGAGGCTGCGCGCGCCCAGTTGGTGCACGAGGTCATAGCCCCCGCCCTCGCGGCCGGCAAGGTGGTCCTGTGCGACCGCTTCTACGATTCCACGACTTGCTACCAGGCATTTGCCGACGGCCTCGATCGCCAGATGGTGCGCGACGCCAACAGCCTGGCCGTCGCGGGAACGCACCCGGCACTCACACTCGTCTACCACATCACGCCCGAGCAGGCGGCACTGCGCATGGCGGCCCGTGGCGCGGCAGATCGCATGGAGGCTAAGGGCATGGCCTTCCAAGAGCGTGTCTACCAGGGATTTTGCGCCATTGCTGCCGAGGAGCCAAACCGCGTAAAGCTCATCGACGCCACTGCGACCGTCGAGGAAGTCTTCGAGAAGACGATCGAGCAGATTTGCGCGTACGGTCTCGACATTCCGCAAGATGCTGTCGCCGCCGCGCTTGCCAAGGAGGCTGAGTAACATGGCCCCCGCTCAGGCAAGCCTGCTGGCCAAGCTCGACACCCAAGAGCGCGTTCGCGATTTTTTGACCAACGCCGTCGCCAGCGGCCGCGCATCGCACGCCTACCTGTTTTTGGGCGCTCCCGGTGCCGGCAAGCTCGATGCCGCATGGGCGCTCGCCCAGGCCTTCCTGTGCGAGCAGGACGGCTGCGGAGCATGCGACAGCTGCATACGCGTTGCTCGGCATACGCATCCTGACGTGCACTATTACACGCCCGAGAGCGCCACAGGCTACCTCATTGCCCAGACCCGCGAGCTGCTCGATGACGTGCCGCTGGCGCCCATCCGTGCCAAGGCCAAGGTCTACATCATCGATCGTGCCGAGCAACTGCGCGCTAACACCGCCAACGCGCTGCTCAAGACACTCGAGGAGCCGCCCGAGGGCGTTATGTTCATCTTGCTGGGCACCTCGGCAGACGTGATGTTGCCCACCATCGTGAGCCGCTGTCAGTGCGTGCCGTTTCGGCTGGTGTCGCCCACCGTGGCCGCGCAGGCCGTGAGTCGCGCGACGGGCCAGGATCTCGCGCGCTGTCGCATGGCGGTCGCCGTGGCGGGAAGCCCCACACGCGGCATCGAGTTCCTTAAGAGTGCCGAGCGCCAGGATGCTCGCCGCCAGATGGTCCGCGCCATCGATTCGCTCATCGCTGCCGACGAGGCTGATGTGCTCAGCCGCGCCAAGTCGCTCATCGTCGCCGTTAAGGCACCGCTCGCCGAGGTCAAGTCCACACAGGAAAAGGTGCTCGAGCAAAACGCCGACTACCTGTCGCGTGGAGCATTGAAGCAGCTTGAGGACCGCAATAAGCGCGAACTCAACGCGCGCGAGCGTTCGGGTATCATGGAAGCGCTGGCGAGCGCGCGGACGCTCATGCGCGACGTGCTGCTGACACTTCAGGACGAGGCGGCCGACGTCGTGAACGAAGACGTGCACGACACGATCGGGCGGCTTGTCGCCGCGACGAATGTTGCGGGTGCCACCCGGGCGCTCGAGGCGGTCGCGACCGCCGAGCGCAACATCGCCAGAAACGTTACTCCCCAGCTGACCATCGAGGTCATGCTGTTCGATATCAGGAAGGCACTGAAATGCCGTTAGTCGTACCCGTTAAGTTTACCTACGCCTCGCGCGACCTGTGGTTCGACCCGCAGGATCTGGATATCC
Source organism: Coriobacteriaceae bacterium (assembly GCA_905194345.1). Lineage (GTDB taxonomy): Bacteria > Actinomycetota > Coriobacteriia > Coriobacteriales > Coriobacteriaceae > Collinsella. Next base: position 20,668 of record CAJJRZ010000007.1, read on the forward strand.
TCGAGGCCGATTATGCCATTTGCTCCACCGAGCGCGGAACCGAGATCGGCCTGGTCACGGCCGATCCCTTCGAGGTGCCGCAAGACGAGATCGGCCAGCCGCTTAAGCCCGTGCTGCGCGTGGCGAGCGACATCGACCTGCAGCTTGCCGACGACCTGGCCATCCAGGGCGACGAGGCGATGGTCGATTTCCGCCGCCTGGTCAAAGAGCTCGACCTCGAGATGAAGCCGGTCGGCGTCGAGTACCTGTTTGGCGGCGAGAAGGCCGTGTTCTACTTTGCGGCCGAGGAGCGCGTCGATTTTCGTCAGCTCGTCAAGGACCTGTCCTCGACGCTGCACATTCGCGTCGACATGCGCCAGATCGGCGTGCGCGACGAGACTCGCCTGGTGGGCGGCTATGCCCAGTGCGGCCAGGAGCTCTGTTGCACGCGCTTTGGCGGACAGTTTGAGCCCGTCTCGATCCGCATGGCAAAAGAGCAGGACCTGCCGCTCAATTCCTCCAAGATCAGCGGCGTTTGCGGCCGCCTGATGTGCTGCCTGCGCTACGAGTTCGAGGCCTACAAGGACTTTAAGAGCCGCGCGCCCAAAAAGAAGACGCTTATCGATACGCCGCTCGGCAAGGCGCGTATTCAGGAATATGACACGCCGCGCGAGCAGCTGGTGCTGCGCCTGGAGAACGGCAAGGTCTTTAAGGTCAACCTGGCTGATATGACCTGCTCGGAGGGCTGCAAAAAGAAGGCCGCCGAGCAGGGCTGCAGCTGCCGCCCCGACTGCGTGACGCGCGACGTGCTCGAGCGCATCGAGTCGCCCGAGATGCGCCTGGCGCTCATGGAGCTCGACCGCGAGAACGGCGTCGACGTGGGCGATGGCCTGTCGAGCGCCGACCGTCTTGCTGGCACGTCGATGCCCAAGCGCCGTCGTCGCGATGCCGATTCCGATGCCCGCGCCGGTCAGGGGCAGGGCGAGGGTCGTGGCCGCGGAAAGGGCCGTGGCAATGCCGCAACGCCTGAGGCCGAGGAGGCCGCCGGTGGCCGTCGTCGTCGCAAGCGCGCGGGCTCGGGCGATGTCGGCGAGGCCGCTCCCGCAGGCAAGAATTCCCCCCGCGAGCGCGAAGCTCAGCAGCCTCAACAGCAAAATCGCGGCGGTGGCATGAATCCCACGCGCCGTCGCCGCCGCCATTTGTCGAGCGAGGAGCGCGAGGACGCCTTCCGCGCCGCAGCCGCTCGCGAAGCCGGTGCCGCCCCCAAGGGTGGTTCGGGTTCCGATACGCCTGCCGACAAGGGTAGCAAGCAGCGCAACGATGACGAGCGCGCCCCGCGTCCGCGTCGTCGCCATTCCTCGGGCACGCAGCAAAAGCCCTCGGTGCCCTCCGTTGCCGATCAGGTCTCGGATGGCGAGGTCAAGGTCACGCGTCGTCGCCCCGGAGATGGCGGAGGGGCGGCTGCCAAGGCCGCGCGCGGCGCTGCTCGCGACGAACGCGAGTCGCGCGAAGATCGTGGTGGCGAGGGTTCGGCCGACCAGGGCCAGAAGCGCCGTCGCCGTCGTCGTTCCCGCAAGCCGCGTCAAGATGGTGGCGAGGGTTCGACCCCGTCTTCGTCTGCACCACAACCGCCTACCGGCGAATAGCGCCCGCAAACGGATTTAACCTGCCTGACCCCAAACGCGTCGGGGTACCATAGCACTGAATCAACAACCCTCCCTGCGACCGAACGTAGGGAGGGTTGTGTCGTGAAGAGATATTTGAATGTGTTGGGATGCCTGCAAGGTGCCGGCATCCTGCCGTTTGCGGACGAATTGCTACCGTTTGCCGAGCTGGCGGCGTACGAGGCGCTTGAGGCGTTGTCGCCTACGCGATGCGCCGGCTGCGAGCGCTCCGGCGCGCTTATTTGCCAAGACTGCTTGGCGGCGCTTGCGCTCATCGACCCGCGGCATAGCTGCACTCGATGCGGCGCCCCGTTTGGAGACTTGCTGTGCACCGAGTGCTCGGTCGAGGGTTCGTCCTCGGCGATGGCCGAAGCACTCGACCGGTGCCTGGCATGTGCCGTTTACGCGCATCCGCTGCCGCGGATCATTAAAGCGTACAAAGACGCGGGCGAGCGACGCCTGGCGCCGTATCTGGCAGAGCTGCTATACGACACCGCCTTACATGCCCAGGTCGCGGCGCCCGAACGCTTAGGCGGTGTGTTGTCCGGCGCCGATGCGGTGGTGTTTGTGCCCGCGACTGCGGCGGCGTTTCGGCGACGCGGCTTCGATCATATGGAGGCCATCGCGCGCCCATTTTGCGAGCTGTCGGGTGTTCCGTTGCTCGACGCCCTCGTTAAATACGGCCATGGCGACCAGCGTGAACTCGGCCGTGAAGAACGCCGTGAACGCGTCCGAGGCATGTACGAGACCGTTGAGGACGTGCGGGGCCGCCGCCTGCTGCTTATCGACGACGTTATCACCACGGGTGCGACGATGGCAGCGGCTTCGGCGGAACTCAAGCGCGCCGGTGCCGCGGCCGTTGATGGCCTCGCTATCGCACGTGTTTGGTAGGGGTGGTTTTGTGGCAGTGAAGATTGAGCGGCGCAACGAGCCGACAGGCGAACAGCTAGCGGCTTCCGTAATCCTAACAGGCGCTTCAGCGCTGCGCATGATGCGCGCCGAGCGCCGGCAGATGGGCTATATCAGCTGGAAGGACCTCAATCCCGATGAAGAGCGCCGTGTGCTGCGCACGTCGTCGCCCTCGACCGAGGACATCTATCTTCCCGACTTGGTGCGAATTGGAGCCGCAAGCGGCGAGGTGCAAGAGGATTTGTGCTTGCTGGTGGGATCTGCGGCGCAGCGCCGCCGCATGCCTAGCGTAGGCTGGTCCGTGTGTTCCGGGTTGCCCGCCGGCTCGATTCTAGAGGTGGAACCGGGGGTGTACAGCTTGTCTCCCGAGGCCCTCTGCCTTGCCGTTGCGCGCGAACTTGGCTGTATCCAGGCATTTGCCCTGGCCCAGGAGCTGTGCTCTAAGATTTCACTGAGCGACCGCGGGAAGTATCTGCCTCCCTACACCTCGCCTGTTACGAATAAACTTGCAAAGGACAAGGACCAGCCAGCAGACGTGGGCTACTTTGAAGTCGAGCCGGCGCTGACGCCCGATCGCCTGGCAGATTACCTTGCGGCATGCAAGGGGAATGTGGCCAAACAGCTGCTGCGTCTGTGTCCCTACCTGTCAGAAAACCTGCTCTCGCCCATGGAGTGCATCATGCTCGCTCTGTTTTCGCTTCCGTTTTCCTATGGCGGATTTGACTGCGGTCCCTTTAAGACCGACTACAAGATCGAGTTCGATGACCGCGCGCAGGCAATCTCGGGGATGCCGCATGCAGTTTGCGATGCGTATCAGGAAGCAGCCCGGTTTGACCTTGAATACAACGGTGAGCTGGGCCATTCCTCCCGGAGGGGACGTATCCATGATGAAAAACGCAACACGGGCTTGATTACTATGGGAATCGAGGTCGCGACGGTCAACAACGAAATGCTCTGCGACATGGAAGCGATGGAAGCGCTCGCATGGCGCATCCACCAGCGTATGCGAAAGCGGTACCGGAATCGTGTCGATGCCCGCAGGAAGAAGCAAGAGGCGTTGCTTAACACGCTGCGGGCGTGTTTTGGGCTTAAGCCGGTCTAATTCACGTCGAAAATAGGGGGTTAATCATATGCCCTGGCCAAAATATGGCAAATATGAGTACTGTCACTAAATCAGTAACAGCAAAATCAAGGAATTTAGGACTCGGAGGCGGCATAAAGTAAGAAGATAATAAACAAATGTGGAATAACTAAGCATCAGGTTAGCGACATTGAGCGCAAAATCTGTCCGAGAGGCCAAAATTGCCTGTTACTAAATTGGTGACAGTACTCATATCTGCCATTTTTTGGCCACGGCACCCTAGGAAGGGTGCCCCGGAGCTCCCCATAGGGGAGCTCCGGGCTTCACAGAGGCACGAATAGCCCACTCCGACCTGCGAAATCTGTACTCGCGATGCGAATGACGCCCCTAACCTTAAACTTTAGCTTGAACTTAGCTATAATGCGCTACGTTCCTACCAGGCTGTGGTTGCGGACGGACGAAATGCCCGTCCTAGTCCAAGACAGACGCGGTCAAAGGGATCCACGTAAGCGACCGCGTGCGCGCGGCGCGATCATGGCGCGTCCTAGATGTAAGCCGCACCGTCCGTTCTACTTTCTTTGGGGCAATACCGCCTCGCGGGCGAGCGGGCCAGTCGTGAAGGTGGCTGCGGCCTCCCGAGCAAACACCCCGGTGCGCAAGTGTGGGGTCAAATACCAGGTCAGCTGGTGGGAACAATCTGATATTTCGTGCAACGCACGGATCGTATACGACACAGAAGGCAGGGTAGTGGACATGGTGAGGGGCAGCTTGATGCACGCGGCTCGGTTAGGTGCTGGGACCGCAGCGGTCATCGCCGTTTTGGGCCTGAGCGGATGCGCGTTCAACCCGCTGTCTACGTTCACGACTCCCACGATCGACCAGATCGAGTACGAGACCGTCACGTCCGCGGTGTCGGATGATGCCCTGGTCACCCCCGGTACCCTGACGGTTGCCCTCGATACCTCCGATGCGCCGCAGGCCATGCAGGGCGCTGACGGCGAGCTCACGGGGTATGCAGTCGACGCTGCCCGCGCCCTCGCAAGCCGCATGGGCCTTAAGGTCGCCTTTGTCGATGCGTCCTCGGCAGGTTCCGCGCTCGGTGACAAAAAGGCTGATATCTTTATCGGCGAGATCAACTCCACGGATGGGGACGTTAGCTCGCTCGGCACCTGCCTGTACGATGCCGCTTCCGTGTTCGGTAAAACCAGCGATGGTGGGTCGCTAAGCGTTTCCACCGATACCCTTAACACGTCTACTCTGGGTGTCCAGATGTCCTCGGCCTCGCAGGAGGCGCTTGCTAAGCAGAGCATCACCGCCAACCAAAAGACCTACTCCAACATCAACGAGTGCTTTGAGGCACTCGAGTCCGGCGAGGTCGACTATGTAATCTGCGACTCCACGGCCGGCGGCTACCTTGCACGCCTGATGAGCGAGGTCTCCTATGCCGGTTCGCTCGAGGCGCCCTCGACGCTTGGTGTTGCGGGCCTCTCGTCCAATGACGAACTGTGCCGTGCCGTGAGCGATGCCCTCGACGGTATTACGGCCGACGGCACGCTCGAGGCGGTCCACTCTGTCTGGTATGGCAGGATGCCCTACGACCTCACCACTAAGACGGTTTCGGGCGCTAACGTGCAGCCGGGCGACTCTGAGTCCAGTGAGACCGCATCCTCCGGCAGCGAGTCCTCCGATTCCAACAATGAGACCGCATCCTCCGAAGACAAATCGTCCAGCCAGGAAGACACTATCACCGACGACGACATTAACAAGCTCAATAGCTAGTTATTGCTAGGGGTGGCGTCTCCTACGCGCTAGGAGGGACGCCTCTTCACGGTTTCAACACGCATCGCCGGGCTCTCCCAACAGGGGAGCCCGGCTTTTTCGTTTCCAAAAAACCAGCAGGTCAAAGACATTTTTTAGGTGCAAAAGCAAAGTCGCCGTCGCTCTTCCATAGCGCACTTTGCCACAGAAAAGTGCGAGACTTCGGTATGCGGTATCAAGCAATCGTTATTCGGGTCTTTAGGAATCCGCGTGATTAAATGCACGGCAATGGGTACATAGCCAGTACAGTAAGTCCCCGAGGCAGATTGGAGCCACGTATGGATATCAAGGTTTCTGGACGCAAGACGACGGTAACCGATGCTCTGCGTGCGCATGTGGATGAGAAGATCGGCGAGGCGCTCAAGGTTTTCGATATCGAGCCCATGACAGTCGACGTCGTGCTTCGTTATGAGAAGAACCCCTCGAACCCCAACCCGGCAATCGTCGAGGTCACGGTTCGTGCCCGCGGCTCTGTGATTCGCGTTGCCGAGCACGGCGCAGATATGTATGCCGCCATCGACCTCTCCGCCGATAAGGTTACCCGCCAGCTGCGCAAGTTCAAGACTAAGGTCGTGGACAACCGCCAGGGTGGTGCCAGCGCCGCGGATGTCGCACCGGTCGAGCGCGTCGAGGATCTGGCCGACCTGCTGCTGCCCGAGGAGGAAGACGACCTGCTCGTCCGCGAGAAGGTTATCGACGTCACTCCGATGACTGAGGAGCAGGCGCTGGTGCAGACCGATCTGCTCGGTCACGACTTCTACGTGTTCGAGAACGCGACGACCGGCCTTATCAATGTGGTGTATCACCGTAAGAATGGTGGATATGGCATCATCAAGCCCCGCATCGAAACACTTGACGAGTAAAATACGTTAACTTGCATGAGTTAACGGCTGGCGGCCATCCCATGCGGGTGGCCGCCTTTTTACGTAAGGAGTCGCTTTGATGGACAAGGCCGCATCCGCCGGTCATTCGGACCGTTGCCGCATCGTCGTCGATACCTGCTGCGACTTTAGCCCCGAGGTCGCCGCGAACCTCGATGTCGATATCCTGGGTTTCCCCTTCATTATCGATGGCGAGGAGCGTACGGACGACATCTGGTCGAGCATGAGCCCTAAGGAGTTCTACGACCGCATGCGCGCCGGTGCCCGCGTGTCCACCTCGGCTGTGTCGCTCGGTCGCTATATCGAGTTCTTTACCGAGTGCGCCAAAGAGGGCACGCCCACGGTCTACCTGTGCTTTACCTCGGCGCTGTCGTCGAGCTACAACTCCGCGTGCCAGGCGGCAGATGCCGTGCGCGCCGAGTATCCCAACTTTGAGCTCTACGTGGTCGACAACGCTCTGCCCTGCGCGACCGGCGCGCTCTTGGCGCTCGAGGCCGTGCGCCAGCGTTCGGCGGGACTGACCGCCAAGCAGCTGGTCGACTGGGTAAACGAGGCTAAGACCTATGTCCACGGTTACTTTACGCTCGAGAGCTTCGACGCACTGGCTGCTGGCGGCCGCATTCCGCCCGCGGCGGCGCAGCTCACGGCAAAACTCGACGTCAAGCCCGAGCTTTCCTACGACCTTGCCGGCTCGCTGTCGCTGATCGGCGTCAACCGCGGCCGCAAGAAGGCGCTCAAGTCCATCCTCAAGTCGTTCCGCGAGAACTATGTGCCCGATCGCACCATGCCCATCGCCATTATGACGGCCGATGCCGAAAAGGACGGCGACTGGCTCGAAGCCGCCATCCGCAAGGAGGAGGGTTGCGCCGACGTCACGATCATTCGCAGCTCCGTCGGTCCTACCATCGGCTCGCACGTGGGCCCCGGCATGGTGGCCTGCGCGTTTTGGGGTAAGAACCGCGCCGACAAGGCGTCGCTTTCCGACCGCATCGCCCGCCGCGTGCGCGGTCAGTAGGCAAGTAACGCGGCCGTAATCGATCCCAACTCACAGCCCAAACGCTGGCACCGAGTATTCAACCTGGTAATAACACCCAACCCAAAAGGAAAGGCTTCATGGCAAACAAGCTCTCTGTCGCATTCATCGGCACCGGAATCATGGGTGCCCCCATCGCCGGCCACATCCTGGATGCCGGCTATCCCGTCACGGTCAACAACCGTACCAAGTCCAAGGCCGTCGCGCTTATCGAGCGCGGTGCCGTTTGGGCCGATACGCCGGCAGATGCCGTGGCGAACGCCGACGTCGTCTTTACCATGGTGGGTTATCCCTCCGAGGTCGAGGAGCTCTACCTGGCGGGCGACGGCCTGCTCGCGTGCACTAAGCCCGGCGCGGTCCTGATCGACCTCACCACAAGCTCGCCCGAGCTGGCGCGCGACATTGCCGAGGCCGCCCAGGTTTCCGGCCGCATGGCGTTTGACTGCCCCGTCACCGGCGGCGAGTCGGGCGCTATCGCCGGTACGCTCACGGCTATCGTGGGCGCTACCGAGAACGACATCGCGCCGGTCCGCGACATCCTTGCCACCTTTGCGGCCAACATCTGCTGCTTCGACGGCGCCGGCAAGGGCCAGGCTGCCAAGCTCGCCAACCAGGTGTCGCTGGGCGCCTGCATGGTCGGCATGGCAGACGCCATGGCATTTGCCGAGCTGAGCGGCCTTGACCTGGAGAAGACCCGCCAGATGATCCTGGGCGGTACCGGCAAGTCCGGCGCCATGGAGAGCCTGGCTCCCAAGGCGCTTGACGGCGACTACAAGCCCGGCTTTATGGTCGAGCACTTCATTAAGGACCTGCGCTTGGCGCTCGCTTACGCCGATGACCGCGAGCTCGCGCTGCCCGGTGCCGACGTCGCTTTTACGCTCTACGACATGCTCGACGCCATCGGTGGCGCCAAGCTGGGCACCCAGGCCATCACGGTTCTCTACAAGGAGGAGGCCGACGCCATCGCCGCCGGTCTGGACTGGTCGCAGTATCGCCCCGAGGAGCATGGCGCTCACGAGGAAGGTTGCGGTTGCGGCGAGCACGGCGAGGACCATGAGTGCGGCTGTGGCCATCACCATGGCGAGGACCACGAGTGCTGCGGCGGCCACGGCCATGACGACGGCCACGAGTGCTGCTGCGGCCACCATCACGGGGAGTAGCGCCCATGAGCTGGACGTTCGTGGTGCTTGCGCTGGTACTCTTTCTCTTTGCGATCTACATCGGCTTTCTGTGCGGCCAGTGGGCGTGCGAAAAGCGTGTCATCACCAAGCGCGACTACTGGATTGCCAACTTTGCAGGAGCGGCGGCGGTCGTCCTACTGACCTGGGTGTTCTCGCTGTTCCCGCTGGTGCAGTTTGCGCCGATCGGCTGGCTCGGCGGCTTTATCGCCGGCCTTAAGATGAGCTTTGGCGAGTCCGTCGGTCCATGGCGCAAGCACGACGAGGTTTTTAACGTCAACAAGGCTCATCGCGCCGCCGCCGACGCGGGCGACGCCGAGGAGCGCCGCCGTGCACGTCGCAATGGCGCGGCCGACCGGCAGCTCATCTCGGTCACCGATGACAGCAAGGGTGCTGGCAAGCACGCCAAGAAATAAAAAGAAGAGGTAACTATGGCAGAAAACAAAGACGAACAGCTCACCGACGAGGAGCTGGCACAGCTCCAGCTGGCAGAGGAGAACGAGAACGCCGTCGACCGTCTGGTCCAGGAGCTCGGCTGCCCCACGCGCCGCATCCGCCAGTTTGCCGCCCGCGTGCTGCACCTGCTTGCCGAGCGCGATCCGCAGCGCGTCGTGCCCTGCGTGCCCGCGTTGATCGAGGCGCTCGACCGCCCCGAGGCGCAGACCCGCTGGGAGGCCCTCGATGCCCTGACGGCGCTCGCCACCACCTGCCCCGAGCAGCTGGGCGATGCCTTTGAGGGCGCCGAGACCGCACTGTTCGACGAGATCTCCTCCACGCTGCGCTATGCCGCCTTCCGCCTGCTGTGCGTGTGGGGTGCCACGAGCGTCGAGCGTTCGCGCGAGGCTTGGCCCATCCTGGACGAGGCCATCCAGTGCTACCACGGCGACCTTGAGTATCGCGACATGCTCGGTTGCCTGTACGAGTTTTGCCAGGGCGAGATCGACGCCGAGGTTGCCGAGAAGCTTGCGCTGCGCCTTAAGTTCGATGCCGAGAACGGTAAGGGCAGCTATCTTAAGGCCCGTTCGAGCGAGATTTGCGAAATGCTTGTTAAACGTTTTGGCCTGGATCTCTCCAAAAAGAAGAAGCGTGCTAGCGTAAAAAAATCTGACGACGCCGAAGACGAGGAGTAACAGATTATGGCGCACGATGTAGTCCTGATTCCCGGTGACGGTATCGGTCCCGAGATTACGCAGGCCATGCGCCGCGTGGTCGAGGCCACCGGTGTCCAGATCAACTGGAACGTCCAGGAGGCCGGTGCCGGCGTCATGGACGAGTTTGGCACGCCGCTGCCCCAGCACGTGCTCGATGCGGTCGCCGAGACCAAGGTTGCCATCAAGGGCCCCATCACCACGCCGGTCGGCACGGGTTTCCGCAGCGTTAACGTGGCCCTGCGCAAGCACTTCGACCTGTACGCCTGCGTGCGCCCCTGCCTGTCGCAGCCGGGCGACGGCTCGCGCTTCCGCGACGTCGACCTGGTCATCGTGCGTGAGAACACCGAGGACCTCTACGCCGGGATCGAGTTCGATGAGGGCGCTGCCGAGGTCGAGGAGCTCTCACAGCTTGTCGAGCGCTCGGGTCAGAAGACCTTCGCCGCCGATTCCGCCATCTCAATTAAGCCCATCTCCATCGCCAAGAGCCGCCGCATTGTGGAGTACGCCTTTGAGTACGCCCGCCGCTGCGGCCGTAAAAAGGTGACGGCCGTGCACAAGGCCAACATTATGAAGGCGACCGATGGCCTGTTCCTGCGCGTTGCGCGCGAGGTGGCCGCCAACTATCCCGATATTGAGTTCAACGACAAGATCGTCGACGCCACCTGCATGGGCCTGGTCCAGAACCCCAACGACTTCGATGTCCTGGTGCTGCCCAACCTGTACGGCGATATCGTCAGCGACCTGTGCGCCGGCCTGGTAGGTGGCCTGGGTATGGCCCCCGGCTCCAACATCGGTGCCGACTGCGCCATCTTCGAGGCAACGCATGGCTCCGCGCCCGATATCGCTGGCCAGGATATCGCCAACCCCACGGCCGAGATTCTGTCTGCGGCTATGATGCTCGATCATCTGGGCGAGAACGATGCGGCCAATCGTATCCGCGCCGCCGTGTCCGCCACGCTCGACGAGGGTAAGCAGGTTACCGGCGACGTGCGTCGTGCCCAGACCGGCTCCGTCGAGGGCGCCGTGGGCACGCAGGCCTTTGCCGATGCCGTTATCGCGCACCTGGCCTAAGACATGCAGGCTGCAAACGCCTAAATAGTACTTAAGTGTTTGCGTATAACCTAAGAATCAATACGCCCGGCACTCTGTCGGGCGTATTCTATTGAAGACTATGTTTCCTAACAAGGAGTAACTGATATGGGTCTGATTCAAAAGAAGGACGAGAAGGACGAGATCGACGGCATCCAGATCATCGAGCGCGGCGAAGGCCCCGACGGTGACGAGGACGAGAAGATCGATCTGGTCGCCGGTACGTCTGCCGAGCACATTGCCGCCGGCACGACGGCCGAGGAGGAGGACGCCCGACTGGAGGCTCAGATTGCCGCGGATGCCGCTGACGAGAATCTGATGCCCGAGGCCCAGGATGAGGACGACGATATTCTGGGTTCCGATGAAGACGACCATGCATCCAGGCACAAGAAGACGATGATTGCCGCCTTTGTGGTTGCCGTCGTGATCGCCGCCGTGGTCGGCTTCTTTATTGGCAATGGCGGCTTTGGCGGCAAGGGTGTCGGCTCGTCGACCCTGACCGAGGACCAGCTCGATTCGACCGTGGCAAGCTATAGCTACAACGGCAAGAAGAGCGACATCACCGCGCGCGAGGCCATCGAGAGCCAGTACAGCCTCGACACCGTCAAGGATAGCGATGGCAACTACACCGCTCCTTCTGCCGACGTCATCCTGTCCTACGTGCGCAACAAGATCCTGCTCGACGCTGCCGAGGACGAGGGCATTACCGTCTCCTCTAAGGAGATGAAGCAGTACGCCGAGGAATCCATCGGCACTTCGGACTACAAGACCATGGCCACGCAGTATGGCGTGTCCAAGGACCAGGCCAAGCAGATCGTCCGCCAGTCCGCGACGCTGCAGAAGCTCTACAAGAAGAAGGTGGGCGATAGCTCCGCAAGCATGCCGACCGCCCCGACCGAGCCTGCTGACGGCAACGAGGAGACCGCGAGCAAGGACTACGCCGATTACATCATCAAACTTGCCGGCGACGAGTGGGATAGCGAAAAGGGCACCTGGAAGGACGCCGATAGCACCTACGCTAAGGCCTTCGCTGACGATGCCTTTACGGCTGATAGCGCTACCTACAAGCAGGCCATGACCGCCTATTACACCGCCTACCAGCAGTACTCTTCGCAGGCTTCGAGCGCCAGCTCCAAGTGGACCGAGTATGCTAACGGCCTGTATGCCAAGGCCAACATCAGCATCTATGGTCTGTTTGCATAAAGATCTGTCTGAGCCGCCGAGCGCGTAACCGAAATATCTGAATAAGCCCGCTAGAACGGATGTTGTTCTAGCGGGCTATTTGCGTTTAGGCGCTGGTGGCTAAATTATGCCTATCAATCTTTACGTCCAAAAAGGTTATCGGCTTCATCGTCAGGCATATATTCCAGTACATCGCCCGGTTGGCAGTCGAGTGCCCGACATATCGCGTCAAGAGTTGAAAAACGTATGGCAGAAACCTTGCCCGTCTTAATGCGTGACATATTGACCTGGGAGATGCCCACGCGTTCCGCAAGCTCTTTGGATGAGATCTTGCGTTCGGCGAGCATGCGGTCAAGCCGCAGAATAATCATGGATTCCTCCTAGAGCAACTCGTCATCTTGTTTTTGCAGGATATACCCGTAGCGGAAGATGCTGGCAATCAGGCAAATAATCAGGCCTGCAAAGAGCATGGAGGGCTCGAATAACTGGCCGGCGAACGCATCCGTAAAGCTGCCGCCAAATCCTAAGAGTATCATTCCCGTGATTACGGCACCAAGAAGCCTCACGGCAACGCCGCCGATAAGGAATAAATGTCCTACTCGACGAAGTGTCTGGTTACATTCAAGGTCAAAGGGCCTGCCTTCCTTTTCAATGTTGAAGAAAAGCCTGCGCACGCTTATCGCGATGGTAAGCGCGAGGCATGTTATCAAGAGGCTCCCTATGGCAGTGTGGCCATCGTGTGCGACGAGCATAAGTGGGGCCTGCGCATCGGTACCGACAATAGCCAGGCACGGCCCTTCGCCGGCTTGAAGTTCTACGGATTGGAGGCACGACCCTTGGGAGAGGCCGGGCAATATAAGTAGAAGGTCAATCGCAATGACTGCGAGGAGTCCCAGAGCGAGCGCTGTGGTAATGCAGATTGTGGCCCATTTGCAGATGCGAGCGAGCTTCCTCAGTTTGGCTATCGTCTGTTCGCGGCTGATGGTTTCATTCGATATAGATGCGTTTCGGTGGACCATAACCTCTCCAATCGGCGTTTTGGATGATACTTGTATCATATCAAAATTAACGATAAACGATAAATAATTACGTATACTGAGTAAGTAATGATTGAAAACGATTAGCGTGAGCTATTAGCTCATTTTGGATGCCGGAGTTTGGCGTTCGGGGGATGAGGACAAATGCCAAAAACTTCCCGTGATCGCGCAAGCGCTCCATCGCGCTTCCCTAATTCATCTGGGAAAACAACTGCAAACGATTGCAAGTAACCGGTGAACGGTCGAAAACTACCGTTCACCGATAATCTCAAAACTGGTTCTAACTGGTATTAAGTCAAAAAGACCAATTCACATATCTTCACAATGACCTGCAATTTTTCTTCACGCTATTTTTAGCCGCCCTGCGTTGTTTAGACACAGGAAAAGATCCGATCTTTTGCCAAAGCATTTCGAAACGGTTTCAAAACCGCAGGTAGAAGTGTTAACGACCGGTAAACGGTCGATTTATCACCGTGAGCGGTGCAAAAACGTTTTACCGTATGAATCAAGGAAAGCGACCTCTTCTGGGGTGATATAGTGACAACAACACGTCACGTGGTTACTACCAGTTTAGAAACCACTGGTCTTCAAAGAACGCTTTCCAAGAAGCTTTAAGGGCGAGCGCCCGCTGGCTTCCGAAAATCATCGGACTCAGATTGTACACACCTTCGGAAGGGAAATTTGAATGGTTGGCTTTATTCTTACCGGTCATGGACAGTTCGCACCCGGCCTTGCAAGCGCTATCGCGATGGTTGCCGGCGACCAGCCTGCTTTTACCGTCGTTCCTTTTGAGGGCGACCAGGCCGCATCCTACGGTGAGGATCTCCGCGCCGCTATTACCGCCATGCGCGAGGAGTGCGATGGCGTGCTCGTCTTTACCGACCTGCTTGGCGGCACCCCGTTCAACCAGTCGATGATGATTGCCCAGGATGTCGACAACGTCGAGGTTCTGACTGGCACCAACCTTCCCATGGTTATTGAGCTTCTGTTCCTCCGAGGCAATGCCACGCTCGCCGAGCTTGGCGAGCAGGCCGTGACCGTTGGACAGACGGGCGTCACCGCCCAGACGGTCGCATCCGTTGCCGGCTCCGAGGAAGAGGATATCTTCGGCGACGAGGACGGCATCTAATGGCCGATTTCGGAGCCAACGTCCTGAGCTCCTCGGTCGCCCTTTTAGGCCTGCTTGTCATCATGGGCTTGATTTACACCATCTGGTCGCAAATCAACATGAAGAAGAAGCAGAAGTACTTCAAGGAGCTGCACACCGAGCTCAAGCCGGGTCAAGAGGTTCTTTTCGCCGGCGGTATCTACGGAACCGTCAAAGGCATCGAAGGCGAGAAGGTCCAGATCAAAGTCCGATCCGGAGCCGTCGTAGATGTTTCGCGTTACGCGATTCAGGAGATCAAGTAACTGTCGTCAGCAAATAACGAAAGGAAGCTGATCAACATGGCAGAACCCAACATTCTTCTTACCCGCATCGATAACCGACTGGTTCATGGTCAGGTTGCCACCCAGTGGAACTCCACCCTGGGCTCCAACCTCATCCTCGTCGCCAACGACGACGTGGCGTCCAACACCATGCGCCAGAACCTCATGAAGATGGCCGCTCCCGCCGGCGTCGCTACGCGTTTCTTCTCTCTGCAGAAGACCATCGACGTCATTGGCAAGGCGAGCCCGCGCCAGAAGATCTTCATCGTGGCCGAAACACCGGAAGACGTGCTTACGCTCGTCAAGGGCGGTGTGCCTATAAAGAAGGTAAACATCGGCAACATGCACATGTCGGAAGGAAAGCGCCAAGTCGCCACCTCCGTCGCAGTTAACGACGAGGATGTCGCTGCGTTTAAAGAGCTGCAGGAATTGGGGGTGGAGTTGGAGATCAGGCGCGTTCCGAGCACGCCTGTTGAGGACACGAGCAAGCTCTTCTCGTAATCCTCGTGATCCACGTTGTCAGGAGTGAAACCCTGACGTTCTGTACGTGAAATCCAAAGTGCGTACATACATTTTGAAAGGAGGAGCAAGATGGAATACTCGATCATCCAGATCGCTCTGGTCTTCGTCGTCACGTTCATCGCGGCAATCGACCAGTTTGACTTCCTCGAGTCTCTCTATCAGCCCATCGTCACCGGCGCCGTCATCGGTCTTATCCTTGGCGACCTTAACACCGGTCTTCTCGTGGGTGGTACCTATCAGCTCATGACGATCGGCAACATGCCGATCGGAGGTGCTCAGCCGCCTAACGCCGTCATCGGCGGCATCATGGCAGCCATTCTCGCTATCGCCACGGGCCTCGAGCCCAACGCGGCAGTCGGCCTCGCCATTCCGTTCGCTCTGCTTGGCCAGCTTGGCGTTACCCTGGTCTTCACGCTTATGTCCCCGCTTATGTCCACGGCCGATAACATGGCTCACAACGCGGACACCAAGGGCATCGAGCGCCTGAACTACTTCGCCATGGCTCTGCTCGGCCTGATCTTCGCTGTCGTCGTCACCCTGTTCTTCATCGCTGGCGCTACCATCGGTCAGACCATCGCTTCTGCCATCCCGACTTGGCTGCAGACCGGTCTCTCCGCTGCAGGCGGCATGATGCGCTTCGTCGGCTTCGCCGTCCTGCTCAAGGTTATGATGAACCGCGATATGTGGGGCTTCTTCCTCATGGGCTTTGGCCTCGCGCTCATCACCGTTGCCAACGATTCGCTGGCAACCCCTGCTCTGCTCATCCTCGCTCTCATCGGCTTCGGCATCGCTTTCTGGGACTTCCAGCAGCAGACCGAGCTGAAGGGTGCAGCTGTTTCTGACGGAGGTGACTTCGAAGATGGCATCTAATGAGTATGTGATCCCGGAGCACTACGAGGATCTCACTCCTGCTCCGCAGCTCGACCAGAAGACCCTCAACAAGATGGCTTGGCGCTCCTGCTTCCTGCAGGCATCGTTCAACTACGAGCGCATGCAGGCCGCTGGCTGGCTTTACTCCATCATCCCCGGTCTGGAGAAGATCCACACCAACAAGAACGACCTCGCGGCTTCCATGAGCCACAACCTGGAGTTCTTCAACACCCACCCGTTCCTTGTCACCTTTGTTATGGGCATCGTGCTTTCGCTCGAGCAGAACAAGGTTGACATCCCCACGATCCGCGCCGTCCGCGTCGCCGCAATGGGCCCGCTCGGTGGTATCGGTGACGCCCTGTTCTGGCTGACGCTCGTGCCTATCACGGCCGGCATCACCTCCAACATGGCCATCAACGGCAACGCCGCTGCACCGATCATCTTCCTGGTGATCTTCAACGTCGTCCAGTTCGCTCTGCGCTTCTGGCTCATGAACTGGTCCTACAAGCTTGGCACCAGCGCTATTGACGCTCTGACCGCCAACATGCAGGCCTTCACGCGTGCCGCTTCCATCATGGGCGTCTTCGTCGTCGGTTGCCTGGTCGTCACCATGGGTGGCACCCAGATCAACCTCCAGATCCCCAACGGCACCACCCGTGGTCTCTCCGCTACTACCGTGATCGTCTCCGAGAAGGAGGCCGAGAACTTCACCGGTATGGAGGGCATCGATACCGAGACCGCTGAGGCCGGTACCATCGCCATGACCGATAAGGACGGCAACGCCCTTACCGCTTCCGATGCCGACGGCAACGCTGTCGAGTGCGGCGTCACCGATCTGGGTAACGGCATGGAGTCCGTGACCTACGGCACCGTTACCGAGGATCCGGTCAACTTCTCTGTTGCCGACACCCTCAACACCATCGTCCCGAAGCTCGTCCCGCTTATGCTTACGCTGCTGCTTTACTACATGTTCGCTAAGCACAGCTGGACCCCGACCAAGGGCATTCTCCTGCTCTTCGTCCTTGGCATCCTGGGCGCTGGCCCGCTTGGTCTCTGGCCGAGCATCTGGTAAGGCTCTAGCTTGAGGGGTGTGTCCCTACGCGGCTCACACCCCGACCCCTTAAGCCATGTGTATGTTAAAAGCCGCGTGCTCGAAAGAGCGCGCGGCTTTTGTTTTCTTAATGATTCGGGTGTGGCAGACAGATAATGCATAACACCCTAGGTAGTTAGCCGAATTCGAGCAAAAGGGAGGATAGGATGGCGATCGGAGCGCGTAAGCAACCGCTGTACGATCAGCTGGTCGATATTCTGACCGAAAAGATTGACCATGAATATCGCGCCGGTGACATGATTCCTTCCGAGCGCGAACTTTCGGAGCGCTATGGTCTCTCGCGCACTACGGTACGCCTGGCTCTGCAGGAACTGGAGCGTTTAGGACTGGTGGTTCGGCAGCACGGTCGCGGTACCTTTGTGACCGACCGTTCGGCAAAAGCAACCAATCTTATGCAGTCCTACAGCTTTACCGAGCAGATGCGCGCGATGGGTCGAGAACCCGAGACCACGATTCTCGAGTTTTGCGAGATGGAGGCCGATAAGAATCTGGCCGAGCATATGGGATTGCGCATCGGTGATCGCATTTTTAAGCTCAAGCGTCTTCGCTCTGCCGACAACATGCCCATGATGGTCGAACGCAGCTATCTACCGGTTCGTCAATTTCTGTCCCTAAAGCGACCGCTGCTGGAGCGTAAGCCGCTTTACGATGTGATTGAGCAGGACTTTCAGCAAAAGATTCGCGTGGCCGAAGAGGAGTTCTATGCGAGCATAGCCCGTCCCACCGATGCCCACCTTTTGGGAATTGTCGAGGGCTCGCCTGTGCTCGATTTGGTCAGGACAACGTATAACGAGTCAAACGAGGTAGTGGAGTACACACTTTCGGTTGCTCGTGCCGATCAGTTTAAATACAAGGTTTACCACCAGCGCAGTAACTAGTGCTCGCATCGTTTCCATATGGTGATTCTTTGCATTTAACTGGTTACTACCAGATAACCAACCGAAGTGTATAATTGCACGTCAGAGGATTACTTCTAGAGAGAGGTATTAGAAATGTTCGAGAAGAGTGTCGAGGAGCTCACCGAGCTCGGCGCCCAGATCACCACGGCCGAGATTGCTCAGCAGCCCGAGCTTTGGCGTGATACGCTCAACATCTATCGCGAGAACAAGGAGGCCATCGAGGCCTTCCTGGCCGAGGCTCGCGCTATGGGCGAGGGTCGTCTGTCCGTTGTCTTCACCGGTGCCGGTACGTCCGACTACGTTGGCGATACCTGCGCCCCGTACCTGCGTCACGCTGGCAACACTGATCTCTACGACTTTAAGCCCATCGCCACGACCGACATCGTGAGCGCCCCGCGCGACTTCCTGCGCGCCGAGGATCCCACGCTCGTGGTTTCCTTTGCCCGCTCTGGCAACAGCCCCGAGAGCCTTGCCGCCGTTGCCGTTGCCAAGGAGCTCGTCCACAACGTCAAGTTCCTCAACATCACCTGCGCTCCCGAGGGCAAGCTTGCCGTCGAGTCTGCCGATGATCCCAATGCGCTGACGCTGCTCATTCCGCGCGCCAACGACAAGGGCTTCGCCATGACCGGTTCTTATTCCTGCATGACCCTGCTCTCCACCCTTATTTTCGACACTGCCTCTGACGAGCAGAAGGCCGAGTGGGTCGAGACGATTGCCAAGATGGGCGAGGAGGTCATCTCCCGTGAGCCCGAGATCGCCGATTACCTGGCTGGCGATTTCAACCGCGTGACCTACTTGGGTTCTGGCTCCTTCGGTGGCCTTGCTCAGGAGAGCCAGCTCAAGATCCTCGAGCTCGCTCACGGTCTGGTCGCTACTTCCTACGACACCTCCATGGGCTATCGTCACGGACCTAAGTCCTTCGTCGACGATAAGACGCTCGTCTTCGTGTTCGTCAACAACGACGCCTACACCCGTCAGTACGACATCGACATCCTCAACGAGATCGGTGGCGACGAGATCGCTCAGCACACCATCGCCGTTCAGCAGGAAGGTGCCACCGTCTATGAGGGTGAGTCCTTCACCTTTAAGGGCTACGAGGCACTTCCCGAGGGTTACCTTGCTCTGCCGTTCGTGATGTTTGCCCAGGCTATCAGCCTGCTCAACTCCGTCCGCGTGGGCAACACGCCCGATACGCCGAGCCCCACCGGCACGGTCAACCGCGTGGTTAAGGGCGTGACGATTCACCCCTTCACCGCTTAATCGCGTCCCCCTGTAAGGGCGCCCGTCCGCTCATAACGGCGGGCGGGCGCTTTTTGTTTTACGTGAGCTGGGTATAAGCATTACCACAGTCAACTGCTTTAGAAGCGAGGAGTGCATATGAGCACGTACGCAATTAAGGCTGACAAGTTCTTCTTGCCGGCAGGCCCGCAACTGGGCGGCTATCTTATGGTCGAGGATGGCGTTTTTGGCGCCTGGCAGGCCGACGAGCCCTCTTGCGAGATTAAGGACTACACGGGATCGTGGATCGCACCGGGTATGGTCGATACTCACATCCATGGCTTCTACAACCACTCAACTACCGATAACGATCCCGAGGGCATCGATATCAGCTCAACCGAGCTCGCCCGTCGCGGTACCACCAGCTGGCTGCCCACGACGTTCACCGATGGCGTCGAACAGATCAAGGACGCCTGCGCTGCTATCGCCAAGGCGGACGAGGGCCGCGGCCCCGACTTCTGCGGTGCCCGCATTCAGGGCATCTACCTGGAGGGCCCCTTCTTTACCATGAAGCACGTGGGCGCGCAGAACCCCGCTTACCTGATTGACCCCTCCGAGGAGGTTTTCGACCAGTGGCAGGAGGCTGCGGGCGGTCGCATCGTTAAGAGCGCCATGGCCGCCGAGCGCGACGGTGCCGCTGCTTATGCGGCTGCTCTGAACGCCAAGGGCGTGGTGACCAGCATCGGTCACTCCGACGCCACCTACGATGAGTGCATCGCCGCTATCAATGCCGGTGCCAGCTGCTTTACGCATACCTATAACGGCCAGCGCGGTCTGCATCACCGTGAGCCCGGTGTCGTGGGTGCTGCCATGTCCACGCCCGAGACCTACGCCGAGATCATCTGTGACGGCAAGCACGTAAACCCTGCCGCCATCAAGGCACTGCTGCAGGCAAAGGGCTGGCAGCACACGGTGCTCATCACCGACTGCCTGGGCTGCGGCGGCATGCCCGAGGGCAGCTACACCAGTGGTGGCATGGACGTCATCATGAAGGACAACCTGTGCTGGCTCGCCGACGGCAAAAGCATTGCCGGCTCGGTGCTCACGCTTGCCCAGGGCGTCAAGAACATTGTCGATTGGGGCATCGCCAGCGCTGATATCGCCATTCGCATGGCAACCGAGGTGCCGGCTCGCTCTGCGCACATCGAGGATAAGTGCGGCAGCATCATGCCGGGTCGCGACGCCGACTTTGTCGTGTTCGACCATGAGCTCACCCTCGTCGAGACGTATGTTGGCGGCCAGAGCGTCGGCAACGCCTTTACCGATTAACGATAGAAAAAGACGGCGGGCCCGAATCTGCTCGGACCCGCCGTATGGGTTAAACGCTCAAAAGCACCTTAACAGTTACAGCTTGTTAACGATCTTCTTTGCCGTGCGCTTGACGCCGGCCACAAGACCCCCCGCGGGATGCTCCTTTTCGTATGCTAGACGCTTCTCGCGCTTGGCGTACTCTTCGACGATGATGTCGCCATACTCGTCTTCGATCTTGTCGAAGAAGTCGACGGCGCCCTTAATTTCCTCAGCGGTCGGGTGTCCCTTCTGGACGCCGCCGGTGAGTTTGAACGGCCCCCACGTATCAAAGCCGGGACAGCCGTAGACGCCCATAAAGATGGCCTGCCTCATGCGGCAGATGCCATCGATATCCTTGCCGTACCACTTGTTTTTGCCACCGTAGGTCATAAGGCCAAACACCTTGTCCTGCGGCTGCAGCACGTTCGTGAGCACGCGTGCCATGTCCTTGTCGATCTCGGAGTAATAGATGCCCGTGGCGACACCGATCAGATGGTATTCGTGCAGGTCGGGGTACTCGTTTTTACCGAGTGACTTCACGTCGAGGGTATCGATCTCGGGGTGCGCCTCGACGATGGCGTCCACGAGCTTTTTCGTATTGCCGTGGTGGTGTGAGGCATAAAGGATGATGGTTCGCATAAGAAGGCCTTTCAGCTGTAATTGCATCAATGTCTGTATGGTACCCCGTTGCATGGCTGGGAAACCGGACGCATCGATGAACGTGCGGGTTTGTCCTTTGGTCAGGGCCGAGACGGGTTCTTGCGAGCAAAAAGCAGTTGTTCGAAAGGATGGACAATGGAATACGCTCTCTCCAACGATTCGATTTCTATCAAGGTCTCCACGGCCGGTGGTTCGTTTACCTCGATTGAGGCTGGAGGTCGCGAGTACTTGTGGCAGGGCGATCCCGCCGTGTGGTCCGGCCAGGCACCGATTTGCTTCCCGATTTGCGGAGGTTTGCGCGATAACAGCGCCATGACGTTTGCCGGACATCATGTGAAGCTCGCCCGCCATGGGTTTGCGCGCAAACAGGAGTGGAAGCTGCTGAGCCAGAGCGAGAACGAGCTGGCGATGTGCCTGGCTTCGGAGGATAACGCCGCGCTGCTGAGCGATTATCCGTATCCGTTTAAGCTTGTCGCCCGCTATACGCTCGAGGACGCCGCCGTGCGCGTCTCCTATGAGGTTACCAACGAGGGCACCGAGGACATGCCTTTCTTTATCGGTGGACACCCCGGCTTTAGGTGCCCGCTCGATGAGGGCGAGGCCTATACGGACTACGAGTTGCGTTTTGAGAAAGACGAGGCTGCTGAGCTTTGCGCTGCCGTCCCCTCGACTGGCTTGATTGACGTGACCAACCGCTCCAAGAACCCCATGGTGGGAAAGACGCTGCCTCTGTCACATGAGCTCTTCGATTTTGCGGAGACCATCTTTGACGTGCTCGAGAGCCGTCAGGTCACGCTTTCCAAAAAGGGCGAGGACAAGGGTGTTCGCCTGAGCTTTGAGGGCTTCCCGTACCTCATTGTGTGGAGCAAGCCCGAGGGTGATTTTGTGGCAGTTGAGCCCTGGGGCGGTCTTTCGACCTGCTCCGATGAGGACGACGTGCTTGAGCACAAGCGCGGCTGCCTTATCGCCAAGCCCAAAGAAACCATCGTGCGCTCGTTCACAATCGAGATTCTGTAGTCGCATGTAGCCAATTCGTTTTGCAAGGCATAAGGAGCCTGCGAGATAAGGAGCTAGAAATGATCCTCACCGTTACGATGAACCCGTCCGTCGATACGCGCTATCAGCTCGATGAGCTCATTATCGACGACGTCAACCGCGTGACGCCCGAAAAGACCGCCGGCGGTAAGGGCCTCAACGTGGCCCGCGTCCTGGGCCAGCTGGGCGACGATGTCGTGGCAACCGGCTTGCTTGGTGGTCATATGGGCGCCTATATGGCCGAGCTCATGGATGCTAACGGCATTAAGAATGATTTTGTGCCCATCAAGGGCGAGACTCGCATTTGTCTCAACATCCTCCACGCCGGCAACCAGACCGAGCTGCTCGAGAGCGGCCCGACGATTGCCCCCGAGGAGCTCGATGCCTTTACCGCCAAGTTCGCCGAGCTTGCGAGCAAGGCCGATGTCGTTACCATCTCGGGTTCGCTGCCCCGCGGCGTCGAGGCGGACTACTACGCTAAGATCACGGGCATTGCAGAGAACGCCGGCGCCAAGGTGCTGCTCGATACCTCGGGCGCCTCGCTCGAGGCTGCGCTCAAGTCCGAGGTCAAGCCTGAGCTGGTTAAGCCTAACCTGACCGAAATTAACGGCCTTCTGGGCACGAGCTTTACCACCGACGATGTGGACGAGCTCCGTTCCGCGCTCGCCTCTGACGCCCGCTTCTCCGATATCCCCTGGGTCGTCGTATCTATGGGCGCTGCCGGCTCCGTTGGTTTCCATAACGGCCGTGCGTTCCGCGCCAAGACCCCCGATATCCCCGCCGTTAACGCTACGGGCTCTGGCGATTCGACCATTGCCGGCTTCGCACATGCGATTGCTGCCGGAGCCGACGACGAGACGGTGCTGCGTACCGCCAACACCTGCGGCAAACTCAATGCCATGGATCCCATGACTGGCCACTTGGTTATGGATCGTTGGGACGAGGTTTACAACGGCGTTGTCGTGACCGAGCTGTAGGAGCTTGTGCTGCGGCCCCGGCATCGGTTGCCAGCTCATGTCGACGACAAGTGCAGTAGCATTATGCCGGGGCGCGACGCCGACACTGTCGTGTTCAATCCCGACCTTACCCTGGTCGAGACGCATGTGGGTGGCAACAGCGTCGGTAATGCGTTTGCCGAGTAGCCGCCAAAGAAACGATCCGAGAGGGGATTTAGATGATTTACGGTGCATTGGGCGATATCGAGGAGTACCGTGGAATGCTCAAGGGCCTCGACGTGCTGATCGACTGGCTCGAGGAGAACGATCCGGCGAAGCTCGAGGTCGGCAGCCATCCGATTCTGGGCGACAAGGTCTTTGCGAACGTCATGGCTCCCACGACGCGTCCCGAAGCCGAGGCTCACTATGAGACGCATCAGCGCTATCACGACCTGCAGATCGACGTCGAGGGTCGCGAGGCCTTTAAGGTTGCCACGGGCAGCCTGACGCTGGTTCAGGAGTTTGACGAGAAGGACGACTACGATCTGGTCGATTCCGACGCCTCGATCGCCGGCGATCTTGCTGACGACAAGTTTGCGCTGTTTGTTGCCGGCGAGCCTCACATGCCCACGCTCGAGTTCCAGGGCGATGGCGCGCAGCCGGTCAAGAAGATTTGCTTTAAGCTGCTTGCAGATGCTTACTGGGAGGAGTAGCGCGCTGCTCGGCTGAGCTGTTCGTGTTGCGAGCGTTATCCCTTGGGGGAGCTCGCTTGGGCCCCGCTGAACGCGGTTCCTTTGGGGATTGCGGTTGGCGGGGCTTTTGTTGAGTAGGAGAGTTTCCGGCGGCGTTGTGCTTGGATTGGCGGAAGCGCGCCCGAAATCAGCAACAAAAAAGCCGCCCGAAGGCGGCTATCTTGTGCAATGGAGCCAGCGACCGGGCTCGAACCGGTGACCCCCGCTTTACGAGAGCGGTGCTCTACCAACTGAGCTACGCTGGCGGCCATGTGATGGCGCAACTGAGGCGTCAACGGCTGTCTATGATACGGGACATCGCAAATCCGCGCAAGTGTTCTGACGGCTTTTCTCACTTTAAATGCACTAATATTGGAGACGCGATGTCTTGCTCTTACGGGTCTCAAACAGAATGGGGCAGCGATGACTCAACCCAAGATTCTTCTCGCACGCATCGACGACCGTTTCATTTACGGACAAGACGTTGAGCTGTGGAACGAAGCCGTGGGTTCCAACCTTGTCCTAATCGTCAACGATGAGATCGCGGCAGATTCGCGCCAATGGGCACCCATGAGGGTGGCGGCGCCAGAAGGCGTTTGGACGCGGTTTTTCTCGGTGCAAAGGACCATCGACGTCATTCATACCGCAACGCCTCGCCAATTGATTCTGATCATGGTGGCCTCACCCTCCGATGCGCTCGCGCTGGTTAAGGGCGGTGTGCCGATCACCAAGATCAGCATTGGTCATATGCAGGCAGGGGAGGGCAAGCGTCCCGCAACGCCCGCAGTTGCCGTAGACGACACAGACGTCGCTGTTCTCAGAGAGCTGCAAAAGCTCGGCATAGAACTAGAAATCCGCTATCTCCCCAGTTCCGCCCCCGACCCCATCGGCAATCTGTTCAACTGATCCCTTGGGGACGGAGGAAAACGGATCATTTTGCCTTCGTAGGGGATCTGTGTGGCGCTGTCCGCCAAAACTATGCCGGTTTACTACGATGAATTGCTTATCGCCGAGCATGCCAAATTTGCAGAGAATAAAACCGCAGGTAGACGAGTTGCTAATTTTTTATAAACCAGCGCGTGGTCGGACATAGTGGGTTCATCGTAGTAATTCGGCATAGTTTTGTTATGTCACCAATTCGGTGGCATCGAAAAGAAGGATTTAGGCATGAAGCAGCGCCCGTCGGCGGTGGTGCCGGCGGGCGTTGCTGTGCGAGATGTCGCGTTGTGGGCCTAGTGCCTCATAAAGTGGTATTCGATCATATTGCTGTAGGGGTGACCCGGACCCACAATGCCCTGCGGGAACAGCGGCTGGTGCGGCGTGTCGGGGTACATCTCGGCCTCGAGGGCAAAGCCGGCGCCCCAGCCATAGTTGGCATCGTCCTTGGCGTGCTCGTCGCCCAGCCAGTTGCCGGTGTAGAGTTGCACGCCCGGGGCGGTGGTGTAGTAGTCCAGCTCACGACCGGTCCACATCTCCTCGACATGTAGGGCGCGACGCAGGTTGCGGCCGTACTGATAGCCATCGATGCACAGGCAGTGATCGTAGCCACGGGCCTGCTTAATCTGCGGGTCGTCGGCCTCCATGCCGGGTGCGACGGGGCGCAGCTCGCGAAAGTCAAACGGTGTTCCCTCGACCGGAGCGATTTCGCCGGTGGGGATGTTCTGCTCGTTAATGGGCAAGTAGTGGGCAGCGTTGGCGATAAAGAAGTGCTCACAGTCCATGCCGGCGTTATGGCCGGCAAGGTTAAAGTACGTGTGGTTGGTCATGGACACGTAGGTGGCGCGGTCGCTCTCGCAACCATACTCGATGCGGAAGACTCCGGTGCGCGTAACGGTAAACACAGCCGTAAAGATTCGGTTGCCGGGCAGGCCCAGCTCGCCATCCTTAAGCGAGGTGGTCATGCGCACGGCGTTGTGAGTCTCGTCGAGCTCAACGTCCCATACGCGCTTGTGCAGACCATGCTCAAGATCGCTGTGCAGGTTGTTGACGCCTTCGTTGGCCGGCATATGCCAGTCCGTGCCGTCGATGGTGATCGTGGCGCCCGCGGTGCGGTTTGCCACGGGGCCGATGGTCGCGCCAAAGCAGGCGGGGTTGTCAAAGTAATCCTCGAGCTTATCGAAGCCCAGCACCACATCGCGCACGTTGCCGGGAATGTCGGGCACATCGATACCCAGCACGGTGGCGCCATAGTCCATAATGCGAACGCAGATCTCGGGCCCGTTGAGGGTGTAACGATGAACGGGGGTACCGCACGGCGCGGTGCCGAAAAGCTCGGAAGTGATCATTTGGTTCCTAACATCGAGGTATTTCCGACAAACTGTAGCGCGAACAGGTGAGATTATCACTACACCCCACTAAAGCAGGGGGTATTTTTCTCAAAAAAGTGATGATTGGAGCTGTGCTGGCGTTGATTTTTGACGCGCACGAGTCTGATACAATTTGTTCGTTACTGTTTGAATGATATGTGCGCAAAGAACGGCGAGGATTCATCGTGATTAAGGCGGAGCGACAGGATAAGGTTCGTCAGCTGCTCGAGGAACAGGGCACGGTCTCGGTCAAGGAGATCTCGGACGCACTGGGCGTCTCGGATATGACGATCCGCCGCGATCTTGAGGAGCTTGCGAGCCTAGGTGAGATTGAGCGCGTGCACGGTGGAGCCCGTAGCGCGCAGGGCCGTCCACATGCTATGTTGCGCCACGAGTATTCGCACAGCGAAAAGCGTACCAAGCATGCCGAGGAAAAGCTGCAGATCGCGCGCCGCGCCGTTGAGCTCATCGAGGAGGGCTCGACCATCTTTTTGGGTACGGGCACCACGGTTGAGCAGATGGCCTCGATGCTGCCGGCGTTTCGCCTGCGCATCGTGACCAATTCGCTTTCGGTGTTTAACTTGCTTGAGGCGCGCGAAGACTGCGACCTGTGCCTCGTGGGCGGCATGTACCGTCGCCGCACCGCCGCTTTTGTGGGACCAACGGCCGAGGATACCCTGCGTGCGTTGGGCATCGACGCGGCGTTTATCGGCGCCAACGGCATTCTGGATGGCGATGTGTCTACGTCCAATATGGACGAGGGCCGTATCCAGCAGCTCGCCTTTAGCAAGGCAGACTCGCGCTACTTGATCGCCGATTCAAGCAAGATCGGCAAGCGCGACTTCTACACCTTCTGCCGCCTGGACAGCTTGGACGCCGTGGTGTGCGAGCCGGGCATCGCCGCCGAGAATCGCGCCGCCATCGAGGAACACACGCAGGTCATCTGCTAGCTTAGGTATTACAGATCTAGATATTTCGAACCGGGTGCCCCCGTTCATCTCAATCTGTAACAATTGGGGCCGAAAATCCCTGCTAGATGTTACAAATCGAGACAAACGGCCTGCTCGGGTCGAGCCAAAACAAAAAAGCCGCATGCGAACCCGTGGAGGGATTCGCATGCGGCCGACAGGGGGTATGCGGCAAAAGCTAGGCCATGAGCAGGCCGGTCTCCGCAACGTTCTTGTACCAGTACGCGCTCGCCTTGGGATAGCGCTTCTGGGTCTCGAAGTCGATGTAGAACAGGCCGTAGCGCTTGTTGTAGCCGTTGGTCCAGGAGAACTGGTCCTGCAGCGACCACACAAAGTAACCGTCGACGTTTACGCCGCCGTCGATTGCCTTGAGGATCCATGCGAGATGCTGGCGCATGTAGTCGATGCGAGGGGCGTCGTCGATAAAGCCTTCCTCGAAGTCGTCCTTATAGCCCATGCCGTTCTCGGTGATGTAGATCTTCTTGTAGTTGGGGTAATCGTTCTTAATGCGGAGCAGCAGGTCGTAGAGGCCCTCGGGATAGATGATCCAGTCCCAATCGGTGGTGGGAACGCCTTCGCGCACGCATGACTCGCCCACGCCCTTGAGGAACCAGCGCGAGGAGCCCTTGTCGCCGGTGCCATTGTGGTTGATGTCGTTTTCGCCCTCGGCGGCACGCAGGAACTGGCACTTGTAGGTGTTGACGCCCAGGCAATCGTTGTAGGGGAGCGCGGCGGTCAGCGCGGCGATGTCCTCGTCGCGGACGTCGAGCTCGCCGCCGGCGATATGGGCCAGCTTGGTCGCGGCCTCCATGGCGTCGGCTGCATAGTGGCCGCGGAAGGTGGCGTCGAGTACCCAGCGGTTGTTGATGACGTCGGCCATACGAGCCGCCTCGCAGTCGGCAGCGCTGTTGGGATCGAGGGGATACTTGGGCTCCAGGTTCTGGACAATGCCGATCTCGCCCTCAAAGCCGCCCTCATGGAAGGCGACGACAGCCTTGGCGTGGGCCACCATCATGTTGTGCATGAGCTGGAAGGCCTTGTCCAGGCGGTGCTTCTCGCCGTGCGGCCAGTTGCCGACGATAAAGCTGCCCTCGGCGGTTGCGGGAATCTCGTTAAAGGTAAACCAGTGCTTGACCTCGGTGAACTCGGTAAAGCAGAACTTGGCGTACTCGACGAAGGCGTCGATGGTCGTGCGCGTCAGGAAACCCTCGCCGCCGTTCTGGTAAAAGGCCTCGGGCGTATCAAAGTGATCGAGCGTGACATAGGGGATAACGCCAGCTTTGTTGCAGGTGGCGAAAAGCTCGTGATAGAAAGCGACGCCCTCGGGGTTAATCTCGCCGGTGCCACTGGGGAAGATGCGGCTCCAAGCGATGGAGACGCGAATGCCGTTAATGCCGAAGCGCTGGCACAGGTCAATATCGACCGGATACTTGTTGTAGAAATCGCTTGCGGGGTCGGGGGAGAAGCGACCCTGAGCAGCCAGGAAATCGTCCCAGGGCACTTTGCCCTTGCCGTGTGTGCGGGTCTCGCCCTCAACCTGGTAAGCAGCGGTGGCGCCGCCAAATACAAAGCCGTCGGGGAACTGCATGGGGTTGGTCATGAGTCATCCTTTCTGTGGGATACGAATAGGGAGAGGTGCCCGAACTGGGGATCCGGGCACCAACAGAGGGAGGAACTAGTCGAGGTTCTCGCGGAGCCACTTGATGGCGCCAGCGGGGTCGCGAGTAAGGTCGATATATTCCTTACCGCGCGGGGCGAGCAGCTTAATGCCCAGACGATCGGTGTCGGCCTTCATGTCGTTGTAGTAGCTACGAACCTGCGGGGCGAGCACGATGACGTCGTACTGATCCATGATGGCAGTGTGCTGGCCATAGGCGCCTGCGGAGGAAGCGATGTTCTCTCCGGTCTGTGCGGCACCTTCCTTGATGGCGTTGGCAAGCATGGCAGAGGTGCCGGCGCCGGCGCACAGGACGAGGACCTTCAGGCCATCGACATCCTTCTTGGCGGATGCATCGGCAGCGGGCTCGGGCTGATCGGCGACAGGCTTGCTGTCGGCGGCGGCAACGGTCGTCTCGACGGAAGCGGTGGCCTGCTCGACAGCGGGCGTAGAGGCGTTGGCGGCGACGGAAGCGGCACCATCGGACTCGAGTCCCAGCTCGGCGGCGCGCTCGGCCTCCTGGTCGCAGAGCAGCTTATCGTATGCCTTCAAGAACGGCAGGTAGATGATGGCGTCCAGCAAGATGATGATCGCGACAAATACCAGGGCGATAAGCTGGAAGTTCGTGGTGATGAAGATGCCGATGGGGGCAGGGGTAGCCCAAGGCACCACGAAGGAGAAGCCGTTCATACCCACATTGTCGATAAAGAACTTGGCAACACTCACGTTGACGCAGCCGGCGGCAACAAAGGGGATGAGCATGTAGGGGTTAAGGATCATCGGCGCGCCAAAGAGCAGCGGCTCGTTGACGGCAAAGGCAACAGGAACAATCGAGGCCTTACCGACGGCCTTGAGCTGCTTGGACTTCATAAAGAGAATCAGCAGAAGCGGCACGATGAACGTGGCGCCGGTGCCGCCGAACTCACCCACGAGCGACATGTTAAAGGTGAGGGAGTGGGCGGGGTGGCCGCCTGCCAGCAGAACCTGCAGGTTCTCGGCCTGGTTGGCAAGACGGATGGGGTCGATGCCCGGCTGGACGATCGAGGGGCCGTGGACGCCGATGAACCAGAAGAACGCGGTGGCTGCCTGGATAAGGATAAGGCCAGGATAGGTTTCTGCAGCGGTAAAGAGCGGGGAGAGCAGTTTGATAAGCAGCTCGGAGAACGGAACGCCCATGAGGTTGCACACGACGACATCGATGATGCCGCAAATGATGACGGCGCCGCCAAAGGGGATAATGTCGCGGAAGTTCTGAGCGATGGCGCCCGGGACCTCCTTGGGCAGCTTAATGGTCAGATCGCGCGAGACGCAGAATTTGTAGACCCACACGGTGATGAACGCGGCGATATAGGCCGAGAACAGACCGCGCGTGCCCATGCTGGTGCAATCGAAGACCGAAAGTTCGGAGCCGTTGAACTTGGTGGTGAACTGCGTGACTGCGAGCAGCAGCATGCTGCACTGGGCGGCCACCATGGTGGAACCGTCGTTGAGCACTTTGCCGGCGGGCATGCGACGGTTCATGGAAGCCGTGAAGTTCTTGGCAGTGGTGCCAGCAACCATGATGCCCATAACGCCCATGGTGAAGTTGTACAGCTTGTTGCACCAGTCGATAAGCGGCTGGGGCAGCGTGATGCCGACTACGCCGGGAAGGGTGGCGATCAGCAGGAAGATCGAAGAGGTGAGGACGATGGGCATGCACCCAAGGAATCCGTCCTTAATGGCCTGGAGGTAGACGTTCCTCGAGATCTTCTCAAAGAACGGTTGATGCTTTTCGAGCATCTTTACGATGGCGTCCATAGAGCTCCTTTGCTACTTGATGCGCGATGCATGTGGATGGAACTGGTCGTCGATGGATGGTCAGGACTGCCCGGAAACCTTCCTGCTTAAGGAAGGCATTGCGAAATGACAACGTTGTCATGTCGTTAATGACAACGTAAGACATTTTTGGAAGAGCAACAAGGATTTACGGGTGAACGGTCGATATTGTCCGATAAACGGCTGATTTGTCAGTCGGGCAGGTAGTGTATGCTAGAACGCAAAAAACAAGCGATGCGAAACCGACTGGAGAAGTAGTGGCAACGATGGACAAGAAAAATGTCTCAATGAACGATGTGGCAGTTGCCGCGGGCGTTTCTCTCAAGACGGTGTCGCGCGTGATCAACGAGCCCGATAGCGTGCGCGAGTCGACGCGCGATAGGGTCCATGCTGCCATGGAGGCGCTTGGGTTCCGGGCGAACTTTGCCGCGCGTTCACTCAAGTTGGGCCGTTACGGGTGTATCGGCGTGGTGATGTTCCACTTGTCGGGCGGCGCCGTGGACATGATTGACGGTATCGCAGATGCCGCCGAAGAGCGTGGTTTTGCGCTTACGATGATCAAAAAGCGGGCGGGGGAGAAGATGACCCTTGCCGATGCTGCGCGTAGGATGTCGCAGCTTCCCGTCGACGGCATGATCTTCAACCTGCGTCAGATGGTCGATGACTTTGATACCTTTGAGGCGCCGAAAGACCTCAAGACGGTGATTATCACGCCGATGGAACATCCTACCTGCTCTACCGTCAGTGACGACCAAAAGGGTGGCGCGCGTATGGCGTGCGAGTACTTTTTGGACCACGGTCACAAGAACGTGTACTTCGTTTCGGGTAAGAAAGAGTCGCTGTCGAGCCAGTGCCGTATGAAAGGTTGGCGTGCGGCACTCGAGGCGCGTGGCATTGAGCCGCCCGAGCCTCTGCAAGGCGATTGGAATGCGGATAGTGGCTATGCCGCGGGCCTTGTGCTTGCCGATAAACCCGATTGCACGGCGATCCTCGCTGCTAACGACTGCATGGCAAATGGTGTGATGATGGCTCTGCGTGACAAAGGGCTCAGTGTGCCCGACGACGTGTCCGTGATTGGCTTCGACGATGAGCTCTACAAGACGATTCCCAACTCGATTCTGACGTCGGTGAAGTTTCGCCACCGCGAGCTGGGTATCCGCGCGCTTAACGAGGTCGTCGCAGGTCTGGAAGCCCCGAGCTCCAGAAGTCGTACGCTTGTCTCGGGCGTGTTGGTCGAGCGTTCCAGCGTGAAGGACCTGCGGGCGTAGACGTGCTCGGCTCGTTCATCTCAATCTGTAACAGCTGGAGCCGAAATACTCGGCTAGATGTTACAGATTAAGATATTTCTGCTCGGGCGTTCTGTTTGTCTCGATCTGTAACAGTTAGGGGTGAAATGACCAGCCAGATGTTACAGATCTAGATTGATTGGATTGACCCATCTGTTTGTCTCGATCTGTAACATCTAAGCGGTCAAAAGCGGTCTACATGTTACAGATTGAGATTTTCGGCTTGGCCTGTGCGTTCACCTCGATCTGTAACAGCTAGGACCGAAAAACTCGGCTAGATGTTACAGATTGAGATGAACAGGAGGACGGGTGCGGTCTAAACAAAATGGCCCGCGCATCACACAACGATGCACGGGCCATTTATTGTCTGCGAGCGGCAGGTGGTGTCAGCGTCTTATGCCTCGAGGTTTTCCTCGATCCAGGCGACGGCACCCTTGGGATCCTTAGTGAGGTCGATGTACTGTTTGCCCTTGGGCGACAGCAGCGTGATGCCCAGGCGGTCGGTGTCGGCCTTCATCTCGTTGTAATAGGTGCGAACCTGCGGAGCCAGGACGATGACGTTGTACTGGTCCATGATGGCGTAGTGGCTGCCGTAGGCACCGGCGTTGGCGGTAATGTCGATGCCCAGCTCGTCGGCGCCTTCCTTAAGCGCGTTGGCGAGCAGTGCAGAGGTGCCGGCGCCAGCGCACAGAACCAGAACCCTCAGGTCCTTGCCCTTAAGGGCGGACGGAGCTGCGGAGGCCTCAGTGGCAGAAGCGGTCTCGACAACGGGAGCCTCAACGGCGGGGGCGGCAGCGGTCTTGACGGCCTTGGTCTCCTCGGCCTCTTCTTCGGCCAGGGTCTCGGCCTCCTGCTTGCACAGGACGTTGTCGTAGGCCTTGCAGAACGGGTAGTAGATCAAGAAGTCAACGACTAGCAGGACGACAACCAAGACCAGAGAGATCGGCTGGAAGTTGGTGTCGATGAAGGTGCCGATCGGTCCGGGGAGTGCCCACGGCATGGCATAGATAAAGCCGTTCATGCCCAAAAAGTCGATGAAGAACTTACCAATGAGGACGTTGGCCACGGGGGCAAACAGGAACGGGATCAGGAAGTACGGGTTGAGGATGATGGGCGCGGCGAACAGCAGCGGCTCGTTGACGGCGAACATCACGGGTACGACAGAGGCTTTGCCGACGGCCTTGAGCTGCTTGGAGCGCATAAAGAGCAGGAAGATGATCGGGACAATGA
Source organism: Coriobacteriaceae bacterium (assembly GCA_905194345.1). Classification (GTDB taxonomy): domain Bacteria; phylum Actinomycetota; class Coriobacteriia; order Coriobacteriales; family Coriobacteriaceae; genus Collinsella. Next base: position 53,691 of record CAJJRZ010000007.1, read on the forward strand.
ACGTGGCGCCGGTGCCGCCGAGTTCGCCGATGTAGTTACCGAAGTTCTCGGTCAGGGCGAGGGCGGGGTGACCGCCGGCCTGCAGCGTGGCGAGGTTGGTAGTGATGTTGCCAAACAGCGCGGCGTTGAGGGCAGGCTTAACGACCGAGGGGCCGTGGATGCCCATGAACCAGAAGAGCGGGATCATGAACCAGATGAGGGCGAGGCCGGCGTAAGAATCGGCAGCGGCGAACAGCGGGCTCACCAGCGTGGAGATGACGTTGGCAAACGGGACGGCCAAGCAGGTGCGGCAGATAACGTCGATGACGGCGACAAACAGGATGGAGAAGCTGAAGGCGAAGATGTCGCGGAAGTTCTGGGCGATGGCGCCGGGGACTTCTTTGGGCAGCTTGATGGTGATGTCTCGCTTAATGCAGAAGGCATAGATGTTGACCGTGGCAAATGCGGCGACAAAGGAGCTCAGCAGGCCCTTGGTGCCCATGTTGTCGGTAAAGAACACCGAGACATCGGCGCCGTCGATCTTGGCACTCGTCTGGGTAACGGCCAAGATGAGCATAGCGCACATGGCGGCGACCATGGTGCTCGTGGCGTTGATGGCCTTGCCGGCAGGCATGCGGCGGTTCTTGGAGCCGGTCAGCGCGCTTGCGGTGGTGCCGGCGACCATGATGCCCACGACGCCCATCGTGAAGTTGTAAACCTTGTTGCAGAAGTTCACGACGTCGACGTTCCACCAGTCGGGCAGCGTAAAGCCACCGACCGTGGCGACAACGCCCGGCAGGGTCGAAATAAGCAGGAAGACAGAAGAAGACAGAATGATGGGCATTGCTGCCAAAAAGCCGTCTTTAATGGCCTGAAGGTAGATGTTCTTAGAGACCTTGTCGAAGTACGGCTGACCTTTCTCCAAGAACTTAACGATCGATTCCATAGTTCACGCTCCTCTTTGCATGAAATCTTAATGGCATGGACGTTGAAAACCTATATGGTCTCCCGCTTGCTAAAAGCCCGGGTGCAGGCGGGGTCGGTCCCAGGGGGAGAGAGGGGAGCGGCTGGGTTTGTATCGCATAGGGCCGCTCCCTTCTCGGGGGAAAGCGAGGCGATGCGCTACTGCGCGTCCGCCATGGTGTCGGCGAGCTCCTTGTACCAGAGTGCCGACTGCTTGATGTAGCGTTTTTGCGTGTCGAAGTCGATGTAGAACAGGCCGTAGCGCTTGTTATAGCCATTGGCCCACGAGAACTGGTCCTGCAGGCTCCAGATAAAGTAGCCCTGGACGTCGACGCCCTCGGCGCGCGCCTGGAGCACCTTCTCCATGTGCTGGTCGACAAAGTCGATGCGCTCGGGATCAGCGACGATGCCGTTTGCGTCGGGCTCGGGGTCCTTGTGGCCCAGGCCGTTTTCGGTGATATAGATGACGGGGAGGTTGGGATAGGTGGCGCTGATGTGCTTGAGCGTGTCGTAGAGGCCTTGCGGGTAGATGAGCCAATCCCAGTCGGTGGTGGGGATACCCGGCATATCGACCTGCTGCCCGACGCCCTTAAACTTAAAGCACGAGGTGCCCTTGTCTCCGGTGCCGTTAAAGCTGTTGGTGGACTCGCCATCGTAGGCGGCGATAAACGCCGACTGATAGTAGTTGAGGCCGAACATATCGTTGCGGGGCGCCGCCTTGGCGAGCTCCTCCATGTCGCTGTCCTCAACCGTAAGTGTGGCGTTGTTGGCACGCAGAATCTCGTTGATGAGTGAGAGGGTGCGCGCGGAGTAGTGACCCAGGAAGGCGCCGTCCATGATGAAGTCGGTGTAGAAGGCGTTGTACAGGTCGGCGGCGTGCTGGTCGGCGGGCGAGTCGGTGGCAGGATATGCCGGCGTCAGGACGTTGACCATGCCAATGCGTCCGCCCAGGTGCTCGGTCTCGTCAAGATCCTTATACAGGTTGACGGCGCGGGCGTGGGCAACGAGCTCGTTGTGCTGGCTCTGGATGCCGCTCGTCACATCAAAGTGATGGTTGGGCGGGAAGTTGCCTTGGATGTATTGGGAGTGCGAGAGGCTGATGAGCTCGTTGATGGTGAACCAATTCTTGACCTCGCGGAACTCGCGGAAGCAGAACTCGGCATAGCGCACATAGGCGTCGACGGTCTTGCGGTTGAGCCAGTCGCCCTGGTTGAACAGGGCGGCGGGGGAGTCAAAGTGATGCAGGGACACATAGGGCTCGACGCCATACTTTTTGCAGCAGGCGAACAGCTCGTGGTAGTGCTTAACGCCCTCGGCGAGGGGTTCGGCATCGTCGCCGTTGGGGAAGATGCGGGTCCAGGCGATGGACACACGAATGGCGTTGAGTCCATGCTCGGCAGAAAGGCGGATATCCTCCTCGTAGCGGTTGTAGAAATCACTGGCCGGGTCGGGCAAAAAGCGACCCTGGGCGACAAGGTAATCGTCCCACATGGTCTTACCCTTGCCTGCCACCTTCGTGGAACCTTCCGTTTGGTACGCGGCGGTTGCGGCGCCCCAAACAAAGCCCTTCGGCAGCTGCTGTACGCGGTTTAGCAAAGACATATGCATACACCCTCTCGTCTCGCTGTTCGATATTGTGCGTTTGCGCTCAGGAGGCTCCCTGGTTAGCGTTCAGCGGTGAAAAAGCCCGATAAACACTATCTTAAAATGATTAGAACCAAAATGAGCACGTGAACATTTGACAATGAGCACGTTAACATCCGGCTGGGATGTATAGAAACAAAACAACTTCAAACAGCCGCGAACGGTTGTATTTGTTCGGTAAGCGGTTTTGATTGACAGAAGTTTTCATGTTGTGGTATATGGCTCGGGTATCATGAGCACGTTATCAATGTATGTACGATGCGCCATGGGCGCGGGGAATAGTTGGGAAGCAGGTTAGCGTGGAAGGCATGGATCAGCAGACAAGGAATGGTCGTTCGGCGAGCGCGGCAGAGGTTGCGGCGCTCGCTGGCGTGAGCCGCCAGACTGTGTCTCGCGTGGTCAACGGTATGCCCAACGTGACGGAAAAGACGCGCAAGCGTGTGCTGGCCGCCATGGAAGAGCTGGGCTTTCGTCCCAATTTTGCTGGAGCGGCGTTGCGCGGCGGGTCGTATCGTTCTATTGGCCTGTGCATGTACAACATCACACGTGTCGGTAACCTGGCGACGCTCGAGGGTATCATGCAAGCGGCGCGCGAGCACGATTTTGCCGTCACTATGATCGAGATGGGCGGCGACAAGCCCTATGCACTTGCCGATGCCTCGCGCCGCATGGTCGAGCGACCCGTCGACGGCATGATTCTCAACATGAACCGCATGGCTCCCGATTTTGAGGAGTTTGTTCCCCAGCCGGGAGTGCGAACGGTCATCCTGTCCATGTATGCGCATCCGCGCTGCACGACGATCGACTCCGACCAGTATGGTTCGTGCGAGCTGTTGACCAATTATCTGCTGGAACATGGTCACTCGAATATGCGGTTTGTGGCGGGTCCGGAAAACTCGATTTCCTCGCGTTTTCGTGAGGCCGGTTGGCGCGATACACTGGGTCGTGCTCATGTCGATGCCGCTCCGATGCTGCGTGGCGATTGGAGTGCGGACAGTGGGTACGCCATGGGCGAGCGGATTGCGGCCGAGGTGCTTGCCGGCGGGTCGCAGGCGCCGACTGCCGTGCTTGCGGCAAATGACCAGATGGCGCTGGGCGTTATCGCCGCGCTCGAGAACGCGGGCCTGTCCGTGCCCGACGACGTGAGCGTGGTTGGTATCGACGACGCACTCGAGGGACTTGTTCCTCACAATCGACTGACGACGCTGCGATTTGATTTGCGCGGTGTCGGTAAGCTTGCGTTTGAGGCGGCGATTGGAGAGAGCTCGTCTATCGAGGCGATTCATGTGCCGAGTACGCTGGTCGAACGCTCGACTGTTAGGGACATACGGGGTTAGGTCCTACTCCGTTTGTCTCGATTTGTAACAGGTAGACGGTCAAAAGCGGGCTACGTGTTACAGATTTAGATTCTTCGGAAAGAGCAATCCTGTTCGTCTCAATCTGTAACAGCTAGGACCAAAAAACTCGGCTAGATGTTACAGATCGAGACAAACGGCTCCCGACCAGCCCAAAAACAAAAAGACCGGGGGCGGCGCGCCGTGTGACGTGCCGCCCCCGGCTGAGAAATGGGGACAGGTTGTGTGAGCGGGCAACCCCGCCAGTCACTAGTCCAGACGACGGGTCTGCGCCACGTGCTTATACCAGTAGGCGCTTGCCTTGGGCGTGCGCTTCTGGGTTTCAAAGTCAACGTAGAAGAAGCCGTAACGCTTGTTGTAGCCATTGGTCCAGGAGAACTGATCCTGCAGGCTCCACAGGAAGTAGCCGCCCACGTTGACGCCCACTTCCATGGCCTTGAGCAACCAGCGCAGGTGCTGCTCGATGTAGTCGATGCGCGGCTGGTCGTCCACAAAACCGTCCTTGTAGGGGTCCTTGTAGCCCATGCCGTTCTCGGTGATGAAGATCTGCTTGTAGTTGGGGTAGCGCTGCTTAATGTAGACGAGCAGATCGAACAGGCCCTCGGGATAGATGATCCAGTCCCAGTCGGTGGTGGGGATACCAGGCTTGTTCACATGCTCGCCAATGCCCTTAACGCGCCAGCGGCCGGTGCCCTTCTCGCCCGTACCGTTGTGGTGCAGGTCGTTCTCGCCATCGTAAGCCTTCAAGAAGCGGCACTGGTAGTTGTTAACGCCCAGGTAGTCGTTGTAGAGCGCGGCCTCGCGCATGATTTCCAGATCCTCGTCCAGGATCTCGATGGTGCCGCCCGAGACAGCAGCCAGGCGGTTGGCGCACTCGAGGGTGTCGGGGGCATAGTCGCCGCGGAAGGTGGCGTCGAGCAGAAACTGGTTTTGCAGTACGTGCTCGTTGTTGGCGGCTTTGATGTCGGCGGGGTCGTTCTCGTTGAGCGGATACTTAAACTCCAGCGACTGAATGACGCCGATCTTGCCCTTAAAACCGCCGTTGTGGAAGGCCAGTACTGCCTTGGCGTGGGCGAGCATCATGTTGTGCTCGCACTGGAAGGCCTCGGCCAGATGCGCCTTGACGCCACCGGGGAAGGTGCCCTCGATGTAGGTGTTGGAGGCGTCGGCCCAGATCTCGTTAAAGGTGAACCAGTAGGTCACCTGGTCGGCGTACTCCTTAAAGCAGAAGGTGGCAAAGTCCACAAAGGCGTCGATGGTCTCGCGGTTGAGGAAATCGCCCTTCTCAAAGAGGGGCAGCGGCGTGTCAAAGTGATGCAGCGTGACAAACGGCTCAACGTGGTGCTTGTGGCACTCGGCGAAGAGGTCATGGTAGAACTGAACGCCCTCGGGGTTAATCTCGCCGGTACCGTTGGGGAAGATACGGCTCCAGGCGATGGAGAGGCGAATGCCGTTGATGCCAAACTCCTCGCACAGCTCCAAGTCGACGGGGTACTGGTTGTAGAAGTCCGAAGCGGGATCGGGGGAAAAGCGCCCCTGGGCCTCCAGGAAGTCGTCCCAGGCAACCTTGCCCTTACCGTGAGTGCGGGTCTCACCCTCTACCTGGTAGGCAGCGGTAGCACCGCCAAAGACAAAGTCCTCGGGAAACTGCGCAGGCGGGTTGGTGACGCTAGCGGGGTTAACGGACATGATGATCCAATCGTCTAAATCGAAGGGCCAGCCGGCTGTGGATGGTCGGCTGGCCTTGGGCGTTACTTACTTCGAAAGTTGCTCGCTTACGAAGGCGAGAGACTTATCGCCGTTCTGGGAGAGCTCAATGTACTGCTTGCCGCGGCAGGCGACGCACTTGTTGCCCACGCGCTCGCAGTCCTTCTGCAGGTCGGCCAGGTAGCTGGCAGCCTGCGGGGCCAGGACGACTAGGTCAAAGTCGGGGAGCATGTCGACGTGGTTGCCATAGGCCTCGGCAGCGGTCTCAAGATTGATGCCGCGCTCCTTGGCGGCCTTAGCCAGCGCGTTAGCGAGCAGGCCCGAGGTACCGCCACCCTGGCAGAGCACGAGCACGCGCTTGCCGTTGAGGTCGCTGGCGGTCGTTGCCTCGGCGGCGGGTGCTGCAGAAGCGGCGGGGGCGTCAGCCTTCACGGCCTCGGCGGCAGCGCCGGCAGCAACGCTCTTGGCATCGGCCTTGCCCTGGAAGGCGTCGTTGAGCTTGGCGGCCTTCTCGGCGCTCTTGGCGGCGAGCTCCTCCTGGGAGATCTCGGCCTCCTCGGCGCACTTCTGGGCGTCATAGGCACGGAAGAACGGGTAGTACAGAACGAAGTCGACGACCAGGATAAGGGCGAGCATCACAAAGGCGAGCGGCTGGAAGCCCAGGCCCATGATGGTGCCGATGGGGCCGGGGACGGTCCAAGGCAGGGTGTACATAAAGCCGTTCATGCCCAAGAAGTCGATAAAGATCTTGAGGATCCAGATGTTGGCGATCGGGGCAAAGACAAACGGGACAAAGAAGACGGGGTTGAGCACGATGGGTGCGGCGAACAGCAGCGGCTCGTTGACGGCAAAGCACACGGGGACGATGGCGGCCTTACCGACGGCGCGCATCTCCTGAGACTTGGCCAGGAAGCAGAACATAAAGACCAGGACGAGCGTGGCGCCGGTGCCGCCCATGCAGACGACGAAGTACTGGGCACCCTGGGTCAGGACAGCGGAAGCGTGCTGGCCAGCCTGGAACGCAGCCAGGTTGTCGGTCATGTTGGCCACGAGGGCGGCGGCGATGGCGGGCTCGACGATCGAGGGGCCGTGGACGCCGACGAACCAGAACAGGCTCATGGCGCCGTAGATCACAGCGAGGCCGATGTAGCCGTCGGCAGCGGTGAACAGGGGCTGGAACACCTGGATGACGCCCTGGGCAAAGCAGAAGCCAAAAGCAGCGCGGAAGACGATGTCAAAGACCCAAAAGACGGTGATGCAGACGGAGAAGGGGATGATGTCCTTAAAGGTCTGCGAGATGTTGGGCGGAACCTGCTCGGGCATCTTGACGGTGATGTTGCGCTTAATGAAGAACTTGTAGATGATGCCGGTCACAAACGCAGCGATGAAAGCGGTCAGCAGGCCCTTGGAACCAAGGTAGGTGGTGTTGAAACCGCTGGCAGCGTCCGTGGCGATGGTGTCGCTCGAAAGGAGCAAGAAGCCGATGATGGCCGCGCACATGCACGAGATGAAGTTGATCTGGTTGTTCTTGGGCAGATCGCGGTTCTGAGCGTCGGCGAAGTGCTTGGCCGTGGTGGCGGCGCAGGCGATGGCCAGGATGCCCATGGAGTAGTTGTAGCACTTCCACAGGGCGTTGTTGATGTCATCGGGCCAGTAGAAACCCCAGATGTTGGGGACCGAGGCTACCAGGCAGAAGATGGACGAGAAGATGATGATGGGGATGACGGAGATAAAGCCGTCGCGGATCGCCTTGAGGTACTTGTTGCGGGCGATCGCGTTGAAAAAGGGCTGGCCCTTTTCGATGATGGCGATGAGTTGCTCCATGCAATGCTCCTAAGAGTCGGTGGGTTAGCAACGATGGTAGCTTTTGGCGTTCGGTTGCCAAAATGTTGACGTTGCCATTTTGCGACACAAAAAAAGACGCGAACCGGTGGTTCCTGTGCCTGCGAACCGTCGATTCCTTACGCGTAAACGTTTGAGCCGCCCGGTGGCTCTGTGTTTGCACAATGGCAACGTTAACATTTGGGCGACAAAAGCCGTTCGGGGAAGCAAAAATGTCGGTGAACGGTAGGTTTTGGGTGGTGAGCGTATGGTGGGGGAGGCGTTGGATATACTTGAAGGCGGTAAAAATGACTGCGCAAGGTGCCACCAATGGCATCGTTGACATAGAAAGATCGACCTATGGCCGCTGTTAAAAAATCGGTATCCGTCAAAGACGTAGCGCGCCTCGCGGGCGTCTCGGAGCAGACAGTCTCGCGTACGGTGCACGATTCGCCCAGCGTGCGCCCCGAGACCAAGGAACGCGTGCGTGCCGCCATGCGCGAGCTGGGGTATCGCCCCAATTTTGCCGGTCGATCGTTGCGCCGTGGCAAGTTTAAGACCGTCGGCGTCGCCATGTTCAACATTACCGGCACCGGCAATCTCGACCGTATGGAGGGCTTTGCCGCAGCGGCCGACAAACATGGCTATGCCATCACCCTCACTAAAGTAGACGGGCATCCGTATACCCTCGAGAGCGCATCGTCGCGCATGAGCGCACTGCCGGTGGATGGCATGGTTGTGATTATGAACCGCATGCCGGCGGACTTTGGAACCTTCGAGCCGCTGCCCGGCATGCAGACGGTGCTCGTTACGATGTTGGAGCACCCGCTCTGTTCAACGGTCGATAACGACCAGTTCGATTGTTCGCGCCAGGTGGTCGAGTATTTGCTGGGGCAGGGACACAAGACTGTGCACTTTATCTCGTGTCCCGAGCGCTCGCTTTCGGGCATGCGGCGCGAGGAAGGCTGGCGTGAGACATTGCGTGCGCATGGCATTGAGCCCCCGCAGCTCGTGCGTGGCGACTGGACGGCGCAGAGTGGATATGCTGCCGGCCAGGCGCTTGCGGATGATCCGACCTGCACGGCCATTTATGCCTCCAACGATGCCATGGCATATGGCTGCATCCGTGGGCTCGAGTCGCGCGGGAAGTGCGTGCCCCAGGACGTGAGCGTGGTGGGTGTTGATGACAGCCTGGGCGATATCGTGCCCGATTGTCGCTTGACCACGGTGCGCTTTGACAACAAGCGCGTCGGCATGTGGGCGGTTGACAAGATTGCCGGCGCCGAGGGCGTTGAACCCGGTGTGGAGCACATGCTGTTTCCGGGCGTGCTCGTCGAGGGCGATACGGTGCGCGATGTACGCTAGGGCGCGGGTCTGTTTGGGTTTCCGCTAATTGTGTTCGATATTGTTTAAATTGGTTTAAAAACCGTTCACGGTCGAAAAGTGACCGTTCATAGCTCGAAATTACGTTTTGCGCTGTTCTTTTTTGTTTGAATGTTATTGTTTCTGTCATACACAACGCAGCGCGTATGCCCGGACGCGATGCTCTCCATTGGTTCATATGTGAAAGGAACGCAACATGGCAACCAAAGAAGAAATCTCGATGGTTGGATTCGAGATCGTCGCATACGCAGGTGACGCCCAGACCGATCTGCTTGCAGCGCTCGATGCTGCTCGCGAGGGTGACTTTGAGAAGGCCGAGCAGCTGCACAAGGATGCCAGCGATGCGCTCATCGGTGCCCACGACACGCAGACCAAGCTGCTTTCGCAGGAGGCCGGCGGTGGCGAGATGGAGATGACCTTCATCATGGCTCACGCTCAGGACACTCTCATGACCACTATGATCCTGGAGAAGCAGGCCCGCTTTACCATCGATGCCTACAAGCGCATTGCCGAGCTCGAGGCCAAGCTCGCCTAACGAGCCCTCACAACCAAGTCCCCTTCCAAAAGCTCTGCCGCTACCCGCGGCAGGGCTTTTTCTGTTTACCCGGCACCTGGGGACGTTCCTTATCTGCCGGCAGTTTGGGCCACTCCTTTAGTCATTGGGGACGTTCTTAAACGACTAGTCGTTGGGGACGTCTTGGGGTGCTCCGTTCGTCGTCCCGTTCGATTTTCGCTCGGTGGGTATACTTCCTTTCACATTAAACGCCGGAATGAGGAGGTATCCAAATGCCGGATAACGGGTCAATACAAAAAAGAGGCGCGCACGAGGTAGCTCACGGGCGTTCTGTCCAGATAACCGAGCACACGACAGTAACCGAGCTGCAGCCCAGCCTGTCCGATGTCGTGTGCGCAAACAAAAAACTGCAGATTGGCATCATCGTCGCCCTTGTGGTTATGGCGCTCCTGTCGGGCTTTGTCGCGCGCCCGCATTTTGCCGATACCAAGACTTGGGACTCCACCATCGAGGTTATCGATCAAAAGAAGGGCAACGTTTTGGCGCTCACGACCTCGTGCGTTGCCCTGTCTGCGGGCATCACGGCGCTGCCTGGAGATACGGGAACGCCGGTTGCCGAGCAGCTCGCACAGCTTTCAGGCAACCTCGGTATCGTGCTTGCCGTGCTATACCTAGAGAAATACTTGCTCACGATTTTGTGGTCGGTTGGTTTGGGCATCCTGATCCCGTTTGCGTTGGTGCTCTTTGCGGTGTCGCTTGGCATTCACGGGCGCTGGAGCACGAGCGCCGTCCTGCGCCGTGTGGCGACGCGCGTGTTGGTGGTTGCCGTGATCGGCATGGCGCTTGTGCCCGCGAGCGTATGGGTGTCGCAGAAGGTCGATGAAACGTATCGCGTAAGTATTGAGCAAGCTGAGCAAAAGGCAACGGACGCTGCGGAAAAGACCGATACCGCGGAGAAGTCGACCGAGACCAGCTCAAAATCGAACAAGAAAAAATCCGAGGCCACGGAGTCCAAAAACGTACTCGAGCAGTTGACTGACGGGGCCTCGAGCCTGGTCACGTCGGTAACCAGTGGTGCCAAGCAGATGACCGACGAGATCGTGCGGCAGGTGACCGATCTGATCGAAGGCGTCATCGTGATGATCGTGACCTCGTGCGTTATCCCGCTGCTGGTGCTCGCGGCGTTTCTGTGGCTGGGACACACGCTACTGGGGATCGATATCTCTGGCCCGGCGAACTATTTGACGGGCCGTTTTCTGAGCGCTCCGTCCAAACATGCCAAGAAGAGCGGGCAGTCTGAGTAGGCGGCAAAGCGATCTTTGGAAGATCAACCGTAAGAAGGGCGGCCGAGACACGTTCTCGGCCGCCCTTTTGTTTGCTGAACACATGGTCGCTACGTCTGCGCCGGGCTCAAACGGTCGCCAATCATCCGTGAACGGTATTTGTTCAAAAAAGAACAAAGATAAACAAATAATGGTTGCAGTCGCTGTTCGAATGTGTTCAAATAAACATGAACAGTGAAGAACCGCACATTCAGATGCCCGGACCTGAACGCGATTCAACACTTCCAAACAGAAACTACGCACCTGCGTATCTCTCAAGGAGGATGTCATGAGGGTTGTAATCGCTTCCGATGCCGACGGTATGTCGATGAAGGAGTCCATCAAGGAGATGCTCATCGCCGACGGTCACGAGGTCGTCGACTATTCCGAGACCCCTGCCGCGGACTTTGTCGATTCCGCCACCGCCGTTGCCAAGGACCTGCTGGAGCACAAGGATTCCCAGGGCTTCGCATTCGATAAGTACGGCGTCGGCTCCTATATGGCCGCCGTCAAGATCAAGGGCATGGTCGTCGCCAACATTTCCGACGAGCGTTCCGCTTACATGACCCGCGAGCACAACGGTTCGCGCATGGTCACCATGGGCCCGGGCGTTGTGGGCACCGAGGTCGCCAAGAAGATCGCCCGCGAGTTCCTGCGCGCCCAGTACGCCGGCGGCCGTCACCAGATCCGTGTCGACATGCTCAACAAGATGGCCTAACGAGAGCCACCGAGAACTCGAACTTCTACCTCAACTTGTGAATTCAGACGAAAGGACGTTCTGATGAAGAAGACCATCGCAATCGGTTGCGACCATATCGTTACGGACGAGAAGATCTATCTGGCCGACCGCCTGGAGCAGGCTGGCTACAAGGTGCTCGACTGCGGCACCTACAGCCACACCCGTACGCACTATCCCATCTACGGTAAGGCCGTGGGCGAGGCTGTTGCCAGCGGCAAGGCCGACTTTGGCGTGGCCCTGTGCGGCACCGGCATCGGCATTACCAACGCCGTCAACAAGGTCCCCGGCGCTCGCTGCGCCCTGGTTCGTGACATGACCTCTGCCCTGTATGCCCGTCGCGAGCTCAACGCCAACATCGTGGGCTTTGGCGGCAAGATCACCGGCGAGTTCCTGATGGCCGACATTATGCTTGCCTTCCTGGAGGAGCCCTACGAGAAGACCCCCGAGCACGATGCCCTGATTGCCAAGATCGACGCCTGCAATAAGGCCGACGCCGAGGCTCAGGCTGACCCGCACTTCTTTGACGAGTTCCTCGAGAAGTGGGACCGCGGCGAATACCATGACTAAGGGGTTCCGGCGTTCTACCGAACGCCGGACCGGCCGACGCTGCGAAGCCATCTGGTGGGCAATCTGCCGTTCAGCTTCGGCGGCATGACCAGAAGGTCAATGCCGCCTCGCTTCACGGCACCTTGCCTCACCAGCTGGCTTCTCGCTGACGTTGAGGTGAACTGTGGGGTTTATCTCTGTTGTTTAGAGGTAATCCGGCGGGCGAGCAGCTCCGATAACACGTTTGCTTGCTGAGCTTGTGTGCTTCGCTCTTGGCGGTACCCGGCATTCTGTAGCTTTTCAATTGACGGCTCGCGTTTCTGTGAGGGGGCGCGGGCCGGTTTTCTATCAGCCCTATTGACTTGGCGGGCTGGCGTACGAAAGGGAAGGCTCCTATGGAGTTTGTTCTTGATAACGGTTCTATTCGTGTGGCACTGAGCACGGCTGGCGGATCGTTCACTTCGATTAAAGCCAACGGTCGCGAGTACCTGTGGCAGGGCGATCCTTCGGTTTGGTCGGGCCAGGCACCCATTTGCTTTCCGATTTGCGGCGGCCTTCGTGACGGTCACGCAATGACCATGGGCGGATACGAGGTCAAGCTTGCCCGCCACGGCTTTGCGCGCAAGCAGGAGTGGAAGCTCGAGGAGCAGGGCGACAACATGGTTGCGCTGAGCCTAAGCTCTGCCGACCATGCCGAGTTGCTCGAGCAGTACCCGTATCCGTTTAAGATCGTTGCTCGCTACAAGGTCGATTCGGAAAAGGTGGCCGTGTCGTACGAGGTGACCAATGAGGGCACCGAGGACATGCCGTTTTTTGTGGGTGGCCACCCCGGCTTTAAGTGCCCGCTCGACGAGGGCGAGTCCTATGACGACTATGAGCTTCGTTTTGATCAGCGTGAGGCCGCCGAGCTCTGTACTGCCGTTCCCTCGACGGGCCTGATTGATGTTGAGCATCGCAGTAAGAACCCCATGATCGACCAGAACCTGCCGCTTACCCACGAACTCTTCGACTTCGCGGAGACCATCTTTGACGTGCTCGAGAGCCGCGTGGTTACGCTGACCAAGAAAACCGAGGACAAGGGCGTGCGCCTGACGTTCCCCGATATGCCATACCTGATTGTGTGGAGCAAGCCCGAGGGCGACTTTGTGGCCGTGGAACCGTGGGGCGGCCTGTCTACCTGCTCCGATGAGGACGATATTCTGGAGCACAAGCGTGGCTGCCTGGTTGCCAAGCCGGGGGAGACCGTCATTCGCGGTTTTGAGATCGAGATCCTTTAACGAGTTATCGTATGTTTGGGGCGGGTCATGCCGCCCCGGAAACAGGAGTTCAATATGATTCTGACCGTTACCATGAACCCGGCGATTGATACGCGCTATCAGCTCGACAAGCTGGTCATTGACGACGTTAACCGCGTCACGCCCGAAAAGACCGCTGGCGGTAAGGGCCTCAACGTGAGCCGTGTGCTGCTGCAACTGGGAGACGACGTGCTCGCGACTGGTCTGCTTGGCGGCCACATGGGTGCCTATATGGCCGAGCTTATGGATGCCGACGGCGTCAAGAACGACTTTGTGCCCATCGCCGGTGAGACGCGCATTTGCCTGAATATTCTGCACGAGGGTAATCAGACGGAGCTGCTGGAGAGCGGCCCGCAGATCGCCCCGGCCGAGCTCGAGGCCTTTACGGCCAAGTTCGCCGAGCTTGCAGCGAAGGCGGACGTTGTGACGCTTTCGGGCTCGCTGCCGCGTGGCGTCGATGCCGGCTACTATGCCGAGCTCGTTAAGATCGCCGAGGAGGCGGGCGCCAAGGTGCTGCTCGACACCTCGGGTGCATCGCTGGAGGCTGCGCTGGAGTCCGACGCTAAGCCTGAGCTCGTAAAACCCAACCTGACCGAGATTAACGGCCTGCTGGGTACGTCCTTTACGACCGATGATGTCGATGCCCTGCGCGAGGCGCTCGCCGCCGATAGCCGTTTTGCCGGTATTCCCTGGGTTGTCGTTTCGATGGGCGCTGCCGGTTCGGTGGGCTTCCATGAGGGTCGCGCGTTCCGCGCCAAGACGCCCGCGATTGCGGCTGTGAACGCGACGGGTTCCGGTGACTCGACCATCGCCGGCTTTGCGCATGCGATTGCTGCTGGTGCCGACGACGTCACGGTGCTCAAGACCGCCAATACCTGTGGCAAGCTCAACGCCATGGATCCCAAGACCGGCCACCTGGTCATGGACCGCTGGGACGAGATCTACAGCAACGTTGTCGTGACTGAACTGTAGGGTTACGGCGTTTTACCAAACGCCGTAACGGCTCGACGCTGCAAACGCCCCTAAGCGGCAATCTGACGTTCAATCGTCGGGCATGACCAGAAGGTCAATGCCCTCCTCTTTCACGTCACCTTGCTCGCTTAGGGGCGTTTTCGCTGACAATGCCAAGACATCGGCGTTGCCTTGGTCGCAAGTAGTCATTGGGGGCGTTCTTGTTTGACTAGTCATTTAAGAACGTCCCCAATGACTAGCCAATAAACCGGCGCCCGTCGGCGATGTTGCCGGCGGGCGCCGTTGTCTTGAAGACGAAATGATCCGTTTTCCTCCGTCTCCAAGGGATCATTACAGTGAGTCGATAAAGCGCTGTTGGGCGGCGCGGCCGGCTTCGTCCCACTTAAAGACGCCGGCGTTGTCGAGCACGTGGCCAAACACCACGCCGACCTCCTCGTGCAGGATGTCGATGGCGTTGTCCGCCGTAAGCTCGTCGGCGCGGCGGGCATAGACGTCCTCGGCCCACGCGGCATGGCTGCGGCAAAGGTCGTCGCCCTCAAGCGCACTGGCAAGGTCGTAGCTGGTATCGGCTTTGGCTGCCAGCAGGTGCTCGCGGACAGCGCCGAGCTCGGGAACCAGGCGCGGCGGAAGAATAGCCAGGCCCATAACCTCGATCAGGCCGATGTTCTCCTTCTTAATGTGGTGATACTCGGCATGCGGGTGGAAAACGCCCAGCGGATGCTCGTCGGTCGTGATATTGCAGCGAAGCGCCAGGTAGGCCTCGTAAATCTCGCCGCCGGCGTTGCCGCGGGAGTCGACGCGGCGGATGACGGGCGTCACGGTGTTGTGCGCTACGCCGTCGGCCGTGTGCGCGATAACGCCCGCAGACTCGTCGGTCCACTCGCGCCAGGCGAGGATAATCTTCTCGGCAGCGTCGAGCAGCTGAGCGCGGTCATGCGAGCGCAGGCGCAGCACCGAGAGCGGCCACTGCAGCACAGTGCCGGTGACCTGGTCAAAACCGGGCACGCTAAACTGCGAGACCTCGGCGGCATGCATCATGGGGAACTCGTGCGCGCCGCCCTGGAAGTGGTCGTGCGACAGAATCGAGCCGCCCACGATAGGCAGGTCGGCGTTGGAGCCGATGAAGTAATGCGGGAACAGGTCCACAAAGTCGAGCAGGCAGGTCAGGCCCTTGCGGTCGACGTGCATCGGACGATGCTCGGAGCTCATGGCAATGCAATGCTCGTTAAAGTACGCGTACGGGCTGTACTGGAAGCCCCAGCGCTCGCCGTTGAGCTGGATGGGGATAATGCGCAGGTTCTGGCGTGCGGGGTGAGCGCCGCCGTCGGCTGCGGCGGAGCGTCCGGGATAGCCCTCGTTTTCGATGCAGAGCTGGCAGGCGGGATACTTCTCGCCCGTGTTCTTTGCGGCACCAGCCGCGGCGATATCGCGTGGGTCCTTCTCAGGCTTGGAGAGGTTGATGGTGATCTCAAGATTGCCCCAGTTGGTGGGGGTGCTCCATTTGATGTTGCGCGCGATGGCGGCACGGCGCACGTAGCCGGCGTCGCAGCACAGGCCGTAGAACCAGTCGGTTGCGGCGCGGGGCTCGTTGACGCCCATACGTCCGTTGAACTCCTCGTTTACAACCGAAGGCCTCGGCATGAGCGCACCCATGATGCGCATGGCGATGCGGTCGCGGCCTGACGCCGTGTCCTCGGCGGCACCGTTGGTAACGGCGGCCTCGGAAAGCGCGGCAAGCGTGCCCTCCAGGTCAAAGTCGGGGAGTGTATCGGGGTGCAAGAGCGAAATCTTCTCGGTCTTGAGTGCCCAAGCCATGTCGAGTGCGGGGCCCGTGGCGCCGATGCACTCCAAAATGGTGTTGTATGCCCAGATCCGGTCGTCCTGGCCGATCATCGATCGGTGGATGGCGTACGCGATCAGGTTCTGCGCGGCCTCTCGCACGTCAGTCATTACAGCCATGCCGCGTAAGCCCCCTTGTCAGAGATGGCGTAGTGACGGGCAGAGCCCTCGCCCAGCCAGCCGTTCATCTTGGTAATAAAGGTGTCGACAAGCTCGAGCGGCACGAAGGCCTGGATGGTGCCACCAAAGCCGCCACCGTGAATGCGAACGGCGCCGCGGCCGTCGAGCACGTGCTCGGCCAGCGCCAGGGCATACATGGAAGGCTGCTCGGAACCCAGCTTGGCAACAACATTCTGCAGGTACATGGCAGAGCTGGCGCCGGACTCGCGCGTCAGGACCAAGAACTGGTCAATGTCGCCAGCGTTCAGGGCTGCCCAGCGCTTGTCGACCAGGCCGTTCTCGTACCAGTAGTGAACGGCGCGCAGGCAAGCGCGGTCGCCCAGCTTGGCGCGCAGCTCGGGGAGCTTGGCGTCAAAGTCGGCAACGTTGACCTCGCACAGGCGTGCCTTGCCAAACTCGGCGGCGACGTCCTGCATCTCGCGCGGAACGGCGGCGTAGTCGTCGGTAGCCGCCACATGGTCGGCGCCAACCTTAACGAGCACGAGCGCATAGCCGTGATCCTCAAAGTTGAGCTCGAGCTTCTGGGTCTTAGGCTGAGCCTGATCCTCAAAGTCCATGTAGGCGAGGCCGCCCAGGCACACGGCGGCTTGGTCCATCAGACCGCAGGGCTTGCCGTAGTAGTTGTTCTCGGTGCGCTGGCTCATCTGAGCGAGCGTGACGGGTTCAATGGCGGGCGCGCCCCAGAGCGTCTCCATGGCACGGCCGTATGCGGCCTCGACGGCGGCAGAGCTGGAAAGGCCGCCGCCCGAAGGGACGGAGCAGGTAAAGGCAAAGTCGAAGCCGTGGGGCTCAACGCCAAGGGCTGCAATCTCGTGCGCCATGCCGCGGACGAGGCTCGCGGACGTGCCCTTCTCGGACTCCTGAACATTCAGCGTGTCGAGGGTAATCTCAAACGTGGGGTAGCCCTCGTCGGCGACGCGGACCTTGTTGGAATCGGTTGCCACGGCGATGCCGTCGACGGCGACATCGAGCGAGCCGGCGATAACGTGACCGCCCTCGTGATCGGTGTGGTTGCCGCTGATCTCGGAACGGCCGGGCGCGTGCACATAGAGCACCTGGCGATCGCCGATGGGGCCAAACTCCTCCTCAAACAGCTTGGTGAGCGTGGCGAGTGTCTTTTCGTCGGGGGTGGTCATGAGGGTCCTTTCCTTGGCGCATACTGACGAGTTTTCCGTCGTAGTGAGTACGTTAACAATCTGAAGCGGCATAAACTCAGCATCTACGATGCCGCACGTTACGGGCTATGTTAACGTACTCATAACACAACACTTATCACTTTTTGAGAATCTGGTAATCGGTAGAAATTCAGCCGTGAACGGTACTGCCGTATGGACTTATAAAGCAGAAGAGATGCAGATAGAAAAAGTAGAGTACGTTAACATGCGTCCGACGATAGCGGGCCTCGGCGCGGGATGTATTTCTGCCCGGGCCGGCATTCACGCTATTCAGATCTCTCAAGGGTGAAGGTGGTCCTGTGGCAAGGCGCCCGTCCAACGATACCAGTTCGCGTCCGGTCTCCATGGCCGACGTCGCCCGCGCTGCCGGCGTTTCGCAGCAGACGGTTTCGCGCGTCGCCAACGGCTTGCCCAACGTTAACGAACAGACGCGCCAGCGCGTGCAGGCCGCTATGCAAGAGCTTGGCTTTCGTCCGAGTTATGCCGGTCGCTCGCTGCGCGACGGCCGTTACCATTCGGTCGGGCTGTGCGTCAACGATGTCACCAAGTTTGGCAACCTTTCAATGATCGACGGCATCGCCAGCGCAGCTCGCGAGCATAATTGCGCCATCACGCTGGTCGAGATGTCCAAGACCGAGGAGTTTTCGCTTGCCGAGGCCACGCGTCGTATGGCCGCGCTGCCCGTGGACGGTATCATCATCGGCATGAGTCGCATGGCGCCCGATTTTGAGACGTTCGATCCGTTGCCGGGCATTGGAACGGTCATCGTTACCATGTACGCGCATCCGCGCGTGACCACGGTCGATTCCGACCATTACGGCTGCTCGCTATTGCTTGTGGATCACCTGTTTGAGCTGGGGCACGAGCAGATTCGCTATATTGGCGGCCCGTCGTTCTCGGTCGACGAGCAATTTCGTCGCGCCGGTTGGCAGGACGCGCTCGAGCGTAGACACATTAAGCCGCAGGCGCCGCTCGAGGGCGATTGGTCTGCCAACAGCGGTTACGAGGCCGGCAGATATCTGGCCGAGCACGACCGCACCATGACGGCGATCTATGCGGCAAACGACCAGATGGCAAACGGGGCCATCGCCGCGCTGCGCGATAGTGGCCTGCGCGTGCCCGAGGATGTGAGCGTAGTGGGCGTCGACGATTCACTCGATGATTTTGTGGCACACAACGAGCTCACGACCGTGCGATTCGATCTACATCAGCGCGGACGCGAGGTGTTTGAGCATGCGGTTCCCGAGGCGGGTACGGCGGGCAAAACTGTTGCCATTCGTATTCCCGGTCAGCTCATCGTTCGACATAGTACGGCGGCACCGCGCGCATAGTTTCTGCAGGTCAACGGTGATATGTTGAACATCAATAACAATCGGTAAGGATGTCGGTAGATAGCTGTTGGGATGTAGCCGAGTGCTATGATAGACGGGCTCTTTTGTCTATCTAGGAGGCTTTGCCTGATGGAGATCACCAAGGATATCCGCTACGTTGGCGTCGACGATCACGACATTGACCTGTTCGAGGGCCAGTACGATGTGTCCGAGAACGGTATGGCATACAACAGCTACGTTATCTTGGGCGAAAAGATTGCTGTCGCCGATTCAGTCGACGGCGGTTTTGTCGACGAGTGGCTCGGTAACATCGAAGCCGTGCTCGACGGTCGCACGCCCGACTACCTGGTTGTCCATCATATGGAGCCCGATCACTCCGCTGGCATCGCCGCCTTTATGGAGCGCTATCCCCAGGCACAGATCGTGGCAAGCATGGGCGCTTTCCGCATGATGGTCAACTTCTTTGGCACCGATTTCCCCGAGCGCAAGATAGTCGTCAAAGAGGGCGACGTGCTCGATCTGGGCGGTCACAGCCTAACGTTTGTCGGCGCCCCCAACGTGCACTGGCCCGAGGTACTCTTCTCCTACGAGTCCACCGATAAGGTGCTCTTTAGCGCCGACGGCTTTGGAAAGTTTGGCGCCAACGACATCGAGGACCCCGAGGGTTGGGCTTGCGAAGCGCGCCGCTACTACTTTGGCATCGTCGGTAAGTTCGGCAAGTTCGTGCAGGCCGTGCTCAAGAAGGCCGCCGACCTGGACATCCAGATCATCTGCCCGCTTCACGGCCCCGTACTGACCGAGAACCTGGGCTACTACCTCGACACCTACAACACCTGGTCGAGCTATCAGCCCGAGGACGAGGGCATCACCATTGCCTATGCGAGCGTCTACGGCCATCTGAAGGCCGCCGTCGAGGAGCTCGCCGCAGCGCTCGAGGCTCGCGGCCAGAAGGTCTCCGTCTTTGACCTGGCTCGCGACGACATGGCCGAGGCCGTTGAGGATGCGTTCCGCTATGACCGCCTGGTGCTCGCCTCCATTACCTATCAGGGCGAGGTTTTCCCGTTCATGAGCACCTTTATCCACACGCTCGCCGAGCATGCCTACCAGAACCGTACCGTGGCGCTTGTCGAGGCCGGTTCCTGGGCGCCTGCAGCTGCCAAGGTTATGACCAAGGAGCTCGAGGGCATGAAGGACATCACCCTGGCGCAGAATAAGGTGACCGTCCTGGGTTCGCTCAACGACGCCTCGCGCGCTCAGATCGAGGCCCTCGCCGACGAGCTTTCCAAGTAGCGACACGTTCACTTTTGACGCTCAACCATCACAACCACCACAAAGGGGACAGGCACCTTTGTGGTGGTTTTTGTTTAAGCGCCGGCGATGACGAGATTTGGGCGGGCGTCGTCGGCGGTCTCGGCGATTGAGGTGGCGACGGCATCGTCGGGATCACGGTCCATCACGATGGTGTCGACATCGGTCAGCTCGGCAAAGCGGTACATGCCGCGTCCGTTAACCTTGCTGGCGTCCATAAGGGCGACGCTTTGACGGGCGGCACCGACCATAGCCGCTTTGGTCTCGGCCATCTGCGGAAAGTCGGTCGTAAAGCCGCAGCCGGGAACAAAAGCTCCAGGGCACATGACGGCAAGATCGGCGTGGACCATTTGGAGCGCCTGCATAGTGAGCGGTCCGTACAGATAACGATGGCCTTTGCGCAGCGCCCCGCCCGGCATGACGACATCGACTGAGGGCATGCTCTCGTCGATGTAATCGGCAATGGTAATGTCGGCCGTGATGACGGTGATACCATCGCGCTGATCGAGGAGCCGGACGAACTCGAGCGCCGTGGTGCCCGAGTCGACGAGCAGGGTGTCACCGCTGCCGACGAGTTCGATGGCACTTTGTGCGATGGCCTGCTTGGCGGCGACATTTACGTTGATGCGGCGATCTTGCGTGGAGACAGTTAGGCGTTTGTGGAGCGACACGGCGCCGCCATGCGTGCGACGCAGCTTGCCGGATTCGGCGAGCGCGTCCAGGTCGGCGCGGGCGGTGACGGAGGACACGCCAAAGGTTTGGGCGATGTCTGCCACCTGAACGGAGGCGTTATGCTCGAGCATTTCCATGATGGCGGCGCGGCGCTCATCGGCGAAAGCCCGGGTTGTTGCGTGGGCCATAGCTGCTCCATCCTCAACCTAAATTTGCAGGAATTGTGTTGAGTCTATTTTCGTTCATTTTCTTTTTAAGTAAGAAAACACCTTTCGATTACTTATCTTTTCTATAAAAGAAAGACAATTCGTGTGAAAACTTCAGTGTCGGATAGAGGAATTTGGTCCGAATCCCTTCCGTTTGCTTTTCAAAAACGAGCGTCTTGACCTGCGTGCCGGCGATATCTCATGCATGTAACACGAACGATTTTCATACAATGGGGGCAGCAAAACGCAAGGTAAAACGCCTTGCGGACACGTACGCCCGATGTCCAGATGCGGGCGAGGGAGAGGAGCAAACGCTCATGGCACTTGTTACCACCGAAAAGATGCTCAAGGACGCTCAGGCCGGCCACTACGCTGTTGGCGCTTTCAACGTCGAGAACCTCGAGTTTGTTATGGCCGTTCTAGCCGCTGCCGAGGAGACCAAGTCCCCCGTCATCATGCAGACCACCCCGGGCACCATTAAGACCGCTGGCCTGGACTACTTCTACGGCATGGTCAAGGCTGCCGCCGAGCGCGCTTCCGTGCCCGTCGCCCTGCACCTCGATCACGGCGATGGCTATGACCGCTGCATGCAGGCTTTCCGCACTGGCTACACCTCTGTCATGATCGACGGTTCGCATGAGTCCTTCGAGGACAACATCGCCCTGACCAAGTCCGTTGCCGACGCTGGCCGCGCCATGGGCGTGCCCGTCGAGGCCGAGCTCGGCAAGGTCGGCGGTAAGGAGGACGACGGTCCCGCGGTTGAGGGCGAGAGCCCCTACACCGATCCTGCCGAGGCCAAGGAGTTTGTTGAGCGCACCGGCTGCACCTCCCTCGCAATTGGCGTTGGCACCAGCCACGGTGTGTACACGAGCGATCCACACATCGAGCAGTCCGTGGTCAAGGCCATCCGCGACGCCGTCGACGTGCCGCTGGTTCTGCACGGCACCTCCGGTGTGCCCGATGAGCAGGTTGCCGAGGCTGTGAAGAACGGCATCTGCAAGGTTAACTACGCCACCGAGCTGCGTCAGGCCTACACCAAGGGCTTCATGGCCTACATGGCCGAGAACCCTGCCTGCTTCGATCCCAAGAAGCCGGCCAAGGAGGGTATGCGTGAGATCACCGAGCTGGTTAAGATCCGCATGACCAACCTCAACTCTGTGGGCAAAGCAGAGTAACAGCAAGGGTACTCCGACTCGCTACATATCCCGGGGAGGGACGAGGACTTAGTTCCCCAATCGTCCTCGGGCATGCAAAAAGCCTCGCTGCGCACTTCGTGCGGCGAGGCTTTTTGCCCCCTGCGGAAAGATTGGGGAACTAAGCCCTCGTCCCTCCCCGGTTGACCTACTCGAGGTCGTCGCCCTTGTGGCGTTAGGGCGGAAAATAATAAGAAGCCTTCGCGCTGCGGAATGATTTTGGAAACTAAGTACGGGGACCCGCCCAAGCCGTTCTGCTCAATCGCCCTTGTGGTGTTGGGGCTGAAAGGGTGGGACGCGTGGGTTATTTGGTTGTTAGGGTTAGTAGGTCGTTGGGGGTTTTGAGGTTGTAGGTGGCGTTTGGGATATCTTGGTGTGATCCCCATGCTGCTCGGGCAAAACTGACCCCTGCTGAAGTTGCGCATTGTTCGTCGTAGACGGTGTCGCCAACGTAGACGACGTTGCCAGGATTCGCGCCCGCACGTCGGAGATATTCGAGCATGGGTGCGGGTGCAGGTTTATGTTCGGTTGTGTCTTCGACAAGGATGATGTGCTCAAAATACTTATCGAAACCAAGGGGTGCAATTTCTTTTGCGTATTCGTCGCGCGCACGTGAGGAGACGATGCCAAGTTTGCAGCCGCTATCGGCGAGTGTTGCGATGACTTCAAGCAAACCTGGAAACACGCTGATGGTGCTTTTAAAGCTGGCGGCAACTTGGCACCAGCGATCCAACGTTGCCTGCGAGTAGATCCCAAGTTTCTCAAGGGCATCCTTGCCGGGTATGCCGAGGGCAAATTCAAGCTCGTGTCGGGGGAGCGTTTTGCCGGTCTCTTCTTGGACAATCTGGACAAGCGATGATAGAACGCTTTCTTCTGTATCTGCCAATGTCCCATCAACGTCAAATACGATATGGTCAAAGTGCTTCATATGATTTCTCCTCTCTGTTGTTTGCCTGCAAGTTTGATGCGATGACAGAAGAAAGGCTAGCGGGATTTCTGCCTGGTGCTATCGAGATTCTGCCTCGCTGCTCGATAGCTCGAAGGAGTGCATCCCATTTGTTCTTTAAATACCTGGCCAAGATGGCTTGCTGTCGCAAAGCCGCATTGGCGCGCGACTGTCTGGACCGTTCGCGTGGTGTGTGCCAAAAGTTCGCAAGCACGGTTTACGCGGTATGCGCGCAGATATGCCGCCGGGGTCGTTCCTGCGCAAGCTTCGATAATGCGGTAACACTCTCTTTCGCTTACGCCGGCTGCAGATGCCATCTGGGGCACATCTATAGCGGCTGCATAGTTTGCGCGGATATAGTCCAGGATTGCCTTGAACTGTACGTCGCGGTTGGTCATCCAAGAGGCGTTGTCGGAGGAAAAGAGCGGTTCGGCCTTGGCGTAAATCTGAATCCAGAGCTCTGACAAGCTATTCCGAAGCGCCATCTCGTTCTGCGGCCGTTGAAGGTCGTGGTTAAAGGAACTCTTTAGCAAATCGATAAAGGGCATATCGTCGGGGTTGGTGGGCGACCATTTGAGCACATCGACGTCTCGACATTGCAGCAAAGGATTGATATAGCGCTTTAGAAGGCGTCCCGCGGGATCGCCGAGCATCGACGGCTGAAAGATATGCAACATTTGAATGGCTGGTGCCGAATTGGGTGATTGCAGCGTGCTGTGCAAAACGCCGCCGTTGATAAAGCCGGCGGACCCTTCCTCAAAGCGTACGTGCTCATGAGCCGCGCGCGTTCGATAGTCAATCGCTCCCTGTTCCATGTAGAAAAGCTCAACTTCGGAATGCCAGTGCCAGGGGACGGAATTGCCCGGATAGCGAGCGAATTCTGCGCGTTCGGCAATATAGGGCCAGTCATCGGCGGTCTCGGGAAACGCTTCCTCGCGTCCTCCGCGGTGCAATTCTATGTGATCCATGTTTCGCATGGCATCAGTATAAAGCGCGATGGGCTTAGATTGCTCTTGCCTGTTCGGGGAACGCCTTGTTTAGGGATGCTTGGAGCTTTTCGAACGATGCTTGCAAGTTGTGGCTCTGGTTGGTTGAGCGTTTGGCTTTTGTGGTGGGGGAGTCGAGGAGGCCGTTTCTCTGTGTCGGGGGGAAGCAGAAAAGGTTTGCATGTTTTAGGGATGGCTGCTGTTCTGCGCCATTGGAAGAATGCATGCTTTTGTGGCCTCCTCGATATCCACCAAAAGGATGCGCTCGGGGTTTGCTGCTAGGTCCCGTGCGCTGGCTACATTATGCCGCGGCTGCCGCAAAGAAGCGCTAAAGAAAGGCTTAA
Organism: Coriobacteriaceae bacterium; assembly: GCA_905194345.1. Lineage (GTDB taxonomy): Bacteria > Actinomycetota > Coriobacteriia > Coriobacteriales > Coriobacteriaceae > Collinsella. The sequence goes on from CAJJRZ010000007.1 coordinate 78,111, forward strand.
CCTGGTTTGGTGTTACGATGAAACTGCAGGTCAGAGGTATCGAGTAACACTCTTGAAAGGTTTTGAGCTTAAGGGCTTTCTAAGGTTTGTGACGTGGATGTGGCGCGGACGTGCGTAGCGTGTGAATGCTCGCTGTTAGCGCTGCGGCTCTGTGGCGCGCACCTGCTCGATGACCTTTTCCATCGTGGCGTCGATGCGGTCTTTTTTGAGTTCGCATTCCCAGATGGTTATGGGCGTCCAGCCCATTTGAGTGAGCGCTGCCACAGCAGCACGGTCGCGCTCGACGTTGCGACGGAACTTTGCCTCCCAAAACTCAACGTTGCGCTTGGGCTGGCTTGGGTTGCACTTGGGGCAGCGGTGCCAAAAGCAACCGTTGACGAAGATGGCGATCTTGCGGCCGGGGAAGGCGATGTCGGGCTTGCCGGGTACCTTCCATTCCAAACGATAGCCCGTAAGGCCCGCGGCCCGTAGGCGCTGACGTACGAGCAGCTCGGGCTTGGTGTTGGCGCGCTTGTTGCCCTTCATGGACTTTTTGATGGCGGCGCGACGGCGGACCAGTTCGCGCTCGTCAGCGGAGAGGTCCGAGGTATCGATGCCGTCGAGCAGACCTGGTTTGGGGCGTTTTTTGCTACGGCGCTTAGGTGCGCGCTTGGGTTTGGCGGTGGGTTTGTCGGCTGTGTTGGGCGCGGCGTCATCAGCGGAGCTTGCCTCAAGCCGGTCTTCCTTCAGCTCAATCAGGGCATCGATGAGCCCCTTGTCTGCGGGCATCCATTCCACCGTGGCAAGCGAGGTGCGCGGAATCCAGCGGATATCAAGCTGGCGGTCGTGCTTCTGAGGCTCATCGGATTCATCGGCGAGCGAGCAGTAGTAACACTCCATTGAGAGATGAAAATCGGGGTAGTCATACTCAACGGTGTAGAAATCACGCAGGTTGGTGACTTTTACCTGTAGCTCTTCCATAAGCTCGCGGCGCACGGCGTCTTCTGGCGTCTCACCGCGCATGAGCTTGCCACCGGGGAACTCCCAAAGTCCCTGCATGTCGCCATAGCCGCGCTGCACAGCCAGTAGCTCGTCGGATCCTTCCTTGCGAATGATCCCGGCGGCAACATGAACAGTCTTCAACAGGAGTCCTCTCTCAACATCAACACGTGGCAGACTACGCTTACCTTACGCAACGGTAAGGCAAGCGTAAGCCATATCGATGGTAGCCGACTCGGCTTCTTGCGACTATAGATGCCGTAGACTAATTGCAAGAAAGGACTCGGTATGCAAACCATGCAAGCAGCGACCCCGGTACTGGAGGTCGCGCATCTCGAAAAGGTATATGGAGCGCTGGGCAACGTGACCCGCGCGCTCAACGACGTCAGCTTTACCGTCAACCGCGGCGAATTCGTCGGTATCATGGGTGCCTCGGGCTCGGGCAAGTCGACGCTGCTCAACTGCGTGTCGACCATCGATGCCGCCACGAGCGGCACCATCCGCATCAACGGCCAGGACGTGACGCGCATGAAACAGGCCAAGCTTTCGCAGTTCCGCCGCGAGGAGCTCGGCTTTATCTTCCAGGACTCCAACCTGCTCGATACGCTCACGGCACGCGAGAACATTGCCCTGCCGCTCACCATCGCCCGCACAAACTCGGCCGAAATTTCGACCCGCGTGCAGGATGTAGCCGCGCGTCTGTCTATCAGTCAGGTGCTCGACAAGTATCCCTACCAGATGTCCGGCGGTCAGCAACAGCGCGTTGCCGCGGCTCGCGCGCTCGTCACCGACCCCACTATGATTATGGCCGACGAGCCCACCGGCGCCCTCGATTCCAAGAGCGCCCGCTTGCTGCTCGAGAGCCTGGAGGCGCTCAATCGCCGTCTGCGCGCCACCGTGCTCATGGTCACGCACGACAGCTTTGCCGCCAGCTACACGAGCCGTGTGCTGTTTATTCGCGACGGCAAGATCTTCACCGAGCTGCGCCGCGGCGACACCGATCGCCGAGAGTTCTTCGACCGCATTATGGAGGTCGTTGCCATGATGGGCGGTGAGGGCTCCGATGCTCTGTAAACTCGCTTGGGGTAACGTCCGCCGCGCCGGCCGCGACTACCTCGTCTACCTTTTGACGCTCACCCTGGGTGTCACGGTCTTCTATGCCTTCAATACCGTCTCGATGCAGGTCGACATTGCCGGAATCGATGAAGAGGGCTTGGCGCAGGTTATGGGCAGCATGCTCGGCGACCTGACGTACTTTTTGGCCGGTGTCATGGCCTTTTTGATGGTGTATGCCAATAACTTCATCATGAAACGCCGCAAGAAGGAGTTTGGCCTGTATCAGGTGCTCGGCATGGGGCGCGGACGCGTCGCCACGATCATGGCGCTCGAGACGGTGATTGTCTCGGTCGTGGCCTTTGTCGCCGGCATTGTGCTGGGTGTGGGACTCTCCCAGCTCATGACGTTCTTTACGGCCTCGCTTTTTAAGACACAGATCGCCAATTTCCACTTCTTTTTCTCGGTGCATGCGTTCAATCTGACCCTTGCCTGCATGCTCGTAATGTTTGTGCTTACGCTACTGCTGAACCTTCGCGCCGTGCGTCGTACCAAACTCATCGAGCTTATGGGTGCCGAGCGTCGCAACGAGAGCATCAAGACGCGCAACCCCTGGATTGCGATTGCCATCTTTGCCGTGGGCGTGGTGCTTGTGGGTGTGGCCTATTACCGTCTGCTACGTGATGGGTTCCCGCTAACCGCGACGGACAGCAAGCTGCAAGAGGCCATGAACCAGTTTGGCATTACGACCGCTATGGTTACCGTGGGCACCTTTGCCCTGTTCTGGGGACTCTCGGGCATGCTCATCAAGCTGCTGCAGAGCCTGCGCGGCGTGTATTGGCGCGGCCTCAACATGTTTACCGTGCGCCAGCTTGCGGCCAAGGTCAACACGGTGTGCTTTTCGATGGGCGTCATCGCGATGCTCCTGTTTTTGGCCATCACCTCGGTGACGTGCGGTATGTCGATTGCCAATGTGATGAACGAAAACCTGGAGCGCTATAACCCTGTTGACGTGTCACAGACGTATGTCTATTACACGCCCGATACGCTCGACTACTACAAAGAGTACGTCAATCCGTCTGATGAAGCCGATCGCATGGTGCCGGCCGATACAACGGTCGATTTGTACCCCGCATGGCACGGCAGGGACAGTTCGGCGGACAACAACGACGAGACCGGCAAGAAGGTCGATATCGCCGATGTTGCCGGTGAGCATGTGCAGATCGATTCGTATCTGAGTTACCCGTTTGGCAGCTCGAATCCTTCGGTGACCCCAAGTGAGATGTGCAAGATCATGGGCGAAAAGCTTCCCAAGGCGTTCGGGGGTAGCAATGCCGATACGATGGGTCTGTTTGTGACGCCGGCGAGCCAGTACAACAAACTGCGTCAGATGATGGGTGAGGAGCCGGTGCACATCGGTCACGACCAGTATCTGCTCACGTGTGATATGGGCGGCGAGCTGGTCGACCTGTACACCAAGTATATGGCTGGTGGCCATGCCCTTACCTTGGGCGGGCATACGCTCAAGCCCGCAACCGATAAGTCGGACGAAGATACGGCGGCCATCGCCAACTCGGCGATGGGCAGTAATCCGGGTACCGTCGTCGTTGCCGACGAGCTGTTGTCCCAACTTAATCTGCAGCCGTATTCCAGTAGCCTGCTCGTTAACTACAAACAGGGGATGGATACGACCGAGGCAGACGAGAGCATTAAATACACTCTGCTCGACGATCTGCTCGTTGACGGCAAGAAGCCGGGGTCGTGGGGAACCTTCATCACACGCTCCGAGATGTACACGCAAGCAGCGCAAATGAACGGTCTTATTAGCTACCTAGCCATCTACATCGGCTTTGTATTGGTCGTTGCATGCGCGGCGATTCTGTCGATCCAGCAACTCTCCAACGTGGCCGATGGCAGCCGCAGCTATCGTGTGCTGGCACAGATCGGCTGCGACGACCGCCAGATTCGCCATTCGGTGATGGCGCAGCAAGCGGTATTCTTCCTGTTCCCGCTGGCAGTGGGCCTAGCGCACTCCTTTGTGGCACTTAAGGTGATCATCGAGCTGGTGAGCATATTCGGAAATATGAGCATCGGCGGCACCGTGGGCCTCACCTGTGCGATCTTCCTGGCAGCCTATGGTGGCTACTTCCTGGTGACGTACCTCATGAGCGCCGGCATGGTACAAGCTGCCATCGCCACCCGCTACAGCGAGTAACAAGCGGGCAAAACCGTCGCAAAACCAACGCGAACAGCCGCCGCGAACGGGGTCCGGACCCTTTTCGCGGCGGTTTTTTGTCTATCGGATGCCTCTCAGATGCAAGTGAGTAGACTTTTTTGGACTTGTCGAGCACACCGCGCCAAACGCTCAATAAAACCGCAGGTCAGGGCGGTGGTGTTTTGGGGCGTGCTCGGCATCCCGCCAAAAGCCTACTCACTTGGTTTTACTGCTAGAAAACCGCCGCGAGGGAAAGTAGCTCCCTCGCGGCGGTTTTGGCATTTGCCCAGATAAAACCTGCCAAAATAAACCTGTCCCTTTTTGGTAGGTTATCGTTTCCAAAAGTGGAGGATGAGCGTCGTGCGGTTTTGCTGCTCAGTTTTGACCAGGATGTTGTGGATATGGGTCTTGACGGTGCCCACGGCAAGGAAGAGCTCGTCAGCGATCTCTTGGTTCGATTTGCCCAACACAACCAGACGCATGACTTCGGTTTCGCGGTTGGAGAGCTTGTAGGCGTTGCGATAGAAGGGCATCTGCTCTTCGATGTGTCGATCAAGATCGCTGACGTTCTTTTCCTCGGGCGCCTCCTGCATGCGAATCGAAAGCACGTGATAGGCATAGATGATCAGCAGAATCGCAAAGTAGCACGCAAAGATGTTCTCGCTAAAGTTGCGCTCGGACAGGTACAGCTGCAGCCAAGAGGGTGCCAGGCTCATGGGAACAACAAGGATGTTGTAGAAATCCTCGGCAACGATGCACCCGACCAGAATGGCGCCGATAATGAGGTGCTTTCGTTGATTGTTGACGCGCGCCTTAAGCTCGACCTGCGTGCTTTTATGCGCCGTCCAAAAGATATACAGTCCCACAAATACAAGGAATACCTGACGCATCGTGTAGTAGAGCCATTGATGCATGGGGCCGTAGGGGACAGCGACAATGACCAGCAGCTCGCTCAGGAAGAACGTTGCGACGGGAATAACAAACTGCTTTTTTGAATGTTTGTCGAGCAAGTCCATGGCAATGAGCCAGATAAAAGCTTGTGAAGCGGTCGCCACAAGGGTCCGCAACACAGGCATGGTAATTGAGTAATAGTCGCTGGCTGGAAAACTCTGGTTTTGCAACGTGTATTCAAAAAAGAAGATCTCGGTCATCTCGATGGCATAGCAAATAAAAACGCCGCTGCCATAGATAAAGAAGCGTCGACGAGACGAGGCATAGGCGGCAAGCGAAAGCACTGCCGTCACAATACAGATCACGAGTATCGCTAGGGTATAGAAGAACATCAGGGTGTTCATCTGCCACCGTCCCATCTCATTTCATCTATGGCCGAGCCCTGTATACCTTGTGGGATATAGACGTCTCAACCCTTCGTTCCATTGCGGATTAGGCGCCGAGATACAGCATAGCCGTATACCGTTCGCGGTTCTAGATAGTAAACCCCCTGCAAGCTGGCTACCTGCGGGTTTATATTGGTTTAGAGGGTGTGTAACTCCGTGAACGGTCTTTAATCCCGAATAAACTAGGTAAAAACTGCATACGGGTGAATGATGGTCTTGTCAACACGAGGCGTGATGTTCGAGCGCCTCATAGCAATAGTCGGCACGACCGGCGGAAAGGAATCGACATGGCGCTGCCTAAGGATTTCATCGACACCAACGACTTCACCAAAGAGCAGATCCTGGCTATCGAGGATCTTGGCCTGGCAATGAAGAAGGCCATCAAGGTTGACGGTTATTATCCGCACCTGCTCCGCAACCAGAGCCTTGGCATGATCTTCCAGCAGGTTTCCACCCGCACCCGTCTTTCCTTCGAGACCGCTATGACCGACCTCGGCGGCCATGCTCAGTTCTATGGCCCTGGCACCATCCAGCTCGGCGGTCACGAGTCCCTGGGCGACACCGCTCGCGTTATGGGCTCGCTGCTCGACATCATGATGGCTCGCGTTGACCGTCACAAGGACGTCGTCGGCCTCGCCGAGGGCTCCGCTGTGCCCGTCATCAATGGCATGTCCGAGTTCAACCATCCCACGCAGGAGATGGGCGACCTCATGACCATGCTCGAGAACCTCCCCGAGGGCAAGAAGATCGAGGACTGCACCCTGGCCTTCATCGGCGACGCCACCCAGGTCTGCGTCTCCCTCATGTTCATCGCCTCCAAGGTCGGCATGAAGTTTGTCCAGTTTGGACCCAAGGGCCACCAGATCCCCGACGGCGGCCTGCACGTTGGCACCGTTGAGGAGCGCGCCGAGTTCGGCAAGCAGATGATGGCCATCGCCGAGGAGAACTGCAAGGTCTCCGGCGGCTCCGTCGTCATCTCCGACGACATCGAGTGCATCAAGGGCGCCGACTTCATCTACACCGACGTGTGGTATGGCCTGTACGACGAGGAGGTCTCGGGCGAGAACTACATGGACGTGTTCTACCCCAAGTATCAGGTCACCATGGACATGATGAACTTCGCCGGCCCCAACTCCAAGTTCATGCACTGCCTGCCGGCCACTCGCAACGAGGAAGTCGTCGACGAGGTTATGGACGATCCCGAGCGCTCCCTGTGCTGGGTCGAGGCCGAGAACCGCAAGCACTCCATCCGTGCTCTCCTCGCTGCCCTGGGCAAGCGCACCCCGCTCAACGACGAGGGTGTCGAGTACTCCGCCAAGGCCGAGCTTCACGCCGCTCTCGAGGCTCTCGAGCAGCTCTAAGCCTTAAGCCTGCTAAACGCACGTTTGCGGGCGGCGGATGCTCGTCTCCTGTCGCCCGCTCACCGAGGCTCAGGCAATTGCCTTAGTACCTTGGGCCTCGGATCTGTCCAAGACTGAGCGAAGGAGCTCATCATGAGCGACGGAAAGAAAAAGCTTTCCTTTTTGACGGTCATTTCGACCATCATCTGCGTCGTCTTCGTTTGCGAGGCCGCCGCTCCTGCTGCTGCCATTGGCAACCAGCAGTTCTTCTGGTGGATCTTCCTGATCCTGACCTTCCTGCTTCCTTATGGCATGGTTGTTGCCGAGCTCGGCACCACCTATGACGGCGAGGGCGGCATTTACGACTGGGTACGCGATGGCCTGGGCGACAAATGGGGCGCCCGCATCTCGTATTACTACTGGGTCAACTACCCGCTGTGGATTGCCTCGCTGGCTACCATGTTCCCCGACATTTTGGGCATGGTCTTTGGCGTTGAGTTCAACTTGATCGCCAAGATGGGTATCGATCTTGCCTTTGTGTGGATCGTCTACCTCATGGGCCGCTCCAAGGCGGCCGACTCCGAGTGGGTCCTTAACGGTGGCGCCATCATCAAGGTCGCCGTCGCCGTTATCGTTGGCGCTTTGGGCATTTGGTATGCCATGGAGAACGGTTTTGCGAACGACATGTCCGCTGCCACCTTCCTGCCCGAGCTCACCAACACCAACGCTCTCGGTTACCTGTCGATCATCATCTTTAACTTCATGGGCTTCGAGGTCATCTGCACCATGACCGATGACATGGCCGATCCCGCTCGCGATATTCCCAAGGCTATCATCGTCGGTGGCCTGTCCATCGCCGTGATCTACCTGTTCGCTGGCTTTGGCATCGGCGCTGCTGTGCCGGCCGATTCCATCGACCCCGACTACGGCATGATTTATGCAGTCCAGACCATGGTGGGCGACTCCATGATCTTTAAGGTCATCTGCATTGCCTTCCTGATCACCCTGTTCGCCAACATGGCTGCTTGGTCCTTCGGCGTTAACTCCGTTGCTCGCTACGCTGCCGAGCACGGCAACATGCCCAAGGTCTTCGCCTCGATGATCTCTGATGACGACATGCCCAACGGTGCCAACCTGGTCAACGCCGTCGTTGCCTCCCTGGTGCTGTGCCTGCAGCTCGTTCCCATCGATGCCATCTCCAACGGCGTCTTCTGGATGCTCTTCGGCACCTCCGTCGTCTTCCTGCTGCTGACCTACATCCCGATGTTCCCGGCGTTCCTCAACCTTCGCAAGAACGACCCCGACCGCGAGCGCATCTTCACGTTCCCGTTTAAGGGTGCCATGATGAAGGTCATGCTGGCCATCCCTTGCATCGAGCTGATCCTGGCCATCGTTGCAACGCTGGTGCCGTTCTCTGCCGCTGAAATTGGCGACAAGCTCCCGATGATCGTTATCTTCATCGTGCTTCTGCTCATCGGCGAGGTTGTCCGCGTCGTCAGCGCTAAGGGCCGCGAGACCGAGTACAAGGGCCTCACTCCCGAGCTGGCAGCTCAGCGTCTCGCTGAGGAGGCCGCCGAGGCCGAGGAGAACTAGAGCACCCGGTTCTGGGGCTCCAACCCTCCTCGCGTACCAACGTGCGCTTCGTCGGGCTTGTCGCTCCCGACTCCAGGCACTCTAGCCTCTTCGAGGGCGTGCCCAAAGCGACAAATTTGCTCACTATTTCCTGGGGCGGGTGCGAGCGATAGCTCCGGTAACCACCGCCCGCCCCAACCTCTCTCTCGTATCCTTCGTGCGTTTGTCTCCACGCACTTGGTTACGTTGCCGCTCGTCGGTGCGGCTCCGTGAAAACCGGCACCGGGCGCCCCGACCTTTGCCGGGGGACGGGCGCCCACTATCTCTTGGTTTTAGGCTGCGGGTAATCCGCCCGCGGCAAACGATCGTTCGATTTGGAGGAAATCTTATGCGTACGATCACCGAGTCCGAGTCCACCCCCAAGGCCGACGGCTTCTTTATGCCCGCCGAGTTCGCCCCGCAGGATCGCGTGTGGATGGGCTGGCCCCACCGCACCGACACCTGGGCCCACGGCGCCAAGCCGGCTCAGAAGCAGTATGCCGCCATCGCCCGCGCCATCTCCGAGTTCACCCCGGTCTATATGTGCGCCAACCAGGTCGACTATGCCAACTGCAAGGCCGTCTTCGAGAACGACGAGAACGTCACCGTTATCGAGATGACCACCGACGACGCCTGGTTCCGCGACACCGCCGCCACCTACGTCATCAACGGCAAGGGCGAGAAGCGCGCCAACCACTGGCACTTCAACGCCTACGGCGGCCTCGTCGACGGCCTGTACTTTCCGTGGGACAAGGACGAGCAGATCGCCCTCAAGATGGCTGAGCTCTCCGGCTGCCGTCGCTATCGTCCCGACGACATGATCCTCGAGGGCGGCTCCATCACCGTCGACGGCGAGGGCACCCTTGTCGTGACCGACCAGTGCCTGCTTTCCCCGGGCCGCACCTGCTCTGCGGTTCTGGAGGAGGAAGAGGATCCCGAGTCCATCTGGCCCAAGTTCCACAAGAAGTTTGAGCCTTGGAGCGAGGAGCTTCGCGCCTACATGGACGAGCACCTCAAGGATTACCTGGGTGTCGAGAAGGTCATCTGGGTCAAGGAGGGCATCGACCCCGAGGAGACCAACGGTCATATCGACGACGTTGCCACGTTCATCGCTCCGGGCGTCATGGCCTGCATCTGGACCGACGATCCCGAGTATCCGTTCTACGAGCAGTGCCACGCTGCCTACGAGACCCTCTCCAACGCCGTTGACGCCAAGGGCCGCAAGATGAAGGTCTACAAGCTCTGCATGCCCGTGAACCCGCTGTTCATGGACCAGGCCTCCTGCGACACCATCGACGCCGACGAGAACGCCGAGCCGCGCGTCCCCGACGAGCCGCTGATCGCGTCCTACATGAACTACCTGGTCACCAACCACGGCGTCATCGTCCCGCAGTACGGCGACGAGAACGACCAGCTGGCCGTCGACACGCTCCAGAAGATCTATGACGAGGTCTGGGGCGAGGGCGTCTACAAGTGCGTCGGCGTCCAGTCCGAGCAGGTCGTCTTCGGCGGCGGCAACATCCACTGCATTACGCAGCAGGAGCCGTCCGCGTAATTGTCTGGCTTCCCGAGGCACGGCACCTTGCCCTTCAATCGTCGGGCATGACCCTTAAGGTCTATGCCCTCCTCTTTCAGGGCAATCTGCCGCACCTCGGAAACCCAGCCGATCAATCGGACAGTCGATGAATCGCACCGTGACCATCTCGGGGCATTGATGGTCGGTTTATTCGATGTCTTGGTCGGCTGGGTTTTTCTTTGGGCACTCCGTTGCCTCCACTTCGGAGTGCCCGCCTCTTTGATTGAGTACACGTCTGATCTGGGATTTATTGCGGGTTAGGCCAATTGTTCGCTTGAATATCCCAGGTCAGACGCGTCTTCAATTGCCAAAAGATTCCGGTCGCAATCGCGGCCGTTTTGATCGGAGTATCTATGTACCAGCGTATCGTTATCTACACGCGCCTGTTCCGCGAGCGTTGGTCCAACAATTGCATCCTCTCTTCTCTTTGGGATGGCACCTGCACCGGTGACGCGGCCTGCAACCCTACCTTGGGCTGCGCCTTCGGTACAGATGCCATCCTTTTTGCTGTAGGGGGAGCGTGTCGTGGCAGGTAAAAAGTTCTCCCTGTTCGAGGTCATCCTCTCGGTTATCTGCGTTGTCTTTACCATCGAGGCGGCCGCTCCGGCATCTGCCATGGGTAACGTGCAGTTCTTCTGGTGGATCTTCCTCATCATTACGTTTTTGCTTCCCTATGGCCTGGTGGTGGCCGAGCTCGGTACGGCGTTCGATTCCGAGGGCGGTCTGTACGATTGGGTTCGCCTGGGCTTGGGCGACCGTTGGGGCGCCCGCTGCTCCTGGTGCTATTGGGTCAACTTTCCACTGTGGGTGGCAAGTATCGCCTGCATGTTCCCCAGTGTCATCAATGCGGTATGGGGCATCGAATTTTCGCTTGGGGTCCGAATTGCCATCGAGCTTGCCTTTGTGTGGGGCGTCACGGTCATGGCAATGCAGCCGGTGGCCGAGGCCGATTGGGTCATGGATGGCGGCGCCGTCATCAAGGTGCTCATTACCGCCGTGGTGGGAATCGTCGGCATCTGGTTTGCCTGCAATAACGGCTTTGCCAACGATATGTCGTTTAAGACCTTTGTCCCCGATCTGGGAGACACTAACTCACTGACGTATCTTTCAATCATCCTATTCAACTTTATGGGCTTTGAGGTGGTCGCGACCTTTGCCAGCACGATGAAGAACCCATCGCGCGATATCCCCAAGGCGGTTATCGCCGGTGGCGTTGCCATCGCGGCGATCTACATTATCTGTGGCATCGGTATTGGAGCCGCGGTTCCCACCGAGCAGCTTTCACTCGATTCGGGCATTGTGGACGCGGTTGCCGCCATGGTGGGGCGCGCTCACCCGCTGACGATGGTCGTGGGCGTGGCCTTTTTGGTGACGCTGTTCGCCAACATGATCTGCTGGAGTTTTGGCGTCAACAACGTGGCGAGCTATGCCGCGCGCCACGGCAACATGCCGCGCCCCTTTGCGCTGGTGTCCAAGAAGACCGGCATGCCCAACGGCTCAGCACTCATTAACGGTTGTTTTGCCAGCTTGGTGCTGCTACTTCAGATTCCGCTGGGCGAAGGTTCCGACGTCTTTTGGGTCTTCTTCTCGATGAACGTCGTCTTTCTGCTCATGAGCTATATCCCGATGTTCCCGGCGTTTTGGCGCCTGCGTAAATACGACGACCGCCCACGTGTGTTCCGCGCGCCCTTCGAGGGCAAGGTGCTTGCGGTAGCGCTTGCGGTGCCGGTGGTAGAGCTCGTGCTTTCGATTGTTGCGACAATCGTGCCGCTTAACAGCTCGCCCGCCGAGATGTCAAAGTTGCCGATCCTCATGGGTGTGGTGATCGGCGTGTTGCTGGGCGAGGTTTCGCGCCTCATATCGCGCCGCGGCCGCAGCATCGACAATCCCGGCGTTGGCGCAAGGGGGACAGGTCGCTTTGCGCCAAAACAGTAGCGCCGCGAGTTGTGCGGTGCTAGATGCATCTTGGATTACTGCTCACGCTGCTCGGGATCAGATGCGAGCTTGGGTGCAAAGTAGGGGACGTGGCCCAGGTAGGGGCAGCTGTCCGAACGCGCCTCAACGGCGCAGGGGACATCGTCGTAGGTCATGGAAGAACCGAGTCGGGTGATGGCCTTGGCGGCGGGCGCGACGAGCATCTTGAGCGGAGCGATCGGTGCCATGGCATCTCCTTTCATCGGTGAGACACAGCTTGTTTATCTAAACGATACAGTACGTTTAATCGGTGAGTCTAATCTTGCGGCAAAGAATCTGTCAACATCCTCACAGCATCTAGACAGGGGAGGCGGGCATGAGTTTCGCGTTCTATATCTACACCACGATTATCATGGGTGTGGCTCTGGTGACCAGTGCCGTGGCATTGGTGGTTTGGCTCATGACGCACCGTCGCGACAGCCTAGTGGCCGCGGCGGGCTTTTTGCTCTACATGCTCGATATGTCGGTCATCTTTTTTGACGAGTACGCTCGGCTCAAATATGACTACGCCGTTACCTTTAGCGAGCCGCTGCAGCACCCCTTGCTGCGCTGCGTGCTCGGTATTGCCATCTATGCTTGCATTGTGCTGTGGATGTTTGCGCGCTTGCGCAAAAGGCCGACGTCGCGCATGCTCGGACTTGTTATCGTGCCGTTTTCAATCTTGCAATTGGTGCTGGTGCCTCGCAGCGGTGCTGCCGGAGAGATGCAGCAGTATCTCTTTTGGCTCACGCGTGACCTGGGCAATGTAGGATGTCTTGCCTATGCCGCCTGGCATTACCGGCACAGGGCCACGCGTGTTGAGAAACTCGACCTCGACCGCTCAAAGCTCTTTTGGAAGGTGGCACTCGTTCTTGCGTTTTGCGTAATCGCCGAGGACACCTACATGATTTTGCTCTGCCGCCCCGACTCTCAAAACCCCGTCATCAGCCTCTTTTTGTGGTATCTGTCCGAGCGCAATATCTCCGAAAACGTGCTGCTCGTGGCATGCGCGGTCCAACTCTTTTGCCAGTTTAGCCATATCCTGCGCGTGTATGCCCGTCATCCGCGTGCCGATGAGGACGTGGCGGCCGAGAGCGCACGCTCTGGGGACGATCTAGCATCACGCGTTGTGATCTATGCCGATGCCCGTAAGCTGTCGCGGCGCGAGCAGGAGGTGCTCACGCTGGTGCTGAAGGGCAACGACGCCCAAAACATCGCCAGCGAGTTGGTCATCAGCCCTGGCACTGTCAAGGCGCACTTGCATCGCATCTACGTTAAAAGCGGTGTCTCCAACCGAGATGACCTCATAGATGCCTTTTGGCGTTCCTAGTCCTATTCTTCCTTGCATGCGGGTCTTGCCGTGTGGGCGGGCACGCCGTTGGGCGTAATGACGCGGTAATAATCTCAGACAATAAACCTGCAGGTAAAGCGTGTAAACCTGCTTAAACTGACCGTTTGCGATCCCTGGCCTTGGCACGGATTTGCCCCTGTGTATCAATGGGTGTAGCGCGAAGCCGCGGACGTGGGACAGACGTCCGAGCACGGCTTGTAGGCACGCGCCGATGCGGGAGCGCTACGCTCCCAACCGAGTGCCCACGCGGGCGGTGCGTCCGCGTTGCAACCAAAGATGCCTGAGGAGGCTCACATGGACAAGGCTGATGTAGTTATCAAGAGCAACGCCGTCTTTACCGGCGATGGGCTCGAGCCGTTTAAGGGCGGCGTTGCCGTGCGCGGTGATAAGATTGTTGCCTGCGGTGACGATGCTCACCTGGCACCGTTTATCGGTCCCGATACCGAGGTGCGCGACTTTGGCGACCAGCTCGTCATGCCCGGCCTGATCGACTCACACACGCATTTTGCCCAGGGCGCGTTTATGACCGACCCCGATTTTGCCGTCAACCTCATCGACTGCACCAGTTTTGAGATGGCGATGGAACGTGTCGTGGCGTTTGCGGCCGACCATCCCGATAACGAGTGGATTCTGGGCTGCCAGATTATCCAGTTCCAGTGGGATGTCCCCGAGATGCCCACAGCCGCGATGATCGATGAGTACATCTCGGACCGCCCGGTCTTTCTGCAGCAGGTTGACCTGCATACCTTTAGTGCCAATACCTGCGCCATCAACAAGGTGGGAGTAACTTCGCAGACGCCCGATCCCGCAGGCGGCAAGATCCTTAAGGATGCCGAGGGCAATCTGACGGGCGTGTTTTCCAACAACGCCGGCGTCTTCTTTATGGACGAGGTCTACGACCCAGCGCCCGAGGTTGTTGACGCGTCGTTTGCAAAAACCGCCCGGCGCGCCAATGCCCTGGGAATCACTACGGTCGGCATGGTCAATCCTACGTTTGTGAGCATGGAAAACCCGTATGCGGTGTTGGCAGGCCTTAATGCCAAGGGCGACTTGCCACTGCGCGTGTTCCTGTACACCGATCTGTTCGAAAACGAGTCCTTAACGCTCGAGCAGATCAAGGAGAAATACGCCTTCTCGGGTACGCAGGTCGAGTGGCACGGCTTTAAGCAGTTTCTTGATGGCGTGTGCTCCGACCACACCGCTTGGATGCTTGAACCCTATAGCAATGCGCCCGATACCTGCGGTGAGCCCGCGGAGGATCCAGAGCGCATCCGTGCCGCCATTGTCAGGGCGCAGGAATGGGGCGTTGACACGCGCGTCCATACGATCGGCGATCGCTCGGTGCGTTTTGTGCTTGATTGCTTTGAGGAGGGCGAGCGCTTGCATGGTAAGCGGGGTTGCCGCCACTCCATGGAGCACAACGAGACGGTTCAGCCCGAGGATCTGCCGCGCTACGCGGAGCTTGGTATATGCCCCGGCATGCAACCGTGGCACATGCTGCTCGATATGGCTGACCTTGCCAAGGACGATGCCGTGGGCCCCGAGCGTGCAGCGCTTTCGTGGCCCCTGCACAGCCTGCTTGCCAGCGGTGCCGTGGTGCACTTGGGCAGCGACTTCCCCGTTGTGGGCTTGGAGCCCATGGAGGAGGTGTACGGCGCGGTCTTCCGCATGCTCGAGGACGGCTCCAACCCCGAGGGCTGGTTCCCCCAGGAGCGCATTACCATGGCCGAGGCCCTGCGCGCCTACACCTACGGCAGCGCCTACGCCATGCATGCCGAGGATCGCATCGGTACGCTCGCATGCGGCAAACAGGCTGATATCTGTGTGCTCGACCGCAACCTCTTTGACTGCGAACCGGCTGAGGTCCTCGAGGCCACGGCGTCTCTCACGATGATTGCCGGCAAGGTGGTCTACGAGGCCTAGCGGGGCTGCTGCATCGCTGGGCGGTGCCACAGCCTGTGCGTGCCGCCCATCCATTCATCCATCCATTCATCAATCTCTCATGGAAAGGGGAGAACAATGGCAGAAGAGACAACCGCCGCTGTTGAGGAGGAGCGTGAGCTTGCCTCGCAGCCGATTCCCGGCCTGGTGCGCAAGTACACCATCATCACCGGCCAGGGTATGCTCGCCCAGATTATCATGGTGGTCCTTGAGGGCCTCGTGATGGGTTGGGGCCTGGGTGCACACGGCCTGGCCTGTGTTTCGATCATCATGTCGGTCGAGTACATTAACCTGGCCTTTGGCAACCTGTTTGGCACCGGCGTGCCCGCCGTGGTGGGCAACCTTTTGGGTGCCGGCGACATTAAGGGCGCCAGCAAGGCGTTTAGCCAGGGTTTTTGGCTTACCACGATTGTGAGTGTGCTGCTTGCTGTGGTGATGGCTGTGTTTACCGAGCCCATCTGCGCATTCTTCGGCGCCACGCCCGACATCATGACCGATACCGTTGCCGGCGTGCGCACCTTCTCCGTGCTGCTGCCGCTCACGGTCATTGGTCAGATGGTCACCGCCGTCATGCGTGTGGACGAGAAGGTTCAGATCCAGGCCAACCTCATGACCGTGTCTGCCATCGTCGCTATCTGCTGGCTTGCGCTTTCCACGTTTGTGCTCAAGCTTGGCGTTATGGGAGCTGGCGTGTACTACGGTCTTTCCATCGGTATCTGGGCCATCGGTATCTTCTGGTTCATCGGCGGTAAGAAGTCGCAGCTCCAGATCAACGCCGCCGACCTCAAACTCGACATGGCCATCTGCGGCCAGATCATTAAGATTGGTTTCCCGTTCTTTTTGGTGCAAGCTGCCACGTTCATCTTCAACACCGTTGCCAACTCGTTGCTTGGCCAGCTCGGCGGCGACATGGGTTCGCTCTACATCGCGGCCTTTGGTGTGATCAACGGCTACATCCTCTACATTACCATGATGGTCGCCCAGTGCTTCTCGTACGGCCTGCAGCCCATTGCCGCCTTCAACGCCGGCGCCAAGGCGTGGGCGCGCCTCAAGGAAACGCTCTCCTGCACGCTTAAGTACCAGGTCGTGACGCTTGCTGCGGTGTCTGCTGTGCTATGGGTGGCCGCAACGCCGGTCTGCGCCTTTTTTGCTGGTAGCGACCCGGCGCTCGTCGAGGTTGCCGCCAACGCCACGCGCATCGTTATCCTGGCCGTGGCCCTGGGCTATCTTGCCATGACCATGTCGATGTACTTCCAGGCGGTTGAGAAGGTGGGTATCGCCACGTTCACCGGTCTGCTCCGCTACGTGATCTGCTCCGTGCCGCTTATGTACCTGCTTGGCAACATGATGGGCGTTCAGGGTGTCTGGTTTGCCTTGGTGGCGGCTGACGCCATCACTGGTCTTATCTCCATCGCCCTCGCCGTCCGCGAATCCAAGCGACTTGCCACGCTCTAGACTCGGACACGGCCGGCCCGCGATAGTCGAATAAGTCAACTCGCCTGCAAGCCACCGCAATGGGGACAGTTCCCATTGTGGTGGCTATTGTTATTTAGGGTCTGAGATTTCGGCTCTATAAATAACGTTTTTGAACTGGGCTACTATAAGATTGTGGAAAACACTACTACAAGATTATGGAAAACGCTACTGCGAGATTATGGCAAATGATACTATACGATTATGGTAACAGCGTTATAAGGGGCGTTGATATGGCCGAGTACATTAACAGGGATTTGCATGAGTTGCTCATTCGCATGGCGGGTTGGTTTCCTGTTGTGTCGTTGACGGGGCCTAGGCAGAGCGGAAAGTCTACGCTGGTTAGGCATGCCTTTCCCGACTATTCCTATGTCACGCTTGAGGACCCCCAAACGAGGCGCGCGGCCTTGGAGGATCCGGTGAGTTTTATCCGCAACCGAAAGGGCGGACTCATCATCGATGAGGCGCAATACGCCCCGGATTTGTTCTCGATGATCCAGGTTGTTTCGGATGAGCGGGGAGATGCCGGTCAATACATCCTTACGGGATCGCAAAACTTTTTGATGATGAAAAGCATCGGCCAGTCTCTTGCCGGGCGAGTCGGGATCTTAAAATTGCTGCCATTTTCGTTTCGAGAAGCGGAGAGGGGCCAGCAGGGGCAGTTGGAAGTGGATTTGTTTGCGCTCGAAGGGGGATACCCTCGCCTGCGTTCCGCCGGAATGCCGTCCTCGGTTTATTTCCCCAGCTATATTGATACCTATGTTGAGCGCGATGTTGTGGGCTTGCTTGACGTGCGCAATAAAGCGGAGTTTCATAAGTTACTGTCCATAATTGCCCAGAGCGCCGGTGCTCTCATTAATATATCTTCGCTTTCTCGAGATACGGGTGTGAACGTATCGACCATTAAAAGCTGGTTGTCTATCCTGGAGCAGAGCTACCTGACGTTTTCACTGCAGCCTTATTATGCAAATGCCAGGAAACGTTTGACTAAAACGCCCAAGCTTTATTTTTACGACACGGGGCTGCTCTGCTACTTGCTCAAAATTGGATCACTGGAGCAACTTTTGGAGAGCCCTTATCTGGGGGCAGTTTTCGAAAACCTCATCGTTTCCGAAACGGCGAAGAGCCATCTCAACGTGGGCGAGAATCCCGAGTTGTATTTCTATAGGGACGACGGCAAGCGAGAAATCGATTTGCTCGACTGCACAAACTCAGGGAGTCCCAAGGCTATCGAAATAAAATCATCCAGAACGTATCACGATAAGTACGCCCGCCATTTACAGGCTGTATGCGATGAGATCGACATTGCAAAAGATGCGCGCTATGTTGTGGCCCGCGTGGATTCAACGTATGAGTCGAAAGACTGTAGCGTGGTCTCGGCGCGTGATTGGCTTTTGCGATAACAAGTTCGGCGTATTAACAACTGCCGCGAAGGGTCCGGATCCCTTTCGCGGCGGTTTTTTGCCGATCCGGTGCGCCTCAGATGCAAGTGAGTAGACTTTTTTGGATTTACCGAGCACATCGCGACAAATGCTCGGTAAAACTGCAGGTCAGCGCTGTGGCGATTTGGCGTGTGCTCGGATTCCTGCAAAAAATCTACTCACTTGGTTTTTGCTGTTAGAAGGCCGCCGCGAGGGAAAGTAGTTCCCTCGCG
>CAJJRZ010000008.1:0-90043 GCA_905194345.1 Coriobacteriaceae bacterium
GGGCCAGCCCGTGGGAGGCCAGGGCGCCGCTGACCGGTGGACGGCACCGAGCCGTCATCGAGATTGAAGAAGGGGGAGGCCTCGCGGCCTCCCCCTTTTTTGCGTTTAAAGCCTGATCTAACAAACTCGCTGTGTTTTATGACCCTCGTTTGTCGCATCTTCCGTTAACGGGCTACAATAACTTAGTCTGTGCAATATGGAGGTGAACATGGCTGAAGCTGGTATCGGCGTTGATATCGTCGAGATTTCCCGCATGAAATCAATCCTTGAAAAGACGCCGTCGTTTGCTCGGCGTGTGTTTACCGAAGAAGAGTGCGCATATTGCGACGCTTCATCGCGTCCTGCAGCGCACTATGCGAGCCGTTTTGCTTCTCGTGAAGCGGTTCTCAAGGCTCTTGGTACGGGCTTTAGCCAGGGCGTCGGCCGCAAAGACGTCTCGGTAACGCGTGATAAGCTCGGAAAGCCTAAAGCAGTGCTTTCGGGTCGAGCGCTCGAGATTGCTCAAGAGTTGGGTGTCATTGAAGTTGCGCTTTCCATTACCTTGACGGGTGATTTGGCCGTAGCCAATGCCATTGCGATCACCGAGGATGCTCGACCCAAGCCTAAGGAAGAAAAGGTGAGCACCAAGGAACGCGTTGCACAAACATTTAAAGAGGCTCGCTCGGTTTTAGATGAGCTTGAGCAACTGCAAAATTCAGCTTTGACGGAGCATCAGGGCGATGCTTCGCAAGATACGCTAGGAGCATAGATGAAACCGGTTTTGAGTACCGAGGAAGTCGTTCGCCTCGAGGATATTATCGAACGCGGAGGAACTTCGAAGGCCGAGCTTATGGAACTGGCGGGTGAGTTTGCTGCTAGTGAAATTCTAAAACTCAATCCCGATCGCGTCCTTGTTCTGGTCGGTTTTGGCAACAACGGTGGCGATGGCTGGGTCGCGGCTGATATCTTGAGTCACAAAGGCGTTGACGTGGACATCGTGTCTCCGGTTGAGCCGGATGAGATTCCTGCCGCTCTGGCTCGCCATGTTGCCCGCCGTACCGCCGGTCGTGACGTACATGTGTGCATCGGTCCCTCACGAGATGAGCTTGAGGTTTTGATCGATAAGGCCGACGTTGTTGTTGACGCTATTTTTGGTACCGGTTTCCACGGTGACTTGCGTGCACCGTTCTCCATCTGGATTCCGACAGTTAACGACTGTGCCGACCATGTGGTGTCCATCGATGTTCCTTCGGGTCTGAATGCCGAGACCGGTGTTGTCGACGACGACTGCATCCGTGCCGAGCGCACGGTTACGATGATCACGCCCAAGATTGGTCTCTACAGCGCTGATGGCCCAGAGTACGCCGGTGATCTGGTGTGCGGTAGCCTCTATGACCGCCTTGATGAGGTCATCGATGATGTCGACCATGCCGCCGAGATAGTCGAGCCCGGTGACCTGGTGGATTTCTTTGCTCCGCTGCCCACGAATATCGATAAATATTCTCGCGGTTCCGTCCTTATTGTTGCCGGTTCGGCGCAGTATCCTGGCGCTGCCATTATGGCCGCCAAGTCTGCTGCCCGCGCGGGTGCCGGCTATGTGGCTGTCGCGACGCCCGATGCGTGTGCCAATCTTATTCGTATGGCGCTTCCCTCGATTCCGGTTTTTGCTATTCCGTCCGATTCCCGCGGCTCTTTTGGTGCCGCTGCGCGTATGACCGTGTGCGAGATTGCAAAGAAGTACAGCTGCGTACTGTGCGGTCCCGGCATGACGACGTCTGCCGGTGCCATGCAGGTGGTTTCGGGCTTATTGGAGCTTGATGTACCGCTGATCCTTGATGCCGATGCGCTCAACTGCCTTGCTAAGATTGCTATCGACGGTATCGATAGCAACCCTGAGATGTACCGCCGTGAGCAACCGCTCGTCATGACGCCGCACTATCGCGAGCTTTCGCGTTTGGTTGCCGGTGACGAGGTTAACGATCTAGGGACTGCAATCGCGGCCGCGCAGAAGGTTGTCTGGGCTGCTGGCTCCGACAATCTCGTGGTTATTGCCAAGGGGCCGACGACGGCTATCTGTGGCGTTGAGCGCGTGCTTTTGCCGCTCTCGGGTCCGGCGTCGTTGGCGACTGCCGGTTCGGGCGATGTTCTTGCGGGCATTTTGGCTGGCACACTGGCTACCATGCGTGATGAGATGGATCGCTGGGAGCTGCTGTATTCGTATGCCGTTGCGCTTCACAGCTATGCGGGTTTTGCCGCGGCGACGGAGTATGGTGAGAAGAGTGTTATTGCGACCGATCTGATCGACTTGATCGGTCCTGCCATGGAATTGGCGGCAAAGGATGCACTCGATGATCTGGGAATCATGGACGAAGGGTCGGATGACTAATCATGAATAAAGCCGATTTGACGCGCTGGTCCTGGGTTGAGATTGACCGCGGGGCGCTTCGCCGCAACACGAGGGCTTACAAGAACCTGCTCGATTCACGTCAACGACTGTGCTGCGTGGTCAAGGCCGATGCCTATGGCCATGGTGCCGTTGAGTGCGCCAAAATCATGTACTCGGCCGGAGCCGACATGTTCGCGGTGGCGACGGTCAGCGAGGGTGTTGAGCTACGTCGGGGCGGAATTACCAAGCCCATCCTGATCTTGAGCGAGCCGCCTATCGAGGCTATCCCCACACTGCTTGAGTTTGACATTATGCCTTCGGTCTATACGTCCGATTTCGCCCTTGCCTATGGCGAGTGCGCTGTCGCGGCAGGCAAGGTGGGCAAGTACCATCTAGCCATCGAGACGGGCATGAACCGCATCGGTGTTCACTACACGCAGGTGCTCGACTTTGTTCGTGGTATTAGCTTCCATCGCGGTATCCAGTGTGATGGCGTCTTTACGCACTTCGCCACGGCCGATGAACCTTCGGGTTGGGACTACAAACTGCAGTGCCAACGCTTTACCGAGGCCGTTCAGGCCATTAAGGACGCGGGTTTTGAGTGCGGTATCGTACACTGCGCCAACACGCCGTCCTCGATGCTCGATTCCTCGATGCATTTTGATATGATTCGCGCCGGCGTTGGCTTGTATGGCATGCAACCATGCGAGCTGAGTGGTCGCGTGATGCAGCTCGATCCTGTTATGAGCGTGCATGCGCGCGTGACACGCGTGGCGCATCCTGCGATGGGCGAGGGCGTGGGCTACGGATTTACCTATCGCGTGCCGCGTACGCGCGTTCAGATTTGCACGCTGCCGATTGGATATGCCGACGGTCTTTCGCGTACGCTCTCCAATCGTATGGACGTGCTGTATCGCGGCGAGCGCGTGCGTCAGGTGGGTAACATCTGCATGGACCAGTTTATGGTCGCCATTCAGTCCAACCCGGCACATGAGATTCCCGAGGCCGAGCATGGTGACGAGATGATTATTGTCGGCCGCGATGGCGATGCCGAGATTACCATGGACGAGATGGCCCGACTGCGCGGCACGATTAACTACGAGGTCGCCTGCGGCTTTGGCATGCGTCTCGACAAGATCTACGTGTAGGAGCCACTATGGGTGTCATGCACATCCCCGGACATAGTCACCAGGCGCCGCGCGAGGTTGCGCTCGAGGAGATTGAGGCTGTTTTAGGCGACTGCCATCTCTGCCAGCTCTATCAGTTGCGTCATAACATCGTGTTTGGCGTGGGAAACCCCCACGCCCGCGTCATGTTTATCGGCGAGGCACCGGGGCGTAACGAGGATCTGCAAGGCGAGCCGTTTGTGGGGGCGGCGGGCGAAGATCTTAACGGCATCCTGTCGCTGGCTGGCCTCAAGCGCGAAGACGTCTACATTGCCAACGTGCTTAAGTGTCGGCCACCGGGAAATCGCAATCCTCGGCCCGAGGAAGTGCTGGCCTGTTCACCGTTTTTGCGTGAGCAGATTCGGAGCATTTGGCCCGATATCATCGTGACGCTCGGTAATCCCGCGACGCACTTTGTGCTTAAGACCGAGATCGGTATCACCAAGCTGCGCGGCAGGTTCCATCAGATGGGGCATTTTGTGGTGATGCCTACGTTCCATCCGGCGGCGGCGCTGCGTAATCCGGCGTGGCAGGAGCTGCTGGAGGAAGACTTTAAGATGCTGGGCGACTATCTGGAGCGGCATCCCGCGCCAGAGGGTGCCTCGGAATAATAAGGAGCATATATGTCCCTGGAGCGCCTGGGGGTAGGTATTTATAAAACGGCTTGCTCTGCCGATACGGAGCATTTTGGCGAGCTGGTTGCGCCGTGCCTGAAAGATGGTGATGTGCTGATCTTGACCGGCGGCCTCGGGGTGGGCAAAACCCACTTTACCAAGGGCGTTTCGCGTGGTCTGGGCGACGGCCATATGGTCACGAGCCCCACATTCGCACTCATGGCCGTTCATGACCAGGGGCGTATTCCGCTGTTCCACTTTGACCTGTACCGTCTGGAGCATGCTTACGAGCTCGAGGATACGGGCATTTTCGATGTACTGGGCTATGAGGGAGCCTGTCTGTTGGAGTGGGGCGAACAGTTCCAGGACGAACTGACAGACGAATATCTTTCGGTAACGCTTAAGCGTGATGAGAACGATAGCGACGTACGAACGATAACGCTCGAGGCGCACGGCGAGCGCGCATCGGAGCTTTCCGATTTGATTGATAAGGCTGTACAAGATGAGCTTGCATAACGATTACGCGCTGGTGGTGGCGCTCGATACTTCGACCGATATGCTTGCCTGCGCGGCAAGCTGGATTGATGGGCAGACGGGCGAGGCGAAGCTGGTGAGTGGCGACCATATGTGCCGTCGCCATGCCAATGTGGAGCTCGTGAATACTGTCGACAGCGTGCTTGCTCGGGCTGGCATGGACCGTGCTGACGTGGGCAGTTACGTCGTCGGTCGCGGTCCTGGTTCGTTTACCGGTGTGCGTATCGGCATTTCCACCGCCAAGGGCTTGGCGCGCGGTGCCAACGTGCCGCTGTTGGGCGTGTCGACGCTCGATGCCTGCGCATGGACCGCGTGGAAGGCTGGCGTGCGTGGCAAGCTCGGCATTCTGGCCGATGCCATGCGCGGCGAGGTGTATCCGGCTTTGTATGTGCTGAGCGACGAGGGCCCCGAGCGTCAATTTGAGCGCGAACACGTGGTCAAGGCCGCCGTGGCGCTCGATGAGTGGCGCCAAGCAGCGGACTGGGACCAGGTTCAGCTGACCGGTGACGGTCTTGTGCGCTATGGCAAGCTGCTGGGTGAGGGCGAGACCGCCCGCTGCGTGGAGCGCGACCTGTGGTGGCCTTCGGGCGAGGGCTTGCTGCTCGCGCACGCTGCGGGTGACGGCGATCCGGCCCGCGTCCTGCCGATTTACACGCGCCTTTCGGATGCCGAGGAAAACGAGCGCAAGCGTCTTGGTCTTGCCGAGAGTGCGCAGAGCGAAATTACGGGTGTTGCCGATGAGCTCGCCGGTCGTCATCTGCAGTTCCGTCCCATGGGCGCGGCGGATGCCGAGGGCGCGAGCGCGCTGGAGGCTGCCTGCTTTGAAGGTGCCGGACACGAGGCATGGACGCCGGGCATGTTCCTGTCCGAACTGGGCGAGGACGTCGCTGCGCCGCGTAGTTGGTGGGTGGCACACGACGACGGCAAGCTGCTGGGCCTTGCCGGCGGTATGGTCGTGGACGGTGATGTGCAGATTCTGGATGTCGCCGTCGACCCGGCACATCGCCGTGAGGGCATTGCCCGCAAGCTGCTGTCGCACGTGAGCTATGATGCCCAGATGCTCGGCTGCACCACGGCTTCGCTCGAGGTCGAGGACGGTAACGAGGGAGCGATCGCGCTTTATAACGCTCTGGGCTTTACCGAGGCTGGCCGTCGCCGCGGCTACTATGGTGCCGGCAAGGACGCCATCGTCATGACGGCTCCGCTGCCCCTGGTGCTTCCGGTCGACAATGCTTCGCCCGAGCCGACGGCGGCAGAGCAGCGCGTATGGCCGCTGCCTGCGCCTTGGCGCTCTGCCGAGGAACGTGTCGAGATTGAGCGTCGCCGCCTCGTACTCGCTATCGAGAGCTCCTGCGACGAGACGGCGGTGGCGATTATCGATGCGGATGGCAATATGCTGGCCAACCAGGTGTCGACGCAGATTGATTTTCATGCACGCTTTGGCGGCGTGGTGCCCGAGATCGCCTCGCGCAAGCACGTCGAGGTGATTGTGAGTGTCGTGGATGCGGCACTCGAGGACGCCGCAGCGTCGCTGGGCCTTACGGGCGGAGCCATTACACCAAGTGAGCTTGCCGCCGTGGGCGTGACACAGGGTCCGGGCCTGGTTGGCGCCCTGGTGGTGGGCGTCGCCTTTGCCAAGGGCTTTGCGTATGCTGCCGGCAAGCCGCTCGTGTGCGTCAATCATCTGGAGGGCCACCTGTTTGCCAACCTGTTGGCGCAGCCCGACCTCAAGCCCCCGTTTATCTTTACGCTTGTCTCGGGCGGGCACACCATGCTCGTGCACGTGAAGGCATGGGGCGACTACGAGGTACTTGGTGAGACACTCGACGATGCTGTGGGCGAGGCCTTCGACAAGGTAGCCAAGGCGTTGGGTCTGGGCTATCCCGGTGGCCCCATCATCTCCAAGCTGGCCGAGACGGGCAATCCCCGCGCGATCGATTTTCCCCGCGCGCTTAACAGCAGGGGAGACTATCGATTCTCGCTTTCGGGCCTTAAGACGGCCGTGACGCTCTACATTGAGCAGGAGACCAAAGCCGGGCGTACGATTCATCTGCCCGACCTGGCGGCTTCGTTTGAGGCCGCGGTCTTTGACGTTCAGTACAAGAAGGCCAAGAACGCGCTGCATGCCACCGGATGCAAGGAATACTGCATCGGCGGCGGCGTTTCGGCTAATCCGCATCTGCGCGAGATGATGATCAAGAAGCTCGGGCGCCAGGGCATCCGCGTGACGGTGCCGCCTCTCTCGGCATGCACCGACAACGCCGCCATGATCGCGGAGGTTGCCCGCCGTAAATTCGACCGAGGGGAAATCTCGCCGTTCGACGTCGACGCCGATCCGAACATGACGCTGTAGCCGTATGGGTGCGGTCCCCGACCGGAGGGGCCGGATATAAGGTTTCCTGCTCTACAGTCCTGCGCAAGACGAAGGCCACATTAAGTGGCCTTCTTTGCGTGCGGAACTCGCGATAAACCTTATATCCGGCCCCTCCGGTCGGGGACCTTTCTGCATCGATATGGCTTCTGGGCTGGATCGGCGTCGAAAACGTCCAGCAAGGTTGGCCAGCCTGTGTCGAATTTCCGGCGTGCTTTAGCTGAAAGAAACCTACCTGATAATCGACTCAATATCTCGTCTCTTATATAGCAGTCGGCGGACTTCCATAACGTCGTCGATGACGACATAAAAAACCATGTAGTTGCCAACGTAGAAGCGGTAATACGGGTGCAACCGCCTTCTTGTCGAAGGGTATGTTGGTGACATGGTTGGATTCTTGAGATGTTCGAGTATGCCTGCTTCAACATTGTCGACAAGCCTATTTGCTGCAGCGGGGTTATTGAGATCAAAGGCGATATATGACGCTGCTTGGCTGAGGTCCTCCCAAAATAGGGGAAGATAGCGGAGCTTATAGGGCCTGTTCATCGAGACCGCCGTTGAGCATTTTTCTGACAGAGCCAAAGACATCGTCGTGTGTATAGCGAAGTTGCATGCTGGCGGCCTGACGATCAGCGGCATCAAGGGCGCTCTCGATTGTATTGCTCAGCGACTTGTACTGCTCAAAGCTCATGACGACCATAGAGCCCCGCCCGTTTTTAGTTAGAAAAACCGGACCCTCTTGTTCGACTTCGCGTTCAACGTCCGGGTAGTGATTTCTGAGATCTGAGACTGGCCTAATATTCACAGCTACCTCCTGAGCTATCAGGATATTATCGTAATTATGATAACAGAGTTTAGATTTGGGATGGGAGCTCCTCGGGGGCGGGGCGGGTGCCTGCCGCCATATATGAACTTTATCGCGAGTTCCGCACGAACAGGAGGCCACTTAATGTGGCCTCCGTCGTGAGCAGGACCGTCCGAGCAGGAGAGTTCATATATGGCGGCAGGCACCCGCCCCGCCCCCGAGGGCATCTCTCAAGCAAAAACTGTCGTTCGGTAAAGTCCGAGGTCACTGGCGTTTTATACCGAGAAATTCAAAAAAAGTTGAAAATTCATTACAAATTTGCGTTGACTTTAGGTAACTAAAGTTTCATACTGCGTTTCATCCACTGGGGGATGTGAACACGCACGGATCGTTCGCATCATGATTGAAGAGGATTTCTTAGACATGTTCACGCATCAGCTAAACATTATCAGCGTAGTAATTATCTGATGCGGGTTAGCACATACAGCTAGCCCGTACGATAACGGGCGGCTGATGAAGATGAGGGCCGTCGAGCGCAACCGACGGCCCTCATTTTTTATGTCTGAGTAGTTCTTTTTAGAGGAGGAAATGTAATGAACGGAGTTTTGCTCATGGTTGTGGCTGCGGCGGTGCTCGCCTGCGGCTATCTGGGCTACGGCCGCTGGTTGGCCAACAAGTGGGGCGTTGACAAAGAGGCCCTCACGCCGGCCAAGCGCATGAAGGACGGCAAGAGCTTTTCGCCCGTCTCCGCCTTCACCGCGTTCTCGCACCAGTTCAGCTCGATCTGCGGTGCTGGCCCCGTCACGGGTACGATCGTCGCCATGGCCTTTGGCTGGCTGCCCGTCGTGCTCTGGGTCCTCGTCGGCGGCATCTTCTTTGGCGCCGTCCACGACTTTGGTGCTCTGTACGCTTCGATGAAGAACAACGGCAAGTCGCTCGCTCAGCTCATCGAGAAGTACATCGGCAAGACCGGCCGTCGCCTGTTCCTGCTGTTCTGCTGGCTGTTCTGCATCATCGTCATCGCCGCCTTCACCGACATGGTCTGCAAGACGTTCATGTTCACCCCGGCCGTTGACGCTTCTGGCGCCGCTACCGGTGCCATCGACTTCACCAAGTCCTATGCCGCTGGCTGCGCTGGCACCATCTCCATCCTGTTCACCTTCGTCGCTATCGCCTTTGGTTGGGCCCAGAAGAAGTTCAACCTCACCGGTGCCGCCGAGTTCGTCACCGGCGTGGTCCTCATGGTTCTCATGTTCGCCGTCGGTATGCAGTTCCCGGTCTACCTGGATAAGTTCCAGTGGTTCGCCGTCGTCATGGTCTACCTGGTCTTCGCTGGCGCTATGCCCATCCAGATGCTCAAGACCCCGCGTGACTACCTCACTTCCATCATGATGATCGTCATGATCGCCTGCGCTGTCCTCGGCATCGTCGTCCTGGGCGTTAACGGCCAGGCCACTATCACCGCTCCGGTCTTCACCGGCTTCTCCACTGCCTCCGGCATGATGTTCCCGGTCCTGTTTGTCTCCGTCGCTTGTGGTGCTCTCTCCGGTTTCCACAGCCTCGTTTCTTCCGGCACCTCTTCTAAGCAGGTCGAGAAGGAGCAGGACGCCGTCAAGGTCGGTTATGGCGCCATGATCGTCGAGTCCTTCGTCGGCATCCTTGCCATCATCGTCGCCGGCATCATGTTCTCCGATATGAACACCGCCGGCACCGGTGCCCTCAACGCCGGCGTCGCTTCCACCCCGTTCCAGATCTTCGCCGCTGGCATCTCCCGCGGTATGCAGGCCTTCGGTGTTGACGGTACGCTCGCTACCGTCTTCATGACCATGAACGTCTCCGCTCTGGCCCTGACCTCGCTCGACGCCGTCGCCCGCATCGCCCGCACCTCGTTCTCCGAGTTCTTTGCCCAGACCAACGACGCCCTGGCCATCGAGTCCAAGGCCGGCTACATGAAGGTTCTCGGCAACCCCTGGTTCGCCACGGTCGTCACCCTGCTTCCCGGTCTCGCCCTTGCCTTTGGTGGCTATGCCAACATCTGGCCGCTCTTTGGTGCTTCCAACCAGCTGCTCGGCGGTATGACCATGATCACCCTCGCCGTGTTCTGCAAGTGCACCGGCCGCAAGGGCTGGATGCTCTACGTGCCCGTCGCCTTCCTGCTCTGCTGCACCTTCACCTCGCTGGTCCAGAGCGCCATGGGCTGCATGACCGCCGTCCAGGCCTACGGTTTCTTCGGCACCATCCCGGCTACCGCCACCACGGCCGCCGTTTCCGTCGCCGCCACCAAGGGCCTGCAGCTCGTTTTCGCCGTCCTGCTGATGGTCCTGGGCCTCATCGTCGCCGTCAACTGCCTCAAGGAGTTCTTCGGCAAGGAGGCCGGCTCCATGCCTGATGAGGAGCCCGAGTGGTCCGAGATGGGCAAGGCCGAGTACGGTCGCGCCGCTGCCGCTGAAGCTCCTGCCGACGCCGAGGCCGCCAAGGCCTAGTCGGTCGGACGGGTTGAATCTCCCATCTATTTGACTCGGAAAGACCGGGTCCGCAATCAAGCGGACCCGGTCTTTTTTCTTGTGAGAACAGGTGGTGCAAGGGCGTTCTCGCAGATGTTTTGCGTGGATAGGCTCGTGCGTTGTACCATATGGACGTATATGTGTGCATATGAAAGGGGCCCCGTGGCCAAGACGGTATATTCCGATAATCAAAACAATGTCGATGCTCTGGCTGAGCGTCTGAGCAGCCAGACATCGCTTTCTGCCGAGCGCGCCAAGCTGGTTGCCTACGACCTGCTCTGCCGCAAGGCGCTCAAGATTAAGTCGAGCGCGCTGGCGCAGATTTTCCGCTCCGTCGATAGGGAATGCGACACCAAGGCGATGCGCGATGAGCTTATCGCGGCAAATATCGTGACCAA
This sequence comes from Coriobacteriaceae bacterium, assembly GCA_905194345.1. Lineage (GTDB taxonomy): Bacteria > Actinomycetota > Coriobacteriia > Coriobacteriales > Coriobacteriaceae > Collinsella. The sequence goes on from CAJJRZ010000008.1 coordinate 10,758, forward strand.
GATCGAGGGCAGCGGCATTAACGGGCGCCCGGCGTTCTATACCATCAATGTCGAGATCCGCGATGCCCAGGAGCAGCCTGCCGAGTCCGTCGAAGATTTTGTCGTCGAGGATTCCGCTGACGTGCCTGCTGTGGAAGAAGCTGCTCCGCGTGAGCATGTCGATACCGATGAGTTGCTCGATGAGAACGTCGTGCGTGCCTTTACGGCCAAGGCAGGACGCGGCGGTTTTGGCGGGGGTGGCAAGCGCGATGCGCAGCGCCGCGCCCAGCAGGAGCGCTTCCGTCGTGCCGTTGCTCAAAAGGGTGAGACGGATGCCGAGGCTGTTGAGAACGAGGTTGCTGCCGAGTCGCAGAGGCCCGCGAAGGAGCAAAAGCCCGTGGAGGCCCAGGAGCCCCAGCGTCGCCGTGGTGCCCACTTTAAGGCTGCGCAGCAGGATGTCGCGCATGAGGTTGAAGAGCCTTCCGAGGCTGCAGACGATGTTGAGGAGTCTGCCAAGAAGGCTCCGGGTTCATGCCGTCCCGGGCGTGGTTTTGCGAGGCGCGCGTATCCCGTAAGGCGTCAGGAGAAGGGCGAGCCGGCTCCGACCGCTCAGGCCGAGAAGGCCGAACAAACCGAGAAAACCGTTGAGCCGGCGGCTCGCGAGCAGAAGCCTGTTGAGCCGCAGCTTGAGGTTGCTGCCGAGGCCAAGGGCGAGCAGCCTACTGATGGGCAGACGGAGCAGGGCGCGTCGAGCAAGCCTCGCCGCCGTCGCCATCGCGGGGGTCGCAGTTCCCATGCCGAGACTGCAGCCGAGAAGACCACGCCGCAGGACGAGGATGCGAAGGCCGAGGTTTCTTCGGGGCAGCCTAAGCGCCAGCCGGCGAAGGAGAGCAAGTCCGATCGTCCGCAGAAGCAGGCGTCTATGCCGAAGCGCGAGCGCAATTCCCAAGGCGATTCTAAGCGCAGGTCTCAGAAGAAGCCGGAGTCTGCCGCAGCAGATGCTGCTGCCCAGCAGCCCGAGTCGGCCGTCCATGGCGAGGTATCGGCGTTTGCCCTTGCCCGCGTTTTAGGCAGGCAGCTGCTCAAAGTTGTCCCTACGCCTACGGCGCTCTCTAAGATCAAGGAGCAGCAGACACAGATCGTAAAGGTCGAGGGCAAGGACGGCAAAAAGGCTCCGCAGCGCACTCAGCACAACGAGATGTCCAACCGCAAGATTGCCGAGGAAATCGCAATCATCCAGGCTTGGATCGAGCAAAACCGAGGTGCCGATACGCCGGTTGCCTCGCGCCGCCAGCGTGCCTACCAGATTTTTAACGACGAGAAGGCTTTTGACGGCAAGCACGGCGAGCGTCTAATTCGGCGTATGACCGAAAAGGGCATCAGCATGCAGGCGATTAAGGTCGCCCCCAACCGCCCCGTGCACTTTACGGGTTTCTTTACGCTGGGCGCCGATAAGCCGTTCATTATGGTCGAGAACCTGGACACCTACGACGAGATCGTCAAGCTGCTGCGTGGCCGCAAGCACGCCAAGCTCTTTGGCATCAAGGTGGGCGGCGTGATTTTTGGCGGCGGATGCAAGGCGAGCGTCTCGCATGCCCTGGACGATTATCTGGCCGAGATTGGCTATCGCTTTAACTACGTCTACTACGTGGGCGATATCGATCGCGAGGGCGCGCGCATCGTCGAGCAGACTCGCAATGCCAATGTGGTTGAGATTCGCCTGCATGCCGGCATGTATCGCGCTATGCTCGCCGAGCATAAGCGTCGCGTGAAGGCCGGCGGAGAGTGCGAGCCCGCGGCTGCCAACCAGGGTGTGCCGCAGAACCTGGCAGCGACGATCAAGGATCTGCCCATGGTCACGCGCGTGCAGTTCCGCAATGTGCTGCGCGAGGGCGGGCGCATTCCGCAGGAGATTCTGATGACCGCCGACTATCGGGATGGCGACTCGGGAAGCTTCGACCGCATGCTTAACAACTAAATTCCGCCGGCCCCGGGAGAGCGGGGACACCGGCTTAGGTTTCCTGCTCTACAGTCCTGCTCACGACGGAGGCCACATTAAGTGGCCTCCTGTTCGTGCGGAACTCGCGATAAACCTAAGCCGGTGTCCCCGCTCTCCCGGGGCCTGTCGTGGCTTGGCCGTTGCATGCGGCTCGCTTTTCGGAACGGGGCTGACGGACACGTTCCGAAATCTACCACCGTCGCTGTGCAGGGTGTCTATAAAGAGCCGTGGCCAAAAAACATCAAATATGAGTACTGATACTCTTTTAGTAGCAGTAATTTTGACCACATTTAAGGTGATTTGACGTGTCGATCGAGCAGATAAGCTGCCGTATCTCCTCAAGTGTTCATTAAAGGAAGACCTTGATGCGAATAAATCTCATTAAGATCTTCTTTTTTTAACGAAAATAATGTAGCTACAACGGTAACAGTACTCATATTTGCCGTTTTTTGGCCACAGTCCTTCGGAGGGTCCTCGAAAATAGTCCCGAGCCGGCACTTGGGGACGTTCCTATAATGCCGGCACTTAGGAGCGTCCCCAAGTGCCGGCACCGCGTCTGCCTGCGGCGGCCGCGCCCCGCTGCGTCGCTCCGCATCCTTGCGGGTTCGGATTCCTCCGCTTGGCGGCGTTGGCTCGATTTGCTTGACGTGAGGGGCTCTTGGCTGGTGTGGGACGGAGGGATTCCGCGTCCGCCTTTTCGGCGGCCGCGCCCCGCTGCGTCGCTTCGCTCCTTGCGTGCTGCGCTGGAAAACGCTTCGCGTTTCCTCAGCTCCGCACCCTTGCGGGTTCGAATTCCTCCGCTTGCCCACAAGAAAGCGCCCTGGGCCGTTATGGGCTTAGGGCGCTCAGTTTTAATGGCTGGGACGGAGGGATTCGAACCCCCAACAGCCGGCACCAAAAACCGGAGTTCTACCGTTGAACTACGTCCCAATGTGTGGTGTTGCCCAAAAGCAACTCGTCTAGTTTACCTAATCTGCGAGGGCATCGCAAACGCCGTCGAGTAGGCGTACGGCGAGCGTCTGCGCGTCGCTGGCCGTGAAGGTGCCGTTGTAGCGCGTCATGCCCGTGAGCTCAATGCGAATGCGAGCCGGCTTCTGCTGCGCGGCGACATTGGCGGTGCGGATGCGCTGGGCCAGGTTGTGGCACTCGGCGAGGGCAATCGTGGCGCGTGGCGCGGCGTCGGCGGGCAGCTCGTCGCTTGCGATCTCGAGCACCAGGTCAACGTCGGTTGGGACCTCGGAGTCGCAGAGCATCATGCCGCTGTTGTCGGTCGTTGCCGTGGCGATGTTCCACATGCGCGAAGCAACACTGCGTGCGATGGGGTCCTCACCGATAACGGCGATCTGGAAGCGCTCGAGCACGTTGGCGGCGCGAGCAAAACCGATGCGGGACTCGGCTTCGGTGACCGAGGGCTTGCCCTCCCACACATGGTGCAGGCGGTTGATGTAGGCGTAGGTGTCCTGGAAGGCCATGCCGTCGGCAAACAGGCCGACATTTTCCTGGAACTGCTGCAGGGCGGCCTCGGTATGCGGACCAAAGTAGCCGTCGTCCTCGCCGCAGGCAAAGCCCAAAACGTTGAGAGCGCGCTGCAGGGCCTGCACATCGGCGCCATGGAAATTGGGCATGCGCAGATACAGGGTGCGGTCGCCCAGCTTATACGAGGCGTCGACCAGGGCGCTCCAACAGGGGATATCGACGGCATGACCGGCAGCAAGGCCGCTGTCGAGCCTGAAGGTGCTGACGGCCTGCTCGGTGGTGGTGCCAAAGCGCTTGTCGACAACCTCGGCGTCATCGATTGTATAGCCGAGCTGCAGAAGGCGGGACTGAACATCCTCGACGGCTGCTCCCTGCATGCCCGTGGTAATAGGTTCCATGAACGAACCCCTTTCGGCGTACCATTCGTACTATTTTGAGCGTGTGTCGGATAGACAACGCGAGACAATTTATAAACATGCACTCAATAGTGTAGCAACTTGTACCCAAACTCGCTGCCCACAGGTTTTATGACCCCCGCTAGTTAAGACGCTCCACAAAGAAATCTGCCATTGAGAGGAAGAGCTCGCGCGCATGCGGGTCGAGCTCGACGCCTTCGATAGCGGCCTTGGCCTTAGCGGTCAGGTCGAGCGCATAGGTGTGGGCGTAATCGATGGAGCCGGTCTCCTGGAAGATCTCCACGGCGCGTGCGAGCTGCGCAGGGTCCTCGGTGCCCGAGGAAAGGATTGCCTCGATCTCGTCGTGATAGCGCTCGTCTGACAGGGCATGCACGGCAACGAGGGTGCGCTTGCCCTCGGTGATATCGGTGCGGAAGTCCTTGTTGGCGGCCTCCTTGGTGCCGATCAAGTTGAGCAGGTCGTCTTGAATCTGGAAGGCAAGGCCCGTGTGCAGCCCAAAGGCGCGCAGTGCCTCAATCTGCTCTTCGCTGCCGCCGCCGATAATGGCTCCGGCGGCAAGCGGCGTCGCTCCGCTGTAGTACGCGGTCTTGTGCGTCGCCATGTCCAGATAATCGTCGACCGAAATGTCAAAGCGCCCGTCGCGGACCCAGCCCAGGTCGAGCGCCTGGCCCTCGATGGTACGGACGATCATCTCGGTAAGCTCGTGGAGCACGCGAAGCTTCACGTCTGCGTTGAGTGTGGGGTCGTCGAGAACCGTCTTGGTGACCATGGTGAGCGCCAGGTCACCGCAGTTGATGGCAAGACCGGTGCCCTCGGTAAGGTGCATGCAGGGCTTGCCGCGACGAATCTGCCCGTTGTCGGCGATGTCGTCGTGGATGAGTGCGCCCGACTGAAAGTGCTCGATGGCCGCCGCTGCGCTGCGGGCGCTCTCAAAGCTGCCGCCTACCGCAGTGGCGGCGAGCATGCAGATGAGCGGGCGGTGGCGCTTGCCAGCGTTTGCCGTAAATGCCGAGAGCGGGGTATACAGGTAGCGCTCGATATCGGCGGAAGTCGCCTGTCCGTCAAAGAACGTGGCCAGATAGTCGTTAATCTGGTCAAAGTGCTGGGCTAAAAAGCTGGTAAACGGACTGGACACGGGTTCTCGCATTCTTTGATAGGTTGCATTGTTGCATTATGCAGACAACATATTGCCACATTAGGGCGTCGAGCGCGGCGGTTGAAGACGATTGGTCCATGCGGCCGCAAGTGCGGTAGGGGCTTGGCTAGATAAGCCCAAAGTGTTCGAGCGCGGTGACGACGCCGTCGTGGTCGATGCTGTCGGTGACATAGTCGGCCTTTTCCTTGAGGAAGTCCGGCGCATTGCCCATGGCGATACCGACATCGACGGCGTTCATCAGCGAGACGTCATTGCTGGCGTCGCCGATGCCGTATACGGTTCCGTGGTGGGGATCGAGGGCGTCGAGTACGGACTGGATACCCTCGCGCTTGGTGCATTCGCGAGGCGAAATCTCGGTCACTTCGAGCTCGAGCTCGTTAAAGCAGAGCAGCGGCTCAAACGCTTGATCCTGAGCGATGCGGTTGGCAAGCGACGTGGACATTAAGATCTTGTAGGCGCTGTAATGTTGCAGCTGCGTAATTGCATCGCCCACGGTGCGGGCGTATCCCGGAGCGTCGGGCGCATCGGCACTCATGCGAACGACGCCATTGAGTCCCTCAAAACGAATCACTTCGTCCGATTGCTCAAGAATGGGAGCAAGGCGCTGCAGCATGCCGGGCGTCATCGCCAAATCGCGAATCACGTGTCCCTCAAGTTCGACATAGCCACCCGCGAGGCAGACGATGCCGGTCCAGGGCAGCTCGAGCAGCTTTGGATGGATGCAGCTCAGCGTGCGCCCTGTGCAGATAAACGCCATATTGCCCTTGGCGACAAAATCACGGATGGCTTGCGAGACCGCTTCATTGGGATAGGGGGAGAGGTCTCGCTCGCTCTCGGGAAGCTCTTGTGCCACTCGAGGGTCTTGCCAGGCGAGTGTTCCGTCGATATCGAAGAAGCAGATATCGCCGCGCTTATGGGCTGCGCTGGCGGCAGGGGAGGCCGAGGTGGTGGGCACAAATCCCGGCTCGAGGCCCATGATCTGGTCAAAATGCTCTTTAACGCGGGGAACGGAGATGCCAATAATCACCTGGGCGGTCTTGCCCGTAATGATGAGGCCCTTGGCGCCCACCGCGACAAACGACGCATTATCTGCAACGATGGAAGGGTCTGCGACCTCGACGCGCAGGCGCGTGGCGCAGTTGGTTGCGCCCACGATATTGCCAACGCCACCTAAAAGCTGAATTACCCGCTCAGCGAGGACGTGATCTTGATCGGATTGAATACTGACCTCGCCATTGGGAGATTGCTCTTTGGCAAAGCCGCTTCCCGTTAAACGATCGATTGCCGCGCGATTGGAGACATGATCCTCGCGGCCCGGCGTCTTAAGGTCATAGACCAAGATGAGTGCTCGAAAACTAACAAAAAAGATGAGGCTAAAGGCAAGACCGATACCGAGCGCCAAAAGGTAGGAGCCGGCATGCATTCGCATGAGTGGGATGAAGTTGAAGGCCGTCATTTCCATGAGACCGCCCGAGAAGATGCCGACGATACCGAAGAAGTTCATGGTCATGGCAAGGCAGGAGGATAGGACGGCGTAGAGCAAAAAGAGTCCAGGATAGGTGAACATAAAGAGAAACTCGAGCGGCTCGGTGACGCCGCAGACCACCGAGGCGACGATGGCGGGCAAAAGGATGACTTTAAGGCCGGCGCGGCGTTCGGGTTTGGCGGTGAAATAGAATGCTGCCGCGATGGCGGGAAGGCCAAAGAGCTTGCCCCAGCCGGTGGCGGTAAAACCTGCCCAGGGCGCAAGTTCATTTAAAGGGCGCGTGCTATGGGAGAGAATGGGGAGCAGGTTGGTCCACGTGGCGTAAATACCGTCGTGAATGACCAGATTGTCGTAATATATGGGCATATAGAGCAGATGGTGCAGCCCCATGGGCTCGAGCGCTCGCTCCAAAAACACAAAGATGCCCACGCCGAAGGGGCCGACGCCCGCAAGTGCGTGGCGCAGCGTTTCGGTCACAGCGTATGCGAAGGGCACGATGGCGGCCGAGATGGCGGCAAGGGCAAACACGGCAAAAAAGCTGATGAGGTAGACCAGCGAGGAACCCGAGAAGGTGCCGAGCCAATCGGGAACCTTGGCATCGTAGAAACGGTCATGGATGGCGACGACGGTTGCCGATACCGCCAGCGGGCCGATAATGCCGGTGTCGAGCGTCTTGATGCCGTCGATGACGGTGATACCGCTGGCGGGGGTCAAAGATGATGGGTACTTAAGCCCAAGGTTGTCGCCGCTCAGCTTAATGATCTCGCTCAAAAAGAAGCAATAGGCAAAATAGGCCACGAGTGCCTCGAGGCAGCAGCGCGCCGGTTGCTTTTGGGCAAGGCCGATAGGCAGCGCTACGGCAAAAAGGAGCGGGAGACGTTTAAAGACCGTCCACGAGCCGCGCTGGATGATGGTCCAGAAAACGTACCAAGGGGTTCCGTATACGGCGAGATCGCCGACGATGTCTACGGTCGTGGCGAGGGCGGAGATGCCGACCATGAGGCCTGATATAGAAAACAGCATGGCGGGCGCGAACATGGCTCCGCCAAAGCGTTGGATTTTCTGCAGCATAATATGCCTTCCGGATGCAACATGCTGTGCGAGCAAGAACGTTTAAACAATGAACTCATTGTAGAGGACTGGCTGCTTGCCGCATTGACGGTTTTGATTCGGTCCGATTTGGGTTTCGGGGGAACCGTCGACGGTAAATAATCCGTGCTTTACCGATAATCGGTTTAAACAACTTTAAGAAATGCTATCGTGCCTAGCCATACATATTCATTAGAGGTGAAATCATGCCAAAAGCGATTTACGAAGGAATCTACCGCGAGATCCGTTCGCGCATCATCAACGGGACCTATGCGTTTCAGGAGATGCTGCCAACCGAAGCCGAGCTGACCGCGGAGTTTGGCTGCACGCGCAATACCGTTCGACGCGCCTTGAGCATGCTGGCCGACCAGATGTTTGTGCAGCCTATACACGGCAAGGGCGTGCGCGTTATTTGGCTTAAGGGCGAAACCGATATGCTGGGCGCACTCGAAGAGGTTGAGTCGTTTGGCGAGTTCGCAAAACGCAACAATGCCGTCGCATCGACCGAGGTCAAGTCTTTTGAACATTTGATTTGCACTGAGCAACTCTCTCGTCGCCTGGGCTTTAAGGTGGGCGAGGAGCTGATTCGCGTCGTGCGTGTCCGAAGCCTCAACGGCAGCGCGCGCCAAGTGGACCACGGCTACTTTTTGGCGTCGATCGCCAAGGGCCTGACCCCCGAGATCGCGGCGGATTCTATCTACGGCTATCTGGAGCACAAGCGCGGCATCAAAGTGATGGCGAGCCGCCGTACGGTGAGTGTCGAGCTCGCCAACGATGAGGACTGCAGCTATCTGGACCTTGGCAAGTACAACTGCGTCGCCGTTATGGAGAGCCAGTCGTACACCTCGGACGGCATCTTGTTCGAGGTCACGCATGCCCGCACACACCCCGAGATCTTCCATTACCGCGTCAATTCCAAGCGATAGCCGGCTAGCTCGCAGCCTGACGAGACTCATGCCCTCAAAGCGAAAACGCCCGGTCAAACCGACGATGCATCGGCTTGATCGGGCGTTTTCTCTGCATTCGATAACAAATAATTGTTTATACAAAACTTGTCAAGTATCAAGTCGAAATTACCGTTCACCGAAGTTTTTCTACCGCTCTAGTAATACTTGTTCAAACAACTAGCCAAATAGCGTATTGTACAAGTCAGCAAAAGGGGCAAAGTCCCCGAGCCAATCTCCGAAGGCGGCGGCAAAGGGTGCCGCCACGGTGTGAAAGGGTGGATTGTAATGAAGAACGAAATGAGCAGAAGGCAGTTCCTGGGCTTTGCTGGTTCCGCGGCTGCGGTTCTTGGTCTGGGCCTCGTGGGCTGCGGTGGTTCTGCCGGCTCTGGCTCCTCTGCTTCTGGTGACGCTGCCGAGGTCTACTTCCTCCAGTTCAAGCCCGAGGTCGACAAGGAGTGGAAGGAGATCGCCAAGGCGTACAAGAAGGAGAAGGGCGTCGAGGTCAAGATCGTGACCGCCGCCTCCAACACCTACGAGGAGAAGCTCAAGTCCGAGATGTCCAAGAGCTCCGCTCCGACGCTGTTCCAGGTCAACGGCCCCACCGGCCTTAAGAACTGGAAGGACTACTGCGCCGATCTTTCCGACACCAAGCTCCGCGGCGAGCTCATCGACGACTCCCTGGCGCTGCAGTCCGACGGCAAGGATCTGGGTATCGACTGGGTTCAGGAGAGCTACGGCATCATCTACAACAAGGAGCTCCTCGAGAAGGCCGGCTACAAGGCCGAGGACATCAACTCCTTCGACAAGCTGAAGGCTTGCGCCGATGACATCCAGGCCCGCAAGGACGAGCTCGGCGTTGACGGTGCCTTCACTTCCGCCGGTATGGATGACTCCTCCAGCTGGCGCTACACCACGCACCTCGCCAACCTCCCGCTCTACTACGAGTTCGAGAAGGAGCACAATCAGGAGGACGACGAGATCAAGGGCGAGTATCTCGACAACTTTAAGCAGATCTTCGACCTGTATATCACCGACTCCACCTGCGATCCTTCGCAGCTCGCCTCCAAGACCGGTGACGACGCCACCAACGAGTTCGCAACCGGCAAGGCCGTCTTCTATCAGAACGGCTCTTGGGCCTACGCCGACCTCACCAAGGCCGGTATGACCGACGACCAGCTCGGCATGCTGCCGATCTACATCGGCGTCGACGGCGAGGAGAACCAGGGCCTGTGCTCCGGCGGCGAGAACTACTGGTGCGTCAGCTCCCAGGCTTCCGAGGATGCCCAGAAGGCCACCGAGGACTTCATGTATTGGTGCGTCACTTCTGACACCGCCACCAGCATCATCGCTGACAAGATGGGTCTGACCGCCCCGTTCAAGAGCGCTAAGGAGACCACCAACGTCTTCTCTCAGCAGGCCGTTGCTATGGCCAAGGACGGCAAGAAGACCGTCGCTTGGGACTTCGTTTACATCCCCTCCGAGGAGTGGAAGAAGAACCTCAAGCAGGCTCTCATCGCTTATGCTGCCGACAACACCAAGTGGGACGGCGTCAAGAACGCCTTCGTCGATGGCTGGAAGACCGAGAAGGCTGCTTCCGAGTAAGCAGTTGCTGCCCAAGCTATCTGATTAGCGACAGGGGGCGGGCAGACGTAGGTTTGCCCGCCCCCTGCATATTGAAAGGACCCTTCTATGGGCAAAGCACTCAAGCGCTGGTGGCCGCTCTTTATGCTGCCCACGTGCCTGGCGTTTATGATCGGGTTCGTGATTCCCTTTATCCAGGGTTTCTATCTCTCGTTCTGCCAGTTTATTACCATCAATAACGCGCACTTTGTCGGTATCGAGAACTACGTGCGCGCGCTGTCCGATCCGCAGTTCTCCACGTCGTTCTTCTTTACCGTGGCGTTTGCCTTCCTGTCGACGGTGCTCATCAACGTGATCGCGCTGGCCATTGCGCAGGCGCTCACTCGCAAGGCGCTCAAGGGCACCAACATCTTCCGTACGATTTTCTTTATGCCTAACCTGATTGGCGGCATTGTACTGGGTTACATTTGGCAGATTCTGATCAACTGCCTGCTCTCCAACGTGGGTGCCCAGCTTATCGCCCTCAACTCCGCCGCTGGCTTCTGGGGCCTTATCATCCTGACCCTGTGGCAACAGGTCGGCTACATGATGATCATCTACATCGCCGGTCTGCAGTCCATTCCGTCTGACTACATCGAGGCCGCCAAGGTCGATGGCGCTACGGCATGGCAGACGTTTTGGAAGGTTAAGATCCCCAACCTGATGCCGACCATCACCATCTGCCTGTTCCTGTCCATCACCAACGGCTTTAAGCTGTTCGACCAGAACCTCGCCCTTACCGGTGGCGCCCCGGCGCACTCCACCGAGATGCTCGCCCTGAACATCTACAACACGTTCTATTCGCGTGCTGGCATCGCATGGCAGGGCATCGGTCAGGCCAAGGCAGTTATCTTCTGCATCCTGGTTGTCGCTATTTCTATGATCCAGCTTAAGGCCACGAGGTCCAAGGAGGTGCAGCAGTAATGAAACGCGATAAGGCTATCAACCGCGCGCTCTCGATCTTCTTTACGATCCTGTCGCTCGCATGGATCTACCCCGTGTTCATGATTGCGCTCAATTCCTTTAAGAAAGCGACCGCAATCAGCACCACCACGGCGTTCGATCTGCTCACGCCCGAGACGTTCAACGGCCTCGCAAACTACGTGCACGCTCTGAACGAGCAGGGCTTTGCCTCGGCGTTTATGTACTCGCTTATCATCACGGTCACGTCGGTCGTGCTGATTCTGGTGTGCTGCTCCATGTGCGCTTGGTACGTGGTGCGCGTCAACAGCAAGATCTCGAACTTCTTCTATTACCTGTTCGTCTTCTCGATGGTCGTACCGTTCCAGATGCTTATGTTCACGCTGTCCAACCTCGCGGACCGCATCGGCTTTAACACGCCGTTTAACATCTGCTTCATCTACCTTGGTTTTGGCGCGGGCCTCGCGGTCTTTATGTTCGCCGGCTTCGTCAAGAACATCCCGCTCGAGATTGAGGAAGCGGCCATGATCGACGGCTGCAACCCGGTCCAAGTGTTCTTTAAGATCGTCCTTCCCATTATGAAGCCCACCTATCTTTCGGTCGGCATCCTTGAGACCATGTGGGTCTGGAACGACTATCTGCTGCCCTACCTTACGCTCGACTCCACCAAGTACAAGACCATTCCTATCTTGATCCAGTACTTCCGTGGCGGCTATGGCCACGTCGAGCTCGGCCCCATGATGGCGTGCATCATGATGGTCGTCATCCCCATCGTCATCATGTACATCTTCTGCCAGAAGTACATCATCGACGGTGTGGTGGCAGGTGCCGTCAAGGGCTGATGCCGTAACTGTTTTGCAAGTTTTGGCGGCGCCTCTCAGCGCGGCGCCGCGTATCGAAAGGTAAAGACATGGCCGAGATCGTTCTCAAACATGTTCAGAAGGTGTATCCCAACAACGAGTCAAAAAAGAAGGGCTTCTTTGGCAAAAAGAAGAAGACCGAGGAGAAGAAGCACAACCTCAAGGTTACCGAGGACGGTGTGCTCGCTGTAGAGGACTTCAACCTCACCGTTCACGACCAGGAGTTCATCGTCCTCGTTGGCCCTTCTGGCTGCGGTAAGTCCACGACGATGCGCATGGTCGCCGGCCTGGAGGACATCACCTCCGGCGATGTGTTCATCGATGGCAAGCGCGTCAACGACGTGGCGCCCAAGGACCGCGACATCGCCATGGTGTTCCAGAGTTATGCTCTGTACCCCAATATGACGGTGTACGAGAACATGGCGTTTACGCTTGAGCTCAAGAAGGTCCCCAAGGACGAGATCGACCGCAAGGTTCGCTCCGCTGCCGAGATCCTGGGTATTACCGAGTACCTCGACCGTAAGCCCAAGGCGCTCTCTGGCGGCCAGCGCCAGCGCGTCGCCATCGGCCGCGCCATCGTGCGTGACCCCAAGGTCTTCCTGATGGACGAGCCGCTGTCCAACCTGGATGCCAAGCTTCGTAACCAGATGCGCGCCGAGCTCATTAAGCTGCGTCACGAGATCAAGGGCACCTTCATCTACGTTACCCACGACCAGACCGAGGCTATGACCCTCGGCGACCGCATCGTGGTCATGAAGGACGGCGTCGTCCAGCAGATCGCCACGCCGCAGGAGGTCTTCAACCATCCCGCGAACATCTTCGTCGCCGGCTTCATCGGCGTGCCGCAGATGAACTTCTTCGATGCCCAGCTGGTGCGCTCGGGCAACGGCTTTACTGTCAAGACCGAGGATATGAACGTGGCGCTCGCCCCGGAGACTTGCGCTCAGCTTGCCCTCAACTGGGACGGCGGCGACGTGAAGGAGATTACGGCCGGCGTGCGCCCCGAGCAGATCCTGCTTGCCGACAAGGGCGAGGAGGGTGCGCTCCAGGGCACCGTCGAGGTGACCGAGCTCATGGGCTCGACCGAGCATGTCCACGTGACCGCTCCCGACGGCCAGTTTGTCCTGATTATCCCCGTCGTCGACCTCGAGGCCAAGGGCGCGCTCAAGGCTGGCGACCCCATCTGGTTCAAGTTCGAGAAGAACGCGACTCATCTCTTCGATAAGGTGTCTGGCAAGAACCTTATCTAGGCCCGGTGCATCCAGGCCCTCCCTTTGGGCGACTGCGGCTTTGCCATCCTTTTGCCGCGGTCACATATAAGGCTCCCCTCCCGTCCACTGGGCGAGAGGGGAGCCTTTCTTTGTGTTGGGACTGTCTGACCGGTCGTTTGTCTCGATCTGTAACGGATAGGGCCGATTTCGGACGTTAGATGTTACAGATCGAGACGGTTCCGCTGAGCTAACCATTTCATCTAAATCTGTAACACCAAAGGCGAATTTCACCTGCTAGATGTTACAGATTGAGATAAACCCGAGGGGAGGGGCCGGTATGTCTCAATCTGTAACGGCTGGGACCGTTTTGGTTGAGTAATTGCTACGGATCGAGATTGTTTGGCCGAGTCGGATCACAGGGTAACGTGCGGGCACAAAAAACGGAGCCGTGTTGCCACGACTCCGTTTCTCAAGAGGATGGGTAAGGGAAGCGAAATTAGTTCAGGTGCCAGATCTCGTCGTTGTACTGGGAGATGGTGCGGTCGGACGAGAAGGTGCCGGCGTTGGCGATATTGATGAGCGCCTTGCGCATCCAGGCGTCCTGGTCCTCGTAGTCGGCCAGCACGCGCTCCTTGGTCTGGATGTACTCCTCAATGTCAAGCAGGGCCATAAACCAGTCCTTGCCCTTAATGTCGTCGTGCAGGCGCTGCAGGCGCTCGGCATTGCCGGTCGCCATAAAGGCCGGGTTGGTGATGAAGTCCACCAGCAGTTTAATGCCTGGCTTGCGGTAGAGTGCGCCGGCATCGTAGGTGCCGTCGGCGTAGAGCTGCTCGACCTGTTTGGACGAGGCGCCAAAGGTATAGATGTTCTCGTCGCCCACGAGCTCGGCAATCTCAACGTTGGCGCCGTCGAGCGTGCACAGGGTTAGGGCGCCGTTGAGCATGAACTTCATGTTGGAGGTGCCGCTCGCCTCCTTGGAGGCCAGGCTGATCTGCTCGGAGATGTCAGCGGCGGGGATCACGCGCTCGGCGGCGGTGACGTTGTAGTTCTCGATCATGACAACCTGCAGGTAGGGAGCCACGTCGGGGTCGTTTGCAATCCACTGAGACAGCGTCAAGATCAGATGGATGATGTCCTGCGCGATAGTGTAGGCAGGCGCCGCCTTGCCGCCAAAGATGATGGTGACGGGGTGCTTAGGTCTGTTGCCGTTCTTGATATCGAGGTACTTCCAGATGATGTAGAGCGCGAGCATCTGCTGGCGCTTGTACTCGTGGATGCGCTTGACCTGGACGTCGATGATGGCGTTGGAGGGAATGGTCACGCCCTGCTCGAGCGCCATGAACTGGCGCATGATGGCCTTGGCCTCGACCTTGGTGGCGGCCAGGCGCTCAAGAACGCCCTTGTCGTCAGCGAACTTGGCGAGTTTGCTCAGATCGCCGGTGCTGCGCCAATCGGTGCCGATCACATCGTCGAGCAGGCTGGCGAGCGCGGGGTTGGCCCCATGGATCCAGCGGCGGAAGGTGATGCCGTTGGTCTTGTTGGAGAACTTCTCGGGATAGATTTCGTAGAACGGATGAAGCTCGGTGTCCTCCAGGATCTTGGTGTGGAGGGCGGCTACGCCGTTGATGGAGAAGCCAAAGTGGATGTCCATGTGGGCCATGTGGACGGTGTCGTATTCGTCGATGATGGCGACGCGCGGGTCATCGTGCTCGGCCTTCGCGACCTCATCGAGCTTGACGATAATGTCGGCGATGGCAGGGGAGACCTTCTGCAGGCTGGCGAGCGGCCACTTCTCGAGCGCCTCGGCAAGGATCGTGTGGTTGGTGTAGGCGACCATGGAGCGCACGATGGTAACGGCCTCGTCAAACTCGATGTCGTGCTCGGTGGTGAGCAGGCGGATGAGCTCGGGAATGACCATGGTGGGGTGCGTGTCGTTAATTTGGACCACGGCGTAGTCGGCCAGATCGTGCAGGTTGCTGCCGCGCTCGACGGCCTCGTCGATCAGGAGCTGGGCGGCGTTGCTCACCATGAAGTACTCCTGATAGATGCGAAGTAGGCGGCCCTGCTCGTCGGAATCGTCGGGGTAGAGGAACAAGGTGAGGTTCTTGGCGATCTCGGTCTTGTCGAAGTCGATGGAGCTGCCGGGGACCAGGCCGTCGTCGACACTTGCCAGGTCGAACAGGCGTAGGCGGTTCTTGGTGGGCTGGCCATAACCGGGTACATCGATGTTGACGAGCTTGGAAGTAACGGCAAAATCACCGAACTCGACGGTGTAGGAGCGGTCGTCGTCGACTAGGATGTCCTGCTCACCGAGCCACTCGTCGGGGACGGCCTTCTGCTGGTTGTCGACAAAGCGCTGGCGGAACAGGCCGTAATGGTAGTTGAGGCCCACGCCATCGCCGGTCAAGCCCAGCGTGGCGATGGAATCCAGGAAGCATGCGGCCAGACGGCCCAGGCCGCCGTTGCCGAGCGACGGTTCGACCTCGAACTCCTCGATCTTGTTGAGGTCGTGGCCCGCGGCGGTGAGCTGGTCCTTAACCTCGTCATAGATGCCAAGGTCGATCATATTGTTGATGAGCAGCTTGCCGATCAAAAACTCGGCAGAGATGTAGTAGAGCTTTTTCTTGCCGTTGTTGAGAGGACAGGCGGCAGAGCGCTCCTGCACGAGCTTGGCCAGCAGCTTATAAATACGACGGTCATCGAGCTGCTCGAGCGAGGTGCCAAAGGACTGCTCGGCAAGATCCGCAAGATTGATACGGGGCATGTTTCCTCCTGTGATGGGTTGATTACATGTCAGAAATTCAAAAGAAGCCCGCGCGAGGGATTGGAGTGGCCTCGCGCGGGGAAAACGGACGCGTCCGCACGATGGGGTGGGGTCGGGCGCGGTGGCTCCTATTGGGGAAGCTCAATTTCGTCTTCCGACGGGATGCGGAAGTAGGTCTCGGTCCAGCCGGTGAGCTTGTGCTCGAGCTCGCGGGTGATGGCGCCATCGAGCATGCGCCAGGTCCAGTTGCCGCCCATGGTGGCGGGAGTGTTGATGCGCGCCTCGTTGCCCAGGTTGAGCAGGTCCTGCATGGTGTAGATGCAGGTATCGCTTACGCTGGCGGCGATGGCGCGGTTGAGTGCATCGGCCATGGGCTCGCCTGCCTGCTGGTGGGTGTACAGGGCCGCCTGCTCGCGCTGACGCGGGGTGGCCGTTCCCTCAAACCAACCGCGCGCCGTCTCGTTGTCGTGTGTGCCCACATAGGCGACGGTGTTGGCAATGTAGTTGTGCGGCAGGTAGTACGAGTTGGTGCCCTCAAAGGCGAACTGCAAGATCTTCATGCCGGGGAAGCCCGAGTTGTCGCGCATGTCGATGACGCCGGGGGTGAGGAAGCCCAGGTCTTCGGCGATGATGGGCAGCGTGCCGAGCTTTTCCTCGAGCGTCTTGAAGAACTTGAGGCCGGGGCCCTGCGTCCACGAACCGTAGGACGAATCGGGTGAGGAGAACGGCACCTCCCAATAGGCCTCGAAGCCGCGGAAGTGATCCAGGCGGATGACATCGTACATGTCGAGGGCGGCGCGGATACGGCCCTCCCACCAGGAGAAACCGTCGGCTTCCATGGCGTCCCAGTCGTAGATGGGATTGCCCCAGTACTGGCCGGTGGCCGAGAACTGGTCGGGCGGCGTGCCGGCGACACTCACAGGATTACCGGCGGCGTCGATCTTAAAGAGCTCGGGCGTGGCCCACATCTCGACGGAGTCGCGCGAGACATAGATGGGCAGGTCGCCGATGATGAGGATATCGCGCTCGTTGGCATAGGCCTTGAGGCGGCTCCACTGACGATTGAAGAAGTACTGCGTCATCTGGTGGTAGAGCATGCGCGCGGGATGGGCGGCGCAGACCTTGGCAGAAGCCTCGCCGCGGGTACGGAGCTCTGCGGGCCACTCCCAAAAGGCCTTGAGACCGCACTCCTCCTTGACGGTCATGAACTCGCAGTAGGGGATGAGCCAGTCTTCGTTTGCTTGGACAAAGTCGTCGAAGTCGGCCGGCTTGTCGGCGGCAAAGCGCTCGGCGGCGCGGTCGAGAATCTGACGACGGCCACCAAAGATGGCACCATAGTCGACATTGCTGGGGTCGGAGCCCAGGTACACGCCGTCGATATCGCACTGCTCCAGATAGCCGGCCTCGATAAGCTCGGCAAAGTCGATGAAATTGGGGTTGCCCGCACGGGCCGAGAACGACTGATAGGGCGAGTCGCCATAGCTCGTTGTCGTAAGGGGGAGAATCTGCCAGTAATGTTGTTTGCACGAGGCGAGGAAATCGACAAAGTCATAGGCGTTCCAGCCAAAGCCGCCGATACCGTAAGGTCCGGGCAGAGATGAGACGGGCATGAGGACGCCGCTTGCACGCTCCATGAATGCGCTCACCAACCTTCTTGTTGTGGGGTCGGCCTGCCGATGGGTGTGCAGTCCGCCTCCGATGTTCTGATTCGATATGCCTATTGTAAAACATGTTGTTTAAACATGTACAGGCAAGATATAAAAGTTGGTCGATTTTCGGCGAATGGTTACATGCCGTGAAAAAGCCCCGACCTCACAACGTGAGATCGGGGCAAGAGCGGTATGTAGGTTTTTGCTACTCAGCGTCGGCGAAGCCGTTGGGGTTGTGGCTCTGCCAGTTCCAGCTATCGCGGCACATATCCGCGATGTCGTACTGGGCCTTCCAGCCCATCATGCGCTCGGCCTTGGAGGCATCGCACCAGTTGGCGGCGATATCGCCGGCGCGGCGCTCGCGAATCACATAGGGCAGCTCCTTGCCGCAGGCCTTGGAGAAGGCGGCGATGACCTCGAGCACCGAGGTGCCGGTGCCGGTGCCCAGGTTAAAGATCTCGACGCCGGTCTTGCCGTTCATCCAGTTGAGGGCGGCAACGTGGCCCGAGGCCAGGTCGCAAACGTGGATATAGTCGCGCACGCCCGTGCCGTCGGGAGTGGGGTAGTCATTGCCAAAGACCTGAACGGCCTCGAGCTTGCCCACGGCAACCTGCGCGACATAGGGCACCAGGTTGTTGGGGATGCCCTTGGGGTCCTCGCCGATCAGGCCCGACGGATGGGCGCCGATGGGGTTGAAGTAGCGGAGCAGCACGACGTCCCACTCGGGGTCGGCGGTGTGGACGTCCATAAGGATCTGCTCGATCATCCACTTGGTCCAACCATAGGGGTTGGTCGCGGGCTTCTTAGGATCCTCCTCGGTGACGGGCGGGTTGTCCGGGTCGCCGTAGACGGTCGAGGAGCTCGAGAAGATGATGGACTTGCAGCCATGGTTGCGCATGACGTCGATGAGCACCAGGGTGTTTTCGATGTTGTTGTGGTAGTACTCGACGGGCTTGCTCACCGACTCGCCGACGGCCTTAAAGCCGGCAAAGTGGATGACGCGGTCGATCTGATGGGTGTCGAAGATCTTGTTCATGGCCTCGCGGTCGAGCACGTTGGCCTCGTAGAAGGTGAGGTTTTTGGCAGCCTCTTCGCCCACGATGGTCTTGACGCGGTCGACGGCGACGGCGCTGGAGTTGGAGAGGTCGTCGACGATGACGACCTGATAGCCGCCCTCGAGCAGCTGAACGACGGTGTGCGAGCCGATAAAGCCGGCGCCACCGGTAACGAGGACGCAGGTGTCTTTGGGGTCGAGTGCTTTGGACATGTAGTCTCCTATCGAATCAGGAACACTTCTTGTGGGGAGTATAGCGCAGGCAGGGGTACCAAGAACGTGCGCGGCAGGAAAAGCAGATGAGCATGCTAACGTACTCATGGAAATGTTTGGCGTGGGCATAACCTTGACTTTGACGTTTGCATACGAGCCGCCGACCATACGGTTTGCTGCCGTTCGTGGAAATCGTTGGGATGCGCCGGATGTACGCTAATATGTATGAGTTGAGCGACATATAAATAAACATGTAACGGAGTAGATATGTCACCAAACAGCGATTCCATCCTTTCCCAGGAGCTTTCGCGTCGCACTGCCCTCAAGGCCCTGTTCGGCGCAGCTTCTGCAGCCGTTCTTTTTGGTCTGCCCGCTCGCGCCCATGCTGCGGAGGCCACCAAGGAAACCACCGACAAACTCAATGCGGCCCAGGCTCAGCTTGACGAGGTCCAGGCCCAGCTCGACAGCATCGCAAATGAATACGCGGCGCTGGCCAACAAGAACGCCCAGACCCTCAACGATATCGAGGGCGTACAGGGCCAGATTGACAGTACGCAGGCGCAGATTGACGAAAAGAAGGCCGAGCTCAAAAAGAAGCGCGACGATCTTTCCGATCGCGTTTCCGCCAGCTATAAGTCGGGCGGCACCAACATCCTGTCGCTGCTGCTCGCCTCGGGTTCGTTTGAGGAGCTCGTCGCCAATGCGCACTATGTTGAGAAGATCAACAAGAGCGACCGCGACGCCATCGAGGACATTCAGACCATCCAGGAAGAGCTCGATGCGCAAAAGACCGAGCTCGAGTCGCAGAAGGCCGACTTGGAGAAGCTCAAGGACCAGCAGACTGCCCAGATGCAGGATATGCAGGCCAAGCAGCAAGAGGTCCAGACCGTGCTGAGCGGTCTTTCCGACGACGTCAAGGAGCTCATGGCTCAGCGCGATTCAGAGATTCTCGCTGCCGCCCAGGCCGAGGAAGCTGCCAAGAAAGCCGCCTCCGCTGCCGCGGCCGCCGCGAACAAGAACAATTCCTACTCGGGTGGTTCGAGCTCGGGCGGTGGATCGTATGCGCCCGGAACTCCGCAGCAGAATGCCGGCTCGGGCAAGCAGCAGGCCGTCGTCAACGCGTGCTACTCCACGCCTTCGCCGGGTCAGAACTGGTGCGCGGCGTGGGTTACCAATGTCTTCCGTAAGGCCGGCGTTGGCTACTTTGGCGGTAACGCGTGCGATATGTTTAACGCCTGGTGCTATAGCTCCGACCGCTCGGCGCTGCAGGTGGGCATGATTGTTGCCGACTCATCGCATAGCGGTACCGGCATACCGGGTCTGATCTATGGCCACGTGGGCATCTATGTTGGCGGCGGCATCGTTATGAGTAACGAGGGCGCCATCACGTCGAGGTCGCTTGACTCGTTCATTGGGTTCTACGGCACTGGCTCTGGCGTGCGCTGGGGCTGGCTTGGCGGTATTGCGCTGTCGTAGCTGCGGTTTGGTCCGGGACAGTCCGAGAGGCATAAGGTTGCCTGCTCGGGCAGTCCTGCTCGCACGGAGAGCACATTAAGTGCTCTCCGGCTCGTGCGGAACTCGCGATCAACCTTATGCCTCTCGGACTGTCCCGGCCCTCTCGGGTCCTGAGCGCGATACACCGGACTGGTTGTCTGATATAAAGATGGCGAAGGCCCCTTTCGGGGCCTTCTTTGTTAAAGGAATTCGCCTACTCGGTGGACTTCGGTTTTGGAATTTGGAGCCGACGGCTCATCAAAGTGGAAAATGAAATATAACCTAGCTGCAATAATCGCCTTGTTGCGAACTCGAACTGATCATGTAGATCTAAAATAGTCGCAATATACAATTGTCGTGTGGTGCGTTGGGTTGGAGCTGCTGCGGGTCCTATATGGATTGCGGTCTTGCGCCCCGATGTTCAAACAGGTTTCTCTCTAGACGGGAAGTTGCTCATGGACACCATATATGACGGAGACGACTGGGTCGATCATTATAGTTGGCGACTAGTCGGCTCGGATGACAATGGGGATGTGGTGTTTGATGGACTATGTCCAAAGCATCTCCATCCTTTTGTCTCGTCGTTAATTGAGAGTTCCGCTCGTGTTGCCCCCTACAGCTCGGCGTCGCTTCATGATACGGACGTTTTGAAGACCATAAAGGAATCAATTGACGAGGGCACGATGAGTAGCTTGCTGTTTTCTCGGCTTGTGGGGCTAGATGAGATTGGCTCGAAACGACTGCTTGCGGGCGAAAAGGTGGAACTCACTTATCGGTCGATGATTTCAATCCTGCGGATGGCCGATGTTCTTCGCAAATAAATGAAAACGGGACAAGTGAGCTACATCACTTGTCCCGTTATTAATTAAAGTGGACCGCGGCGAGCGGGCTATAAAAATTCGCCTACTCGGTGGACTTCGGGTTGTAGGTCTACTCCGAATTGGTTCTTGACGGTTGCCTGGATGTGGCGGATGAGTTCGTCGACGTCGGCGGCGGTGGCGTGGTCGGCGTTGACGATGAAGCCGCAGTGTTTTTCGCTCACCTGCGCGCCGCCGACAGCATGGCCGCGCAGGCCGGCATCCATGATGAGCTTGCCGGCAAAGTAGCCCTCGGGGCGCTTGAAAGTGGAGCCGGCACTCGGCATGTCGAGCGGCTGCTTGTCCTCGCGGCGCTGGCGGTAGTCGTCCATGTCGGCCTTGATCATCGCGGCGTTGCCCGGGGCGAGATTGAAGGTGGCCGAAAGCACGATAAAGCCGTCGTCGGCGATGCGGCTCTTGCGATAACCCAGGTTGAGCTCGTCAACATCGAACTCGATGATGCTGCCGCTGCCGCGGGTGCCGTCGTCGAGCATGCGGGCGGGCTTGTAGACGCGCACAGACCCCAGCACATCGGCCATGCAGGCACCGTAGGCACCGGCGTTCATGTAGCAGGCGCCGCCGACCGATCCGGGGATGCCCGAGATGGGCTCCATGCCGGTGAGACCGGCCTCGGCTGCTGCCGCGGCGACATCGGAAAGCAGGGCGCCGGCTGCCGCCGTGACGTGCGTGCCATCGACGGTGATGTTGGAGAGGCCTTCGCCCAGTGCCACGACGACGCCGCGGATGCCTTTGTCGCCGACGAGCAGGTCGGAGCCGTTGCCCACGATGGTGAGGGGCAGGTCGCAGCGATAGCAGGTATCGAGTGTGGCGACGAGGCCCTGCTCTGTATCGGGCGTGACAAAGACGTCGGCCGGGCCGCCGATCTTAAACGTGGTGTGCTCGCGCATGGGCTCGCTCATGAGTACGTTGTCCTCGCCGGCAACGCCGGCGAGCGCGCAGAGCAGGTCCTCGTTAAAAAAGTCGTTCTCGTGCATGCGAATATCCGCCTTTTGGTGGTTGTTGTCATAAATCGATTGCAATATACCCCACCTGGACGGATTTGGTGCGCTGACGGCGATAAAACAGCCGTCCACCGGATTGGTAAAGTGTTTATCACCGAGGTAGATGGGCAGTCGCTATACTTTAAAGAGATTGCGCGTAAACTCGGAAGGAGCGAGATGGCCAACAAAGTCACCCTCAAGCAGATCGCCCAGGAGGTGGGGCTTTCCCCTTCGTCGGTCTCGCTTGTTCTCAATAATCGGCCCTGTCGCATCTCGGAAGAAAACCGCAAGCTTATCAAGGAGGTTGCGGCGCGCAACCACTATGTTCCTAACCAGATCGCGCGCAGCCTGGTCATGCGCGAGTCGCGCACACTGGGCCTTATCGTTCCCAATATCGAGAGCCGCTTTTTTGCCTCGCTCGCCGGCAGCTTGGAAAAGCGCTGCCGCGAGGACGGTTACGCGCTCTTTATTACCAGCTCGGGTGGAAGCGCCGATGACGATCTGGAACTGCTGCGCCAGCTGGTGACGCGCGGCGTCGACGGCGTCTTTCTGGTAGTGGGTGACGAGTTCTCCGACGATCGCGCCCTGCGCGAGGAAGTGAGCCATCTGCCCATCCCTGCCGTGATGGTCGACCGCGCCATTGAGGGCCTCGAGTGCGACAAGGTGATGTTCGACCACGAGATGGGCGGCTACATGGCCACCCGCTATCTGATCGAGCAAGGCCACCGTCGCATCGCCTGTCTGGTTAACGCGCGTCGCTCCAATACGGGTCGCAAACGACTCGCCGGTTACGAGCGCGCGCTGCGCGAGGTGGGACTGCCCATCGACGCGCGCCTGGAGTTTGAGAGCGAATATTACATCCCGAGTGCCTATGAGGCCTCGGAGGCGGTGCTTGCAACCGATGCCACCGCCGTGTTCGCAAGCTCGGATAACATTGCCCTCGGTCTGCTCAAGCGCTTGCACGAGATGGGGAAGAGCATCCCAGGCGATATCTCGGTCGTAAGCTATGACAACTCGGCGGCCGACGTTCTCTTTGAGCCGGCGCTGACCGCGATTGAGCAGGATCCCGGTGTCCTCGCGGAGCATGCTTTTGGCTGCATGTCCAAGCGTCTTGCCGGTAGGGGCGGTAGACGTGCCGAAGAGGTCGTTCTGGAGCCTGTGCTTATCGTAAAGGGTAGCGTGCTCGAGCTTACTAAACACAACTAAACACGTTTATCAATTTGCAGAGACCGAATGTGGAGTACCTGTGATAGTCAACGCCGCAGGTGAATGTCGCGTTTTGTTGATCGATGGGATTGATAAGGGTGATAAAACGTTTTTTCACCATGATAAAACGTTTTAGCAAATATACTAGTCCCAACGAATGGTTGCCGTATCGGAGGGTGACCGCACAGCGAAGGGACATAAACAATGGCTAAAACACTGGGGACGCCGTGGCAAAAGCTGGGACACGAGGTGCCGGCTTCCGAGCTCGAGGGCGTCGATCTGTATTGGCGCGCATCGAACTATCTGTCCGTCGGTCAGATCTACCTTCGCTCTAACCCGCTGATGCGCACCGACTTTGTCGATGAGAAAACCGGTGAGGTGCGCGACTTTGGTCGCCCGGACGTTAAGCACCGCTTGGTCGGTCACTGGGGCACCACGCCTGGCATCAACTTCCTGTTCGGTCATGTCAACCGTCTCATCGCCGACCACAACCAGAACGCCATCTTCCTGATGGGTCCGGGCCACGGTGGCCCTGCCGGCACCGCCCAGTCGCTGCTCGATGGCACCTACCGTGAGATCCGCCCCGACATCACCAATGACGAGGCTGGTCTGCAGAAGTTCTTCCGCCAGTTTTCTTATCCCGGCGGCATCCCGAGCCACTTTGCGCCCGAGACGCCCGGCTCCATCCACGAGGGCGGCGAGCTCGGCTACACGCTCAGCCATGCCTACGGCGCCGTCATGGACAACCCGAGCCTGTTGGCCGTGGCCGTAGTGGGCGACGGCGAGTCCGAGACCGGTCCGCTCGCGACTTCTTGGCAGTCCAACAAGCTCGTGAACCCGGCAACCGACGGTATCGTCCTGCCGATCCTGCACCTCAACGGCTACAAGATCGCCAACCCCACCATCCTTGCCCGCGTGTCCGACGAAGAGCTTACCAAGTTCTTTGAGGGCATGGGCTACAAGCCGCATTTCTTTGTCGCCGGTTTTGACGACGAGAGCCATGCAAGCATTCATGCGCGTTTTGCCGCCCTGTTTGAGCAGGTTTTCGATGAGATTTGCGACATCAAGGCCACCGCTTTGGCCCAGGCTGCGGCGGGCGAGACCGTGGTCCGTCCGGCCTACCCCATGATCGTGTTCCGTACGCCCAAGGGCTGGACTTGCCCCAAGCAGATCGACGGCAAGAAGACCGAGGACTCCTGGCGTGCGCATCAGGTGCCGCTGGCGAGTGCCAAGGACACTCACGAGCACTTCCGCGTGCTGCGCGAGTGGCTGCGCTCCTACAAGTCCGAGGAACTCTTTACGCCCGAGGGCAAGGTGCGCCCCGAGGTGACGGCCTTTATGCCGACCGGTGAGCTGCGCATTGGCGCCAACCCCAATGCAAACGGCGGCAAGGTGCGCCGCGAGCTCGAGCTCCCCGATATTCACGCCCACGAGATCCCCGTCGCAAGTAAGGGACACGGCTGGGGCTCCACCGAGGCCGCCCGCGTCTTTGGCGAGTACACTGCCGACGTTCTGGCCAAGAACATGGACGATTTCCGTATCTTCGGTCCCGATGAGACCGCGTCCAACCGCCTGCAGGCTGCCTACAAGGTGACCAAGAAGCAGTGGGACGCCGGCTTTTACGAGGACGATGCCAACGACGAGCTGCTGGCCGGTTCCGGTAAGGTTGTCGAGCAGCTGTCCGAGCACCAGTGCGAGGGCTTCCTCGAGGCCTACGTGCTCACCGGCCGCTCCGGCGTGTGGAGCTCCTACGAGAGCTTTGTCCATGTGGTCGACTCCATGGTCAACCAACACTGCAAGTGGCTCGAGGCAACCAAGCGCGAGATTCCGTGGCGTGCCCCCATTAGCGGTCTCAACATTTTGCTGTCGAGCCATGTCTGGCGTCAGGACCACAACGGCTTCTCGCACCAGGACCCCGGCTTTATCGACCTGCTGCTCAACAAGGCCAACGACACGCATATCGTGAATGCCTACTATCCGGCCGACGCCAACATGGCGCTTGCCGTTGCCGAGCGCGTCTACCAGTCCATCGACTGCGTCAACGCCATCTTCTGCGGCAAGCAGCCAGCCCCCACCTTCCAGACGGTCGACGAGGCCAAGTCCGAGCTCGCCGAGGGCGTCGCGACTTGGGAGTGGGCATCGACTGCCGACTCGCTCGCCGAGGCCGACGTCGTGGTCGCCGCGTGCGGCGACGTGCCGACGCTCGAGGCTCTGGCCGCAACCGACATGCTGCGTGAGCTGGGCATTAAGGTGTGGTTCGTCAACGTGGTCGACCTGCTCAAGATTCAGAACGTCTGCGAGAACGACCAGGCCATCAGCGATGAGCGCTGGGCTGAGCTGTTCGGTTGTGGCGAGAAGCCCGTGCTCTTCGCATTCCACGCCTATGCCGGCACGATCCGCCGTCTGATCTGGAACCGCCCCGGCCACGATGCCTTCCGCGTCCACGGCTACGAGGAGAAAGGCTCCACGACCACGCCGTTCGACATGCTGCGCCTGAACAACATGGACCGCTGGGCTCTGGCCGCCGACGTGCTGCGCATGGTCGACGCCGATAAGTTTGCCGAGCAGATTGATAAGTGGGAGGCTTTCCGCACCGAGGCCTTTGAGTTCGCGTGCGACGAGGGCTTCGATCACCCGGCCTTTACCGACTGGGTCTGGCCCGACGCCGCAGCCGCAACCGCTGCCGACGGCGCGCTCTCCGCAACGCAGATGACCGCGGGCGACAACGAGTAGGTAGGCATCCGGGACGGTCTCGCGCTGGGGCCTGCTCCGGGCGGGTGCCTTCCTCTGAGAAGTGGGCTTCGCGAACTTCTCCGAGGAAGGGCACCAGCCCGGAGGCGGCCCTCTCGACCGTTTCGATATGCGGGGGCTGATATTTTTTAATGTAATGGGGACTTGGCTGTTGCTGCCTTGTGGATTGTGCATCCAACTAGGATCAGCCAAGATTACATTGCCGGGGCCGGGGAGGCATACTTTGTTTTGAGAAGTTCGCGAAGCCCACTTCTCAAAACAAAGTATGCCTCCCCGGCCCTCGTCCGTGAACTTTTCCGCTGGGCGAGCCATAGACGCCGCGTACCGATAGGGTAAGGCGGCGGCTTGAAATTGGTGCTATATTCAGCTTGAGTTGTTTAATGCTAGTACGGGAGGCTGATATGGGGCTGTTCAAGAAGAAAAACCCGCAGGACGCCTTTGATCCCGATGTGTTTACCATCACGGATACGATTTTGGACCCGCCGCGGTTTACGTTTTTGCCGGCTATCTACCAGGATGCCACGCGTCGCAAGTGGGCCGTACATCAGCGCGGCAGCGAGCCGAAGATTTTTGACTATGCGGACGTGTTGCAGTGCGAAGTGGCCGAGGCGGGCGATCCGGAGGCCGATGAAGCGGTCTCTAAACAGGAATTTGCCCAGCGTATTCTGGCAAATCCCGCTAAGGCGGCAAAAATGAACGCAGCCAAGCGTAATATGTGTCTTGGTATGGGCGTTGTTGTGGCGGTTCAGACGGGAAAAGACGAGGTTTCCAAACTAGAGATTCCCGTTATGACCGATGAAGTCAAACGCGATTCAAGCCTGTATAAGTCGTATCGGAATGTCGCCGAGAAGATCAAGGCCGAATTTGATGCCATGGGTGGTCTGGCCTAATTTTGGCGACATACGTTTCTGAACGAGGAGTCTGTGCAATGGCAGGCGAATCTTATGCAATTCCCCCCAAAGATCGTGCTGTTGAGGGGATTCTTTGGTATATCCAGCACCATCAGCTTGCCGGCGGCGATCGCCTGCCGGCCGAGCGCGTGCTGTGCGAAGAGATTGGCGTTTCGCGTACGGCGTTGCGCGCCGGTATCACGCGGCTCATCTCGTGTGGAACGCTCGAGAGCCGTCGCGGATCGGGTACGTATGTGTGTCCTCCCAAACCGCTCAATATCTTTCAGGAAACGTATAACTTTTCCGATGCTGTGCGGACTGCCGGCCTGCACCCCTCTTCTCGTCTGGTTTCCACCGTGGCCATCGAGGCGGATGAGGCGCTTGCCGACAAGCTTGGGGTTGCTGTAGGCGCTCCTTTGCTCCGCATGCAGCGTGTTCGACTTATTGAGGGCGAGCCGGCGTCAATCGAGACGGCTCACGTTAACCTGTCCCTGTGCCCCTCGCTTCCCGATCACGATTTTGAGTGTGAGAGCCTTTACGATGTCTTGCTCAAAGAAGGTGGCGTGCGCGTTGAGCATGGACGTGAGCATATCTCCATCTCGCGTTTGAACGCCGAAGAGGCCGAGTTACTCCAGCAAGAAGAGGGAACGCCGGTGTTCTATGAGAGCACGATAGAATTTGATAAGGACATGCGTTTTGTGGAGCATTGCAAATCGGTGATTTTGCCCACAAAGTTCCGCTTTGCCGATAACGGTGAAAAGAACGGCATGAGGAGCGTGGCAGGTGAACAATGGCTGAAACAGTAGATGCCACCCCGGTTTATATGCGCATTCGACGCCGCATCGAGGAGCGTATCGAGCGCGGTATATATCCCACGGGTTCCATGATCCCGTCCGAAAAAGACCTCGCCGAGGAATTTGGTACGACGCGCTTGACCATCCGAAGCGCTGTCGATGAGCTGGTTCGGCGTGGGCAGATTCGACGCGTCCGCGGAAAGGGCGCGTTTGTGGCACAGAAAGTGCCCGTTGCCTACGAGCGAACGGGAGGCTTTCGCGAATCGGTTCGTGCTTCGGGCGGCGAGCCGTCCGTCCGCATCCTCGCGCGTTCCAAGCGTTATGCGGGTCCATATTATGCCAACCTGTTTGGCATTGCCGAGGACGATTTACTGTATTCGATTCGGCGTTTGAACTGCGTCAACGGCGATCCCGTATCGATTGAGATGGCGTTCATCCCGTGCCTGCTGTTTCCCACAATCGAAGATATTGACGTGTCGGTCTTCAGTTTGTACGAGACCTATGAGATGTTGGGCCGAAAGCCGGTCATGGCACAGGAAAAGCTCGATATCGAAGCGCTGGGCGCGCGAGATGCCGGCCTGCTTGGACTGGAGCAGGGCGATCTTGCCTTGACGCTTGAGTGCGTGAGCTTCGATGCGAGCGGCCAGGCGATCGAGTACGTCAAGTCGTTTAACCGCGGTGATGCGGGTGGATATACCTATACGTACTAGCTGGTTTTTTGCATAACGGGCTGAAAAGCTGACGGAATTTTGATTTGTTGAGCAGACTGCATATACGACCTTACATGGCTCAAAATCGACCGTTCGCCGATGGGGACAAATTAATCGACAAAGAGGTATCAAAAAGCCGTAACCTGTAACTGTGATTGGTATCAAATACTAATGATTTGTTACGAGGTGAGACGATGAAGATGCTCGATTACGTTCAGCTTGCCCATGTGCGTATGGGAGAGAACCTCGAGCGTTCGTCTGAGCTGGTAGCGCAGCTCGTTGATATTTTCCAGTCCGGTTCTTTTGACGCGCTGCGCATCGTTGCTTCGGGTTCGTCGCGCCATGCCGCCGATTGCGCCCGCGATTACCTGCAAGATACCCTGCAAATGCAGGTGTCCGTTGTGACGCCCGAGGCCTTCGTCGATTTTGAACACACCTATCCACAGCATGCGCTCAACATTGCCGTTTCGCAGAGTGGCTATTCGACCAATACGATCGCGGCTCTTGATTACATGCGCGCACACGATATGGCTGCAGTTGCGCTCACGGCAAACGTCGAGGCACCCATCAAGGAACACGCCGACATCGTTCTTGACTACGGTGTGGGTGTCGAGTCGGTGGACTTTGTGACTCTGGGCGTCGAGGTTCTCGTTGAGTACCTGGTGCTCTTTGGTATTTACGGCGGTCAGGCGCGCGGAACGATTGACGCCAAGGGCGTTGCTCAGCGTCTTGATGGCCTGCGCGAGGCTATCCAGGCTAATGCCGTGATGTGCAAGACCGCCGAGGCATATGTCCAAGACCACATGCTCGAGCTTTCTGAGCACACGCCCGCTATGGTCGTCGGCAACGGCCCCAACTACGGTGTTGCCGAGGAGGCGGCGCTCAAACTGAGCGAGACCATCAAGATTCCTGCCATGCATCACGAAGGCGAGGAGTTCGTCCACGGTCCCGAGATGCAGATAACCCCAGGCTACCTGGTGTTTATTGTCGACGATCCGCAGGGGTCGGAGCGTCTTGCGAATATCGCCGATGCGCTATCGAACGTTACGGCAAAAACGGTGCTGCTCACGGCCCATCCCAAGGGTAGGGCTCACGAGGTTGTGGTGCCTCAGGTGGCTCCGCTGCTCAGTGCAATTCCCAATCTCGTGTTCTTCCAGACGATTGCGGCAATAATCGCCGAGCGTCTGAAGTCATGGGACGTTCACCCGTATCTCGATGCTGTCTCCAAGCAAATGGAGGTCAAGGCGGAGGGCTACGAAGAGTCAGTCAATGCGCTTAAGGCCAAAGCGGCCGAGTGTTACGGAATGTAAGCGGGTTTTGATGCCCGTTGGCATGGGGGATGTGGAAACAACCCCAGAAAGGAGAGACAAATGAAGGAAACCGAGAAGATCGAGATCATGCATTTCGACCAGGAGGGCTATCTCGAGGACGGCAAGGCGCTCTACGAGACCGGCAAGAAGATGACCGCGCTCGCCGACAAGGTCGCCGACGAGGGCTACGACGCCGTGTTCCTGATGGGCGTCGGCGGCACCTGGGACGAGCTCATGCAGCTCGAGTACCTCATGAACAAGTTCGGCGACCGCGACCTCGAGGTCTACCTGATCCACGCCGCCGAGTGGAACGTCATGGGCCACAAGCGCATGACCGAGAAGTCCGTCGTGCTCACCGCCTCCGAGTCCGGCACCACCCCCGAGGTCCTCGAGGCCGTCAAGAAGATGAAGGAGATGGGCGTACGCGTCTACGCCATGACCAAGCCCGAGGGTCTCATCGGCCAGGCTGTCGGCGCCGAGAACTGCGTCAAGATGGCTTCCGATCATGGTAATGGCGGCTGCGAGATGGGCTACTACCTCGCCGACTGCTTCGGCCTGCGCCTGCTCAACCGCCGCGGCTGCTTCCCGCAGTTCGACAAGTTTATTGAGCAGACCAAGGATGTTTGGACCCACCTGGTCGACATCCGCAAGAGCTTCGAGCCGCGCGCCGAGGAGCTCGCCAAGAAGTACGCCCTGGCCCCCTACACCATGTTCATCGGCTCCGGCGCCCTGTGGGGCGAGACCATCCTGTTCTCGATGTGCATCCTCGAGGAGATGCAGTGGAAGCGCACCCGCTACATCACCTCGGCCGATTTCTTCCACGGCACCCTCGAGCTCGTGGAGCCGGGCGTCCCCGTCTTCCTGTTCATGGGCGAGGACGAGAACCGCAAGCTCGACGAGCGCGTCCGCGCCTTCCTCAACCGCGGCGTGACCGGCGACACCGACATCAACATCATCGACACCGCCGAGTTCGCGATCCCGGGCCTTGACGACGAGTTCCGCGTCATCGTGTCTCCGTGGATCCTCTCCTCGCTGATCACCGATCGCCTTGCTGCTTACTACGAGACGGTCACCAAGCACAACCTCAACTATCGCCGCTACTATCACCAGTTCGACTACTAATCGGTGACAAATAAGCTACTGATCAAGAAGCACCCTGCCCGGGCGCATGCGCCCGGGCATTTTTATGCCGAAATTCGCAAGAAAGGGGAATCGAATGAGGCAGTTTATCGTGGCATCCCATGCTCATTTCGCGTCTGGAATTGTCGAGAGCATCGGCCTGCTCTCCGGCGAGCGTGAAAACGTCCATGCGCTATCTATGTATGTCGACGGAAACGAGGACCTGGCCAAGGAGGCTGCAACGATTCTGGACGGCTTTGCCGCGGACGATGAGGTCGTCGTTTGCACCGACCTCTTTGGCGGCAGCGTCAACAACGAGTTCACCAAGATCGTCCAGATGCGTCCTAACACGCACCTGGTGACCAATATGAACTTGCCACTCCTTATTCAGCTGCTGTTCGTGTCCGAATCCACCCCGATCGATGAGGCCATTCGCCAGATCGTCGAGGCGGACGACACTAAGGTCAAGTACGTCAACGACCTGCTGGGGCAGGCCGAACTTGATGAGTTTTAATCGTTGGGAGCACATCATGATTCAGATGATTCGCGTGGACTATCGACTGCTTCACGGCCAGGTTGCCGTTAGCTGGACCTCGGCTCTGGGTGCCGACTGCATCCTGTTGGTGAGCGACACGGTCCTCAATGACAAGCTTCGTCTGCAGGCCCTGTCTCTTGCAAAGCCGGAGGGCTGCAAGGTCGTCGTCAAAAACACCGAGGACGCCGTCAAGGCGCTTCAGAGCGGTGTGACCGACAAGTACAAGCTCTTCGTGGTTTGCGAGACGATCCAGCAGGCCGGTGCCGTCGCCAAGGCGATGGGCGTCAAGAAGATCAACCTCGGCAATGTTGCCTTTAGCGAGGACGCCCGCCAGGTCTCGACGAGCGTGTTCCTTACGCCCGAGAACGAGGCCTACGTGAAGGAGCTGCTCGGCGAGGGCTATGAGCTGTTCATTCAGATGATTCCGGCAGATGCGAAGACTGACGCCGCGAAGGTCATCGGTTAGGGGCCATCATGGTTATCAAGACAATCCTGATTTTCCTTATTGCCCTTTTGGGTTATTCCGAGTGGCTGACGGGCACGAGCTACCTCCAGCGCCCGATCGTGCTCGGACCTCTGGTTGGCCTTGTCATGGGCGACATGGTGACCGGCACGATCATGGGCGCCACGATGGAGCTTGCCATGGTCGGCGCCATTTCGGTCGGCGCCTATAACCCGCCCGATACGATTTCCGGCACTATCCTGGGCGTATCTCTTGCCATGCAGGCCGGCGCGGACGCTTCGGCGGCCCTGACCCTGGGCATTCCCATCGCAACGATCGTCCTGGCGCTCGATACCGCCCTGGGCCAGCCGGTGATGCTGCTGCTGGTGCACCGTATCGACAAAAACGTCGAGGACGGAGACACCAAGGCCATCACGCGCAACATGCTCATCGCCGGTTACGCGCAGAGCTGGTGCGGTCTGCTGATTATTCCCCTGGCATTCTTCTTTGGCGCCGATGCCGTCGCCAGCCTGCTCAACATCATCCCCGATTTCGTTCAGACCGGCATGGATGTTGCCGCCGCCTTCTTGCCCGCACTCGGCTTTGCGATGCTGGCGCAGATGATTATGAACAAAACGGTGGCTCCGTTCTTCTTCGCTGGCTTCTTCCTCGTCGCCTACTTTGGCATTAGCACGACGGGCGTGGCGATTTTTGCCGCGATCATCGTCGTCGCGATGACGGTTTTGGGCGAGAAGAAAAAGGCGGAGCAGCCCGCAGCGG
Source organism: Coriobacteriaceae bacterium (assembly GCA_905194345.1). GTDB lineage: Bacteria > Actinomycetota > Coriobacteriia > Coriobacteriales > Coriobacteriaceae > Collinsella. Next base: position 43,487 of record CAJJRZ010000008.1, read on the forward strand.
CAACCGAGGATCCTGCGATTGGGAGTGGGTTCGATGAGTTTTAAGTTTGAGTCTTCCTACGACGGGTTGATTGCCCGCGCAGATCTTAAGAAGCTGTTCTGGCGCTCGATTCCCTATGAACACTCCTGGAACTACGAGCGTATGGGCCATATCGGCTTTATGTGGGCCCTTATGCCGATCCTTCGCAAGCTGTATCCGCAGGATGCAGACTTTAAGGCCGCCCTTAAGCGCCATATGGAGCTCTATAACGTCACGCCGTACATCTCGACGCTCCCCATGTCTATTGCTGCCGCAATGGAAGAAGTCAACGCCACCGAAGATAACTTTGACACGAGCGCGATCTCTAATGTCAAGCTTGCTTTGATGGGACCGCTGTCCGGCGTGGGCGATGCCTTCTACTGGGGCACGCTGCGAATTTTGGCAACGGGTGTCGGCACGTCGCTGGCGCTGCAGGGCTCTATTCTTGGCCCGATTTTGTTCCTGCTCGTGTTCAACGTCCCTCACTACATCATCCGTTACCTGCTGACGTTTGTGGGATATCGCTTTGGCTCGGACATGATCAGCAAGGTCCAGGAATCGGGCATTATGGACACGATCGTCAATATGGCCTCTATCATGGGCGCCATGGTGATCGGTGCTATGACCATGGAGATGGTCACCGTGGACATTCCGCTCATGGTCGGCGCGGGCGATGGCGCTCAGACGCTCGCCGAGCTGCTCAACGGAATCTTCCCGGGCTTTGTCACGATGGGGCTGTTTGGAATTGTCTATCTCATGCTCAAGAAGAAGATGAATCCGCTGCTCATCATGCTCGTGATCCTACTCGTGAGTATCGCCGGTGCGTTCTTTGGAGTGCTTGGTGTTCAGTAGGGCATCCGTCATAATTAAAACAATGTAAGAGGGGGCGTCGCGCACACTGTGCTGCGGCGCCCTTTTGCCGAAAGGTGGACAAGATGGAGTATCCGCAGCTTGCCGTCATGAATATCAGCCATCGTTATTTTGACCTTGAGGAATTCTTTTCCTCGGCGGCGGCCTCGGGCTACGCGTGTTGCGAGCTTTGGACCGGGGCGATGCATCTGTATGTCGATTGCCATGGATACGATTCGCTCGAGCAGGTGCGGGAGCTGTCACAGCGGTATGGGGTTCGGATTGTGGGGCTTTGTCCCGAACAGAACAACCCCAAGCCGTGGAATATCGCGGCGCGCGGGAATGAGGCGCGTGCCCGTACGCTCGCGTACTTTAAGAACGTTGTGGATATCGCGGCGGAACTTGGAGCCGAGCAGGTCATGGTCTCGAGCGGCTGGGCATTTTTGAACGAGCCGATCGAGGACGCGTGGAGTCGCAGCGCTTCGATGCTGCGTGCGATTGCCGAGCATGCGGGAGAGCGCAGCGTGCGACTGGTGCTCGAGGCCCTGCAGCCGGTTGAGTCGATGATCGTGAACTCGGCGGCCGACACGAAGCGTATGATCGAGGCAGTTGATCATCCGGCGCTTAAGGCGTGTCTGGATTTGGGCGCCATGGCGGTGGCGGGGGATACCATCGACGATTATTTCGACCTGCTTGGCGATGATGTCGCCCACGTGCATTTTGTCGATGTTGCGGCAGATGGCACGACGCATCTTGCCTGGGGTGACGGCGACCGCGATATGCGCGCCGACCTGGATAGGCTGGTGGCGCGCGGCTATCGCGGAGTTGTTTCGGCCGAGACCTATGACGGGCGCTATTTTGCCGACCCCGCAGCTGCCGATGCGCAGGTAATGGCAGAGTATCGTCGTGCGATTGGCGCTTAGGTGGGGTTGGGCTGCGGCAATCTGCCCTATGTTTCCAAATGAATACGGTGTGAGCGGCTGTGACGGATTTTCCCCGCAAGCACTCTAGTATGCTAAAGTACCCAGAAGACCGGCGGAGCTATGCCGGTCTTCTGTTCTATACGAAACACAGCATGAGGAGGCTCACCAGATGACGGCCACACCGTGGGGATTCCGGGACATATTGCCCGAGGAGGCTCAGGCGCGCGAGGAGATCGCATGTACGGTGAAGGGCTGCTTCAGGGAGCATCATTACCTGCCGGTCGAGACGCCGCTGCTCGAGGACAAGGGTTCGCTCGAGGAAGGCGGCCGCATTGCGGACACCCCGTTTAAGCTCTTTGATGATGACGGTCGCCTGCTGGTAGTCCGTCCCGACAACACGCTGCCGATCGTTCGCCTGGTTTCGACCCGCATGCGCGCGGCCGATCTGCCGCTGCGCCTGCGCTACGAGGCGCCGGTGGTTCGTGAGTGCCAACGCAATGCCGGCGGCTCGCGTCAGTTTACGCAACTGGGTTTTGAGCTTATCGGTGTGGGCGACACCGCGGGCGATGTCGAGATCGTCTCGCTGGTGGCGGAGGCGGTGCGCAAGCTGGCACTTCCCGATGCGCGCATTATCGCGGGCAGCGTGCGTCCGTTTAAGGAGTTGCTTGCGGCCTGTGAGGACCGCGAACTGGCTGCCGAGGCGTTGCGTTGCGTGCACGCCAACGACTTTGTGGGCCTCGATGCCCGTGTGGCGGCAAGCGCCGAGCCCGAGGCCGTCAAGGCTGCCATTAGCGAGCTGCCGCGCCTGCACGGTGGTGCCGAGGTGCTCGACCGCGTCGATGCGCTGCTTGAGGCTGCCGGTATCGCCGCGCCGCTGACGCGCGAACTACGTGCCCTGGTCGAGGGTCTGGCTCCCGAGGATGCCCAGGTACTGTCGTTCGACTTCTCCATCATGAACTCGTTTGATTACTACACGGGTCTGGTCTTTAAGGCCTATGCCGGCGGCCTGCCCGATCCGGTGGGTTCGGGCGGACGCTACGACTCCATCTTTACCGGTGCATTTGGCGACGGCATCGAGGTGCCGGCGGCGGGCTTTGCCTTTTCGCTTGAGCGTCTGGAGGCCGCGCGCACCTCGGCCGAGGACGCCGCTTCGGATGGCGATCACGCCGCGGGCCGCGGCACCGAGGGTCCGCTGCGCATCGCCGTGCCCAAGGGCTCGCTCAAGGCCGACACGCTCGACGTGCTCGAGGCCGCGGGCTTGGATGTCTCGGAGCTGCGCGATCCCGGCCGTCACCTGATCGTGCGCGGCCGCGACACGCGTGTCGGCGAGGGTACGGTCGGCGATATCGAGTTTGTCATCGTGCGTCCCAGCGACGCGCCCGCTTTTGTGGGCTGTGGCGGTGCCGACTGCGGCATCTGCGGTTGGGACTCGCTTATCGAGGCAGACCTCAACCTGCTGCAGCTGGTCGACCTGGGCTACGGCCTGTGCACGTTTATCGAGGCGGAGCCCGCGTGGCGCGCCGGCCAGGCCGAGCGCAACTATGCCCGCCGTGGGTCGCTTCGCGTGGCCACCAAGTATCCGCGCATCGCGAGTGCCTGGTATGCCGAGCGCGGCGTGAACGCCGATATCGTCTCGCTGCACGGCAACATCGAGCTGGGCCCCATCGTCGGCATGACTGATCGCATCGTGGATATTACTGCCACGGGTGCCACGCTGCGCGACAACGACTTGGTCATCACCGGTCGCATTATGGACTGCACGGCCCGCTTCTTTGTCAATCCGGGCGCCGCACGTCTGGATCCGCGCGTACGCAATCTGGCAGATCGCTTGGCGGCAGCCGTGAAGGACAAGCATTTTGAGCCCGTCGCGGGCTCGGCACAATAGCGCGAGCACGCACGGGCGCCCCAACGTCCGGGCGGCGGGCCGACTGACGCCGCTGCCCGGTCTCTCGTTTTTCGAACATAACCTCGACCGATAGGGGATACCGATATGAAGACTATCAAGCTTGCTCCCGGTGAGTGCCTCGTTACCAACCAGCTCAACCGCAAGGGCGTGCTGCCGCAAAACATCGTCGACGCCGCCCGCGATATCGTGGCAAACGTGCGTGCCAACGGCGATGCCGCGGTGCGCGATTACTGTCAGCGTTTTGATGGCGTTGAGCTGCAGAGCTTCCGTCTGCCGCAAGAGCAGATCGATGCCGCGCTCGAAGGCCTCGATCCGGCCTTTGTCGCCGCGTTGGAGAAAGCTGCACGCCAGATCCGCGAGTTCCACCAGCGCGAGGTCGAGCAGAGTTGGTTTACCACGCGTGCGGACGGCACGATGCTCGGCGTTAAGGTGACCCCGCTCGCGGCGGCCGGCATCTACGTGCCGGGCGGTCGCGCGCAGTATCCTTCCACCGTGCTTATGAATGCCATTCCCGCCAAGGTCGCCGGCGTCAAGCGCGTGGTCATGGTGACGCCGCCGCAAAAGGACGGCCTGATCAGCCCCTACACGCTCGCCGCGGCAAAGCTTGGCGGCGTGGACGAGATTTATATGGTGGGCGGCGCTCAGGCCGTGGCTGCGCTGGCGTACGGTACTGAGACCATTCCGCGCGTCGACAAGATCACCGGCCCGGGCAACGCCTTTGTCGCCGCGGCCAAGCAGATTGTCTCGGGCGACGTGGGTATCGACATGGTCGCCGGCCCCTCCGAGGTCTGCGTGCTGGCCGATGCCACGGCCAAGCCCATGGTGGTTGCTGCCGACCTGATGGCGCAGGCCGAGCACGATCCGCTGGCTGCCTGCTACCTGGTGACCTGCGACGAGCAGTTTGCGCGCGAGGTCGAGGCGGGCATCGATATTCTAGTGGCGCAGTCGCCGCGTGCCGAGATCACGCGCGCCTCGCTCGATAACGAGGGCACCATCGTGGTGGCCGCCGACATGGCTGCCGCCATCGAGGCCGTGAACACCGTGGCGCCTGAGCACCTTGAGCTGCACTGTAAGGACGCGATGGGCCTGCTCGGCGGCATTCGCAACGCCGGCGCCATCTTTGTGGGCGCTTGGAGCTCCGAGCCGCTCGGCGATTACGTTGCCGGCCCCAACCACACGCTGCCGACCGGCGGCACGGCCATGTTCTCCAACCCGCTTTCGGTCGAAGAGTTCGTTAAGCGCTCGAGTGTCATTTGCTATACGCCCGAAGGCCTGCTCTCTGATGCTCCCGCTACGCAGCGCCTGGCCGAGGCCGAAGGGCTGTGGGCGCACGCGCTTTCCGCCGCTCTGCGTCGCCGCGTGCTGGAGCAGGGCGAGGATGCCGTGAGTGCCGAGTCGCTGGCTGCGGCCGACCTGACCAAGGTCGCCTGGCCGGGCGACGCTGTGGCGACGGTCGCCGAGGGTGTGGACCTGGCGGCGGCTGCGGGTAGTTCCGCCGGCGCGGTCGTCGAGGAGGCCTAATATGGCCGAGCTGACGCCCCGCATGAAGGAGCTCGTCCAGCCCTACTTGGCCGGTATTGAGCCCTACGATCCCAACTTTACGCCTACGCGCATCAACCTTTCGGCCAACGAGAACACCTATCCCGTGCCGGCCGGCGTGCGCGAGGCGATCGACGCGGCCTTGGCTGCCACGCCACTCAACCGCTATCCCGATCCCATGTCGAACGACCTGCGCGACGAGCTGGCCGCCTGGCATGGCGTGACGCGCGAGAACGTCTGCGTGGGCAACGGTGGCGACGAGCTGCTCTATAACTACCTGCTGGCGTTTGGCGGCGCGGGGCGGACCCTGCTCAACTGCCCGCCGTGCTTTAGCGAGTATGCCTTCTTTGCGTCTCTGTGCCAGACCGAGGTGCGCGACGTGTGGCGCGACCCGGCGACCTTTGAGCTCGACCAAGCGGCTGTGCTCGCAGCGGCACCCGAGTGCAACTTGGCGATCGTGACCTCGCCCAACAATCCCACGGGCGACGTGGCGCCGCTCGACTTTGTCGCGGCCCTGTGCGATGCGTGCCCCGGCATGGTCATGGTCGACGAGGCCTACGTTGAGTTTGCGGACGATTCGTTTGGCGCGGCCACCACGGCGCAGGGGCTTATCGCCGAGCATCCCAACCTGGTGATTCTGCATACGCTGTCCAAGGCGTTTGGCGCCGCCGGCGCGCGTCTGGGCTATGTGATCGCGGCGCCCGAGGTTATCGATGTGTTCGCGGCGATTCGCCAGATCTACTCGGTCAATGTGCTGAGCCAGGCCGCCGCGTTTGCCTGCGTGCGCGCCCGCGATGCGTATGCGCCCGTGGTGGCGCAAGTTACATCCGAGCGCGAACACGAGTTGTGCGCCCTGCGTGCAATGGCTGCCGAGGGCATGCCCGTGGAGGCATGGCCGAGCGCGGCGAACTTTGTGCTCGTGCGCACGCCGCATGCCACGCGCGTGCGCGAGCGTCTGCGCGATGAGTATTCGATTTTGGTGCGCGACTTTAGCTACGCGCCGGGGCTCGCGGACTGCCTGCGCATTACCGTGGGTACCCCGCAGGAAAACGATGAGGTGCTGGCCGCGTTTGCCGCGCTGGTGAAGGAGGAGATGTAGATGGGCCGTTATGCCGAGGTAACCCGTAAGACGGGCGAGACCGACATTGTCGTCAAGCTCGACCTGGATGGAAGCGGCGTGTGCGATATCTCGACCGGCGTGCCGTTTTTCGACCACATGCTCAACGCCTTTGGCCGCCATGGTCTGTTCGATCTGACGGTGCATGCGGTGGGCGACGTGGAGGTCGACGCGCACCACACCGTCGAGGACACGGGCATTGTGCTGGGCGAGGCGTTTTGCCAGGCGCTGGGCGACAAGGCGGGCATTACGCGCTTTGCCGATGCGGCGATCGCCATGGACGAGACGCTCGTGATGGCCGCCGTTGACATCTCGGGTCGTGGGCGGGCCTACTGCGAGCTGCCCGTGCCGACCGAGCGTGTGGGCACCTTTGATACCGAGCTGGCCGTCGAGTTCTTCTACGCCTTCGCGCGCGACGCCAAGCTCACGCTGCACGTGCGCGAGCTTGCGGGCGACAACTCGCACCACATTATCGAGGCCGCCTTTAAGGCCGTGGGTCGCACGATGCGTCACGCCTGTGAGCTTGATCCCCGCGTGCAGGGCATCCCCAGCACCAAGGGCTCACTGTAACCGCCATATAGGCAGAAACCACCACAAAGGTGCCTGTCCCCTTTGTGGTGGTTTTGGACGAAGAGAAGGGGAGGGTCGCGTGGGCGAACCGGAGATCGTGGTGGTCGACTACCACAAGGGTAACTTGTCGAGCGTCGTGCGCGGACTTGTGCGCGCCGGTGCCGCCGCCTGCACATCGGACGATCCGGAGCAGATCCGCAACGCCGACGGTCTGGTCATCCCGGGCGTGGGCGCGTTCTATGACGCGATCGCCTTTATGCGCCAGAGCGGCGAGGCGGACGCGGTGCTCGATGCCGTTGCCGCCGGAACTCCGCTGCTCGGCATCTGCCTGGGCCTTCAGCTGTTTTTTGAGCGCGGCAACGAGGGCGTGCCTGCGGATGAGGGCGCGGCTGCGGATGGCGGCGCCCCCGAGCAGGCCGGCGGCCCCTGGGTCAATGGCCTGGGTATTATGCGCGGTTCGTGCACGCGCCTGGAGTCGAGCCGCCTGAAGGTCCCGCACGTGGGCTGGGACCAGGTGCACATGACGCCCGCCGGTGCGGCCGATCCGCTGCTCGCCGGTTTTGCCGAGGGCGCCAACATGTACTTCACCCACAGCTATGCGGTGGCCGACGATGCCGATGCCGCCGATGTTCTGGCGCGCACGCACTACACGCGGAGCTTCCCGTGCATCGTGCGCCATGGCAACGTGTGGGGCTGCCAGTTCCATCCCGAGAAATCCTCTGCGCTGGGTCAGCGCATCCTTAAGAACTTCGTGAGCATCGTCGAGGGGGCCGGCCGATGATTCTGTTTCCCGCAATCGATCTGATCGGCGGCAAGGTTGTGCGCTTGGAGCGCGGCGACCGGAGCCGCTGCAAGGTATATTCCGACGACCCCGTGGCCGTCGCCCGCTCGTTTGCCGAGCAGGGCGCAAGCTGGGTGCACGTCGTCGACCTGTCCGCTGCCTTTGGCGAGGACGAGGACACATGCGCTGCCAACTCGGCGGCGATTAAGGCCATCTGCGGCGTCGACGGTCTGTCCGTGGACGTGGGCGGCGGCGTCCGCTCACTCGCGCGTATCGACGAGCTGGCCGGCTACGGCGCACATCGCATCGCACTGGGCACCGTGCTGGTGACCGAGCCGGGTTTTGCTGAGGTGGCGGCCAAGGGCTTTGGCGAGCTGCTGGTGGCAGATATCGCCGCGCGCGACGGTCAGGTCAAGGTGAACGGCTGGCGCGACGGCGCGGGCGTGGCGCTCGACGATGCCGTGGCGCAGCTTACCGAGCTGGGCTTTAAGCATCTGGTGTATACCGACATCGCGCGTGATGGCATGCAGACGGGCATCGACGTGGCGGCATATCGCCATGTGGCCGGGGTCGCGGGCTTTCCCGTCGTGGCTTCGGGCGGCATCTCGACGCTCGACGACATCCGCGCACTGGCCGCGGTGGGTGAGGGCGCGATTGAAGGCGCCATTACCGGCCGCGCGCTCTATGAGGGCAACTTTACGCTGGCCCAGGCGCTGGCCGCCGCCCGAGGGGAGGAGTAGCCCATGCTTACCAAACGCGTAATTCCCTGTCTGGATGTTAAGGACGGCCGCGTGGTCAAGGGCGTCAACTTTGTGAGCCTGCGCGATGCGGGCGACCCGGTGGAGCTGGCCCGTGCCTACGACCGCGAGGGCGCGGACGAGGTCGTCTTCCTGGACATTACTGCCACGAGCGATAACCGTGCGACGACTATCGAGATGGCGGCGCATGCGGCCGAGGAGCTCGCCATTCCCTATACCGTGGGCGGCGGTTTTCGTGACTTGGCGGGCATGCGGACCATGGTTGCCGCCGGCGCCGACAAGGTGTCGCTTAACTCTGCCGCCGTGCGCGATCCGTCGTTGATCAGCCAGGCCGCCGCGGCGTTTGGCAGCCAGGCCGTGGTCGTGGCGATCGATGCCAAGCGTGTCGGTTTGCCCGGCGCATCCGGTGCTGACAAGTGGGAGGTCTTTACCGCAGGAGGTCGCAACGCTACGGGTATCGACGCGGTGGCGTGGGGCGAGGAGGCGGCTCGTCGCGGCGCCGGCGAAATCCTACTGACCAGCATGGATCGCGACGGCACCAAGGCCGGCTTCGATTTGGCGCTCACCCGCGCCGTGGCGCGCGCGGTGCCAATCCCCGTCATCGCGAGCGGTGGCGTGGGCACGCTCGAGCATTTCGCTGAGGGCGTGATCGAGGGCGAGGCCGATGCCGTGCTGGCGGCGAGCGTCTTTCACTTTGGAACCTTCAGCATTCGCCAGGTGAAGGAGTATATGGCCAGCCAGGGAATACCTGTGAGATTGGATTTCTAAATGGAGCAAGTGACAACCGCGGCAGAGCTTAAATACGACGCCCGCGGGCTGATTCCTTGTGTGGTTCAGCAGTATGACACCGGTGAGGTGCTTATGGTTGCTTGGATGAACGAGGAGTCGGTGGGGCTGACGCTCAAGACCGGCACCACGTGGTTTTGGAGCCGCAGCCGCCAGGAGCTCTGGAACAAGGGTGCGACGAGCGGCAACATGCAGGAGGTCAAGGAGCTCTGGGCCGATTGCGATAGCGATACGCTACTGGTCAAGGTCGACTCGCCGGGTCCGGCCTGCCACACCGGCAACCGTACCTGCTTCTTTAAGCGCGTGGAAGGGGGAGTGCGATGAAAGTCGTGACGCCGTTCGAGGTCGCCGACTGCAACACCGAGCTCCTCCGCGCGGGCGTGCCGTGCCACGTGCACCTGACTGATGCCTGCGGGGCGCAGTCGCTTTGGCTCGAGGCCGAGGAGGAAAGGCTCGATGAGGCCCATGCCGTCATCGTCGAGTTCTTTGAGAAAAAGGGCGCAAAGCCTCGGTTCGATGAGACCGGTACCTACTTTACGCTGCAGTAACGAGAGGAAATAACCATGGGAGTCAGAACAGCTAACGTGCAGCCGGGAAATATCGGTGAGACACTGACGGGGCTGGCCGAGGTGATTCATGGCCGTCGCGACGCGTCGCCGCAGGAGAGCTATACCGCGCGTCTGCTGACCGACGTGGAGGATGAGCTGCTCAAGAAGCTTGCCGAGGAGGCGAGCGAGGTGATCATGGCCTGCAAGGATAACGACCACGACCACATTCGTTACGAGGCTGGCGACCTGATCTACCACTTGCTCGTGACGCTCGAGCGCTACGGCATCACCCTCGACGAGCTTGCCGGCGAACTCAACGCCCGCCGCCACTAGTCGTTTAAGAACGTTCCCAATGACTAGCTAGGCCAGGGGCGTGGGTTGCCATTCTCCGGTGGGGTGGGGGATGTCGAAGGTTCGATAACCGCAGCCGTAGGCGTGGGCTTGTGCCTCACGGATGTTCCAGCAGATATCGCAGGCGCGGTGCGCGTCCGAGCCAAAGGTAATGGGCACCTCGGCATGGGCAAAGCGACGCAAAAGCCCGGCCGCGGGGTAGTAATCGTCGAGCCCCTTGCGCGGCGCGGCGGTCGAGACTTCGACACGGCGACCCGTATCGTGGGCGCATTCGGCCATCTGCTCCCAAAACGGCGCCGGGTCAAAATCGGGCGCAAAGCCCTCCTTCGAAAAGCGCATGACCAGGTCGGGGTGAGCCATCACATCAAAATTGAGCGAGCTTTCGCAGGCGTGGCACCAGTCGTCGACATAACGCTCCCATACGCCGCGCACGCCTAAGTTTTCCCAAACATGCAGATTGGTGTCGTCGTCAATCCAGCCGCAGAGCGAATCGGGTGTATCGGGGCGAGCGACGCCCTCCGTCCCCGCCGTGCCTGCGGCGCCTGCCGCAATATCGCCCGGGTGGCCAATCCAATGCACACTGCCCAGGCGCACGACGGCGCCCTGGGACCAACGCTCAACCAAAGGCTCGCAACCTTTGTACCAATCGCATTCAAAACCGTAGATAAAGGCGAGCTCCGGCGCAATCTGCGCGGCGAGCTTGCGGGCGTCCTCAAAGGCCAGACGATGTGCTGGCAAGTCGCCCTCGACGACCTGCACCTCGCAGTTAGCATCCATGCTGGCAGGCAGGGTGAGGTGGTCGGTCGAGACCATGACGCGGCAGCCGGCCGCAGCGGCGGCGCGGATGTTCTCCTCAAATGTGGCATGGCCGTCCGAGAACGAGGTATGGGTGTGGCAATCGATCAGAGGGCATGCGGGCATGGCGACTCCTTTGCATTTGGCGAATTCGCTCCATTGTAACGGCGCTGTCCCCGACGCGCCGGGCACGTCGGGGGCCGAAATCGACCGGAAAGGGCAGGCGGCGCATGAGGTTGGAGAGCCGTCCCGCTTGCGTTTTCAAAACGTGTACATCAGCCTCCAAAAGCTGCAAAAAATGACATGTTTGGAGGCTGACGTACACGTTTGGATGGGGGCGCGGCGCGTGCCGGCGCCGGCGACTACTTGCTTCGTGCCGCCGCACGTTTGGCCTGCACTGTTACCATCGCGTGTCTCACGGCGGTGATGGGGCAATAGCGAATCATACGCGGTCCCGACCAACGCATGACCTCGCGGATCTTCTCGCGCATGGCAGGCCGGTAACAATGCGAAGGACATGCCGAGCAAAATGTCTTGGTGCCCATGTGCGGGCAGTGCTCAATGCGCGCGATGGCGTATTTCTGCAGCTCGGCGCATTCGGGGCAGAGCGTAATGGTCCGAAGGCCGAGTTTCACGCGCACGGGCTTATCGTCGCCAGCCTGCTCGACCGCATGCCTGCCACCATGATGCCCACGACACCACAGCGCAATCATCTGCGACACCATTTGGGCCTCGCGTTCACGTTTGCGTGCCAGCTCCGGTGTGTCGACCGGGCGCGCCATTAGCTCAGCCTCCCGTGCTCGACCGAAAGCGAGAAATCGGCAAAGGCGCAGGTGCTGGCACGGTGGCTTACGAGCACAATGGTCTTGCCGCGGCGCTTGAGCTCGTCGATCGCCTGCATCACGGATGCCTCGTTGAGGGCATCGAGCGCGCTCGTGGGTTCGTCGAGCAAGATGAAGGGTGCGTCGTTGAGGAAGATGCGCGCAAGGCCGATGCGCTGGCGCTCGCCGCCCGAAAGCGAGTCGCCCAGCTCGGCAACGGGCGTGTCGAGTCCCTGCGGCAGACGGTCGATGAGCGTGGTGAGTGAGGCAGAGCGGCAAGCGTCGAGCAGCTCGGCATCGGTGGCGTTGGCGTGCGCGACCAGCAGGTTCTCGCGCACGGTGCCGCAGAACAGATGTGTGTCCTGGGTCATATAGGCCTCGTGGCTGCGCAGGCTCGCCGTGTTGATGTGGCGGGCATCGACGCCGCTCACCGTGATGGTGCCGGCTGCGGGGTCCCAAAAGCGCATGAGCAGCTTAAGCAGCGTCGACTTGCCCGAGCCCGAGCGCCCCATGATACAGGTCATGGTGCCGGGCGCAAAGGTGCAGGTCACGTCGTCGAGGATGAGACTCGCAGCGGCGTCGTCCGCGACCTGCTCTGTGGCGTCCGCACCGACCGCGTCCACGCCGCTCACATAGCTAAAGCTGACATGCTCGGCTGCGGCACCGGCAAACTCAACGTCCTGTCCATCGGTGACCTCGGCGCACTGGGGCCGCTCGTCGAGCAAATCGAGCACGCGTGCGCCCGAGGCGAGCGTCTCCTGCAGTGAGGCGCCCAGGCGGCTCACGGCCATCACCGAGCCAAACGACGACACAAAGGTAAAGACGGCGACAAACGCTGCGGCAAAGTCAATCGTTCCCGCAGACACCAGCTGCAGCGCACGCCCGAGCATCACCAGATTGGCCGCAAGAATAAGCGCATCGGCTACGGCCTCGCTGGCCGCCTGGCGGCGCTTGAGGCGCGCGTCCACGGCGCCGACTTGCTCGGTCAGCTTGCCCAGGGCACGGCTGCGATCGGCGCCACCGGCAAACTGGATAGTCTCGGACGCGCCGCGTAAACTGTCGAGCACAAAGGCGCCCAGCTTACCGGCGCCCTCGCGGCTCTGGCGGCCGGTGGTGCCGCATGCCTTGGCCGAGGCCAGGGGCAGCAGCACGCCCAGGACCGCGTAGGCCACGAGCGCGATGCCCGCGAGCTCGGGGCTCACAGCCAGCAAAAAGCCCTCAAACACAACGGTGCAGACCAGAGCGATGGCAATGGGCGAGATGGTGTGCGCGTAGAAGACCTCGAGTAGCTCGATATCCGAGGTGACCAGGCTCACGAGCTCGCCCTTGCCGCGGCCCTCGAGCTTGGCGGGGGCGAGCTGGCGCAGGGCGCCAAACACCAGGTCGCGAATGTATGCGAGTAGGCGGAACGCGATGTAGTGATTGCAGAGCTGCTCTCCGTAATGGAGCGGTCCGCGTGCGATGCCGCAGGCGGCGCAGGCCGCGCATGCTGCGGTAAGACCAAGCCCCAAGGCGTTGCGGCCCAGCGCGGCCATAAGGCCGAGGGCGCCAAAGGCCGGCACGAACGCGGCGGTGAGCATGCCAATGCTGCCCAGCGCGACGGCTAGCACAAGCCAGCCGGCAAGCGGTCGGACGAGCCCCATCATGCGCCACATGATGGACGGCGCCGAGCGACGGGCGCGGCCGGAGTCAGGCGCCATGGCAGCGGAAGACGAGCCAGCACCGTTGAGGCCATCGGTACAGGCGGCGCTGCCGTCAACAGCCTCAATTGCGCCGGCATCCTCGGCATCACCCTCCGCATACGCATATGCCGAGAGCTGCTCCTGGCTGTTCCACATGCGCGCATAGGCGCCCGCGGTGGCCAAGAGCTCGCCGTGAGTCCCGCGCTCGGCAATGCGGCCACGCTCCAGCACCAGAATCTGGTCGGCGTCCACGATCGTCGACAGGCGATGCGCCACCACGATCACGGTGTGCTCGCCGGCGAGCGATGCAATGACCTCGCCGATTGCGGCCTCGCTTGCGGCATCGACGTTGCTCGTAGCCTCGTCAAACACATAGATTGGCGAGTCGTGCAGCAGGGCGCGGGCCATGCACACGCGCTGGCGCTGGCCGCCCGAAAGGTTGGTGCCACCCTCGTTAATCACCATGTCGAGCCCGCCGTTGGCCTGCACAAAGGCCGCCACGCGCGTGCGGTCGAGCGCGCGCAAAAGCTCGGTATCGGTGGCGTTGGGCTGGGCGAGCAGCAGGTTGTCGCGCAGGGTGCCGGTAAACAGGTAGCCGTTGGTGGGCACCAGGGTGACGGAGCGCATGAGTGAGGCGGCCGTGGCATCGCGCAGCTCGACGCCGCCGATGCGAACGCTGCCACGGTAGGCACCCTTGCGGCCCGCGATAATCCCCGCGAGCGTGGACTTGCCGCCGCCGCTTTCGCCCACGAGTGCCACGAGCGAGCCGTGCGCAATGGTCGCGCTGGCGCTGTCCAGCACCGTGCGGTCGCCGTATGCATAGCTCACGCCCGCGAGCTCGATATCGCCGCGACCGTCAAGCTCAACATCGCCGCGCTCGGGCTCGGGCGTATCCAAAATGCCAAACATGCGGCGCGAGGCGGCCATGCCGTTCATGGCCGTGTGGAACAGCGATCCCAGGCGGCGCATGGGCAAAAAGAACTCCTGCGACAGAAAGACGATGAGGAAGGCCGCCTCAAAGCCAATCTTGCCCGTGGCGAGCTGCAGCGCGGCTACGATAATGCCGAGCGCGGCGCCCATATAGACGACCAGGTCCATAACGCAAATGGAGCGCAGCTGCATCACCAGCAGGCGCATGGTCGCTGTGCGGAAACGCTCGGACTCGGCGTTGATGCGCTCGTGCCAGCTGCGATCGGCCTGGTAGACCTTAAGGGTGGTGAGACCCTGCACGGCCTCCAGGAACATGCCGCCCAGATCGACATAGCTGCCCCAGTACTCGGCACCGATCTTTTTGGCGTTGCGCATGACCATCATGATGGAGACGGGGATGACCGGAACGCAGGCGAGCAGCAGCGCGGCAGGAAGACCCGCCTGGCCCACGAGCAGGGCGAACAGCGTGATAGGCGCTAGGCCGGCAAAGAAGAGCTGCGGCAGGTAGCCGCCAAAGTACACCTGGAGCTGCGTGGCGCCCTCAACACTGGTCTGGACGGCCTCGGCGGTGGGGACGGTCTCGGTGTAGGAGGGGCCGAGTGCGGTGAGCTTGTCGTAGACGAGCGAGCGCACGCGGCGGACGGCCTCGAACGCGGCCCTGTCGCCGGCGCGTTGGGCCAGGTAGATGGAGGCGGCGCGCGCGATGATGGCGGCGGCGAGCGGCAAGGCCGCCTGTGCGAGGGCATCGACGGCGAGCGCGGCGGAAAGGCCGTCCGTGACGATGCCGCCCAAGATGCGCGCAAGCACCCACATCACCGTGATGTTTGCCATGAGCGCGATCCACTTAAACAGGACGCTTGCCATAATGTAGGGCGTTGCCTGCGGAACCAGGGAGAAGAGCCGCTTCTCGAACATGAAACCTCCTATGCCGTAACGGTGCCGGTCGGGGTCCTCGGCAGCCGCTTAGTTAGCCAAATGCAACTAGAGTAGCATCGTGCAGCCTGTAAGTATGCCGAGGGTAATTTTTTGGCCGATGAACTGCGCAGAAAGTTCAAAATTGTTGAGTGTAGTGAACTTTGTGGTGGACGGAGTGCGGGCGCAATTCTGATCGTGCGCGGCTCCGCTCCAAAACATGTACGTCAGCCTCCAAAACCGACAAAAAATGACATGTTTGGAGGCTGACGTACACGTTTGGATAGGGGCGAGGGCGGCGACGGACGAAAGTCACGCTTGCGCCACGTCCGATGTGCTAGCGTTTGGGTGAATAAAACGAGCCCGCGCGGAAAGGATCCGGACCGTATGCAACGTGGAAGTACATCTCCGCTGTCCCGCGAGACCGATGCGCCCGAAACCATCGTCAAGCTGGAGTGCGACATCGACGATGCGTCGCCCGAGGTACTCGCCTATGCCACCGACCGCCTGCGCGAGGCGGGCGCCCGCGAGGTGCACTGGCTGCCTCTCTACTGCAAAAAAGGTCGCCCCGGCTGGCAGCTGCAGGTAATCTGCGCCCGTGAGGACATTGACCGCCTGCAGACGATCATCTTTTTGGAAACCACGACCAACGGCATCCGCCGCCAGGTTATGGAGCGCGTCTGCCTGCCGCGCCGCTTTGAGCAGGTGGCGACGCCTTGGGGCGAGGTGGCCGTCAAAGTAGCCACCCTGCCCGACGGCAGCGAGCGTGCGGCGCCCGAGTACGAGGACTGCGCCCGCCTTGCCCGTGAGTGCGACGTGCCGCTCCAGTGCGTGATGCAGGCGGCACAAGCCTCGGCACTGCGATTTGAATAGCGCGGCCGGTGGCACGCCACGTCCAGCCCCATCAACCCCACCCGAAAGGACCACCATGAAATACCTCATCGCTTCCGACGTTCACGGCTCGGCATACTGGACCGAGCGCCTCTGCACCGCCATCGAGTCCGAACAACCCGACCGCATCGTGCTGCTGGGCGACCTGCTCTACCACGGTCCGCGCAACGATCTGCCGCGCGACTACGCCCCCAAGCGTGTGATTCCGCTGCTCAACGCCCTGGCCGACCGCATCATCGCGGTGCGCGGCAACTGCGACGCTGAGGTCGACCAGATGGTCCTCGACTTTCCCGTCATGGCCGACTACGTCACGCTGTTCGACGAGGCCGGCCGCGGGCTGTTCCTGACGCACGGCCACGTCTTTGGCGCCGGCATGCACAACAGCGTCGACCACGTGCCCGCGCTGCCCGAGGGCTCCGCGCTCGTCTACGGCCACACGCATATCAAGGTTAACGAGGCAAGCGAGGCACGCCCGGGCCTATGGCTCTTCAACCCCGGCAGCGTGAGCATCCCCAAGGACGGCAGTCACAGCTACGGTATCTACGAGGGCGGCGCGTTCCGTCACGTGATCCTGGAGGAGAAATAATCATGGCGCAGCACATGGCTCGGCAAAATGCCGAGGGCTCGCGCGATCTGTCCACACTGGTCGACGCGTCGGCCGAGCTGCAGCATCTGGTGCAGACCATCTGGCGTCTGCGTCAGCCCGATGGCTGCCCGTGGGACCGCGAACAGACGCATCAGAGCATCGGCAAGAACATGATCGAGGAGGCCTACGAGGCGCTCGATTGCATCGAGGCGGACGACGTGGCACATCTGCGCGAGGAGCTCGGCGACGTGCTCATGCAGGTGGTGCTGCATGCGCAGATTGCGGCGGACGCCGGTGAGTTTACGCTTGCCGATGTGGCACGCGATATCGACGCCAAGCTCATCCGCCGCCACCCACACGTGTTTGGCGATGCGGACGCCGATAACTCCGACGAGGTACTCAAGATTTGGGACGAGGTCAAGCTTGCCGAGAAGGCTGCCAAGGACAAGGCCGTGGCGGCAGGCGAGGCTGCGCCCGAGGGCCTGCTCGACGGCGTGCCCACGCATCTGCCGGCGCTGATGCAGGCCCAGAAGGTGTCGCGCAAGGCGGCTGCCGTGGGCTTTGAGTGGGAGACGGTCCAGGACGTGTGGGACGAGGTCGCCGAGGAGCGTGCCGAGTTTGAGGCCGAGGAGCCTGGCTCGCCCGAGCGCGAGATGGAGTTTGGCGATCTGCTCTTTGCTCTGGTCAACGTCGCGCGCAAAGAGGGAATTGACGCCGAGAGTGCCCTGCGCGCCAGCACGGCCAAGTTCCGCCGCCGCTGGGCCGCGATGGAGCAGATGGCGGCCGACGCTCACGTGGATCTTGCCGAGCTTTCGACCCACGGCCTCAACGACCTGTGGGACGCCGCCAAGGCAAACGAGTGACCTGCGCCTCACGCAGCATTCGTTTGCGTCAGCGCCTCACAGAGAGGTCTCTACAAGCAAAAAGCCATATACAACGGAAGATGTGCCAGCTGTGCTTCGGCATCCCACTCGAGTTGTTTAGGGTGCAACACGTAAGCCATCCCAATCTTCTTGTTAAAGCGCGCGCGGAATCGGTCGAGGGAGATGGTTCCGTATCTGCGTGGCGACTTAACTTCGATGGGGCTGATGCGCGGCTTTCCGGCGGCATTGACATAGGGTCGGGTAACGAGGAAGTCGATTTCCATGCGCTCCTCCCCCTCCTTCTTTCCGCTTTGGGAATAAAAGAAGAGCCTGTGTCCATTGGCCTTTAGAGATTGGGCAACGTAGTTTTCGGTAAGCATTCCTTCGTTCAATCCGATGTCACCGCGAAGCACGGCCCTGTAAACGTCTTCATCGGTATCGTTGTTGTCAGAGAAGGCAAGCGTTACAAGCAGGCCGGTGTCTGCCATGTAGCACTTGAGGGCCGTTTGCTCCATGCTGAGTGAAAGGCCCACGCTCGGTTCGCTTGCGGCATAACAGATATTGGCAATTCGCGCGTCTGCCAGCCAAAAGAAGGCTTCTTCGTAGGTGCGCATGCGTGCGTTTTTATCAAGTGAGGAAAGCTTGAATCGTTTTTCGTGCCTAGAGAGCTGACCCGGGATGCCATCGAGTACGGAGACGACTTTGAATTCGTAACCGGTTGCAAAACGAGAGATATCGTTGCGATAGAGCTGGACGATTCGGCGCTTCGAAGCGTCGACGGGCGCAAAAGCGCGCTGTTCAACATAGATGGATACCGGCTCAGGCATGCCGCCTACGAGCATGTATTCGCGCATAAGGGAGAGCGCTCTGCGATGTAGGGCATCGGGGAGCGGCTTCATCTTGTTAAAACTCATGCGAATGAGATCGGCCAGCCCCTTTTCGTCCATGCCCCAAAGAAACTCCTCAAAGTCGAGGGGCTCAAGTTCCAGAGACTCTTCCTCGGATGGGATGACGATATCTTTAATGTTCTGCTTGATGCTGAGCAGGGATCCAGTTTCGATGTAGTCGTAACGTCCGTCTGCAACGAGATACTTGATGAGTCCGCGTGCTTGCGGGTACATCTGGACCTCGTCAAAGACGATAAGCGTCTCGTGTTCATAGAGTTTGACGTTATAGAAAACCGAGAGATAGAGGAAGAGCGAGTCGAAGTCAGTGCGATAGTCCTCAAAATATTGCTTAACTTCGGCAGGTGCTTGAAAGAAATCAATGACAAGGCAGGACTTGTATTCGGTTTCTCCAAACATGCGGGCAAGCGTGCTCTTGCCGACGCGACGGGCTCCTTCAATAAGAAGTGCTGTTTTACCAGCGCTTTCATGCTTCCATTTTAGTAGTTTGTCATAGGCTTTTCGTTTAAGCATGGCTACCTCGTACACGATATCCAGAACTTTTATAACCTGATTATGCACGATATCCAGAACTTCAGACCCTTAGAATTGCACGATATCCAGAACTTTGCACGATGTAAAAGCACATTATTGGCTCTTTCATTCGCAAGCCAGGTAAAGACGGTATGTCGATAGAAGAATTTAATGGGGGGGGGGCGACCTCTAGAGATGAATGCTCGGTGCAAAAACAAGCGCCCCCAAAGAATGATTTCTCCAATTCATATGTATCCCTTGGCTAACTTGGGGCATAATGCAAAAAGTGCGACATGGCTAACTTACGGAGGCGCACCGATGGTGCACAGTCGGCCAGTCGCTTGCATCAACTACGTTTCCAAGTGAGAGGGAGACAACATGAGCGATATTTTGGATGTCTACGGTCGCGAGGTGCTCGACAGCCGCGGCAACCCCACCGTCGAGGTCGAGGTCGTGCTCGAGGACGGCAGCTTCGGCCGCGCGATGGTGCCTTCGGGCGCTTCGACCGGCGCCTTTGAGGCATGTGAGCTGCGCGACGGCGACAAGGGCCGCTATCTGGGCAAGGGTGTCTCGCAGGCCGTCGAGCACGTCAACAACGAGTGCGCCAACGCCGTCGTGGGCCTCGACGCCTTCGATCAGCGCGCCGTCGATGCCGCGCTAATCGCCGCCGACGGTACGCCCAACAAGACCAAGCTCGGCGCCAACGCCATTCTGGGCGTATCGCTGGCCGTTGCCCGCGCTGCGGCAGAGTCGGCGGGCCTGTCGCTGTACCAGTACCTGGGCGGTGTCAACGCCCATCTGCTGCCCACGCCCATGATGAACATCCTCAACGGCGGCGTGCATGCCGACAACAACGTTGACTTCCAGGAGTTCATGATCATGCCCGTGGGTGCTCCGAGCTTTGCCGAGGGCCTGCGTTGGTGCGCCGAGGTCTACCACACCCTCAAGGGCGTGCTGCACGAGGCAGGCCTGGGCGGCGGCGTGGGCGACGAGGGCGGCTTTGCGCCCAACCTCAAGACCAACGCCGAGCCGTTCGAGTACATCACCAAGGCCGTGGAGAAGGCCGGCTTTAAGCCCGGCGTCGACTTCATGTACGCCATGGATCCGGCCTCGACCGAGTTCTACAACGCCGAGACCGGCATGTACGAGCTCAAGGGCGAGGGTGTTGAGTACACGAGCGCCCAGATGGTCGATTACTGGGAGAAGCTCATCGACACCTATCCCATCATCTCCATCGAGGACGGCATGGCCGAGGAGGACTGGGACGGCTGGGTTGAGCTCACCCGCCGCATTGGCAACAAGGTGCAGCTGGTGGGCGACGACCTGTTCGTCACCAACACCGAGCGCCTTAAGAAGGGCATCGAGCTGGGTGCCGCCAACGCGATCCTGGTCAAGGTCAACCAGATCGGCACGCTCACCGAGTCGCTCGAGGCCATCGAGACCGCCAAGGAGGCCGGCTACGCCTGCATCGTGAGCCACCGCTCCGGCGAGACCGAGGATTCCACGATCGCCGACCTGGTCGTGGGCGTCAATGCCGGCCAGATCAAGTCGGGAGCCCCGTGCCGTAGCGACCGTATCGCCAAGTACAACCAGCTCATCCGTATCGAGGACGAGCTCGAGGGTAGCGCGCGCTACGCCGGCAAGTCTGCGTTCTACAACATTCGCTAGGCAGCGGTGTGTGCGGTGCCGGGGCCGACTCGGTTCCGCCCCGCCTTGGCTGTATGCCGCAAAGCGCTAAGGGCGCTGGGCCGTGTGGCTCAGCGCCTTTTTTATGTCGAGCAAAGGCTGCCGAAGGCGTTGCGCGCGCTCGTGCTATAACTAGGGTACTTAGCGCAAACAAACCTCAACCGCACAAGGCGCACATGGATCAGATTTACGACAACAGGTACTATTCCGCCGGTTCGCGTGAGCCGTCGTCTCGCCGCGCGCATACGGTGAGGCTCGGCGGGCCCGATTACACGGGTGCTGCCCGTCCCACGCATCGCACGGCAGACACTTCGCACTCCCATGCTCAAATGAATATGTCGACGCATCGCCCGGACCGTCCGTCGCGCGCGACGGACGAATCGCGCTCCTCGGCTCAGGCGCACGATAGGTCGAGCAGACCGTCGAGCCGTCTTTCGGGTTCGGACTTTATGCACTACGCCAACGACAACGCGGTGGTCAAGGCGATTTACGACTTTACCCACGGACCCCAGCGAGGGTTGTTTATCGGTATCGTCGTTGCCCTGGTGCTCGTGAGCTTGTATTTTCCCGTGCGCGATCTGTATGTGGCCAAGCGCTCGAGCGACATCTTGGCCAAGCAGGTCGAGATTCGCCAGCAATACAACGACGAGCTGCAAAAAAGTGTCGACAAACTGCTTTCGGAGGAGGGCATCAAGGACGCGGCGACCGAGGACCTGGGGTTGGTAATGCCCGGCGAGACCAAGATTGACGTGCTGGGCCTGGACGACGATTCGGATTCGTCTTCGAGCAAGAAGTCGTCGAACGCCAAAAAGGCCAGCGAAGTGGCCAAGGAGATTGAGGAAGTCGGCAAGGACGCGCCGTGGTACATCCAGGCGCTTGACATGCTGTTTGGGTTTAACGGCGTCGAGGGCCAGACGGTCGTGTCCAACGGCAAATAGCGCCCGGGGGGGAGTCCGCAATGGCAGGTTGCAAACGATATAAGGTGGCGGCGATCGACCTGGGAACGGTGTCGTCGCGACTGGTGCTGGCGCAGGTCGAGGCCGGGGCGATCGTGGAATCGTCCAAGCATACCGAGATTACCGATCTGGGCGAGGGCGTCGACGCGACGGGTCGCTTTTGCGAGGCAGCGGTCGAGCGCGTGCTTGCCGCATGCCGCATGTTTGTGGACGAGGCACGTGCCTTTGGGGCCGCGTGCATCTGCACCACGTGCACGAGTGCCGCGCGCGATGCGTCCAATGCCGCCCTGCTGCTGGACGGCCTGCGCGAGCTGGGGCTCGAACCGCAGGTGATTCCGGGCGAAGTCGAGGCGCGCCTGACGTTTTTTGGCGTGGCGCACGACTTTGCAGGCGAGCGCATTATTGTCGCGGATTCGGGCGGCGGGTCCACGGAACTCGCGACGGGTGTGTACGCACCGGAGCGTGGGGTCTTTGCGCTGGAGGGCACGCGTTCGCTGGACATTGGCTGCCGCCGTGTGACGGAGCGGTTTTTCTCGGCATTGCCGCCAACGGTCGGCGAGCTTGCTGCCGCCGCCAACTGGGCGGGCGAGCAGTTCGCTGCCTATTTTGAGGGTCTGCCCGTCGATTTTGAGCGTGCCGAGCGCCTGGTCGCGGTGGGTGGCACCGTCACCACGCTCGTGGCGCTGGTTCACGAGCTGGAGCCGTACGACTCGAGTTTTGTGCACCTGTGCGAGCTTTCGATGGAGCAGGTCTCGGCCGCTATCGAGCGCATGTCCACGCTGGATGTTGCAGGCATCGCCGCGCTGCCAGGCGTGCAGCCCAAACGCGCGGGCGTGATCTTGGCCGGTGCCGTGGTAATTCGCGAGCTCATGCGCGCTGGCAATTACGACACGCTCACCGTAAGCGAGAACAGCTTGCTTGCCGGCATGGCCGCCACCATCAACGAGACCCTCGACGGTGCGACCCCCACCATCGGCTGGGTCCCCACTCTCAGCACCCTCTAAATAAGTTGCGGTGAAATACGGACTAAAATCGCCCTTTCGGGCCCCAAACAGTCCCTATTCCACCGCAACTCAACAGCCGGCACTTAGGGACGTTCCTTTTATGCCGGCACCTTGGGACAGTCCTTGCGGGGCGTCCCCACAGCGCCTATGCCAGCTTGTCGATCTGCCCAATCTCCCAAAGCGGAATATTGACGAGCGTGCCCTCGTCTCTATATGCCGCCAGGGAGGTCCTCACACAGCGTTCGAGTTTGAATTTATCGCAGGCTATTTTCAGGCTCTTTGCTTTGAGGTTCTCCGCCGCCTTGACCTCAAGCGGAAGCACGGTTCCCGCATGGTCGATGGCAAAGTCGGTTTCGGCATTGCCGGAGGTAGAGGACCAGTACGCAGGACTTTTGCCTTGCAGCAAGAGTTCCTGTGCGACATATTGCTCGGTGAGCGAGCCCTTAAACTCAGTGAAAACAGCGGATCCGTTTAGGACGATGGTCGGGGGAAGGCTAGAGAGCGCTCCAAGGATGCCGGTGTCAATGCAAAACAGCTTGAAGCCCGAGAGATCCTCATAGCTCGAGAGCGGTGCTCTGAGGGCAGAAACGCGCGGAACCTTATGAATGATTCCGTAGTCCATGAGCCACTGGAGGCTCTCTTCGAAATCGCGTGCGCGCGCCCCGGGGCGAAGGGCTCCGTAGATGAACTTTTTATTTTCCTTTGCAAGCTGGCCGGGGAGGGATTTCCAAACCAGCCTCATGCGCTCGACAATGCGGGCGGGCGCATGTTTGCCAAAATCGGATTCGTAAGCCTCGATGATTTGTTGCTGAAGCCTGCGGGCT
Source organism: Coriobacteriaceae bacterium (assembly GCA_905194345.1). Classification (GTDB taxonomy): domain Bacteria; phylum Actinomycetota; class Coriobacteriia; order Coriobacteriales; family Coriobacteriaceae; genus Collinsella. The sequence goes on from CAJJRZ010000008.1 coordinate 67,001, forward strand.
TCGATGAAATCGCGGGTCGCGGCGAAGGCGGAGACGACTTCGGGCATGCCGCCGACAACGAGGTATTCCTTGAGCAAGTGCTCGAGCTTTTCGGTAACGTTTGCCAGAAGATTCATGTCTGCGGCAAGGACGGCGTCGGCGAGCGGGTCGCCATCGACGGCGCGAACGAACTCGGTAAACCCCATGGGACGCATGGTGAGCTGGTCGATTTTGCCGACGGGAAATGACTCGTTTTCGCGCCGGAGCGCGAGGCCCATATAGGAGCCGGCTGCGACGATATGGTATTCGGGCGCAAGCTCGTTGAAGTACTTGAGCGAGGTGATGCCGCGCGGTGCCTCTTGGATCTCGTCAAAGATGATGAGCGTGTCTGCCGGAGTTACGGTTTGGCCGCGAAGAAGCTCTATCTGGGAGATGATGCGCTTGGGGTCGAGGTCTCCATCGAACAGCGAGCGTGCGCTCGGTTCGAGCATAAAGTCGAAACGAATGATGTTTCGATACTGTTGGCTCGCGAATTCGTTAAGAAGCCAAGTCTTTCCTGTCTGGCGGGCACCCTTAAGCAAGAGGGGTTTGCGATTCGCTCTCGATTTCCAAGCGATAAGTTCACTCATAAGCTGTCGCTGCATATTGCCTCCCAACTCTCCTGGCTAGTATAAGGCCATTTGGGCGTTTCCCTTGGAAAATGTGCGAGATAACCACGTTTTTCCATCGGAAAATGTGCGAGACAACCACGTTTTTCCATCGGAAAATGTGGGAGTGCCAATCTAAGTTGCGGTGAAATAGTTCCTAAATGGGCCGGTAAACGGCCAAAACAGGAACTATTCCACCGCAACTTCTAAAGTCCGCCGGCATCTAAAAGAAACGAGCCCGCATCCCCGGGGGACACGAGCTCGTAAAAGCCAAATGGTAGGGGCGGTGGGACGTCTGCGTATTTGCTGTGCAAATCCGCACCGGCTTCGGCCGCCTGCCGGCGCCCTCGCCGGCTCGCTGCGGACGCTGCGCGTCCGCTTGACGCTCGCCCCCTCGCGGGTTCGAGTCCCACCGGCATCTAAAAGAAACGAGCCCGTATCCCTTGGGGACACAGGCTCGTAAACAATACGTGGTAGGGGCGGTGGGACTCGAACCCACAATCCTTGCGGCGAGAGATTTTAAGTCTCCTGCGTATGCCAATTCCGCCACGCCCCCGTAAGACTAGAAGTCTAGCACAAGCCGTCCGTTACGCGTTGACGGCCATCGAGTGTTGGCCCGACTTCTCCAGGAACTCCTGGAACTTGGCTTCGTCGCCCTTGTTCTTGTACTGCAGGGCCAGCAGGTACTCCAGGCGGCAGCTCTTGACCTTGTCGTCACCGGCCTCCTTGAGCATACGCTCCAGCTCGGGGATGTCGTTATGGCGCTTGAGGATCATCGTGTCGTACATCAGCTGGCATTCGTGTGCGACCGCCTCGGCCTGACCGCCCTCAAAGCCCTTGATCTCGTGCAACAGCTCCTTGGACTTTTTGCGGTCCTCCTGGCCAACGTAGTAGTTAAAGGCCTTAATCGCCAGGTCGACGCGCTGCATCTTGGGGAGGTTGAGCCCCAGCAGCAAGTCGAACATCTCGTCGGCGCGCTTGTGGTCCTCGCGCAGCAGATAGGAGTTCAGGCGCAGGTAGTCGCGGTTATAGCGTGGGTACAGCATGCTGGTGAGTTTGCCGTCGAGCAAACGATCGAACTCGTCCCACTGCTTGGCGGCCATGAGCTGCTGCAGGCGTTTAAACGTGGTGCGTTTTTTGACGCTAAAGAACACCGACACGGCGATACAAATGATGACGACGGCGGTCCAGAGTGTGCGGAAATCGGGCATATTTGGGTCCTTAGTCGCTCGTAAAACAAGCGGTATGACAACACGTACTAGATGTATTATACGCAGCGCGCAGGCAAACTGGTACAAAAGTGCATCGAGGCCGAGTACCATCGCTCGCTGCGGTACACTTACCTAAAGTAAACCATGAAGGGAGACACTACCTATGAAGAAGATCGTTTTGGCTTGCGGTGCTGGCGCTGCCACTTCCACGCTTGTTGCCCAGAAGGTCGCCACCCTGCTCGACGCCAACGGTTACGCCGACAAGTACGAGATCGTGCAGTGTGCCATCTCCGAGGCCAAGGACTGCTGCGACGAGGGCGCCGACCTGCTGATCGCCACCACCGTTGCCCCCGAGGGCCTCACCTGCCCGTACGTGAGCGGCGTGCCCTTCATGACCGGCATGAACCGCGTCGCTGCCGAGAAGGCCGTTCTCGACGTCATGGCTCAGTAGGCGCTGCCTGCATGAGTGAGCAGAACGCCAACCCGGTCGAGCTCTTTGGCATGCGCGTCGCCCACGTGGGCATCAACGCCACCGACCCGGCCGATGCCCTGGAGATCGCGGAGCTGTTCTCAACGATGATGGGCCTGCCCGTTATCGAGACCCCGGTTTCGTACTTCAACGATTCGTTGATCGAGGTTATGAAGCAGAACGGTCGTGGCACCAAGGGCCACATCGGCTTTGCCGTCAATGACATCGATGCGGCCGAGAAGTGGTTTGCCGAGCGCGGGCTCGAGGTCAACGAGGAGTCGCGCGCGTTGCTGCCCGACGGCGGCACCAAGCTCGTGTACTTTAAGCGCGAGTTCGCCGGCTTTGCCGTGCATCTGTGCCGCGAGTAGCGCACAAGCTGCCAAAATGAACGAAATGGGATAGGGCCGTGTGGCCTTGTCCCATTTTTTATGCCGAGAGGGCCAGATTTTGCAGTGGCCAAAAATCGTAGGTGAATGGTTTCCCGCGAAGTGAACGAGTGAAATCGAACCCCTGAAGCATCGACACTTTGGAGGCACCGTTTCCTGCGGTTTTGTCAGGTATTTCTTGCGGTTTTGGCGCCAAAAAGTGCGGATGCTTCGGGGGTCCAAAATAGGTCGTTCACTTCGCGGAAAAGCATTCACCTTCGATTTGTGAGAGACGCCCCTACCGTGGCAGGCGAATCGTAAAGCGGCTGCCGACGTCCTCGACTGAGGTCACGCCAATGACACCGCCATGGCTATCGACGATCCACTTGGCAATGGCAAGCCCCAGACCCGAGCCCTGCGCGCCGGCATCGCGCGCGTTGTCGGCACGGTAGAACCGTTCGAACGCGTGAGCTGCGGATTCCTGGTTCATGCCGATGCCCTCGTCCTCAACGCTTATGTCGATCGTGCCCGCGCCCGCATCCGGCGTTACGCCGAACGAGATGGATGTGTCCGCGTCCGAATACTTGGCGGCGTTTTGCACGATCACGCGCAGCGCCTGCTTTACGAGCGCCACGTCGACGGCCGCATCGCAGCGCGGGTCGCTGGCAAGCGCAGTGTCGTACGCCAGCCGATACGTGTGCCCGGCATCGATCATCTGCGATTCTTCGCAAACCTCGCCGACCAGTGCAGCCAGGTTGGTATTCGCGCGCCGCAGCACGGTGCGGCCGGCATCGCCGCGCGCCAAAAACAGCAGCTGTTCCACGAGCTCCTGCATGTGCTCGCTTTCGGCCTTGAGCGAGGCGATGGACTCCGCCAGCACGGCCGGGTCGTCCTTACCCCAACGATCGAGCATGTTTACGTAGCCCTGAATCACCGCGATGGGCGTGCGCAGCTCATGGCTTGCATCGTTGACAAAGCGCATCTGCTGCAGCTTGGCCTCTTGCATCTGGCGCAGCAGGCGGTTGAGTGCGACCTCGATGCTTGCCAGGTCGGCGTCGCCGGTGGTGACGCTCGGCGAGTCGACGCTTGCACGTTCGATGGCCTGCTCCAGCGTTTCCATCTTGCCGCCGGAGAGCTGCATACGGCCGAGCTCGTCCACGCGCAAGGCAAGGTCGTTGAGCGGCGCCATGGTGCGGCGCACGCGGCGGGCGCCGCCGAGCATGTTGAGCACGCCGATGACCTGCCAACCTACAACAACGATATAGAGGGGCCACAGTGCGACGAGGTCCTGCGCGAGGGGGAAGGTCTTGGTGGTACGCGCAAGCTCGACGGTATAGGTGAGTGTGGTCGGGTCCCAGCCGCGCGCGGGCGTCAGCGACATGCCGTGAACGGTGGCACCGGGGATCCATCCCGCGGTAAACGCGCCGTCGGGCAGCGTCTGGTTGTATCCATAGACGAGGATCGCCGCCGCAATCACCATCAGCAACAGATCGAGCCAGACATAGCTCATCAGACGGCGCCACATATAGCTCCAGTTGATGGCGCGGGCGATGGAGGTGACGCGCTTGGCCTCGGCGTTACGTACGGCAGACATAGCCCACCCCGCGCACGGTCTGGATGATGCGGGCGCCGCCGGCGTCTTCAATCTTGGCGCGCAGGTGCGCAATGTGCACGTCGACGTTGTTAGTGTCGCCCACGTAGTCGTAGCCCAGCGCCTCGTGCGCGATGCGCTCGCGCGTGAGCACGGTGCCGGCGTGCGCCATAAGCAGGGCGAGGACGTCGAACTCGCGAGCCGTGAGCGCGATGGGCGAGCCGCCGACCGTGACTTCGCGGCGGTCGGGGTCGAGCGCAACGGAGCCCACGGTGAGCACGGCGGGGGAGGGCACGGCAGAGGTCTTGGCTGAGTCGCTAGCCGGGGACGTCGCGGCGGTACCGGCACCCGTAGCGCCCTCCCCGGCCCCAACGCCGCCAACGCCCGAAGCCGCCCGCACGGCCTCCGAGCGCTTCAGCGCCACGCGGATCCGTGCGAACAGCTCTTCAATTGCAAACGGCTTGGTCAAGTAATCGTCGGCACCGGCATCGAGCCCAGCCACTTTGTCCATCACGGCATCGCGCGCGGTGACCATGATCACCGGCACATCCTTGTGCTTGCGCACGCGCCGTAGCACCTCCATACCGTTGAGCTGCGGCAGCAGCACGTCGAGCAGAATCAGATCGTAGTCGCGCTCCAGCGCCAGGTCAACGGCGGTGCGGCCATCGGCGGCGTGCTCCACCTGGTAGCCCTCGTGCTCCAGCTCGAGTGCCACAAAGCGGGCGATTTTCTCCTCGTCCTCTACGATCAGGATCCGTGCCATATGTGCCCCCGTCTGCGATTACTTGTCGTCGTTGAGATTTTGCTTGATGTCGTCCGCGGCGTTGGCAGCGCTGTCCATAAGGTTGTTGATGCTGCCGGGCACGTCGCCGTCGCTGTCGATGCGGTAGCGCATGCCAAAGAACAGGCCAAGCAGCATCAGCCAAATCGTAGCGCCCCAGGCAAACAAGGCGACGATGGGAATCAGGATGGGAATGTTGAGGATGATCGCATCGCGGCGCGTGGCGATAAACTTGGTGTCTAGGCTCAGTCGGAAGAGCTTTTTGAGGTACTCCCACACGCTGTCCATCTTCTTGGAGAAGTCGGTCTTTTCGCTCGACTTCTCGTAGGCGGCCTGCGCGGCGACCATCTCGGCCGAGGGCTCATCGACCGGCGCGGACTCGGTGGCGGCGTGCGCCGACGTAGTCTGGGTCTTACCCTGCGACTCGAGCCAAATGATGGCATCCAGAACGTTGCCGTCGGCGGCGTCGAGCGCGGCCTTGGCGTCGGTGTAGCTCACGTTGCACTTGGTGCGGATGGTTTCAACTTTTTCGAGGTCGTCCATGACCTGTCCTTTCGTTCGATGGGCGCGACGCCAGGCGATCTGCCCGGGCGCGAGCGTTGCGTTCGGCGGCCTGCGTTGCGCGGCGCCGCCCCGCCCTTGGTCGAACTCTATAGTGCAGGTTATAGATTAAGCGATTCTTGAGCCAAGATTAATGTTGGATGAGTTTTTGGGTGGCAGTGGGAAAAGTATTAGACCTCGATAGCGGGAGATGGGGTGCCGGTATCAAGCCGGCGTCAGAAATGGGATAAGCAAGGCGAACGGATCATATGGATTAAAATCGCGTTGCAAAAGTATGAGTTTCACACACGGCAGCCATGGAAGGACCTTAATATTACTTAGGCATGCGGCATTTGACGCCAGTCCTAATTGAAAGGCCAAGGGTAAATGGCTCCATGGGCAAGTGATTCTGTTTGCTAATGACCGAAAGCACCAATCCGTCATGTTGATTAAGGTTTCTGTTTGCTTGCATGGTTCGCTAGCTGCTAAAAGGTTGACCGATTGACTGTTTATGGCATCGTTAGTCGTCGGTGTTTTATAACATTAATTTAAAATAGCTGCAGTGGCTGAATGAATATAGAGAAAGGACTATCAATGGAGTGCAACTGGATTTACTTCCCATTAAACGGTCGTCCGCCGCAGCCGTTAATGGACGTTGTAAAAGCTGTAAATAAAAATATTGAGCAGATTCGTTCTGATAAAAACAGCGAGCACAGCGATAGCGTGCTCCGAATTTTGGCGTTCGATTTGGAGCAATTTGGTTTCAATGTTGAGGTGGGGAAAAAGAAAAACGAGAAACTATCGATGCCAGTGTTGTATGGGGAGAAAGGCTTAATTGATAAAGCTTTTGAGGTCGATGCCGTCCATAGGGACACTAACACGATAGTGGAGATTGAGGCCGGGCGCGCTGTCGCGAACAACCAGTTTCTGAAGGATTTTTTTGAAGCGTGCATGATACAGGATGCAGCATATCTTTGTGTAGTCGTTCGTAATGTGTACAAGAGTGGTGACAACTCAAGCAGAGACTACGAAAAGGTCGTAACTTTTTTCAAAACATTGTATGCAAGCGGGCGCATGCCTGTTCCGTTAAAAGGCATTATGGTTATTGGGTACTAACTGCAGTGGTTCTTTCAGTTTTGGAATAGTTCCGCGTGTAACTATTTGTGTGTCGGGCACATGGTGACTTGGGCAGCGGCTCGGACTCAGCGGATGCGAACAGCATGTATGCGGCAAGGTTTTCAAATTGTTTTAGAGGAAAACCTCTGCTGCTCAGTCAGCATTCGGCACCCTTCCCAACGCACGTATGATTAGCTTTTGAGATCGCTTCTGCTCTCTAATGGCGGCCGCAAGAGCCCTTCGACGTTCGATTTTGGCTTGCAGCTCATCAACCTTTGTAGCGGGTACATAGTCACTTTTGACCTTGTCGCCGACTCGATAGTTGAGATAGCAGTATTCGTGGCCCTTTATGTTTCGCATGCGGATGCTGCCCTTTGGAAGGAGACTGATTTCCTGCTCCATGAGGCCCAAGAGGCGGCTCGAGCGTGCATATTCCTCTTCTAGGACATCTTCTAAGACGGACATGGAGCCTCCTTTCCGAGTAGTTACCCTACATTCTATCAAATCCATTAACTTGTAGGGTAACTCAAGCATGTCCGCACGACATGTGACACTTACCCTGCCGCCCTGCTCTGCCGCGGCGGCATGTACCCAAACAACGGTCCTCTAAGGAGTTCGATATCGATGAGTGATAACACCAAGCATCTCGCAAAGAAGTGCGTCAAGAACGCGGGGCCGTGCCTCGTGCTGTGCCTTGCCGGCGCAACGGTCGCGCTGCTGGCTGTTCTGGGGCCGTTTGATGTGCTCCGAAGTGCCAGTTCTCTGCATGTTTGCATGGCTCTTGCCGGCGCCATGATGACCGGCGGCGTGCTCGATCTGATCTTTTGGGTGTTTGACCCGTTTGGATGGAAGAGCGAGGGGTAGGTCCCAAAGGATGGAAGGGCTGGAACGGTTGACTTAGTGATCGTGCAGAATGTGGGCTAGCGACTTACAGGGAAGCGGTGATCCGATGACGGTCTATGTGACGGGCGACGTCCATGGCGGCGCTGACATGCAAAAGCTGCGCGATTGGGATCTTGGGGAAAGCCTGACGAGCGACGACTATCTCATCATTGCCGGCGACTTTGGCTTTCCGTGGGATTTCTCTGCCGAGGAGTGCGCCGACATCGCTTGGCTGGAGTCGCGCCCCTATACCGTGCTGTTCGTCGACGGCAACCACGAACGTTTCGACCACTGGGCGGAGCGACCCATGGAGTTGTGGCACGGCGGACTGACACAGCGCCTGTCGGACACCTCGCCCATACGGCGCCTGACGCGCGGCGAGGTTTTTGAACTCGACGGCTCAACGGTCTTTACCATGGGCGGCGCCACGAGCGTGGACAAGGAATACCGCATTCCGTATTCCAGCTGGTGGCCGCAGGAGTTGCCGGACGAGCGCAACTTTGAGGAGGCACGGACGAAGCTCGACAGCGTGGGCTGGAAGGTCGACTACGTGGTCACCCACACCTGCTCTACGCGCATGCTTTCGCCCACGCTCTATCCGGCGCCCGGCTGGAATTGCCCCGCCGTCGATCGACTTACGGCATTTTTTGACGAGTTGGAAGACCGCTTGGACTACAAGCGCTGGTACTACGGGCATTTTCATCGGGATGCCAACCCGACCGAGCGCCATACCGTGCTCTACGACTGCATCGTTCGCCTGGGCGACGAACTCCAGCCTTGGGATGTTGCGTAGGGGTGGGGCGTATTTGGCTACTCGGCCGTTACAGTGATGTTCTCTCGGTGCGCGCGGATAACATCCCAGCTAAAGTGCTCGACCAGCCGCTCGGCAGAGCGCGGCGTGGTGTCCGGCGCGATGCCCGTTTGCCCGGCGAGCCAGCCCAGCAGCGCTTCGGGCGTGCCAAAGCGGGCGCGGAGTTCGCCCAGGTCCAGATCGCGATCTCGTTTGGAAAGGCGGCGGCCGTCCGGTGCCATGAGCAGCGGAATATGTGCGTAGTGCGGCGTGGGCAGTCCCAACAGGTGCTGCAGATAGATCTGGCGCGGCGTGGACCCCAGCAGGTCGCATCCGCGCACGACCTCGGTGACGCCCATGGCGGCGTCGTCGACCACCACGGCTAGCTGATAGGCAAACACGCCGTCGCTGCGGCGGACCAAAAAGTCGCCGCACTCGGTGGCGAGCGCCTCGCATTGGGCCCCGTACGTGCGGTCCACAAATTCGATCACGTCGTCTGCGAGGTCGTCGACGGTGGGCACGCACAGACGTGTGGCCGGGGCGCGCAGGGCGCTGCGGCGGGCCACCTCCTCGGCCGAAAGACTTCGGCAGACACCACGGTAGATGGGCGTGCCGTCGCTCGCGTGCGGTGCACTCGCGGCGTGGAGCTCGGCGCGTGTGCAAAAGCAGGGATAGGTGAGGCCGGCGTCTTTCAGCCGGCGCAAGGCGCTCTCGTACAGGTCCAGGCGGTCGTGCTGGTAGTAGGGGCCTTCGTCCCACTCCAGCCCTAGCCAGGCCAGGTCGTCAATCAATTGGGCGGCAAATTCCGGGCGCTTGCAGCGATCGTCCAGGTCCTCAATGCGTAACACGATGCTGCCGTCCTGGCTGCGGGCCGAAAGCCATGCGCACAGGCAGCTGAACACGTTGCCCAAGTGCATACGGCCCGAGGGCGACGGGGCGAAGCGCCCCACGACGGGCGCGGGAGCGGCCGGCGTCGTTGGCGCGTCGGCGGCGGGTGTTGCTATGTTGCGTGCGTTGATGTCCATGCGGACGAGTATAGCGCGGGGCGCGGTGGGGGAGACGCTGCCGTGGCCTGCAAGTTGCTGAGGCCGCGCGTTGCGCGTGCCGGACCACCGGCTCGGCACCTTAATCGTCGTCAATCAATTTAGCCCTCAAACGACAGAAACCCCGGCAGCTCTTCGCAACTGCCGGGGTTTCCGCGGAAAAGGGGGACATGATCCTCGAGCGGACGGCAAAGGGGCAAACCGTTTTCGCTCAACTGCTTTATGCCCCTCAACTGGCGGCTCAATCAGCGCATGCCGCGCCCACACAAAGCCGCTACACCTGTGATGGAGCTATGAAGTGGTATCTATTGCCGGAGCGGGCTATGCCAAGGAGTGTCCCAGATTGCCGGCAGATAAGGAACGTCCCCAGGTGCCGGCGGCGGGCGTGACTTTCGTCCCGTTTGATACTCCGCTGGCCTAGATGTTCGTCACATGAACCCGCAAACGTGGGACAATGACGCTGTTGGTATCACAGACAAAGGATGTGCCTATGAACGCCCCCGTTGCCCAGCCCTGTCGGCAGCGCCGCCTGTTTGCGCGATTCGCTTCCGTCTGCGCACTCGTCGCGCTTGCGTTGTTGCTGCTGCCTGCCGCCGCGCACGCCGACGGCTACTCCATGAGCCAAACCTATATCGGTGCCACGGTCGAGGCCGATGGCTCGCTGACCGTTGTCGAGGGACGCCAGTTCGATTTCGACGATGACATTAACGGCGTGTATTGGGATATCAATACAGGCTCTAACCAGCAAGGCGGCTCGGTGGTCGTCAATGTGCTGAGCGTCGAGGAAGACGACACTGCGTTTAACAAGGTCGACAGCGCAAACAAAGGCGACGACGGCGTTTACACGGTGGAGCAGTCCGACGACGGCGTAAAGATTAAGGTGTTCAGCCCTCACGAGAGCGGCGACAGCGCAATCTACTACGTGAGTTATTCCATGACCGGTGCGGTTATGAACTGGGCCGATACCGCCGAGCTCTACTGGAAATTTGTGGGTGACGGCTGGTCTGCGGACTCCGATGACGTCGAGATGGAAGTCTACTTTGCAAATGCCGCTGCCGGGACGGCCGCCGTCAAGGGCGATAACTTCCGCGCATGGGGCCACGGCCCGCTGACGGGCGACGTGTCACTCGATGCGGACGAGCCCATGGTCACCTATACCATTCCCTGCGTGCATGAGGGAGAATTCGCCGAGGCACGCATCGCCTTCCCCAACGACTGGGTGCCGCAGCTCGCCGCCTCGAGCGAAGAGCGCATGTCGACGATTCTGAGCGAAGAGAAGGAATGGGCCGACGAGGCCAACGCTCGCCGTGAGCACGCGCGTGCGGTTGCCGGCGCGATTGCCGTGGTGTGTGTTGTCGTGGCGGTTGCCTATACCGGTGTGATCGTGATGCTTAAGCTGCGCAGGCCCAAGCCCAAGCCACTCTTCCAGGACGAGTACTTCCGCGATGTGCCCTCGGCCGACCATCCCGCGGTGCTTGCAGCTCTCATGAGCTGGAACGACGTGCCCGATCAGGCATATATCGCCACACTTATGAAGCTCACCGACGACCGCGTGATCAAGCTGGAAGAAGCGACCGAGACCAAGAAGAAGGGTCTGCTCCGTCGCGAAAAAGAGGAGCAGACGTATCGCATCACAGTGACCGACGAGGCCTGGAAGGCTGCCAAGAAGGACGGCATCGATCGCGACGTGCTCAAGGTCTTCTTTGCTGGCGTTAAGCCCGATAAGGACGGAGTCCGTTCGCGCACGTTTAGCGAGTTGGAGGAGTACGCTAGCGAGCGCACCACATCTGTTGGCGACAAGCTCGAGGACTATCAGAGCACAGTTAAGGGCAAGCTGGAGGCGCGCGAGCTTATTGCATCGGATGGCACTATCGCGATGGTGGCCGGCCTGGTTCTCGGCATCATCATTGTCTTTGGCATTCTGGGCTCTCTGTTCTATACCGACTTTGCGGATGCCAACGTCGGTGCCGCTATGATCTCGATCCCCGTTACGATCGTGGGCTTTGTCCTGAGCTGCACCTTCCGCCGTTACACGCCGGAGGGCGCCGAGGTGGCGGCTCGCTGCAAGGCGCTCAAGCATTGGCTCGAGGACTTTACGCGCCTGAAGGAGGCTATCCCCAGCGACCTAATCTTGTGGAACAAACTGCTGGTGATGGGCGTTGCCCTGGGCGTTTCGAAAGAAGTGCTGCGACAGCTGGCCGAGGCCGTGCCTGCGGATCTGCGCAACAGCGACGATTTCTACGACAACTACCCCTGCTACTGGTGGTATTACCATCACTACGGCAACGAGTCTCCGCTCGATTCGTTCAACGAGGTGTATCACGAGACCATCCGCGAGCTGGCTTCGAGTTCCGATAGCTCGAGCGGCGGCAGCGGCGGCGGCTTTTCCGGTGGCGGCGGTGGCGGCGTCGGCGGAGGCGGCGGCGGAACGTTCTAGCGAGCGCTTGCTTTGGGGTGGATCTTTCTGGGCGGTTGCCAGGGAAGATTCATCCCATTTTTGTGCATCGAAACGGGTCAAACTTTCCGCTGCGGACCTTCGCGCAAGGGACAGTGGACAAAAAATGCCAAATATGAGTACTGTTGCTGCGTTGGTCACATATGTTTGCACATAATAATGGGCTCCTAATGAGAGTACTTCTCGTTAGGAGCCCATTTTATTGAACATTTGGGGAGTTATGTCAGCTCGTGCAGCTGGTCGTCATGCCTATAAGCATCAAAAATGCCCCAAATCGCTGCTACTAAAAAGGTAACAGTACTCATATTTGATGTTTTTTGACCAGGGCTATCTACAAACCCCCTAGGCCACTCATTGGGGACAGACTTAAATGACTAGTTGTTGGGGATCAGTCATTGGGGACGTTCTTAAATGACCAGGTGTGGCTGCTTGGGCTAGGCTGTTAGGTCGAGTTCGTAGAGAAAGCTTTCACGCGGCATGTCGTGACGACGCTCTTCGCGGTTGGCGCGGTGCGTGGCCGTGCGCTTAAAGCCGTGCAGCTCGTAGAACTTCCACGAGCAGTTGGAGTCGGTGTACAGGTGCGCCCTTGTCGCCCCGCGCGAGGAAAGGTACGAGACAGCGGCATCGAGCAACACCGAGCCAACGCCCAGGCCATGGACATCGGGATCGACGGCGAGCAGCGTGACTTCGTTGTCGTGCGGCAATGGGCTGCTCTCGAGCAGGCGGTTGTTGGTTCGGATGGTTGCGCGCACAAACGAGAGATACTCGGCGCAGGCATCGGGCTCCAGTTCGCGCATCTGCGACAGCAACGCGCGTTCGGTATCCATCCAATGCTCGTTGATAGTGACGCCGGGGCTCTGTCCTGCGCGTGCAAGCGCAATGCCGCGCGCCTCGCCGTCAATTACCGCAACCTGCGAAAACGTCGAGGACGAAAGGCAATAGGCGAGGTCGCATGCGGCCTCAAGGCGGTTGTACTCATCGTTATCCGAATTGTTATGCCAAAGCTGCTGCAGAATCAGCGCGATGGCGTCAAAGTCTTCAGTATCAAACGGTCGGTAGAGAACCCGCGAGACCATGGTGCCTCTTTCTTTTGCGGATGCATATCGAGCACAGTTCTACCACGCCATTGGCATCTAATTATGGTGCCCCTGTGTTCCATCAACTCACCGTGCTCAGCGGCGCCTCTGCAACCCCCGCTCGCAAACTTTTTCTGCACAGCCGTGCGTTGCGGGGTGCAACGTCGCGCTCGATGCGCTACATTGAATCAGTATTTTCAATGCCGCTGCGCGAGCGCTGCAGATCGACGTATCACCGACTCACAGAGCACGGCGGCGTACCAGACAGGAGGACTGCATGGGATCTGATGTGAAGATCGCACGCGCGTTGATCTCGGTTACCGATAAAACGGGTGTCGTCGATTTCGCACGGACGTTGGTCGATGACTTTGGCGTCGAGATCATCTCTACGGGCGGCACGGCTCGTGCCATCGAGGACGCGGGCGTTCCCGTAACCCCCATCGAGGAGTTCACGGGCTATCCCGAGATGATGGACGGCCGCGTTAAGACCCTGCACCCCAAGGTTCACGGCGCGCTGCTGGCCCGCCGCGATTCCGAGCAGCACATGCAGGAGGCCGCTCAGCACGGCATTAAGCTGATCGACCTGGTCGTCGTCAACCTGTACGAGTTCGAGAAGACCGTTGCCAACCCCGAGGTCACCTTCGCGGATGCCATCGAGCACATCGACATCGGCGGTCCCTCCATGCTGCGCTCTGCTGCCAAGAACGCCACGAGCGTTACCGTCATCTCCGATCCGGCCGACTACGACGCCGTCCTGGCCGAGATGCACGAGACCGGCGGTTGCACCACGCTTTCCACCCGTCGTCGCCTGCAGGTGAAGGTCTACCAGACCACCGCCGCCTACGACACGGCTATCTCCCGTTGGCTTGCCGCCCAGGCAAGTGACGTGGCGGATACCTCTGCCAAGCTCGAGATTTCGCTGGAGAAGGTCGACGACCTGCGCTATGGCGAGAATCCTCAGCAGAAGGCTACGGTCTACCGCTTTGCCGAGGGTTGCGAGAACACCGCGAGCTCGCAGTTTCCGCTCGTGGGCTCCGAGCAGATCCAGGGCAAGCCGCTCAGCTACAATAACTATCTGGATGCCGATGCCGCTTGGAACCTGGTCCGCGAGTTCGACGAGCCTGCCTGCGTGATCCTCAAACACCAGAACCCCTGCGGCTCCGCCGTTGCCGAGGACATTACGTCCGCTTACGACCGCGCCTTCGCCTGCGATCCCAAGAGCGCCTTCGGCGGCATCATCGCCTGCAACCGCGAGGTTCCCTTTGAGCTGGTTGAGCATTTTGCCGATCAGAACAAGCAGTTTGTCGAGGTCATCATCGCCCCGAGCTACACTGCCGAGGCGCTCGAGCGCATGGCCAAGCGCCCCAACCTGCGCGTGCTGGCTACCGGCGGCGTGGACCACGGCGCCCAGGTGGAACTGCGCTCCATCGACGGCGGCATGCTGGTGCAGGAGGTCGACCACGTGACCGAGGACCCCGCGACCTTTACGTTCCCCACCGACCGCAAGCCCACCGATGCCGAGATGGCCGAGCTCGAGTTTGCCTGGAAGGTCTGCAAGGGCGTCAAGTCCAACGCCATCCTGGTCTCCAAGGGCAAGGCCGGCATTGGCATGGGCCCCGGTCAGCCCAACCGCGTTGACTCTGCGCTGCTTGCCTGCGAGCGCGCCGAGGACTTCTGCGAGCGCGAGGGCGTGGAGAAGGGCGGCTTTGCCTGCGCAAGCGACGCGTTCTTCCCGTTCCGCGACAACGTCGACGTGCTTGCCGCACACGGCGTGACCTGCATCATCCAGCCCGGCGGCTCCAAGCGCGATGACGAGAGCATCCAGGCCTGCAACGAGCATGGTATTGCGATGGTCTTCACCGGAGCTAGGCATTTTAGGCACTAGAGGCTTTCCCAAGCACCCGACCTTGCCCCTCAAACCGTCGCTTGCGTACATTTAGTACGCGGCGCTCCTCTTTCGGGGCAATCTCGGGCACTTGGAAAACCCTTAATGGGATGTTTCTCTATCCCATTAAACTGTTCGGTCGCCTGACCATATCGTCAAAATAATCTCTGCAAAAGACGGTCGCTCCGTTTGGAGGGCCGTCTTTTTGGTATAAGAGGACGGAATGACTAACACGAAAGGTATGACCATGCCCCAGATTGATGATGCCGAGCTGTTTGGCAATGCCGAGGATCAGCGTGCGTACGAGGACTTTTGCGCCAATCAGGAGGCGGTCGAGAAGTTTACGCTCGACAAGCCCGCGCTTATCTGCCGTTGGCGCATGTCCAACAAAAAGGTGCCCATGCTCAACCGTCACATTCGCGCGCTGTCCGAGCGCTTGGTGCAGGGCGAGCCGCTTACCCATAACATGCTCAGCTGGGCCAAGCAGCACGTTGAGTGGTCGCTTGCCGAGGGCGATTACACCGCGCACGACGGCGTGCTCATGCTGGTGATCGACGTTAACGGCAATGCCGCCATGACGGTGGGTGAGTACGAGCCGCTGGCCGATACTTCGGCCAAGGCGCTGCGTGCCCGCTCCGCCGAGGCCCGCTCCGAGGCCGACGAAACCGGCGTGGCGCCCGAGCTGCTCGCTGCCGTCAACAACGGCGAGCTGGCCTTTGTGGCGCCGGCGGACGAGTGCCTGTGTGGCACGGCGACGCTCATAGAGCAGCTGGCCCAGACCAAGGGCATCCCGGTCACGCGCGTAGACATTCCCGCACAGCTCAAGGGCGCCTTGTTCCTGGTAAGCGACGAGCACGGCGTGGTGCCTGCCACCGACGCCGACGCCGCCGAGTCTGATGCCGCGACGGTCGCCTTCTTTGCCGACGGCTACGAAAAGCTTCGCGCCCGCCGCTAAATGATTATTCTGGGACGGGGATTAAAGAATCATTTTGGTTCCCGCCACCGCTGCGAGTGCGAGGCGGACAAAACGCCCCCGCTCGCGAACAGTTCTGTCACCTTGGCGACGTGCGTGGCGCGCACCTGCAGTTTCGCAGCCATAATGGTGGCAAGACAACCAAGAGGGGAGCGGAATCCATGGCGCTAATCTATATCGTTGAGGACGACGAGCCCATTCGTCGTGAGCTTGTCGACATCCTTGCCCGCGCCGGGTTTGAAATCGAGGCCTGCGAATCGTTCGAGCATGTCTCGCGCGATATTCTCGCCGCCGCGCCCGACCTGGTGCTGCTCGACCTCACGCTTCCCGTCAAGGACGGCCAGCATATCTGCCACGAGGTTCGCCGCGAATCCGAGGTCCCCATCATCGTCCTCACCTCGCGCACGACCGAGATCGACGAGGTCATGGCCATGACGCTCGGCGCGGACGACTTTGTTCCCAAGCCCTATAGCGCGCGCGTGCTCGTGGCGCGCATCAACGCACTGCTGCGTCGCACCGCGGCGTCAGGCGAGCGCAGCACGCTCGTCCACAAGGGGCTGGAGCTCGACCTCGCCCGCTCTATGGTCACCAACACGGCGACCGGCGACAGCACCGAGCTCACCAAAAATGAGCTGCGCATTCTCTCGCTGCTCCTGAGCCGCGCGGGCAAGATCGTCTCGCGCTCGGCCATCATGCAGGACCTGTGGGACTCCGACGCCTTCGTGGACGACAATACGCTCACCGTCAACATCAACCGCCTGCGCACCACGCTCGAAAAAATCGGCATCAAGGGGTATTTGACGACGCATCGCGGCCAAGGCTATTCGGTCTAGGGGCCGGCTATGTCGTTTGGCAAGTTCTTTAAAGATGCACTGCTTCCCGTCGCCGTGTGGACGTGCGGCGTGCTGCTGAGCTGCTTTGTGCTGACGGTCGCCGGCGCACCCGTTTCTATCGTGGTCGTGGCGGTTGGCGTATCCTTTATCTTTGGCATGCTCGGCATCGTGATCGAGTACGCGCGCCGTCGTCGATTTTTGCACCAGCTGGAGCGCGCGGCCGAGGAGCTGGAAAGCCCTGCGTGGGTGCAGGAGATGGTGCAGTGTCCGACCTATGCCGAGGGCGAGCTCGAGTACGAGGTCCTGTGCCGGGTGGGCAAAGCCGCCTGCGACGAGGTTGCCGAGGGCCGGCGTCAGACCGAAGACTATCGCGACTATATCGAGAGCTGGGTTCACGAGGCCAAGCTGCCCCTGGCGGCGGCCCACCTGATTTTGGAAAACCTGGACGGCAGCGAAGACGACCTGTCGCGTGTGGATGACCTGGGTCGCGAGCTGGCTCGCATGGAGCGCTATATCGACCAGGCGCTGTACTATGCGCGCTCGGAAGTCGTGGAGCGCGACTACCTGATTCGCCGTTGGGATCTCAAGACCCTGGTGACGGGCGCGATTAAAGCCAACGCGCGCGAGCTTATCGCGGCGCACGTGGCTCCGGTGTGCGAGAACCTCGACTTTGAGGTCTTTACCGACGAGAAGTGGCTCGAGTTTATTCTAGGCCAGCTTATTCAGAACAGCATCAAATATGCGCGCGAGGACGGCGCAAAGATCGTGTTTTCGGGCGCGTTGCTGGACGAGGGCCTGGCGAGCGAACGCATCGAGCTTACCGTCGCGGACAACGGCTGCGGCGTGAGCGCGGCCGACCTGCCGCGCGTGTTCGAGAAGGGTTTTACCGGCGACAACGGCCGCACCACCAAGCGCGCAACGGGCATCGGCCTCTACCTGGTGGCGCGCCTGTGCTCCAAGATGGGCATCGACGTCACCGCGGCATCCGAGCCCGGCGAAGGCTTCGTCGTAACATTCGCGTTTTCAACGAATAAGTTTCAATATTTCGAGTAACGCACGCGGCAGACGCCCACCCAAACAAAAACGTGCAGCCAAAACAAAACGTGCCGCCCCAAACGGGGCGGCACGCCATCTTTTATCAGCCAACTCGCTGAAGTAAGGCTGCGAAGGCCGCGGGGCCGGGAGGGGTTTCCTAAGGGCACATCCCGCAGCCGCAACGCGGCGAGGACGTGCCCGTGGAAACCCCGCAGGCCCCGCGGCCGGTGGGAGCAACGCTACTTCACGACCAAAATGTCGCAGTCCGTATTGCGCAGCAGGAACGTCGAAATCGAACCCAGCAGCGCATACTTGATCGAGGACAGGCCGCGGGCGCCGCAGAGCACCAGGTCGGGCTTGACCACGTCGAGCATCTCGTCTTTGAGCGTCTCACGAATACGGCCGGCGCGAATCATGACTTCGACCTCGGGAATATCGGGATTGGCCTTGGCCTCTTCGAGCTGCTTTTCGATGGAGTTCTTAAAGGCCTCCTCCAGACCGTTGACCAAATCGACCGGATAGGAGCCGGCGCTCTCGAGCGCCGTGGAATCGATAACGTGGCCGATAATCAGCTTGGCGCCGTTGTTCGCGGCGACCTTGATGGCGCGTGCGAGCACAAAATCCTGCTGCTCAGTACCGTCGAGTGAAACAAATACCTTGGTGTAACCCTCGTTCATGGTTTCCTCCTTGGTCTATCGCACGGGCGCGGGGCTCGTGCGTCGGGCGGGCGCGGGTGCGTTGACCGCCGGACACTTTATCTTGTTGCAGTTATACCCAAGGATTTCGGTTTAACTGCTCGCAATTCTGTGAACGGGCGAGTTTTTTGGTAAGGGTAGGCGCGGTCGCACCGCCAACGGTTGATAATGGGACATCGCCCGCATCGTCCGCAGAACATCTACCGGCGGGTGTCTAACGAGGGGGTCCCTTTGGATATTATCGAGCTTCTAAAATCTGCCTTCATGGGCCTGGTCGAGGGCATCACCGAATGGCTGCCCGTTTCGTCGACGGGCCACATGATCTTGGTGGACGAGTTCGTCAAGATGAACGTGAGCGAGACGTTCTGGAATATGTTCCTGGTCGTGATTCAGCTCGGCGCCATTCTGGCCGTCTGCGTGCTGTTTTTCCACGAGCTCAACCCGTTCTCGCCCAGCAAGGGCAAGGAGGGCCGTCGCGACACCTGGGTGCTGTGGGGCAAGATTGTGCTCGGTTGCATTCCTGCGGCGGCGATCGGCCTGCCGCTCAACGACTGGATGGAGGAGCATTTCTACAACGCTCCCGTCGTGGCGCTGGCGCTCATTGTGTACGGCGTGCTGTTTATCGTGATCGAGAACTGGCGCGCGAGCAAGCGCGAGGAAATGGCCGTTGCCGGTTCGTTTGGTTCGCGTGCTGTGGTGTCGGGTGGACGTCCCGCCGGTGCGCGCTTTGCGGCGCCCCCCACGGCTACCGCTGAGGATGAGGACGATGACGAGAATCTGGACTTTGGTTCCATCGCCACGCTCGAGGACCTCAGCTGGAAGACTGCGCTGGGTATCGGCTGCTTCCAGGTGCTTTCGCTGGTGCCTGGTACGTCTCGCTCCGGTTCTACCATCATCGGCGGCCTGCTTTTGGGCTGCACGCGCTCGGTGGCGTCTAAGTTTACGTTCTTCCTGGCTATTCCCGTTATGTTTGGCGCGAGTGCGCTCAAGCTGGTCAAGTACTTCATCAAGGGCGGCACGTTCGGCACCAACGAGATCGCCATCTTGGGCGTGGGCTGCGTTGTGGCCTTTGTGGTTTCGCTCATCGCCATCAAGTGGCTCATGGGCTTCGTCCGCCGTCACGACTTCAAGTGCTTCGGAGTCTACCGCATCATCCTGGGCATCGTAGTGCTCGCATACTTCTTCGTTCTGGAGCCGATGCTCGGCCTCTAACTTAGTCGACGCTGCGCGGCGGCCAGGGCGACAACTTGTCATTCAAAGGGGGTGGCATGACCAAAAGGTCTATGCCGCCCCCTTTTCATGCCAATTTGTTCGCCCTGGCCGCCGCTCGCTACCGTTGCCATGACATCGGTGGCTCCGTGATTGGTACATTGGGGTCAGGTTTCTTTGCACCAACGTGGTGCAGACTAACCTGACACCTTTGCGCCAAATCCGCTGGGGCGGACCTGACGGCGGCGCACGGAGTCGTGGTGTGATTTGCGTCGGTGTCCGCGCGGCTCGGTATACTGGTACGGCTCAAACTATGGCGCTGCCCGCAGGCGCGCCGTCTGTCAGATGAGGAGTCGCCCATGACCCAGCCCTTGCCCTGGGAAAAGAACGCCGCGGTACCCGTGCCGCCCGCGCCGGAACCCGTGCCGCTCGATGCATACACCGCCCCCGCTGCGCCGGAGCCCGAGCTCGTTCCGCTCGACATCTATGACGCTCCCGCGCCGGCGCCCAAGCCTATCAAGCCGCTCGTCGACATCGACAGCCTTAATCCCGCCCAGCGCGAGGCGGTCCTGTCCACCGAGGGCCCGTTGCTGGTGCTCGCCGGCGCCGGCTCGGGCAAGACCCGCGTCTTGACCTTCCGCATCGCACATATGCTCGGCGACCTGGGCGTTAAGCCTTGGCAGGTTCTTGCCATTACGTTTACCAACAAGGCTGCGGCCGAGATGCGCGAGCGTCTGGCGGCACTCATCCCCAGCGGCACTCGTGGCATGTGGGTGTGCACCTTCCATGCCATGTGCGTGCGCATGCTGCGCGAGGACGCCGACCTGCTGGGCTATACCGGTCAATTCACCATCTACGATGACGACGACTCAAAGCGCATGGTGCGCGACATTATGCAGGCGCTCGGCATCGAGCAAAAGCAGTTCCCCATCAACATGATCCGCAGCAAGATCAGCTCTGCTAAAAACGCCATGATCGGGCCCGAGGACATGCTCAAGAGCGCCGATAGCCCCAACGACAAAAAGGCCGCGCAAGTCTACCTGGAGCTGGAGCGCCGCCTGCGCGCCGCCAACGCGATGGACTTCGACGACCTGCTCGTGCGCACGCTCGAGCTACTGCGCACCCGCCCCGAGGTGCTCGACAAGTACCAGGAGCGCTTCCGCTACATTAGCGTCGACGAGTATCAGGACACCAACCACGTCCAGTACGAGATCGCCAACCTGCTGGCCGCCAAGTACCAAAACCTCATGGTCGTGGGCGACGACGACCAGTCCATTTACAGCTGGCGTGGCGCCGACATCACCAACATCCTGGACTTTGAGCAGGACTTTAAAAACTGCAAGACCGTCAAGCTGGAGCAGAACTATCGCTCTACGGGTCATATCCTGAGCGCCGCCAACGCCGTGGTGCGTCACAACTCGCAGCGCAAGGACAAGCGCCTGTTTACGGCCGAGGGCGATGGCGAGAAGATTCAGGCTTTCCAGGCAAGCGACGAGCGCGACGAAGGTCGCTGGATTGCCGGCGAGATCGAAAAGCTGCATGCCAAGGGTACAAGCTACGACGATATCGCCGTGTTCTACCGCACCAACGCCCAGTCGCGTATCCTCGAAGATATGTTCCTGCGCGCGGGCGTGCCCTACAAGATCGTCGGCGGCACGCGATTCTTCGACCGCGCCGAGATTCGCGACGTCATGGCCTACCTCAAGATGATCGTGAACCCGGCCGACGAGATGAGCGTCAAGCGCGTCATCAACACGCCGCGCCGCGGCATCGGCTCCACCTCGATTCAAAAGATCGAGCAGCTGGCGCGCGACAACCGCTGCTCGTTCTTCCAAGCCTGCGAGATCGCGTGCGCCGAGACGGGCATGTTTAGCGCCAAGGTCCGCAATGGCCTGTCGAGCTTTGTGTCGCTGGTGCGCGAGGGCCGCCGCATGGACGGCGAGCTCAAGGACGTTGTCGAGATGATTGTCGACAAGACGGGCCTGCTGCAGGCCTTTCGCGCCGAGGGCACCATGGAGGCCGAGAGCCGCGCCGAGAACATCCAGGAATTCCTGGGCGTGGCCGCCGAATTTGAGGAGACGCACGAGGATATCGAGGGTACGCTCGAGAGCTTAGAGGAGCTGCGCGCGGCCGGTGTTGCCGACGTGCCTGCCGGCGCCGAGCCCGAGCCCGTCGTGGTGAGCGCACCTGCGCCCGAGCCGGGACCGTCTGCCCCGGTATCCTCGTTTGAGGCGCTCGTTGGCGCGCGTGATGCCGCAGGTTCCAATCCGCTCGATAGCCTAGCCGCCCCGGCGCTCTCGCCGCAGGATGCCCTGGCTGCCGCCATTGCGGGCAACGCGTATGCCGCGCCGACGGAGATGCCGGCGGGTGCCGTGCATGCCGACGAGATCGAGCGCACCTACGGTCCGCTCACCTGTAAGGCGCTTCCTGCTCTCATGGAGTGGCTGGCCCTGCGCTCCGACTTGGATTCCCTGGCCGGCGAGACGCATGCCATTACCATGATGACCATCCACTCCGCCAAGGGCCTGGAGTTCCCGGCGGTGTTCGTGGCCGGCATGGAGGAGGGCATCTTCCCGCACGTGCACGACTTTGGCGGCAGCGATGATCCGGGCAAGCTCGAGGAGGAGCGTCGCCTGGCCTACGTTGCCATCACGCGTGCCCGTAAGCGCCTGTTCCTGACCTATGCGGCCACGCGTCGCACCTACGGCTCGACCTCTGCCAACCCGCGCTCGCGCTTCCTCAACGAGATTCCGTTTGAGGATATCGAGTTTAGCGGTATCGGTTCTGCCGGTTTTGAAGGCACGGGCTGGGAAAAGCGCGGCGACCGTCACGGCACCTTTGGCTCGGGCATGGGCTCGGATATGTATGGCGGCAAGGTGTTTGGTTCGCATACGCGCTCGACCGGCGGTTACGGTTCGCGCGGCGGATCGAGCTTTGACGACTTCTTTGGCGGCAGCAGCTATGGGACCGAGCGCCATCGCGGGGTCTCACCCGACGCCGGCCGTGTTGCCTCGACCTTTGGCTCGGGCGCGCCGCGAGCCAAAAAGCCGTCGTCCAAGGTGTCGCCGACGGTGGAGCGCAAGGTCGATCGCGCCAGCGCATCGCAGGACTTTGCCGCGGGCGATACCGTGAGCCACAAGACCTTTGGCACGGGTACCGTGATCTCGGTCGCCGGAGACATGATCGAGGTCCAGTTCGAAAAGACCGGCCAGACCAAAAAGCTAATGAAAGGCTTTGCGCCGATCGTCAAACTGCAGTGATCCCGGCGGACCTGGGCGGGCGTATGGGGCAACATCGCCTGCTCGGGCAGTCCTGCGCAAGACGGAGGCCACATTAAGTGGCCTCCTTTGCGTGCGGAACTCGCGACCGATGTTGCCCCATACGCCCGCCCAGGTCCTTAGATAACGTTGTTTGCGAACGTCGCTCTGCTCGTTCGCTTTTTGGTCTGGAGAGCCGGGTGGGCTGATA
>CAJJRZ010000009.1:0-85927 GCA_905194345.1 Coriobacteriaceae bacterium
CGCGCGGGCGCCCCGCGGTGCGGTTCGCCGGGACGCGGTCTTACTGCCCCTGCGCGCGGTAGCGGGCCTCGGTGGCCTCCTTGGCCGGGCGCCACCAGGGCTCGTTGGCGACGTACCAGTCGATGGTGGCCTTGAGGCCCCCGGCGAAGTCGGTGTGGGCCGGCCTCCAGCCGAGCTCGCGCTGGAGCTTGGTCGAGTCGATGGCGTAGCGGCGGTCGTGGCCGGGGCGGTCGGCGACCCAGTCGAAGTCCTCGGGGTCCTTCCCCATCGCCTCGAGGATCATGCGCAGGACCGTGATGTTGTTCCTCTCGCCGTCGGCGCCGATGAGGTAGGTCTCCCCCATGCGGCCCTTGGTCAGGATGTCCCAGACGGCCGAGGAGTGGTCCTCGGTGTGGATCCAGTCGCGGACGTTCTCGCCGCGGCCGTAGAGCTTGGGGCGCACGCCGTCGACGATGTTGGTAATCTGCCTGGGGATGAACTTCTCCACGTGCTGGTAGGGGCCGTAGTTGTTGGAGCAGTTGGAGATCGTGGTGCGCAGGCCGTAGGTGCGGGTCCAGGCGCGCACGAGCATGTCGGAGCTGGCCTTGGTGCTCGAGTACGGCGAGGACGGGTGGTACGGCGTCTCCTCGGTGAACTTGGCTGGGTCGTCGAGCGCCAGGTCGCCGTAGACCTCGTCGGTGGAGACGTGGTGGTAGCGGATGCCGTATTTGCGGACGGCCTCCAGCAGGCGGAAGGTGCCCTCCACGTTGGTGCGCAGGAACGGCTCCGGATCGGCGATGGAGTTGTCGTTGTGGCCCTCGGCGGCGTAGTGCACGATCGCGTCGTGGCCGGGGACGAGCCTGTCGAGCAGCTCGGCGTCGCAGATGTCGCCCACGACGAGCTCGACCCTATCCTCGGGCAGGCCCGCGATGTTCTCGGGGTTGCCGGCGTAGGTCAGCTTGTCCAGGACGGTCACGTGCACGTCGGGGTGGTTGTCCACCACGTAGTGCACGAAGTTGCTGCCGATGAAGCCGCAGCCGCCCGTGACGATGATGTTGTGGGGTTCAAAAATCTCAGACATGAAAATCCAATCTGAAGCATGTATAGCTTCTTTAGTATGCCGCAGGAAGTGACGCCGCGACACTATTCAACAAAACTATCGGACATTTCGGCATGCGATAAGAGCCATAACCTTCGCAGAATTACCTCCTGTACAAAACGCCTCCGGAATGCAGTCTTTGTCGTAGTGAAAAACCGAATCCCCAGTTATTTCACGTAAGTAATGTCCTGTTTTGGCGCCGACCGGGAAATAGCATAACGATGATTCCCGCGATCTTGATAAACAGGGCCGAAAGAATGGTATTTTCCGCTCGTCTTAATCTTGTAAATCTCATCCACGCTATACGGAAGATTGGGGAAATCAGCCCTTGAGATCAGCACGAAATAATTCGAGGAATACAGCACATGATGGGCAAACTCATCAGAATGGATCTCTTTTAAGCCCTCATCGACAAATACAATCGAGTCATGAACGGACGAAAGCTGGTTTCGCCAATCATAATCGGTCAGGGCGACACAGGGACAATCGCATTGCAAGGAAACGCCCGACTGCTCGCCCGTTCGCATGTAGTCTGCGACCATGTCAAACAGTGTCGTCTTACCCGTGCCGCTATCGCCACGCACAATAGTGATGTTCCGCTTGATGGTAAATGTGTACTTGGTTCCCCTGCGGCGGGAAATCTTAACGAGATGCGAACCGTTCATAAGCAGTACCTACAGATACGGAATCGACTCGTGAATCAATTCGGCCATGTTGTGAACGATTCGGCCGCTATTCACGACTTTAATTTTAAAATCCTCGCGACCAAAGTCCATCACATGATAGAGATTCACAACAAGTTTGCGGTCTTTCGCCATGTCGAGAATCCACTTGGCACAGTTGTCACCACAGGTAGAAGCGTTAAAAATTTGCTTACGATCAAATCTCATAAGCAGCAGCGTTTTCACGCCACCAGAAAGCTGGAGTGGGGAGATGGATCCAAGCACAGGGCTTTCGATGACGTTTTCGGAAACAACATCCGATCGATCAACATCTTTAATTATCGAGACTGCATAGGGATCCGTAATCCAAGAAGACCGGTAAGAGTTTTTGAAATATGTCGCTGTGTTGTAAATCGCTTCTGGCATATCGCCAAAGTAGACGCTTAACACATCCACTCCCAATCATATTGTCTTTATGGTCAACGTAATCATAACGAAAGGGGCCACCAGATAAACGGTGACCCCTAAAAGAAAACAAGCTTGCGCTAGTACTCGCGCGGGCTGTTGACGATCTCGCCGGCGGCGACCTTCTTCAGGTGCTGCCCGTAGACCGACTTGCCGTAGGCCTTGGCCGCCTCCTCCAGCTCGGCGGTCGTGATCCAGCCGTTCTCCCAGGCGATCTCCTCGGGGACCGAGACCGGCAGGTCCTGGGAGTGCTCCACGGCGCGGACGAACTCCGCGGCCTCGTGCAGGCTCTCCATGGTGCCGGTGTCGAGCCACGCGTAGCCGCGGCCGAGGGTGACCACGGACAGCGTCCCCTCCTCCAGGTACATCCGGTTGAGGTCGGTGATCTCCAGCTCGCCACGGGCCGAGGGCCTGACCTCATGGGCCTTGGCGGCGACGTCGCCCGGGTAGAAGTACAGGCCGGTGACGGCGTAGGAGCTCTTGGGGCACTCGGGCTTCTCCTCGATGGAGACGGCCCTCCCCTGCGCATCGAACTCCACGACCCCAAAGCGCTCGGGGTCGTCCACGTGGTAGCCGAAGACCGTGGCCCTCCCCGACTCGGCGTTCTGGACGGCGCGCGTCAGGTGGCGGGACAGGCCGTTGCCGTAGAAGATGTTGTCGCCGAGCACCAGGGCGCACGGCTCGCCGGCGATGAACTCCTCGCCGATGGTGAACGCCTGCGCCAGGCCGTCCGGCGAGGGCTGCTCGGCGTAGGACAGGTTCACGCCGTAGCGCGAGCCGTCCCCGAGCAGGCGCTCGAAGTTGGGCAGGTCCGTCGGCGTGGAGATGACCAGGATGTCCCGGATGCCAGCCAGCATGAGGGTGGACAGCGGGTAGTAGATCATGGGCTTGTCGTAGACCGGCAGCAGCTGCTTTGAGGTCACGAGCGTGAGCGGGTACAGGCGGGTGCCGGACCCGCCGGCGAGGATGATGCCTTTCATATAATCCGTCCTCTGTAATCGAAAATAGTTATAAATCAAGCGGTTAGTAAGAGTTTGATATTCTTTAAGTTAAACCTTCCCAATATTAACGAAAGAAGCAATTGATGAACAACCGCAAGGACACAACCCGTAGAGACGACATAACGAACGTGAGGGCCCTTGCAATATTCCTTGTAGTCCTAGGCCACAGCATTATTCTGTATTCAAGTGCGTGGGGATATTATCCAACTGAACAAAAATCAATTCTGTTGGATAATCTCAAATTCTTAATTAACGGAATCCAGATGCCCTTGTTCTTTTCGTTATCTGGCTTTTGTTTTTTATGGAGCTGGAATCGATCAAGCGATTTTATAAATCAGGTCATTAAAAAAGCTCAACGCTTAATTATCCCCTATATCATGATTGGAATATGTTGGCTCTTCCCCATCAGGATGCTCGTTAAGTATCCCTATTACAATGGCCTAACTGTACCGCACATCATCTTTAAATCAATTCTGTTGGGCGAAGACAACGGTCACCTTTGGTTTCTCCCGACTCTTTTTTTCATTACAGCAGCCACGTCGTGCATCTTTCAAATACTCGAAAAGAGCCCTCTAACAAGTTTTAAGGTTCCGATAGTTTTCGGCGCTTCAATTTATCTTTACCATTTTGGAATACCATCAGCGAACAGATATATCAATTTGGCAGAAGCAAATGCAATATGGTTTGCGCTTGGCCTAACAATCCACTACTTGGAAGCAAACAAATGGTTCGAGAGCTATAAAAGGCGTAAAAGCATATCAATAGTCCTAATACTATTATTCCTTGTAAACTTACTAAAACAAGTGGTGCCCCCCATTGCTTCCACCGCCCTTACTTGCATGGCGCTTGCATCAATTTATTGTGTCATCCCCCAAAAGGCAAACCTACTAACCGAAAAGATTAGCAAAAACAGTATGGGAATATATCTTTTTCATTCTCCACTGGTTTACATTTCTTTTACCTACTGGCCCAACATAGCCCCAATGGCGATGGCAGCAATTAACCTGATTGGATTTGGATCAGTCGCCTATATGTTGACGAATCTAATTCGAGCCACAAATATGGGTTGGATAATCGGAGAAACGCCAAAGGCACCACACGATAAGAAATAGGGAAAGCAATAGCCAAGGAATACAGCTAATTAAACTGTTTCTTCCATTTATCGATGCTCGTCCAGGGAAGATTAATCTCAGTTTTAACGGGATGGTTTACCCAATCAGCTAATTTATGGAGATAGCCGTCCTCGCGTTCAAGAACGGGAAGTCCCGTGTCTTCACCGATTTGGCGGGCTCGATTATCAATTGCAATAATTAGAGAGCGATGTCCTCCATTTAAACAGCGGATGCCCGCATGGAGACGCGTCCCCACATAATCAAACTCCTCGGTTTCAATTACACGATTAAGCTCTTCGGTATTGGGGCCTATGACATTAAATTGCTTCAGATCGACTATTTGATCAAGACACCAATCAACATCATGGCTTCCTTGAATCCAAATCGTTACCTTTTCGTATTCCGACGACAGCAATTCCAGCATCTTACGGTCACGTTCCGCATCGAAACAATAATCGGTAATTGACGTAACAACGTTTTTAGAACGCTTAGAGGATATCTCGAGTTGC
This sequence comes from Coriobacteriaceae bacterium, assembly GCA_905194345.1. Taxonomy (GTDB): domain Bacteria; phylum Actinomycetota; class Coriobacteriia; order Coriobacteriales; family Coriobacteriaceae; genus Collinsella. The sequence continues at coordinate 4,828 of CAJJRZ010000009.1, forward strand.
CTAGATGGGGTTAACGACCACATGGTCGGACATGCGGTATTAAGAACATTCTCTATGCCAATAGAGTTAAGCCTCTTCTTAGTCATTTCATCTCGAACACTATGAAGATATTCATCGGATAGCAAGGTTTTATAGAACTTCTTTGTATAGGCGTCGATCGCATCGTCCACCCCAATGTCAGACATGCCCACGCCGAACAAAACAACGTTTCTATTATTGCCCAACCGCTTGGCAAGCGCCCATTGCTGCTGATCAGCCATATGCGTATACAGAATATTTGTGCCGCACAACAGCTTTACGTGTTCAGGATACATTTCAAGCTCTTTGGAATAATAGTGCGTTGCCACATGGGGCAACGCAGCACCAAAGATTTGATCCGCGATACAGCCACAGGCATCCATGATCACATGGTCACCAGAGTTCTCGCTTCCCATAGCCGTATCCAAAAGGAGATAGCGTTCCTGCTTAACACCATCGGATTTTTCATCGTGCCTGCGTGATGTCGCAGAGGCTTTAAGTAGCTGAGTCCATTGGTTAAAGCGCGCCATTAGTTTCTCCGAAATAAACGTTTGAGTAGAGCAACGTGACCGCCAACGACACCCGTCGATGCAGAAGGCTGACACGGTTCACAATATTCATCAGATAGGTTAAAAACGGCAGACACGCTGCATGCGCCACTTTCAACCGAACGAACAACAGGATGAGCGTTGCGAGAAGGCGAAAGACAGACAAGTTGGCTTAGCTCGGCGACGCAAAGCGGATTTTTGCCGTCTTCCGCAAAAGAGTATATATGAATGCGAAGATAGGCCTCTTCATCATCATTTAAAAACAGCGGAACATGCCCCGCAAAATGGCCGTCCCTAGATTCAAGACTAATCCAGCGAATATCAGACTGATCAAGGGCGCGCCAAACAACTGCGCGAACATCCGCAGGCATCAAAGACGACTCAAAACGCACAGTCAAATCAACAGAAGAAGCTTGGATAAGCGTTTGAGACATGGCAGACGATAGCAATCGAGCATCAGCAAGACGATCGCTGAGCAAGAAGACCTTACTTTGTTCTTCAGTTTTTGGCACATTCCCGAAGGCGGACTTCCCGCTAGCCAAGGATGGCTCTTCATTCAGATAACGCGTAAAGGCCTCGAAGAACATTTCATTTTCACGCTTAATCGACGTACAGCTAAATCTATTAGGCGAATCGCATTTTGAGCCTGAAAGAGCCTCAAGAATAGAAGAAGCAATGCCACAAGCAGAGGGCTCAGCGAGGTGGATGGTGCCCTCCGGAAAGTCGAGTAGGTTATTCTCACGGTTTATTTCAATTACCGAGAGCTTCGATGCAAGCATTTCGAAAGGCAGGCGAGAGGGATTAGTCACGCTCAACGATACGCCGGCAACACACTTGGCATAAAGCGAGGCGCATTCATCAGCAGTCAAGATGCCGAGGCCGCGTACGCGTGGATCATGAATGGGAGGCATTGCGTCTTCGCCGTATAAATAAACGACAACTGCATCGTCGAGCTTGAGAAGCAATTTAATTGCATCAAGCAACATGCCAGACAAACGTCGATCCTTATTGGATTGATAGATAGCACAGACGGCATACTCTCTGCTTAGATTTTGTTCCTGCGCAGTATATATATCGCTAACGCCAAAATCACAATATGGGACTTCATGCGAATAATAGGGTTCAACTTTTTTAGAAAGCCATCTGCCTATCGTTATGGGGTTTAGTTCATAACGATAACTTGCTTCGGCATTTAGATACATCTCCCCCATCGGATAGAACCAAGGTTCAAAATCCTGAATGAAGTAGAACTTATGGGCGCACTTCTGCATAGATGCAAAGTGCGCCGTATTCCAAGCGGTGGCGATTACTGCAAAAAAATCCTCGGGCACACTCGGTGCCACAAGAACTTCTTTAGGCGAATAATCAAACCAATCCTTTATTTCGGCCTGAACTCTATGAGCACTTTTGTATGCTTCACAGCCCGGCATAATGTAAAAGTAGTTCTCATATCCACGAGAATCTAGAAAGGAAGCCTTGCTGCAGATGGTTCGAAAGCCGCCAGAACCCTTTGCCGGCGGAGATATTATCCAGGCAATTTGTTTCATTTAAAGCACTCAAATCGCTTCGTAGTCAAAAGGATCGAACTTATATAACGCTGCGCGCTTGGGATCTCGAGAAAAGTTAACGGAGAACCATGGATCCCCCTCAGAGAATCGTTCGGACCAGTTATGCAGCAATCGTGCCTTATCCTCAAAATGCTTATGAGAGCGAGATTTACTATCAAGGGATTTGTCAACACATGCCAAATGGTAGAGACATGCCTCTGGTGTATAGATCACCTTTAACCCAGCCTGAGAAGACTTGAAGCAAATATCAACATCCGAATAGTCAAGAAGATACGACTCGTCAAAACCACCCAGACGATTAAAATGTTCGCGTGAAATAGCTAAGCAGACTCCACTCACCGCCGATACATCCCTCACGGTCAATGGCATATAGATATAGCCAGGAGAAGAGCGATGAATGCCTTGCGATAGGTTGACGATTGATTCTCCAACATAAGACAGGCCTGCCTGTTGCACAATGCCGTCAAGATCGCACGTCATTGTTCCAACAACGCCAACATCCTCTCGTTGGGAAAAACCAACGAGAGTCTTTAACCACAAGGAGTCTAGTGCCTGAATATCGTCATGAACAAAGACGAGTTGCTCGCCATGCGCGGCAAGAGCACCGGCATTTCTCCATGTAGATATATTAAACGGGTCATCAAGCGCGTGAACGATATAGCGACAACGAAGTCCAGAGATCGATTGCTGAACAGCAGCTTCCGCATCCTGCGAGCACACGAAAACAACTTCAAGATCATCAAAATCGGTGTCATTGATTGAAGATACAAGAGTCGAAAGAACCGAAGAATTGCCGCGGGTGGTAACGATTAATGAACAGGACTCAGATGAAGAAACATCATAAATAGGGCTATATCTAAAAGCACGATTATGAGAGTTGACCACAGTCGCCTTGATACCGCATCTATCAAGGTGCTCCTGAACCGCTTTTATTCCAGCAAGGGTTGCATAGGGCTTACTATCGGAATTACCCGCAGTCGAATTCTCGCTTATTCTCCAGTGATACAAGATTTTAGGAACGTGATGGATCGTCCCACCAAGTTCGGCAATCTTCAGCACCATGGCATGGTCTTGGGCGCCATCCAACTCGCTGTTAGAAAGGTCAATTCTGTCTAAACATGCCCTTTTAACAGTAAGAAGGTGGCAAATATAATTGTTGTCACGAGCCATATCAAGACTAAAATCCGGCTTAAAAGTAGGATGAGCCAAGGACCCGTCAGGCAATAGCTTATCTTCATCACAATAAAGAAGATTGATTTCAGCATTTTGATTTAAAGCACAGGCGTACTCAAACAAGATATTCGGTTCGAGAACATCATCATGATCGAAAAAGCAGAGGTAGTCTCCCTTGGCCATCTTGATTCCGACATTGGTGTTCTCAGTGATACCTAGATTGCCCTCAAGATTAGTCACTATAATTCTAGAGTCTGCAGTCACATACTCGGAGACCAAGTCGCTAAGGCCCTCGTAATCTGGCGTAGAGTTAACCAGGATGAGTTCCCAATTCGAATACGTCTGAGCAATGACAGAATCAGCCATATCCCTGAAGAAATTCAAGGGAGTCTTATATAGAGGAACGATGATTGAAAACAAGGGCTGGTATGCAAATTTTATTTGCGCTTGTACCCGCGAATCGGATCCAGTCAATCTGCGCCCAGAAAACCAGGACAAATAACGGGGTTGATCGAATGCGGACACATGGTTCCGATCGACCTCATCCAAAAGCTCCTTGAGCATATCTTTCTTTAGATTGATAAACGTATCCAGATGACCAGAAGCCCTGTGCATGCAAATGCACAGGCTATCCCCGACCTCAGGAATATGAAGCGAGAAATTTGTTAAACAAGGATTCGCATCGGCTATTAAGTTATTAAATAACAAAGATTCCCCAACAACGCAGGCTTCTTCATTAAAAGCGATAATACGATCACCCTCAAGGCAATCAGTACCCGAAAGAACACCTCTAACGATTACGCCATCAACGCAGGGAATAAAGCTCTCAATTTGGATAGAAGCGAGCGCATGCACGCCAGAACGGTCAATATTGCGAAATCGTCCACAATGCTCCGCGTGCAGCAAGCCGTTAACTTTCGACTCAATCGAAAACTTGCCAGGATTGATGCGACGCTGATAAATTATTTTATCTCCGCTAAAGAAAGAAAGAGATTGGTCGACACCAAAATCGGCAAGGACAACAATAAATTCAGTCTCTGAAAAAGGGATGATTCTTGCGGGCAGAATTTGCCCATTGGGTGATTGCGACTCCACGGCATCCGGGAAAACGGATGCGGCTTCATACAGTATATATAGTTTGCCGTCGCCACGGCAATTTAGCTTATTGTTAAATTCGGTATTAAAAACTATGCCCATATCAGCAACACTTTCCAACAACTAAAACAAACTCGCAAATCGTAGCCAAAGCAAAAGGGAATACGAGGCATATCAATATGAATCGTTTACTGTCCCCAAAGACCAAGCGGCTCTGGTTAAGAATAAACGATAGGCACGGAACCAGAAGTGGCAAAAGGTAGCGACTCTGGCAACCATTAACTGTCCCCAATCCAACGGGAGTAAAAGACACATAAAGTGCAGTTGCCACCAAAATCACCGTAAACAAAAACACAAATGAGGCCCAAAGAAATTGTGCGAGACCAATATGCTTAACGCTAATCGAATCTGCCGAAAAAAGCCCAAACAATAATAGGCAAACAGCTGGAAGTACCTGAACCAACCCACGGATTGCATTTACAGAAATCTGAGCAGCAAGCGATCCAAGGTATGCAAAGTTCAATGCATATCCAGAAGAGGTTATCGGATTTAAATAATAAGTTGAAAAATAATTGGCGAGTATTTCAGCGTAGCGCAATGGATCGGCGAGAATGAAAGCGATTTGCTGACCAGAGTTGACATCGGAGCCGCCTCGCATATCGCCAACGTTGGATCCGCTAGCCGTTGAAAACAAGAACGGAAGCGCAAAGGAGGCAAAAGCAATCAAGCCCAAAACAAACACGGCAGCATAGTAATGAACTCGTTGTTTCGAGCTAACAAAACGATTTCGCGGAACCATAAAGAAAAGACCGATTATCGGAAAATACACAGCTTTGACTGCGAGTCCTAAAAAGGTAAATAAAAATGCGAGTGATATATTGCGAACTGTAAATTCATTTAAATCACCCCATGCATACCTCAAAAAATAAGCAAAACCGAGAATGGTAAACGAAATGAGCCATGCATCATATGAGAAACACGACGCAAGAAAGATCGAGGTTGGCAGCATTCCCACAAAAGCAAATAGTCCCTTTTTCGAGGGCGTAACCTTGATTGCAATGGCAATTGCAAGACAGTAACTAAATAAATTGCAAATCCGAGCGAATTGAATCATAGAAGAAAAATCGAAATGCAGAAGGCGAGCGAGCCAAAGACCAATTGCCGAGGGAATATACCCAATGCTGCTAAGCGTATAAACGAATTCTTCATGCTTGTTAACTTGCACATGACCAGAAGCGATATCAGATCTATAGGAGCTATTCAGCTCCCTAGCATGCTCAAGAATTTCCGCTCGATCAAAATGGGAAAGAGAGGGCTCTTCATAGCCCTGCGCACGACGGACCGCTTCGTCAGTAAAGTAAATATCCGTATCAGTTTTTTGAGTTTCAAATAAATAAGATGTCGAAAGGGCATTGGAATAGTGAATTTGATCATCCCATGAAATACCCGTCGTTATCGGAGTGCTCACCACAAGGAACACACCAATTGAGAATGCAGCGATAAAGAAAGTGACGGGAAGGGCAGAGTTTCCCTTTCGAATGCCCGAGCAAGCCGTGAAAACCGAAGTTATGATTACCAGCAGGAAATAAACAACAGCATTAATGAACCCATTCACGAATGCAATCGTAGAGCAGCCAAAAACAATAAAGAATGCGATAATCAGCAGGGAAACGTAGTCGGTAGCCTTGACCCTCGCCGAAACAGAATGGAACAACGCTTTCAGAGAAAAGCCGCTTTGGAATAAATAGAGTATTGCGCAATAGAAAATTAGAAAAAAGAAAATGAGCCGCTTTTTATTCCAGTCAGCAATATTCGAGAAATGAGAAGCCGGCGAGCCAAGAACGGTGCAGCCCTCCCAGATGACCGCCACAGCAAATGCCGCAAGCAACAGGACTAATAATTGAGCGCAGCGACCAGGACAGTTGCCACGCTTTTTTTCATCATCTGAGGAAAGGAAGACACAATATGATTGCCAAATGGCAACATCTACAACGACGCAATAGAGCACTAAAACAAACAGCTGTGAGACAGAGTGGTTCACATAAAAGTGCTTCATGCACAGAAGCTCGACAATAAAGAGAAGAGCAACGAAGACGGCTTTCATTATTTGCTTTTGGTTTACGCATCGAGACAACACGGAGCTAATTCACCTTTATCCAAATCAAGCTGCAAGGGCCCTCGAAGAATCGTTCCCAGTCATCTGGATGACAAGTATGGGCACCAAGCACTGTTCACAACTGTTGAAAGTAATATAAGTAGGGAAATTCACATCCAGATGATTTATACGCCAAAGCGAAACGCATAGCCTACTTTTCCTTCTCCCTACTTAACGCAACAGCCTGAACAAGCGAGTTTAAACGCTCTTCCTGTCGAGAGAGACGAAGAGAATTGCAGAAATCACGGACCACAAGAACGGCAATAACGTAAAGGAACACGAAGTTAGAAGCCGACATGAAACCAAATAGACTCGAAAGCCACATTGCAACTTGTGGAAAAACGCCCAAAATTACAAAACTGACGCTGAATAGCAGCCAAAACAGAGAATCCAAAACTTGCATTTGGGATTTTTTTAATTTGCGCAATACAAACACGAATACCAAAACAGCGCAAACAAGAAGCAAAATACGAAGAGAGACCGGCAAATGGATCACCTAAACCACTGAACGACAAGGAGCGTAACGAAAACACGAACCATATACTGCATAGACCTAACAGGGTTAAGATAGCTCTCGCCACCTTGACGCTCGCGCATCTTAACCTGTACCTCTGAAATGGAATACCCTTGCTTCAAAAAGAGAGCGAGAGATTCTGGTTCCGGATTTAAGGTATTGTCGTAATAGTATTTCTTAAGAATATCCCGCCCAAATAGCCTAAATCCAGACGTGGGGTCACTGATTCTCTTGCCTGTCAGAATCTTTATTAGCACCGTAATCATACGCGAGCCGATCATGCGAAGCGTCTTGTCTTTGCGCACGCTTACAAACCTAGAGCCAATGACAATATCTGATCCATCAGATTGAGCCCTATCAACAAGGACCTTTATATATTCTGGACAATGCTGGCCGTCAGCATCAAACTGAACCATATAGTCATATCCATGATCAACCGCATAACGCGCAGCCGTCTGAAACCCAACGGTCAAACCACAGTTAATGGGCATATCAATGATGTCACAACCAAGATTCTTGCAGATAGCTAGCGTTCGATCTCGAGACCCATCATTGATAACAACAAAATCAAACTCAGGTGCAATTTGCCTGAGCTCGCATATCGTCTTTTCTATGCATTCCTCCTCATTATAAGCAGGAATAGCGATAAGAGTTTTGGGAGTCATATACACATAAACCGATCTCTAGTTTTTCTCATTATTATAGCGAGAGATATACAAATGGTTAAATAGACACAACGAATGGTGCACCCTTGATTATCAACTTAATCCGAACACTTCCCACATTCATCCGTACATGTACGGATGAATGTGGGAACCCGTTACCCTGAGAGCCGAACCGGTTGGCCCCGGGAGCTCGAAGGACGGCATGTCCGGAAAGAAGAAAAAGGGTTCCGAGAAGGCTACCCCGAGTGTCTACGGCAGGCTCACCAGACACGAAAGGGACACGGTCCAGAAGAAGCAGGAGCTGGACGCCCGCGCGCCTCCAGGGTGATGCTCGGCGGCGATGCGGAGGCGGCGCTAGACGCCTACAGCCTGGAGGACGTGCCCATCGGAAGACTCGAACTGACGCCGAGCCTCATCGAGAGGGCGCGCGCAGAGAGGCGCGACGCCTCGCTGGCCTAGCCTAAAGGCAAAACGGAATAGGCGGACCGACCGTCCGGCTGAGTCTGGAAAGAGATGCCAAACTGAGGGCGGAGAATGGTCACCGGACCTATCGAACACATATCCACCGTTCCTTCAACTGGGGAAACGGAATCCCCGGGGTCCATGGGGGCCGCGGGGGCGTTCGGCTAGCCGCGGGTACGGACTATCTGCGCAGCGTGTTCAGCTTAGATCGGGAATCAACCACGAATGGTACACACGGCATCGAGAGCCCCCGCAACAAACCTCGTCCTAGATTTCAAAGCTAGCAATCTTCCGAGTGTGAACTGCATGGTTACGCCATGTCTCTCTAAGCGTAGGTGCACAACTACGAGGTTTTCTCAAAAGTTTTAATTGTAACCACACGCGCCATATTAATGACATTCATTAAATACGACTTAGAGCAAAATGGGATTTGAAGCAATTGGGAAATACCTTTTGCTCGATTACCAGAATGAATACTTCTCAACCCATTATTAAATAATGTATTTGCCTTTAGATAGTTCTCAGCTCGGCGCCGATCGAACCGCTCGGCGACGATTGTATCAATCTTATCGACATCCAGTGATCGACCCTCTTTGAAAGCTGAACGTAAACACTGAGAAACAACGAACTGTTTATACAAATTGCTACGCGAAATGCTATTAACAGTCATTCTGTATCGAATGAGCGGCTCTGGAACATTTCCAATAGTGAACCCTTCCAGCTCGGCACGCAACAGCAAGTCATAATCTTCTGCTAGCGGAACAGACCGATACCCCATTTCAAATACAGACCTTCTTCCAAACCAACTCGGATGAGGTACGCAATTTCTAATCATAAGAGAACGCCTAACGCCTTCACCCGAACTTGGAATTGAATCAACGAGATATAATTGACTACCGTCTTCGTCAATGGCGTTCAAATAAGAACCCACTAGGTCAAGCTCATGTTCTTCAAGATACGACAACTGCCGTTCAATGCGCTGCGCCTCAGAAATGTCATCTGAGTCCATTCGGCAGATATACTGACCGCGTGAGACCTTGAACGCCTTTTCCAAAGATGCAGCAAGACCAAGATTGCGTTCATTTCTCACGAGGCAAATCCTGCTGTCATGAGAGCTATAGTTTTGAGCAATATCGTAAAGTGTGTTGTCATCTGGATTATCAAAAACAACAACCACCTCGATTCGATGGTAGGTCTGCTTTAAAATAGACACTAGTGCCTCAGTAAAATCTTTGGCGCTCTCCCTATAACAAGGCATGAGCACTGAAACCAACTGTGAATCTGTCAACTAAAACCTCCAACACCGCTGCGGGAGCAAACGCTAATGAAAACTACCGATAGTTTAATAGTCCTTCATGTGGCATATATTACAAGTGATTTCGCTTCTGGCGTGTCTACAGTGGTGCCTCAATACCTAAATGAGCAGTCAGAAATAAAGGACATGAATATAGCTCTATTAAATCTTACAAACTACAGGCCTAAAGATGCGAAATATCCCGTCTTCCATCAGTCATGCATAGAAAAACTTCCTGAACCGTTTTGCAATCCGTCACTCGTAATATTTCATGAGATATATAGGCCGGATCACATTAAACTAAGCCATTGGCTCAGAAGACGTGCGATCCCATACATCATCACGCCACATGGGTCTCTAACATATGTGGCGCAAGAACAGCATCATTTAGCTAAACAATTGCTTAATGTTTTCTTCTATAACGCCTTTATCCGCAATGCTGATTGTATCCATTTTCTATCGGAAAAAGAGGCGATGAGTTCAAACGGCTTTAAACATAGGAAAGCAAGCATTATTCCAAATGGTGTTAGCATCCCAAAAGCCAAAGCCTCAAACTTAGACAGCCGCATCGCGCTTTTTATTGGCCGCCTAGATATAGAGGTCAAAGGTCTTGATCTACTGATCAAAAGTTTGCCGCTAATTGCTGATGAGCTAAGAGGGCTCGGAGCTAAAATCTACATCTACGGTCCAGACGAAGATGGGTCTATGGCCAAACTGGAACTACTTATTGCCGACAATCAAGTATCCGATATTGTTTTATTAAATGGTCCAGTTAATGGTCAATCTAAAGCGGACGCTTTTCTCCAATCGCAGTTTTATATCCAACTTTCACGCACTGAAGGTTTCCCGACGTCTGTTTTGGAAGCACTAGCATATGGCCTCCCAATTATTGTTACCGAGGGAACCACATGGAAAGAAACAGCGAACAATAAAGGAATTGGAATCGGTGTAGAATCTGATCTCGAAGCCATTTCTAACGCAATTCTCACCCTGTTCAATGACGATGAACTTCGTTGTAAACTTGCAAATGCAGCTAGAAAGTATGCAATTGAACACTTTCAATGGAAGGCCATTGCCAAGCGTCAATTTATTTTATACAGGGACATTGTAAACGGGCTTTCTAACTAACCATCTTGTTCTTCCAATACGGAAAGGGACTAAATGCTGTTTTCAATTATTATCCCTGCATATAATGCGGCATCCAGTTTGCCGGAAACGCTATCATCCATCTACCAACAAACATATGATGGCTATGAAATTATTCTCATCAATGATGGATCAGCAGACGCTACTGAAAGTGTCTGCAAAGTGTTTTGTGAATCTCACAACAATACTCATTACGTTAGACAAAATAATATGGGCGTATATGAGGCCAGGCGAAAAGGCGCGGAGATAAGCGCCGGAGATTACCTGGTCTTTGTTGATGCGGATGATTCTTTGCGCTTCGATACCCTATCTATTCTTGCTCGCGAAATCGATAAGTGCAATCCAGACATAATCTGTTTCAGCTATACAAGAAACCCAGACTATTCAAACGATCCGTTTATCAATCCCGCCCTTCCGTCTGGCATCTATGAAGGTGACGATCTCGCCGAAGTCAGAAAATGTTTGGCACGAGGGAAGCTCAATTCAATTTGGGGAAAGGCAATCAAAAGAAACTGTCTGATTGACGATTTAAGCAATACCGATACAAAGAGAATCGATTTTGCAGAAGATTTTCTGCAAATGATACCCATAGTCGATTCAGCCAGATCGGTTTTACAAATAAGTGATGCGCTGTATTATTACAATTGTCAAAACGGACAAAGTGCAACACACAGCTATAAGGAAAAACAGCTTTCAGATTTAACCTTCGTCACCTCAAGCCTAGTGAAAATCGCTGCTCGTTGGGGAGAAGAAACAGAAAGGCTGGCATGGAAAACAAGAACGGAACAGTATCTTTATCTCCTATCGATCAACGAGCTCAGTGACAATAATGAGACCAAAAAACGTAACTTTGTTTCAATTTCAGAGGCCTTATTTAATCCCTCAATTAAAGCTGATGTCCCTTGCAGCACCTACAGACCTGACAGCTATTTACTGTTCCTTGCGGCAAAGAATAAGCACTATTTGTTATCTCGAGTAGTAATACGCTGTTGTGAACAGCTAAAACTATTGATACTGAAAATCTTGAGCTAATCGCCCTGTTGTCATCGCTCATTTTTCCTGGCACCGAGTAGTAAAACCAACCGACTTAGCCTTCGATAATCAAATGTCAGGCAAGCCGGTTGGTCATAAAAGTAATGAAAGTACATTAGGCTATTCTGCTTAATAAGCGTCGCAGATTATCGCTTGATAAATGCAGATATGCTCGTCTTTTCGGATTCGTTTAGCCCAAACATCAAAACCAAGAAGAAATAGATAAAGAAATAAATTATTGCTGACACCAAAACCACCACAAGGCCAGATAAAAGGCTTTTAATTAGGTTATAGAGCAGCAGCAAAGCCCCCGTACCGACAATAACCAAGACGGAAAGTTTGGCAATTTCAAGCCAAAATTTCTTTATGTTCAACCCAAGCTTTTCAGAGTAATACCAATTCATACAGAAACCGTTACCTATAACCATAGCGATGGCTGTTGAAACTGCTGCGCCCACTATGCCCATAAGCTTGAGCAATATAATCGTCACGACCACGTTGACAAGCGCAATCGCAAGATACATATACCCCCTATACAGGTAAACATTCGCAACCTGCATTATGGTAAGTCCCAGGTTCTGAATTAAGTCAATGGTAAATGGAACCATTACGATCAAGGCGATATAGAAAGCGTCTATATAGTCCTTACCAGCCCAAATAATGATGAAATCTTTCCCCAGAACAATAAATAAACTAAGAACAAATCCGCAGACGATAAAGGAAATGCGACCGACTTTAATGAAGAGATCCGAAATTTCAGACATATCCTTATTCTGGCAATACAGTTCTGAAACTCGAGGAAGAAAAACTGAAGAGGCTGCCGTACCGATTGTCATATAAATCGTGTAGATTTGAGATCCAACAGAATATACCGCAACGGCGGCAGCACCAAAATAATAGCCGACAATTAATTGATCGGTTTTCCAGAAAATCTGGTCAGCAATCGTCACCAATACAATCGCGCCGCTAAAAAATAGCAATCCTTTAGCCAGTTTCATGTCCCAGCCATGATATCTGAAACTAATATGCAGATTATATTTAGCAAACAAACGCTGGCTCACCGCGCACAACACATTTGTAACAAGCACAACTAAACATACGGCTAATGCATTCTTAAAAATTGTCGTAAGTCCATACACAATGAAAGGCTGAGCTATTAGGGCGGCCAATTGCGAGCCCTTCAAAAAAACGAACCTTTCATTAGCAGTTATCGCCGCAACGCTAATAGTGTTGTTCATGATAACAATTGTGTTGATCCCTAATACAACAAGCATTGCGGAACACTCATCAAGCTGTGAGTTTGTAAAACTGGCTGAATATACAAACCGAACAACCACGGCGAGAACGCAACTTATTAGCATCACGAACACAGATAGGACCCAGTACAGACGCCTAGCTATTGCGAGAGTATTCTCCATTAAGTCATTTTTGCCCTCTGCCATATACTTGCAATAAAAACGCCCAACACCGGCAGACAAAATCCCATTAATGGAAACTATATAAGACATGATAGAACCTATCAATTGATAGAGTCCGTATTCGTCTTGTCCAATGTTTTGCAACAACATCGGAACATATACAAAGCCGACTAAAGCCTGAGCCAGTATATAACCATATGTAATTATTATGCCAGTAAGTCTTCTGCTTGCGCTACTTATCAGAATCACCGTTTCACAATTAGTTGCTTCAAATACCATTCAGAAATTAAAGCACTATTTAATCAGAACAACCGATTGCCGAACCTCTCCTTTGTTCGCATTGTTAAAGCAGGGTCCGATTAAATTCCCAGGCAGAATTTGATGCCACATTTCATTGTCATGCGGATTATCTCCCCAGAAGAACCCAATATGACAGTCGATTGATCCGTCAGTCTTAAAGAAGATAATATCTCCCTTTTGAGCATAACCACTATTTAGCATATCTTGGACAGTACGGAACTCATACATTTTGCATCCCAAATCTCGAGCATAGCCATACCATCTCCAAGCGTTAATATAGCCGCCACCGCCTGGCCCCCCAGCCCAAGGAGAGTGATTATTATTCTGCGCAATACGATTGACATCGCCACCAACCGCAGCATAAGCATGAGCCACGAAGCCAGTGCAATTCATGCCAGTATAGCCATCCCATCTCGGGGCACCTTTTGGGTAAAGGCAACTATCATAGGAGAAGCCACCGGAATATCTCGTTCCTAAATAATAGCCATCAAATTGATGCGACGTAAGCCAAGTGACGAGTCCAATACGACTAACCCCCAAAACCGTTGAGCTGCCAAATGGGCTGTAGTAAATCTGAGTCGACTTCGACTGGAGAGTGCCATCAGGAAGCAAGACATCGCAGTAAAGATCGTAATAACCATCTTGCAATCCAAGTGCAGAGGGATTGAAATAAGCGTCATTCACACTGGAAAATTCTTTTAGAACACCCCATTTACTCCAGTCGGACTTGGCCCAAACAAATTTAAACTGAAATTGCCCAGATTTTTCAGCTGCAAGCGTTCCCAAATCAGCTCGAACTCCCCAAGAATTATTGCCATCAGTCGAAATTGCAGTAATCCTCGAGAAATCCCAACAGCTAATGATTGTTCTTTTTGTTTGGACAACTCCATCTGACCCCGAAACGTCACAGATCAATTCATAGTCTCCGGCGTCTTTTGGATCCCATTGCAAGTGTGAACTTGTGCCCTGTTGAGCAACGCCCCAGTCAGCCCAATTATTCTTATTCCAGACGAACTTATACTGTAAGTAATTAGTATCACCCGAGCATCTGGCATCGATCTCAGTGCTTTCATTAGGCCTGACAAGCGTTGCAGAAGAACTCAAGGACTCGTAATTCCACTTCTCGGAGCCAATCGAGCATTCAGTCTTCGAGGTCATCGTCTGATCGTTGGCCTCATCAATAACATCAACAAAAACGGTGACAGCGCCAGATTTATCGACTCTCCAGTCAATTGAGGATTTACCTCTGCCGGAGTCAATCACACCCCATTCAGCCCAGTTGTTCCGCATCCAAACATATTTGTATGAAATCTGATTATTCTTTCGGATGGTAATCCGAGGTGTAATTGAAAGCGTATCCCCTACGCACAAATTGGATGAATCAGATTTCAAATCTATTGAAGTGAAGTTAGATAGATTTCTCTCCACCCTGACGGGGAACCTCCAGGTCCTCACGTTGCCGGCCGAATCGACGGCGTCGACCAAGATGTTGACGTCGCCGGCGACCTCCGGCACCCAATCGCAGGAGGCCTCGGGCCCGAGCTGGCGGATGGTGCCCCACCTGGACCAGCCGCCCTGCTCCCAGACGAACTTATAGCGGACCGAGCCCGAGTTGCCGGACGCGGTCAGGCCGAGCGAGCAGCGGTCGCCCAGGAGAGGAGACCCTCCATCGGACGCCTTTGCCGAGAGGCCGTCGACAGAGTAGTCCTCTGAAACCGGCGAAGTTGCACTTAAATCATCGGCCCGTGTTGAATCTTCAATCTGTGATGGAGACAGGCCCGCTTCACTCAAACCAAAGCAAGGAGTTACGGCCAAACAGAAATAAAAGAAGAAAAAAGCGACACGGACAGCCTTACTTCTAAAGAAATGCATATAGAACCTCCCCGATAGTTCACTCCAACATAATATTGCTAGCAAGTAACAATTTAAGGCCAAGATTTACCATACAAGTAAGGTCGACTACAACCAGCGCAGTCGACCTAGAGAATTCATATTGATATTAGCCAATTAAAGAAATAATGCGCGCAATATTCTGACCATACGTGTCACCCGGAACAGCCCAGCGGCCATTTAAATCTTCCAAATATGGCGCAACTCCGAGAAAACCCTTAGACTGAAGGACTTCATATCGAGGATCCACACAAGTGTTATTCAACGCCGCACCAGTAGCATATCCTTTAAGATGCTGGACTTGGGCAAGCAAGCCCTGATATACATCGTCAAATCTAGCGCCTCCCGATTGTTGATTGACGGCGCCCAGTCCGGCGAAATTGCACTGATTCGGCTTTACGGAACCTCCAAATTGCAACCATCCAGTCTCAAGCATAGCCTGAGCAAAAACAACTTCCGGACGAACCCCTTCAGAAACAGCGGCTTCGACAATTAATGAACAAAAATCACGAATAGTAGGTGCTCCCTTTGAAACAAATTCGTCTGAGGGATATGTATGTCCTGTTGATTCATATAAGTTCACCATAGCATCAACTGAAGTCTGCAGACTTCCCATAATTGGAGTACCCTCCACCGTGACCTTGCGGGTCAGGTGCCTCTCGGCGGAGCCGTCGATCACGTCGAGGTAGACGGTGTACTCGCCCGGCTCGGTCGGGGTCCACTCGCAGGAGGAGGAAGCGGAGGGCTGCTGGGCGACGCCCCACTTGGCCCAGCCGCCCTTCTCCCAGACGAACTTGTACTTGAGGCCGGAGGCGTCGCCGGACACCTTGGCCTGCAGCTTGACCGGCTTGCCGCAGCGGGCGTCGCCCGAGACTTCGAGCGACTCGACGGAGTAGCGCTCGCCGACCGTGACCTTGCGGGTCAGGTGCCTCTCGGCGGAGCCGTCGATCACGTCGAGGTAGACGGTGTACTCGCCCGGCTCGGTCGGGGTCCACTCGCAGGAGGAGGAAGCGGAGGGCTGCTGGGCGACGCCCCACTTGGCCCAGCCGCCCTTCTCCCAGACGAACTTGTACTTGAGGCCGGAGGCGTCGCCGGACACCTTGGCCTGCAGCTTGACCGGCTTGCCGCAGCGGGCGTCGCCCGAGACTTCGAGCGACTCAAGAGACCAATTAACAACTTTGTATTTAGAAGTGCTAGTCACATACCCATTGGAGTCAATGACATCAGCATAGATCTCATATTCACCAGCCTGGGGCAGGGTCCAAGAAATCGACGGCGAAGTTAAGTCTTGACCGATTACACCCCAATTGGAATCACTCCAATCAGACCCAGCCCTATGCCAAACAAACTTATATCTAAGGCCATCAGTCTTGCCGCTAACATTTACACCGATTTTTACCGTTGACCCCGCATGCCCCAGTTCTTCCGAGAAGGAAATTCCATTGACGGAGTAGGGATGCGGGAACTGCGCGATGATTGCGGCAGCGTCAGCCTCGCCAAGACGGCGGCAACCATCGTCCGAGAAATAGTTGACCACATCACCGTAATTCGAGATAAAGCCATGTTCGATAAGAATACCTGGAATTCCCTGCTCGCGAGCGCAGCGGATAACGGCGAACTCGTCGCCTACCTCCATTTGAAATACGCCGCGGCATGTTAGTCCCATAGCAGCAAGGTTGTTCATGACCTTGTTGGCAAGCTCAACAGAGACCTGCGTGTAGTCGGTGCCATTTGCGGTAGGAGCATAAACTTCTGCGCCGTGAGCTCCAGAAGACCCAGAGTTGATATGAAAGCTAACAAAGGCCTGCGCGCCCTGATCAATGCAGCGCTGTACGCGATAAAGATAATCATTGCTGGGATAGTAGCCAGACTGCTCGCGCGCAAGAACGATCTTAAAGCCGTAAGCTTCAAGTTTATTTTTGCAGGCTGTCATGATCTTCCAGGTAAGGTCGGCTTCACTCTTGCCATTTCCCTGCGCGCCGGAATCAACTCCGCCATGACCGGCATCAAGTGCAATCACCCCAACATTGCGCGCGGAGCGCTCAGCGTAGGTAGATATGCCATCAGGCGAATCAGCGCATTCCAATGCCTGTTGAATCGACTGGGCCTCAACGGCATTACCATCGCCGTCCGCATAGTAAACAGAAGTGCCCTCGGAGCTCACGGAGCTATCAACAACCGTAAACGAATAATTCCTGTCAGAGAGATCCACTACATGTTCAGTGCCATCACCCTGCAAAACGTAGGTTATCGAAGTCAAAAAATAAGTATTGGATTTCAACGTCGAGCCAAATACAAAAGCAGCCGAATTACCAGCTGATTCAGATGCAACCGTGGTTCCCTGTACTCCATTGGCACTTACATAGTTAAGCATTGCGGAAGCAAGGGTGTCGCCGTCATCGGGAGTAGCAAAGGCGACAACTTGATCAGTCCCGCCGGGAAGACTCGGGTAGGCAAGATATACATATTGGAAAGAGGAATCGACCGGTTCAGCCTGCTGATGGTTCTCAGATACATCAACGCCAAAATCCTCATCAGCCAATTCGTCAACGTTCGTTGCCGGCGATGAATCCTCAGCAGCGTCGACATCGACAGAACCCGCATAACGCGAGGCCACGCCATCATCGTCTGCAGTCGCAACGTCCACGGCAGCGTCCGCAGACGGGACGTTGCTCACAGCGTAGACAGCAGTCACAGGACCTATCAAGGGTGAAATGGCCAAAAGACCAGCAAGAGAAAAAGCTGTTGAGGCACGCAATGCCTTTTTCATATCGAATCCCCCGTCACAAATAATGTTACTAAGAGAAGATTATCTTACAATCCCCTCTGCATCGGAAGTCCAGTTATTCGAAGCGCGGGAATTGTTATAAAGGCAGACAGAAACCTGCTCTTATAAAAAGCAGGTTACATTCTCAGCAAACTTTTGTTTTTTCGTCCTTCCATGGACACAGTGTTAGCTCTAGTTTTTGAAGCAATTGGCAGCGCCCCAAACAGCGCAAGTGCAAGTGACACGAAAATCCACTGAAACACGCAATTCGTTTAAGCACGTGGCGGACGACGAAAGCATGTACACAGCCGCGAAATACAGCAAAATGCCCCAATGTTTCGCTTGCATCAGAGGCGTCTGGGGCTTCATCGACAGTGAAACCTGGCTAACGCATTCAAGAAAAGCAGAGCGTGATCTTCATGAATCAAACACCAGTAAGCAACGCTCGCACGCGTCTTTGAATCTTCTAATGAGCAGAAGAGAGGGATCTAGGAGAGACCTAATAGTTCTTGGAATCTGGGAATCATCGAACTCACCATCTTTAAACAAGAGAGAATCATATAGCTTCTTATCGTACCGTCTCGAAAAGATATGAGTGACCAGATGCACATCGTGGGCCTTTGAAAAACAATCTTCGTCCCTTAAAGATTCAGCAATATAACAACCGTCCCAATCAAAAAAGCCGAGATAACCCCGGCTGATAATCAAAGAGGCGGTTTTCTGCTGGCTGTCAGCCGCGGCATCCTCACGGAAACCTAGTTGTCGCCGGAATTATAGTCCCCGGCGCGGACTCACCTTATCTCCCCGGTGCGGGCTCGATATCCTCTCGGATATCTAATCGTCTTGGACTTTTTACCTGCCCAAGCACACTACAGCTTTTACGTGCCGCCACACGAAGCTTAGCTCGTGGACTATTTTCTAAAATATAGGCCTTCAAAGCAACTTGGGTTCAAGCACGGACAAACAAAACAGGCACTGAATACAAGACTTGTTTATCAATAGTTATCAATCACATGCGTTACCAGCAAATATCGTAAGTCTCATACGCTGCGATACAATCAATCTTACCAAATGCTAAACCAGTAAGTCGAAGGGGCCAGCGTGCTAACAATTCACTATGGTGATATGGAAAACGTTATCTATAATACGTCGGTTTACTTCGATAACGTCTATTCGCCCGAATGGTTTCAAGATGCTTTTGCGCAGAGAATTATTAAATCCATTGATAAGGGCGGCGTGGTTGGACCCGGCGCAATAAACACCAAGATCTTAGGCATCATCCCTCCTGAAAGGCTGTCGGGAGGCACCAAGACGCTGCTGCTCATGCACTTCATGCCTCAGAACATATACAACGCCACAACCTGTGGCGACAATTGCGCTTACTGGATTCTGAGAATCGCCGCACAGCATGATCTGACAATCAACCTCTACCATCTGATGGATTTTGGAAACGGCAAGTTCACGGCAACCGTTGCAAACACGGGTGATGTCGTTCACACGATGTTCGACCTTGTCCCTATAGCCGCAAAATGCCTAAGGGAGAACTCCTGACGCACGTTTTCGATATGATAAGAGCCGCTTGAACGAGGAGTACTTGAACCCCACCGCTCTTGCAGCTCTTGAGGATACTTTGCCGGAACTTGGCATTACTTCGCACTAAAGCGAGAAGTACTCGCTCTCGGCAGATAGGTTCGGCCCCAACCACGGATCACCGTTGAGGAAGAGCTCCGGCGAGCGCTGCATGAACAGCGCCTGCTCGCGCTTCCAGCGGCGCAGTTTTTCTTCATTGACCTCTTCCCTGCCGCCCGAGGTGAACTCGTAGTGGCACAGCTCGGCATAGGGCATTTGCCCTCCTCCAACAAAACACTGTCACTAACTTAGCCCACCAACCTCGCCATTTGTTAAGCAACAAGTGCGAGCGGTAGGTATTGATCTACAACCGTTGGGGATTGAAAAAAGCAGTAGCCGAAAACGTAATATCTTCCGATTTGCGCGGCAAAAAAAAATAGAGGGCGTCCCATAAAGAGAAGCCCCCTTGCAAAACGGCCGAACCGCTTTTCGAAGTGGGAAATATTTTGCACCAGATGCCTAGGAATCGCAAGAAGGCATATCTTCAGCGTCACAGAAATACCATGCGCCGATCACTTTCGACAAAAACGAGAAGGAGGAAGTTATGACCTCCGCACCTTTATAGTAGTTGATGTTGCGATTTGCCCTAGAAATAAACTTGGAAAGCGATTGTGCTTTGTGCTTAATAACGCCTTTAGACGACACCTCTTTGTGCAGATATAGCGTTGTGACAATCTGGCGTATTCGCTCATTGCTCATCCTTGCCTTACGCTGATAAGAGCCAATCCCATCTATTTTGCTCAATGCCTTCATAACACCGTTATTTGCCCTTCGGGCATTCTCACCCGAAGCAAGACCATTAAGAATGCAACTATTGTGAGCACACGCGTTGCGGAGATCTTTTGCCACGCGAAGCAAATAAAACCTATCGCGAAGCTCATCATCGTCAAACCGTTTGGCGCAAAACAAAATGAATGAATTAAAGGCGCCAAAGGTAATAACTTCCAGAAAGGCCCAGACAGGCATATTAAAACCACTGTATTTTGCAAGAATGCCTGCAGAATAGGCACTCGACTCACAACGTGAAATCTCTTTTTTGACCCAGTTGGTCACATTCCCCTTGCTATCAAATGTATCCTGCTCGCTTAAATAGTCTTGAACGATTTCGTAACCGTCCTCGGCATGCTGCTCTATCCTGCCCAGCAAGTCAACTTTGCAGAAGTGCTCAATATCAAGAGTGAGCGAAATCATCTCGTTTCGAAGCAACATATCAATAATCGAAAGGTCAACAAGCATCTTGAAATCTAAGTTGACATATTCACCCTTGCGTTTTCCATCAGAAACCTTTGGAAATCCGGTGCGGTACGAGCGCAAGCGAAAGTAATTGTTGTTCTTCGTCAGATACTCGACCGCCTCTGCCTCGCTCATATAGCGGAAACGGACACCCTTGCTCTTAAGATGGGAGACTTGTTCCCGAGGAGTAAGCCAAGGCTTTTGATCGCACATATCTTGTTGACGAATAGGACTATTCATTGCGCTCTCCAGCGTATTTGATGAAATAACAAATCTAATTTTATCCTAACTGTAAATACCTAATAAACAGCCGGACGCTCATGCAAATACATCATGGCACGCCGCCGCCCTATGCTGGATTTCCACATCACCTCGCACTATAGCGAGAAGTACTCGCTCTCGGCAGATAGGTTCGGCCCCAACCATGGATCGCCCGTCAAGAAAAACTCAGGCCAGCACTGCATGAACAGCGCTTGCTCGCGCTTCCAGCGGCGCAGCTTTTCCTCGTTGGCCTCTTCCCTGCCACGCGAGGTGAACTCGTAGTGATACAGCTCGGCATAGGGCGTATAGATGGTGCGGTAGCCCGCCTCCCATACGCGCAGGCAATAGTCTGCGTCGTTAAAGCCAACGGCGAATTCCTCGTTGTAGCCGCCGACGCGCTCAAATACGTCGCGTCGCACCATCTGGCAGGCACCCGTTACGGCGCTAAAGTTGCCCGGGCGCACAGCGCGGGCAAGATAGCCCTCGCGCTTTGCCGAGAAGTCCTGGTTGGCATGGGCAAGTGCGCCACGCACGCCAACCACAATGCCCGCGTGCTGCACCAGATGATCGGCAAAGTAGAGCTTGGCGCCCACCACGCCCGCATCGGGACGCTGCATATAGCCCATCATCTCTTCGATAAAGTAGGGGCTTATGACCTCGGTGTCGTTGTTCAGCAGCAGAAGGTAATCGCCCTTGGCATGCTCCACGCCAAAATTAATGATCTGAGAGTAATTGAACTCGCCCGGCCAGTACACAACGCGCGCGATGCCCTTGCCTTCAGATGCTGCAGCCACGCGCTCTGGCAGGGTTTCGTAATACGCAAACGTCTCCGGGGCTTCGCTGTTGTTCTCCACCAAGACAATCTCGTAATTGGCATACGTGACTCTCTGGGCGATCGACATTACACAGGCGTCGAGCGTCTCAATGTGATCCTTGGTGGGAATCACAATGCTCACCAGCGGCGCAGGCTCCGGCAGCGCATAGCGCATGCGGTAGACAAACGGCGTCTCGGTCTCCTCGACCGTCCCGTGAACGCCCAACGAATCAAAGTGGCGCTGCAGCGCAAGGCGCCCGGCCTCGATGGCATACGGCTTGCTATCGGCAGAACCATCGGCGGTCGATCCCGGATGCACGCGCCAGTGATACAGCACGTGCGCAACATGTTCAAACCGTGCGCCCGCCGCAAGGCAGCGGAGCGTCAGGTCGTAGTCCTGGGCACCCGCAACATCTTCCGGAGACATGCCAATGCGATCGATAAGTGCCTTCTCCACCATCAGAAAATGCGTCACGCAGTTATGGCTATAGAGCAGGTCGACGTTGAGCCGCGTCTTAAAGACCGGCTGGCCCCACTCCCCCGTTTTCTGGAACATGTCCTCGTCGCAGAACAGGACCTGGGGACGCTCGCCCTCGGCAACCTTGTTCAGCGCGGCAACATAGTGGAATAACGCGTCCGGTTCCAGGATGTCATCGTGGTCCAAGAACGCGATGTAGTCGCCCGTCGCTTGCTCAATACCAGCGTTGGTGTTGAGCACAATGCCGCCGTTGCCGGGAAGCTCGATGCGACGAACGCGCTCGTCGTGAGCGCCTGCCGCAAGGGCGGCCACCGCGTCCCATTCGGGCGAGGCGTCCATAAGGAGCAATTCCCAGTTGTCATAGCTCTGGGCTAGCACCGAGTCCAGCAGCTCGCGCAGGTAGACCCGATCAGTCTTGTAGCACGGCACCACAATGCTCACAAGCGGCCTATAGGCAAAGGCCGCCGAAGCGACACGCTGGCACACCAAATCGGCCGGCTTTGCGCGATGTTGCTCAAACCAACGCCGATAAGCTGCGTCGTCTGCACGCGCGTCCTTCATGCGGTTCCAGCTATCGTCGACCATGCCGTTGTACAGGCGACCATCCATAGCGCAAAACCCGTTCTGGATCCGCTCTGTGGGATCGCTCACAATCGCGACAAAATCTCGTATATCCTGAGGCATCTCTACGCTCAGATACGTTTTATTGACACGGCATCCGTTCTGCTGCGGCACATTGACCTGCGATTCGAACACATGCACGGTGACATCGATGGCATTCATATGCGTATCGAAGATCTGGAGCTCAGGTGCGCACTGGGGGTCTCCCGCCCAGGTAACCTCATAGCGCCACACCGCGCCGGCGTCTGCCGGCAAATAGCGAATGGCATCGATCTCGTAGAGGCCGCAGTGTTCGCCACGCTGCGCATCGCGGATAAGCGCACACAGCGCAGGCTTAGCTTTGTAGTTAATCTTGGATTCCAGCTTGGCCACGCGGCTATCGAGGCGAATGGAGCCCAACCTTTGGTCACCGGATGCAAATGTGACGTCAATCGTAGAGCCGTCCAAAAAGGGAAGCACCAAGACGGCGAGCTCGCGCTCGTAATCGGAAACGGAAGGGCAAAGCGCCAGTACACGGCCATGATCGACCGGGAACGCCAGCGACGGCACAGAAGAACCGCTCGTCGTCGCATGGGCAAACGCTTGAGAACCCTCCCGCTCAATAAGCGCGGCGACATCCTGACCGGCAAAACGAAGCAGCACAAACAGACGGCCCTGACTGCGGCAAAGTGCCAAACGCTTGATACTCATCTACACTTCTCGCTTTCCCAGGGCGTTCGCTGCCATGCGCTTGCAGGCACCCAGACGCCCAAACCTCAAGACGTCGTAATCGAACATGAGCTTTTTGCACTCACGGGCATTGGGGGCCTTGCTGGTAAGCGCCGCACGCACCATAGCAGAAACAGAAGGAGCGCATTGTGCGAGCACAGCATCGCTGCCCACGGCAGAACCGGCAAGAGCCGCGGCGACGGCAGCAAACACCTTGCCGCAGTCCGAGCCCAGCAACCTGAGCGCGTCGTACAGCACCAGATCGCACAGGAAATATGCCAGGTCATCGGCATGCCGGACATCGAGACCGTCGCGCTGCCAGTCAGCCAGCACCGCGGAGTAAATCTTCACGTGCTCCAGCAGACGTGTCTCGTCGTCGTAGCGCATGGTGTCCATGAGCGAACCCTTGCGCGCCACGCGGTAGTCATACAGCTTGTTCGAGATAAGCGCGGTCTTGCGCGAGCGACCGTACACGGCAAAATCGAAGACCTGATCCTCGCCATATTTAACGGTTTCGTCAAACACGATCCCGTTGCCCAGCAAAAACTCGCGCTTGCAGGCGGTACGCCATGCAAAGGGGCGAGACGCTTCCTTAAACAGCAGGTCGGAGCTATAGCCCACAAACGACACATCACGCGGGCTCAGCACATAGTTAAGCCACGGATACCCCGCCTCCAGCGGATACGGATTCGCGCCAAAGGTCAAAACGTCGCAGCCCTCGCGCTCAAAG
The DNA here is from genome assembly GCA_905194345.1 of Coriobacteriaceae bacterium. Classification (GTDB taxonomy): domain Bacteria; phylum Actinomycetota; class Coriobacteriia; order Coriobacteriales; family Coriobacteriaceae; genus Collinsella. The sequence continues at coordinate 29,347 of CAJJRZ010000009.1, forward strand.
GCATCGACGATCACGCGGCATGCATCGGGCGTAAAGCGATCGTCGGAATCCAAAAACGCGACGATAGGCGCCGTGGACGCAGCGATGCCTGCATTACGCGCACTCGACAGGCCACCGTTCTCCTTATCGACCAGCGTAAAGCGCGCATCCTTTTCGCAATAGGCAGCCGCAATATCGCGCGAGCCGTCCGGCGAGCCATCGTCAACCAGCACGCCCTCCCAATCGGGCATGTCCTGCGCAAGCAGGGAGTCCAGGCACCAGGCCAGGCACTCCTCCACTTTATAGATGGGAACGACAACGGAAATCTTGGGGGTAGCCATAGTCACTCGCTCCTACTGTGCGGCCGGAACATCATCAGGGTGCGGGTTGTCGCCGTAGGTGCGCTGATACGTCAGCACGCGCCAGACCAGCGGCAGGCCGCCAATCTTAAAGTAATGCTTAAACGTATTGAGCTTGCCCGGCTTCTTAAAGTCAAAGCGCGAATCGATATAGGCGCGGGGCGACTTGACCATCAGGCGCAAGTCGGTCTCGCCACGTGGATCGAACAGCGACAGGTCAAAGCGACCGGCATCCCAGTCGGCCTTGAGCTCGGGAGAGGCCTTCTCCCAAAACTGCTCGCGCAGTTCATCGACCAGGCGCTCATCATTCCAACGGTACGTATCGATCTTCATGCGCATTAAAATGCCCTGGAGCTGAGCCTTGAGCTCGGGACGCTCGTCCAAAAAACGTTGCATCTCAGCATATTCGTCGCACACGCAAAACACCTTGTTGGGCGAATTAACTGAGCTCTTCTCGTTGTCTTGGCGATAGCACAAAATGGGGTCCGCGATAAACGCAGCACGCTCGGCGCATGCCCAGACCTTAAAGTTAAAACCCGCATCCTGATACGAAGCACCTGGCGTGGGAAGGAACCGAATCTGATTGTCGTTGAGGAACTCGCGCCGGTAGATAGCCGACCAAATGGAAGGTTTGCGGTAGAAGATGCCCGGGCGATCGACGGGGCGATACGCGGCGCCCGCCATATGCTCGTCGATGATCCCAAACAGCTCACGGCGCTCGCTGGGCGTGGACCAATACAGGTAAAAGTCACCCTTTACCACATCGGCATGTTCAGCATCGGCCTTGGCGACCAGCTTTTGGAGCGAATCCTCAAACATAAAGTCATCGGACTCAAGGATGCCCACGTACTCGCCGCGCGCCATCTCCAGGCCGCGGTTCATCGAGTCGCCGTAGCCGCTGTTGGCTTTGTCGATCATCTTTACACGGGGGTCGCGCTCCATGTACTCGCGGATGATATCTGGCGAGCTATCGGTAGAACCGTCGTTAATGCAAATGATCTCAATGTCTTTGAGCGTCTGTGCCACGGCGGAATCGAGGCACTCGCGCAGATAGCGCTCGACATTGCAGATGGGAACAAGCAGCGAAACTTTAGGGGTATCAGAGTTCTGCAAGAGAACCTCCTGTTGGATAGCGTGTAACAGGGTTATTTTAGCAGCCGAGTTGCGGCGGGCGGCAGCGCCTGGAATTAGATAAAGCGCTCCAGGCAGGCTTTGAGACCGCGAGTCGAAAGATAGAACTGCGTGGCGTCTGCCATCGAAACGCCCGAGGTCGCCGCAACGAGCTTGTGGGCAACACGGCGAACGGCACCCTTAGCAGGCATATCCGCCCACTCCGTTCCCAAAAACGTCGTGAGATCCATGTTGACGCGAGCCGCCACGCGATGGAAGTCATCGGCATCCAAACGCGCTAGGTCAAACACAATGAGGTCCAAGAACCAAGTTATCAGCTCGCCGGGACACAGGTCCAAAAGACCGTAGGCCGCCCAGTCCTCCAAGACCTCCTCGAACATTCTCATGTGGGCGTCAAGCTTTTTAGCGCGAGCCTCGGCACTGTTGAACTCGTGCGTCGCCGATTCGCTCTCCATCACGTAGTGGTAGAACTTGTCCGGCATGACGACGGTCCTGCGGGCAAGCGCATAAGCCGCAAATTGGAAGACGACGTCCTCGCCCAAAGCCAAATCGGGGGCGAAGCGAATGCCTTCGCGATTGAGCAGCTCGCGCGAAAAAGCCGCACGGCAGGCATAGGGCTGCGCATTCGAATGGAACAGCAGTTGAGGATCGCGGGCGCCGAAGGTACCAGCTTTGGGGCTCATGAGTTGCTGGACGCGTTTGGGGGCAGCATCGGCTGGTTCACAGACGCCGCCAAAAACGGCGGCATCGGCATCTGTATGCTCCATGGCATGCAGCACACACTCGACCGTCTGGGCATCGATGTAATCGTCGGCGTCCACAAAAAAGACGGTCTCGCCCTCGGCGGCATCGATACCGGCATTTCGAGCACACGAGACGCCCGCGTTTTCCTGATCAATCACCAGTACGCGATCGTCGGTCTGCGCGACCTGGCACAACACGTTCAACGAATCATCAGTCGAACCGTCGTTGACGCAGACAACCTGAATCGAGCGCTCGGACTGAGCCAACAGCGAATCGAGGCATCGCTGAATGGAGCGCGCAGAGTTGTAAACGGGGACGACAATGGTGGCTTTAGGACACGAGGCCTCTCCCATGCCGACCTACCCCCTCAGCGATTCGATGAGGAAGGCGGCGACCACGCCTGGGCCTCCAACCGAGGCGTAATACTTAGCACGCCCCAAGGCACCATCCGTCGCAAAACTCGGATGCTCGTCAACCCAGCCCTCAGGATCTTTGAGGATGGCAGCAAGATTCGCGCGCTTCCACGGCTTGAGGTCGTCAAGCGAAAACTCCCCCGCGTCCAAGGCCGCCTGAAATTCCTTGGCCATCTGCACCAGGAACTCCTTATAGAACTTAGGCGCCAGGCGCACGTAGTTCCACATATACGAATCGTACTTAATGAGCTGATTGAACTTGAGCATGCGCGCGACGTCATCACCTGCGTGGTCGCGGGCATAATCCTCTCGAATCCAACGCTCAATCTCGGCATACTCGGTATTGACGCAAAAGACCTTAGCCGAAGAATTGACCGAGGAATTCTCGTTGTCCTGGCGGTACGACAACACGGCATCATGCAGGTAAACTGCCTTATCGGCGCACGCGATCACCTTAAAGGCAAATGACGTGTCCTGAAAGGATGCTCCCGGAGTCGGCAGGAACGTAATGCGGTTACGCTCAAGAAAATCGCGACGGTACACGGCCGACCAAATCGATGGCTTTTGCTTAAAGAACTGCGTCGTATCGCTCGGGTGCACCGGCTTGCCACAATCCCGAGGTCTAAACATCTCGTGCAGCGAACGGCGCTCCTCGGGCTTAGACCAGTAGAAATCAAAGTTCGCCTTCGCAAAGTCGGCATTATTGCTATCGGCGGCCGAGACAAGCTTTTCGAGTGCGTCGGACGCCATAAAGTCATCGGACTCCAAGATGCCCACGTACTTGCCGCGCGCCATCTCCAGACCGTGGTTCATCGAGTCGCCGTAGCCGCTGTTGGCCTTGTCGATCATCTTGACGCGCCTATCGTGCTCCATATACTCGCGAATAATCGCCGGCGAGTTGTCGGTCGACCCGTCGTTAATGCAGATGATCTCAATATCCTTGAGCGTCTGCGCCAGGGCGGAATCGAGGCACTCGCGCAGGTAGCGCTGAACATTGTAAATGGGAATAAGCAGCGACAGAACAGGGCTGCCAGAGGCGTTAGTAGACAAATGTGCTCCTTAGGAAATACCTGTCGTTTCATGGTATCAAAGGGTCAGCGCGCCAGCGGACGTTTATATAATCTATGGAGCCTCTTGCGGGCAAAGTAGCCGCACGTCATGCGGCGGGCCCGTGGCAGGTTCCTGCGTTTTATTCAAAGCTTGCCGTCAAGGTGCGCCGAGCCTTTACAATAGGACAGTCCCAAGGACGTATTCGATAGCTTCCGCGCAGCGCTCGCCCGCCGCGCGTGAAAGGATATATTGCCCCATGCCTTCAACCCTTCCCGCCCCCATCGATAAGCTCGCCATCGTTGTCGTCACGTACAAGCGCCAGGAACTCTTGGCCAACTTGTTCGACTCCATGACCGAGCTCACGGCAACGCCCTGGCGCATCGTGATTGTCGATAACGAAAATTCGCGCGAGACCGAGGCCATGTGCACCGCATTCAACGAGCGCCTGGCCAACCTGTGGGGCGTCGACACCGATCTGCCCGACGCAAAGGGCGGCACCGACCGTGTCATCTACGCCCCGCAGCTCGAAAACGGCGGCGGTGCGGGTGGCTTCTCCGCTGGCACTAAATGCGCCTACGATCTGGGAGCCCAGTGGTTCTGGGTCATGGACGACGACGTGCTCGTCATCCCCGAAGGCATCGAGCGCTTGGCCAAGTGGACCGACCGCTACGATGTTATCCAGGGTTCGCGCCTGGACTTTGACGGCGGCGCTTTCTTTTGGCAGTACCAGCTCATCCTTTCGCTCGGCATCCCTAACCCCATCGCCAAGTGGGATCTGGGTCCCGAGGGCTACCGCACCATGAACCAACTGTGCTTTGAGGGCGGCATGTTCTCGCGCCGCGTGGTCGACAAGATTGGCCTGCCCGACGCGCGCTTCTTTATCTACGGTGACGATGCCTGCTACGGCTACGTGGCCAGCCAGCACTTCCCCGCCGCCGTGGTTGCCGACGTGGTGCTCAAGCGCGCCCGCGCCGTCTCCAACTGGGATATCGCCGGCAAACGACAGCTCAACTCCACGAGCGACACCAACCGCTACTACATCATGCGAAACCGAGGCTTCCTCGCTCGCTATATGCAGATCTACGGTGACTACCACCCCATGCTGTTCCGCCTGGGCAATGCCGCGACCTTCTGCAAGGAGTTCATTCGTCTGGCAGCAGTCGACAAATGCTTTAAGACCGGTATTCCGGCGCTGCGCCGTGGCATGAAGGACGCCCGCAAGATCGTTAAGGATCCCAACTGGAAGCCCATGCCGCCCCTGAAGGACGCCGAGTAGTAAAGGGCTTTCGCCCGCCGCTACAGTCGTTGACACACCACGGACACGCGCTGACCGTCAAAACCAAAGCCCCAACGCATGCGCCCGACGGCGGGGCGCGGCACGCGGATATCATCGATGCCGTTGCGCTCAATTTCGAGCAGCGCCTGAACCGCCAACAGTTCCAGGCCCAGGGCATCGACGCCAGGGTCGTACAACATGTTGATCGTAATGAGCGGTCGCTCATCGAGCATGCCGAGCGTGTCGGCCACGTCAAACACCCGACCGGTGGGAATCACCTGGATATCCCAGCGATCCGAGACGCCACTTCGCTTGGAGCTGGGATTGCAATAGCCGGGCAGTCCAAAGCAGAGCCCCTGAAGCGCCAGATGATAGGCTGTCGGCACATCTGATTGGACCACATCGATGCCCAGATCGCCGATAGCACAGCTCAAAGCTTGCTTTACAGTGTCCTCGTCTCCTCGACACAACCCGTCATGGAACGAGTCGATAACCCCAACGTCCTCAACGGCGCACTCAAACCATTCCAGAATTACAAGACGGAGCGCCTGACGCACTTCGTTGTCAGGCAGACGCAGGGAACGAAGACACGCGCCGTCCCCCGAATGCCCCGTCATATCCGTCGTAAGAAATCCAGACAGATACAGCGCAGTCCAGATATCATCGGACTTGGCGGCATCGGCCTCCTCGGCATGCACATGCACTGGCGCCTCAATAAACCCATGCGCCTCAAGTAAATCGAACAATGCGGACAGGCGCATGAGATTCCAGTCGCCGACGCATGCGCTCAGACGGTCGGCGTAACCATACAGATCTGCCCGAACGGGCGCGACGCAACCGCGATGTGCGTAGTCCACCACACGCTCCGGGCTCGAGCAATAAAAACCACCAAGCAGGTAGCCCTCGAGCCACTCGCGCGCGTCATCCAGACAGTCGTTGCGCCCGATGCGATCCAGCAGCGCCCGGACTTCGTCGTCCGAAAAACCGAACCATCGATCACACCAACTCGACAACGGTGTCGCCGACCGATAGGAAGCCCCACGCTGGGACAACGCAAGCTCGGCAGGACCAGGGTGCTCGCCCATCAGACACGTCAATCGCAACGAGTCGCCGGCGTCGGCAATGGTGTCGAACAACATTCGGCTGAGCGACTCCAGGGAATCCACGCCACCGTCGTCCTTAGCGCCCAAACGCTTTGGACATACCGCGTCATAGTCGTCAATCAGAAGAACAACATGTTCATCGAAAGCTACCTGGAGCAGTTTAATAAGCACGCCAAGCGCCGCATCGATCTCCCTATCGCTGGTCACCCCACGCGCCACCCTCTCGATAAGACGAACCTCACGTCTTGACAGATCAGGCGCGGCAAGCAGCGGCAGCAATCGGGCGCACTCGTGCGCGACAGCGCTGCGAATAGCCGCAGCAGCATCGGCGTCGCGCCTCGCAGCGGCAGCTGAAAAATCGAGCATGATGACGGGATAGCACGCGTACTCATCACGAAAGCGATCACCGCCCGCCTGCCAAATCTGGGTACAGATGAACGGGCTTCGATCCGGCCGCTGACAATCAGGTCGTTCCAAATAGCATTTGAGCATCGATAGGTTCATGCTCTTGCCAAAACCCTTGGGCCGACAGCAAAGCGCAACAGGTGCTTCGCTGTCCAATATATCGGCAATAAACATAGTCTTATCGACGAGTAGACACCGATTGATTGCATCAGAAAAGTCGTGTACATCAACCGGCAGAGCTGCATTATCCGCATGATTGAGCAACCGTGCACCAAACGCATGAGTAAAACCACAATTCACCTGTTCAGACACCGTAAACTCTCCCTCTAACGCAGCACGATGCCCATTGTAGCGAGCGGGTAGAGCGCAACAATATCGACATGCAAACGTTTCGGGCAACGGTAGCAACAGACCCCCGAGGGGGCATAACAAATCGTTGCACAACAAAAACGGGGCCCGATGCCGCCGCACCGGACCCCGTCCCAAACTCTTATAGAAAACGATCTGGAAGATTACTCCTCCAAGCCGTCCTCCCCAGAAGCCTTCTTCTGCTGATCGAGCTTATGCTTACCACTTACGATAGACGTAGCGCCCAGCGTGGCCAAGCTCGCACTGGCAAGGCTCGCCATCACAATCAGATCGCCCGTCTTGGGCATGTTGCCGCCCGAGGACTTGGTAGTTGTAGTCGTCGTGGTCGTGGTGGTCACCGTTTTGGAGTCATTTTGCTCCTGGACTTGGTTGTCAGCACCGCTCTTGTCGTCGTCTTCGGACTGTTTCTTTTCGCCCTCGGCCTTGCTCTTGTCCTTCTCCTCAGATTCAGACTTCTTATCCTCGTCCTTCTTCTGTTCGGACTTGTCGTTCTTCTCCTCAGAGCTAGAACCCTTATCGGATTCGGTCTTCTCGGAAGCCTTGTCCTTGGAGTCGCCCTTTGCGGCTTCGGTCTTTTCCGTGGAAACCTGATCAGAGTTGTCCTTGTTCTGGGTCGAGCCGTTATTGACGCCAGCCATCAGCGAAGAGCCCAGCGTAGAACCAAGCTGCACGGAGAAAGAAGGCTTCTTGTCCGGCGAAGCAACGGGAGCGTCCGGCGCCTTATTCGAGTCGTCCTTGGAAGCATCAGAACCAGGGGTTGCGTCAGAGCCGGAGCCGTTGTTAGAGCCGGTGCCAACGGACGAATCGCTCGAGCCGGTGGATGAGTTAGAGGTGCCAGCGCCGGTCGAACCAGAAGCGTCGCTGTCCGTATTGCCGGCAGAGCTTGAAGACGAATCGCCAGCAGCAGAGCCGTTCGAATCGGAGCCGTTCGAGGTAGAGCCGTTGTTGGTAGTGCCACCAGCAGAGCCATCACCGTCAGCACCGGTCGAGGGCGCATCCATCCTGCCATCGTTGGCATCGTCGCTCGAGTCGTCATTCGAATCAGGCGTCGGCGAGGGCGCCGGCGTGGGCTCGGGCTGCACGGGCGTCGCAGCAGCAGCGGCCTCGTCCTCGGCGATATAAACCAAGCAGTCCTTCAGCTCGTTGCGGTAGCGGTTCTTCCAGCCCTCATGATACTGGGGCTGGCTCGAATACTTGGTAGCGACGTTATCGACCACGCTATTGGAGAGCGCCGTCACAAACTCGCGGTCGGACATATCGTTGGAGAGATTCGCCCAACGGAAGAAGTCCCTGCAGCCACCGGTGCCGCACATGTTGGTGATGCTCCACACCATGCCCTTGACGCAATCGGCGCGGCCCGAAATATCAATGCCCAAGCCGCTCTTGAGCCACGCCTCGGTCACCGCATAGTACGAGTTGTACGCATACGCATCCTGCAGAGCCGAAAACTCAGCAGGGTCGGTGTTATAAGCGCCCTGGAAGGCCTCCTGCGCAATACGGCCCAGCTCAGTGAGCTGGCCGTTCTCGTACATGGCATTGCTCGTGTTGGAAATCTCGCTGCCGCGATCAATCGCATCCTTGAGCATGCTGTATTTTTCGGGGTTGTAGTTGTAGGCCTGCTTCATAAACGGAATGAGCGACCATCGACGGTCGAACTGGTAATAACCCAGCGCGTTATAGCCGTCGCCATACGAAAAGCCCTGATTATAGTTGCCATGGCTCTCGTACTTGGTAAAGTACTTCATCTCGGGGGTCACGTTAACAAACGAAACGCCCTGGACCGACCTCAGCACGCCCGAGAAGGACTGCTGGGTATAGAGACCCTTATCGATATCGGTCGCATCCGAGGCAACGCCCGGTGTGGGCTCCTCGGCGGCAGCGGGTGCGGGTGCGGTAACGGCGCCAAACGAAAGCGCCAGCGTCAGGCCCGCGACAATCGCAGAATGCTTGGGCTGCATAAGATCCTCCCTGCATTGATGTAGTTAAAGTGCAGTTTGCAAAGATAAAAATAAGTATTGCAGCTCGCCCGTTGTTGCACAACAACCCCTCGGTAAACGGCAACAACCCTCCGCGAAATCTTAAGGAATTAAACAAACTGGTCGTCGGGCGCCATCAGAAGCTCGCCGTATCGCTCCATCAGCCCGTCCCTCAACTGACAAAAAGCGGGAATATATACGTTCAAGATGCGCTGAATCAAATCTTGAGCGAGCTTGTTGTCATAGATATGGACGTTCGTATTGCGGTCTTTGAGCATATCTAGCCAGGCCGCCTCATCAATAAAGTCGTAGAATCGGTAGGACTCCTTCAAGATGGCACGAGGAGACCCCGACGCGGCAAGCGTGGCGCCCTCATACTCGAGCAGACGCTTAAGGAGCTTCCAGCTCAGTTCAAATTGAAGATTGAACTTATTAATCAAACCACTCTGAACAAAATCATTGTTGAGATCCTGATTGGGCGCATCCTCAAGATTCGCCAAGGCGCTGACAAAGTTCTCATATTTTTTCATACAGAATCACACCATCCCTGGCAATTTCATCGAGCAATTGACGCGATAAGGACTCGTCGAGATTGACGACATCTACATCTAAAAGAGTATCAAGACGCTCCTCGATCAAATATGACAACCGGCCGAAATCCCGGCAACCTGCTACGGCGATGTCAATATCGCTCTTAGGCAAGTTGTCACCTCGAGCGCGGGAACCAAACAGCACAACCTTCTCGGCGTCACATTCCCGAGCAAAAACTTCAATTTGCTTATACACCTTGTCGAGAGATGTCATTTGCAGCCCTACAGCTTAATGTCGAAGTTGATCTCGGGGACGGCAGCAAGGTCGGCCAACGTCACGCCGTCGACGTACTTTTCGATCACGTCGTCCAGACCGCGCCAGAATTTGACGGTCGAGCAAAGATCGCTGCGGGCGCAGCTGTTGTCGATGCCATCGCACGCCACCGGAGCCGTGCTGCCCTCGACGGCGCGCAGGATGTCGCCAGCACGCACCTCGGAGGGATCCTTGGCCATCATGTAGCCGCCGCCCTTGCCGCGCACGCTCTTAAGCAGGCCCGCCTTCATAAGCGGACGAACCAGCTGCTCCAAATACTTTTGCGAGATATGTTCGCGGTCGGCGACCTCGCGCAGGGCAATCTTGCCCTCGGCGTCGCCCAGCGCCGCGATATAGATCATCAGCCGGAGGGCATAGCGGCCCTTGGAAGAAATGAGCATACCTACCCTCCCATTGCATCTGGGACAACATAACCAAGTTTGTTTGTCCCAAATCTTAAGTAAGTGGGACAAACACAACAGGTTATTTTGTCCCAGAATTTGAAAAGTCGAGTGGATTAGTCGGGTTTTCCCTTGACTAACGCCGAACCCATAGTAACTTTATTCCGAGAAGATTCCTAGGGTTTAGCACACCTATGAGTACACCATATACAGAGAGGGACAGCATGAGCGCAAATCCGCTGCTTTCCATCGAAGGTCTGACCGCCTCCGTGGACGAGAAGACCATCCTCCACAACGTCAACCTCAACGTCGCCGCCGGCGAGACCCATGTGCTGATGGGCCCCAACGGCGCCGGCAAGTCCACCCTCGGCCACCTGGTCATGGGCGACCCCGTCTACACGGTCAACGACGGCCGCATCGTCTTTGACGGCCAGGACATCACCGAGTTCACCACCGACAAGCGCTCACGCGCCGGCCTGTTCCTGAGCTTCCAGGCTCCGGTCGAGATCCCGGGCGTGCCGCTGTCGAGCTTTTTACGCGCCAGCATCGCCGGCCGCCCCGGCCTGGAGATGAAGGGCAAGGAGTTCCGCCGTCGCGTCAAGGAGCTCGCGGCCGAGCTCAACATGGACACCGCCTACCTCAACCGCGAGCTGGGCGTGGGCTTCTCGGGCGGCGAGAAGAAGAAGGTCGAGATGCTCCAGCTTCTGCTGCTGCAGCCCAAGCTCGCCATCCTGGACGAGACCGACTCCGGCCTGGACGTCGACGCGCTTTCCACCGTCAGCCACGGCATGGACGCCTACCGCAAGAGCTGCGACGGCTCCATGCTCATCATCACGCATAACACGCGCATCCTGGAGCACCTGGATGTCGACCGCGTCCACGTTATGGTCAAGGGCCACATCGTGCGCGAGGACGACGCCTCGTTGATCCCCTGGATCGACAAGAACGGTTTTGAGACCTTCGAGCGCGAGGCCGCCGAACAGCGCGCCAAGGTCGAGGCCGCCGCTGCCGAGCAGCAGGCGTAAAGGGGCGACGCAATGACCAAGAACCGCACCGAGGTCGCGGACATCGACCGCAGCCTCTACGACTTCACCTATGGCGAGGAGGGATTCGAGCGCCTCGACGCCGGCATTACGCCCGACATCGTGCGCGAGATCAGCGCCAAGAAGGACGAGCCGCAGTGGATGCTCGACCTGCGCTTAAAGTCCCTCGAGATCTTCAACCGCTTCCCCGACCCGACGTGGGGCCCCTCCATCGAGGGCCTGGACATGGACAACATCGTCACCTACGTCAAGCCCAACACCGACCAAAAGCACGACTGGGAGTCGGTGCCCGACGACATCAAGAACACCTTTGAGCGCCTGGGCATCCCCGAGGCCGAGCGCAGCTACCTGGCAGGCGTCGGTGCACAGTACGACTCCGAGCTGGTCTACCACAACATGCAGGACACCGCGTCCAAGATGGGCATCGTCTACTCCGGCATCGAGGAGGCCCTGCACGACCCGCAGTGGGAGCCGCTCATCCACGAGAAGTTTATGACGCTCATCCCGCCCACCGATCACAAGTTTGCGGCCCTGCACGGCGCTGTATGGTCGGGCGGCTCGTTTGTCTACGTGCCCAAAGGCACCAAGCTCGACTTCCCGCTGCAGAGCTACTTCCGCCTCAACGCCAAGGGCGCCGGTCAGTTTGAGCACACGCTCATCATCGTCGAGGACGATGCCGACCTGCACTTTATCGAGGGCTGCTCCGCGCCCAAGTACAACGTGGCAAACCTCCACGCCGGCGCTGTGGAGCTCTTTGTGGGCAAGCGTGCGCACCTGCGCTACTCGACCATCGAGAACTGGTCCAAGAACATGTACAACCTCAACACCAAGCGTGCGCGCGTGGACGAGGACGGCGACATCGAGTGGATCAGCGGCTCTTTCGGCAGCCACGTGGGCTATCTCTACCCCATGAGCGTGCTCAACGGCCGCCGTGCCCGCTCGAGCTTTACCGGCATCACCTTTGCCGGCGCAGGTCAGAACCTCGATACCGGCTGCAAGGTCGTGCTCAACGCGCCCGATACCTCGGCAACCGTTGAGACCAAGGGCATCTCCAAGAGCGGCGGCATCCAGACCTTCCGCAGCTCAATCGTGGCCACTCCCAAGGCCGAGGGCTCCAAGGCAACCGTGAGCTGCCAGTCGCTCATGCTCGACGACCAGAGCCGCTCCGATACCATCCCCGCCATGGACATCCGCGCCAAGAACGTCGATATCGGCCACGAGGCCACCATCGGCCGCATCGGCGACGACAAGGTGTTCTACCTGATGAGCCGCGGCATCTCGGAGGAAGAGGCCCGCACCATGATCGTCAACGGCTTTGCCAACCCGGTCTCCAAAGAGCTGCCGCTGGAGTACGCCGTCGAGATGAACAACCTGATCAAGCTCGAGATGGAAGGAGCGATCGGATAATGAAACAGGAAACCAACACCGCTGCTACCACGCTCGAGCAGGTCAACGCGATGCCCGCAGCAACCTGGGGCTGGTTGAAAATGAATCAGACCAAGCTCGAGCTCTCTGACGAGCTTGCCGCCGCTCCCGCGGAGGCCGTTGAGGTCGAAGGCTTGGGCGAGCAGTTTTCCGGCGCTGCCGACGCGTTTGGCACCGCCATGAACGCCATGGCCGAGCGCTTCCCCGAGCGCCGCGCCTCCGCCCCCGGTGATGCCGCCGACCGCGCCCGCATCACGCCCGAGACCGAGCTCGACGTGCCCGCCACCTCCGTCTACCAGGCCGGCGCCATCAAGCTCGAGGAGGAGCTCTCCCCTGCTGAAGCCTTCGAAACCGGCATGGGCGAGGCTGCCTACGCCTACTTGGCCGAGCACGCTACCAAGCGCATCGTCATCGATGTGCCCGCATACCAGCACGCCACGGTTACCGTGCGTGTGAGCGGTGTCGATGCCGCCGCGGCCATCGCCGCCATCGACATCGTCGCTCGCCCGCAGGCAACGCTCGACCTGCATATTGCCCTAGACTCTCCTGTTACCGGCGAGGGTGTCGTGGGCTCCGTGCTACGCGTGTGCGCCCACGAGTACGCCACCGTCAACGTGACCTGCACGCAGACACTCGACGACAGCTGGATCGCACTCGACGACACCGGCCTGTTCCTGGACGAGGGCGCGCGCGTCAACGTGCAGCACACCGTCCTGGGTGCCGGCGCCAGCGCCACCGGCCTTGCCGGCGACCTGCTGGGCGACACCGCCAAGGTGACCATCGATACCGATTACCTGGGCGCCCGCGAGCAGGTGCGCGACTTTAACTACGAGCTGCGCCACCGCGGTCGCAAGACCGAGTGCGAGATCGACGCCAACGGCGTGCTGACCGGCACGTCCAAGAAGGTCTACCGTGGCACCATCGACCTCGTGCACGGCTGCAAGGGTGCAACCGGCACCGAACGCGAGACGGTGCTTTTGGCCAACAAGGGCGTCGACAACAAGACCGTTCCCGTCATTCTCTGTGACGAGGACGACGTCGCCGGCAACCACGGCGCCACCATCGGTCACGTCCGCGACGAGCAGCTGTTCTACCTCGCCTGCCGTGGCCTTGACCAAAACGCCGCCGAGGACCTGTTCATCCGCGCCAAGCTGGAGGACGCCGCGCTTTCCGCCACCGACGAGCGCACCCGCGCCGCCGTCGTCCGCCTAGGCAACAACCTGATCGACAACTTTGAAGAGGAGCTCGCATGATCGACACCGAGCACGTTAAATGCGACACCTGTACCGCCCCCGAGCCCATGGAGCTCGACGCCAGCGACGAGGCTTCGCGCGGCTGGCCCACCGTGGACATCGAGACCAACCCCTACAAGGGCCAGTTCCCGCTGTTCCAGCAGCACCCCGAGATCGCTTTCCTCGATAGCGCCGCCACCGCGCAGCGCCCTGCCCGTGTGCTCGACGCCGAACGCGACTTCTACCAGCGCATGAACGCCAACCCCCTGCGCGGCCTGTACTCGCTGTCCGTCGAGGCCACCGACGCCATCGCGAAGGTCCGCCAGCAGATCGCTGACCTCATCGGCGCCTCACAGGCCAACGAGGTCGTCTTCACCCGCAACACGAGCGAGTCGCTCAACCTGGTCGCTAAGAGCTTTGCGCCCACAGTGCTCGAACCGGGCGACGAGGTCGTCATCACCATCATGGAGCACCACTCCAACCTGATTCCGTGGCAGCAGGTCTGCCGCGAGACCGGCGCCAAGCTCGTCTACCTCTACCCCACCAAGACCGGCCAGCTCACCACCGAGGAGGTTCTTGCCAAGGTGGGTCCCAAGACCAAGATCCTAGCCGTGGGACAGGTCTCCAACGTGCTGGGCGTCGAGAACCCGGTCAAGAACCTCGGCAAACTCGTGCACAAGTACGGCGGCTACCTGGTCGTCGACGGCGCGCAGTCGCTGCCGCACATGCCGGTCGATGTGGCCGACCTGGGCGCCGACTTCTTTGCCTTTAGTGCGCACAAGGCCATGGGCCCCATGGGCATCGGCGTGCTGTGGGGCAAAATGGACCTGCTCAACGCCATGCCGCCCATGCTTACCGGCGGCGAGATGATCGATTCGGTCACCGAGCAGAACGCTGTCTGGGCTCCCGTCCCCGAGAAGTTCGAGGCCGGCACGCAGGACGCCGCCGGCATCTTCGCCACGGGCGCCGCACTCGATTACCTGGTCAACACGGTGGGTTACGAGAACATCCAGGCCCGCGAGCAGGCACTCGTCCACTATCTGATGGGCGAACTCATGCAGCTCGACTTTGTCCAGATCATCGGCTCCATCTATTGGGACAACCACCACGGCGTCGTGAGCTTTAACGTCAAGGGCATCCACCCGCACGACGTAGCGAGCATCATGGACATGGACGGCGTCTGCATTCGCGCCGGCCACCACTGTGCGCAGCCGCTGCTCACCTGGCTGGGCGTCGAGAACCTTGCCTGCTGCCGCGCCAGCGTGGCCTTCTACAACGACAAGGCCGATATCGACAAGTTCATCGCCGGCCTGCATCACGTTTGGAGCACGTTCAATGGGTAATCTGTACACCTCCACCACGTTTATGGAGCACAACTCGCACCCCGACTACAAGTACGAGATGGACGCCCCCACGCACGAGCACGACGGCATCAACCCCAGCTGCGGAGACGAGCTCACCTTGCAGCTACGTGTCGAGAACAACGTGATCGAGGAGGCCTCCTTTACCGGCCACGGCTGCGCCATCAGCCAGGCAAGCGCCGACATCATGGCCGACCTCATCACCGGCGAGACCGTCGAGGAAGCTCGCCGCTTGGCAGAGCTCTTCCTCGCCATGATCCGCGGCGAGCAGCTCTCCGAGGAGGACTTGGAAGACCTGGACGAGGCCGCCCAGCTCCAGGACATCTCGCACATGCCCGCCCGCGTCAAATGCGCCGAGCTCGCCTGGCGCACCCTCGACGGCATGCTCGAGGGGCAAGCAAACCAGTAGCGTATGCCCCGAATCCAAGGTTTTTGATTGCCGAGCCGCCCGATACGGGCGGCTCTGTTTTTTCTAATGAGCGCGAACGCACAAAGTCCGCGCGTCCGGCACCCCGTCTGTCATTTACCACACAGCCAGACGCGAACACGGGCGTTTTCCACAGCACCAAAGGCCTGCGGCAGGGCCACGAGCACGCCTAGCATCGTCCCATGCCCCATCCAGCTGGGCTCCGATTCGCTTCGCGCCTGCTGCAGACGGGTCCCATAGGGAGCGGCGTGCATTTTTGCGAATATTCAGCACGCCAAGCTGTGTGTATACGCATCGAAAGCGTTAATCAACGTCTCCAGGCGCATATATAGTGCGTTTTAGAACAAGCATCGTGGTCTCAGGGGCGCAAACATGAGCTTCGGGAGCGCATCGGCAGGCATAAATAGCTTCGGGGCCCGTATGTTGCAAAATTGCGACGGTAGTGGCAGTACCGCGATGCTGAAAACTCCATTTTTTGCACGGCGCAGATGGGGGTAGGCACGGGCAAACCCGGACTGAGCCCTTATTTTATGCAAGATGGCGATTGTTCTATGCATATTAAGAAGTGCAGTTGCCGCACCAAGCTTTTGAACGCTTGTTGCGGCGTATGGACGACCCCATCTGCGGCGCACAGGCGACCCTACATCACGTTTCCGCCAGTCCGCATCGCCGTCCGCGCGCGGGCACGCACAATACGAGAGACGGTACTTTTGCCAATCCCGGTATAGCGCTCAATCTGGCGCACCGTGAAACCGGCATCGTGCAATCCAAAAATAACGGTATCGCGCTGCGCCGGCGGTGCGGCTTTAACCCCGCGAAGCGGAACCCCGAGTTCCTTAGCCATCTTGCCGGCAAAGGCGTGGCGTTCCCACTCCGTCTCTTTCATATCGCCCAGCGCTGGCTCGCCGCCGTCGGGCGTCGAAAGTGAATAGGCAATAAAGCCCTCGGCAGAACCAAAGAGCTCAAGCACGCAAGAAGGATCAGAAAATCCCCTCGCGACATCAGCCGCGTCACCGTCGTAAGCGCACAAATGCTCCGCAAAGCTGCTCCAGGGATAACGCTCGATTAGGCCAACGCCCGCCTCCTGTGGATCGGCGTGTACGGAGCGAATAGCCTCCATCACCTGCCAGTCGGTATCGAGCGAGCGCCGGTCAAAACGGTTCTGGAACAGATGACCCGTGCGCCCCGTGCGCTTATTGAACCGCCGCGCGTACGTCAAAAGCAGCCGGTGCATCGCCGCGCTCATCGCGTCCTCGTAATCTGCAAGCACCAGATGCACGTGATTGCCCATAAGGCACCAGGCGATAACCGTCACGCCCGCCTCGCGGCAGCGCTCGCGCATCAGCTCCAAAAACTCCCACCGGTCTTCATCGCCCTCAAAGATGAGCTGCTTGCCCACACCGCGGGCACAGACATGGTAAAAGCCGGTAACCGTTCTCCAAACGCGCTGCATGGCGCTCCCTTCGCCGGGATCTGATTGCCATCCAATACAGCACGATTGAAGCGTGCCATCAAAACATTCACGCAAAACAATACGCTCGCGCGGCCAAAGGCAGTAAACGGGCGGCGAACGGCACCGTTGCAACAGGTCAACCCCTGCAACGCTTACAAGAGCTGACCAAAAGCTTGCCCAAGACGAACCCCCTCTACGGAAATTCGCGACCACAGAACATAGAGTTAAATCGTTTCAATTTAAACTTCCGGACTTCTCGCTACGAAAACTGAGCCGTTCGCCGAATATTCCGTGCATTTCGCGGTATTATAGGGGCTGCATGTCATGTCCCTTTCGAAGGGTCGCCCGGCAATCGCCAGCCACGACCCCCAGACGGGACGCCAACACGATAGAGAGGAGAGGCATGCAGTACTCACAGGAAGTGGAGAACATGTGCCCCGTTGCCAAGGGTGCATACCACGGCCCCGCACCCATCCCCGAGGAGGGCAAGTGGGTCCAGGCTAAGGAGATTTCCGACATCTCCGGTCTTACGCACGGTGTGGGTTGGTGCGCACCTCAGCAGGGCGCCTGCAAGCTCACGCTGAACGTCAAGGACGGCATCATCGAGGAGGCCCTCGTTGAGACCATCGGCTGCTCGGGCATGACCCACTCTGCCGCCATGGCTTCCGAGATCCTTCCCGGTAAGACCATCCTCGAGGCCCTCAACACCGACCTCGTCTGCGACGCCATCAACGTTGCTATGCGCGAGATCTTCCTGCAGATCGTTTACGGCCGCAGCCAGACCGCGTTCTCCGAGGGCGGCCTGCCCGTGGGCGCCTCCCTCGACGACCTCGGCAAGGGCCTTCGCTCTCAGGTCGGCACCATGTTCGGCACCAAGGCCAAGGGCGCTCGTTACCTCGAGCTCGCTCAGGGCTACGTCACCCGCATGGCTCTCAACGACAAGAACGAGATCATCGCATTCGAGTTCCTGAACCTCGGCAAGTTCACCGACGCCGTCAAGGCCGGCAAGACCCCCGAGGAGGCCATCGCTGGCGCTATGGGCCACTATGGTCAGTGGGAGAACGCTGCCAAGTACATCGACCCGCGCACCGACGAGGAGACTCACTCCGTCGCCAGCGTGTTCCCGGTTCACGAGTAGAAAGGGAGGGAAATAACTATGACTGTTACGTTCGAAGGTTACGAGCGCCGCGCTGACAAGATCAACAAGTGCCTCGCCG
This sequence comes from Coriobacteriaceae bacterium, assembly GCA_905194345.1. Lineage (GTDB taxonomy): Bacteria > Actinomycetota > Coriobacteriia > Coriobacteriales > Coriobacteriaceae > Collinsella. The sequence continues at coordinate 47,554 of CAJJRZ010000009.1, forward strand.
ACAACGGCATCGCCTCCCTCGAGGAAGCTCTGCAGATCTGCACCGACAAGGGCTTCAACCCGCGTGAGATCGTCAACAACACCCAGTCCATCGCCTTCCAGAACGCCGAGTGGGCCTACACCCTCGGTTGCGCTCTCGCTGTCAAGCGTGGCGCCAAGACCGCTTCTGAGGCTGCCGCCATCATCGGCGAGGGCATCCAGGCCTTCACCGTTCCCGGCTCCGTCGCCGAGGACCGCAAGGTCGGTCTGGGCCACGGCAACCTGGGCGCTATGCTGCTCTCCGACGACACCGAGTGCTTCGCCTTCCTGGCTGGCCACGAGTCCTTCGCTGCCGCTGAGGGCGCTATCGGCCTGGCTCTGAACGCCAACAAGGCTCGCAAGAAGCCGCTGCGCGTTATCCTCAACGGTCTGGGCAAGGACGCCGCTCAGATCATCGCCCGCATCAACGGCTTCACCTACGTGAAGACCCAGTTCGACTACTACACGGGCGAGCTCAAGGTCGTCGAGACCATCCCCTACTCCGATGGTCCCCGCGCTGCCGTTAACTGCTACGGCTCCGACGACGTCCGCGAGGGCGTTGCCATCATGTGGCACGAGAACGTCGACATCTCGATCACCGGTAACTCCACCAACCCCACGCGCTTCCAGCACCCCGTCGCTGGCACCTACAAGAAGGAGCGCCTCGAGGCTGGCAAGAAGTACTTCTCCGTCGCTTCTGGTGGCGGCACTGGCCGTACCCTGCACCCGGACAACATGGGCGCCGGCCCTGCCTCTTACGGCATGACCGACACCATGGGCCGCATGCACTCCGACGCCCAGTTCGCCGGTTCTTCCTCCGTGCCTGCGCACGTCGACATGATGGGTCTCATCGGCATGGGCAATAACCCCATGGTCGGTGCCACCGTCGCCTGCGCTGTCGCCGTCGAGGAGGCCCTCAAGGCCTAGTCGCGCCCGCGCGATGCTCACATAGTTGAGCTTTGGAGCCGCTACCTTTCGGGGTAGCGGCTCTTTTTGTTTACGCTGTCGCAGGGCAGCTAATGCCGATATATCAGTTGGGGCGAAATACGAGATGTGATGAGACGGAGCGTCAGAACGTCCATGACGCCCACCTGCCATATTTGCCCTTTACCGATTTGCCGAGTCTTTGCGGCCCCATTGCCGATCACCCATGCGACAATGCGCCGGACGAGAAAGGAATCCGATGGAATCGACTGATGTACTGGTAATTGGATCTGGCATTGCGGGCCTTTGCGCCGCCATCGAAGCGGCACGCACGGGCGCAACCGTCGCTGTGGCAAGCGCCGGCAAGACTATGAGTGGATCGAGCTTCTTCCCCGGAACCTGGGGCCTGGGGCTTATCGGACCCGTTAACGAAGACGACGAACAAGACCTCATCGATACCATCCAGACCGTTGGTGGCGGCGTCGCCGACCCCGAGCTTGTCCAGACGTTTGTCCACGGCATTCCCCAGGCAATTGAATGGCTCGAGCAAGACCTGGGCGTTGAGCTCCAGCGTCCGCAAAGCGCCGAGAGCGCCCAGCAAAAGCAGTTTATCCCCTGCTTTGACCACAAGACGCGCATGTGGCGCGGCCTCACCCGCAAACCCCTTGAGGACGCTCTGACAGCCCGGATCGAGTCGCTCGGCATTCGCCTGCTCCCCCGCCATGAGCTTATCGACCTTGTTGAGGACACGAACGGCAGAATAACCGGAACCGTGCTCTACGACCTCACCGAAAATCGAATCGTGCCCTTTGCCGCCAAGGCCACGATCATCGCAGCCGGTGGCACAAGCGGCCTGTTCGAGCGCAGCCTTACGTCGGCTGATGTGCTCAGCTCCTCGCAGGCCATCGCGCTGGCGCACGGCGCAACACTTACTAATATAGAGTTCATGCAGATGATGCCCGGCTTCATCGAGCCCAAGCGCAACCTGGTCTTCAACGAGAAAACCTGGCGCTACGTACATGTAGACCAGCCGGTAGATATTGCCGACGACAAGCTGGACGACCTGCTCGAGCAGCGCTCTGGATATGGTCCCTTCACGTCACGCTTGGCCTCCCGCGCTATCGATCTCGTCATCGATCAGACAAGTGTCGAAGGCCTGGCACTCCACTACGACTTCCCTCGCGAGGATGTCCCAGAGTTTGTGCAGACCTTTGCCACCTGGCTGCAAGACGAGCACGGCATCGCCCCGACTGACGAGATGCGCGTTGCGATGTATGCCCACGCCGCTAACGGCGGCATCAAGATCGACATGACCGCGTACACGGGCATTGAGGGCCTCTTCGCCTGCGGTGAGGCAACAGGCGGCATGCACGGCGCCGACCGCATCGGCGGCTTGTCAAGCGCCAACGGCATCGTGTTTGGGCGCATCGCGGGCGCATCGGCAGCCCAAGCAGCGCTGGACGCTCCCGAGGCGGCCGCTCCGATGGATATCGCCCTCCCTCAGTATGGCATTGCCACAACAGATGCCGAACGCCTGACACACAGCCTTAAGCACACGATGAGTACCTATTGCATGATCAACAGGACCGAAGCAGGTCTATCCAAGGCCCTGCAACAGCTTGAAAGCCTGAAAGACGAGGCAACGGCGCTGAGCAAGCCGCATGCCAAAGACAGCGAGATCGCAGCCCTCGCCCGCCTGCAATCGCAGAATCAGCTGGCAACGGAGATGGTCAAAGCCATGCGCAAGCGGACCGAAAGCCTGGGTTCGCACTATCGATCGAATTAAACTGGACACCTATCTAGAGCAGAGCACAACTAATCGATATCTATGGGCCCCGTGACCTCGAAGTGGCACGGGGCCCATTCGTGTCCGCACGGCAGCGTATCCTTATTCTGAGTACAGAGCGGGCAAAGCGCGCATAGACAATAGATCAGCGAGGAGGAGATATGGACAGTAGTGATATCGAGAAGTGGCGTGTCGAACTTGATAGCTACGCCAATGTGGAAGACGGCGTTGAGTATTGGCTCGCACGCGATTTAATGGAACCCATGGGATACACTCGATGGGAGAACTTCGCCGAAGTTGTTAAGAGGGCAAAAGTCTCGTGCGAAACAAACAAAACTCCAGTTGATTCCCATTTTCGTGACACCACGAAAATGATAACTGCCGGTGTCGCCGCTCGCGCGGTTAAAGACTACAAGCTTACGCGCTATGCATGCTATTAATCGCCCAAAACGGAGATTCAAACAAGCCAGAGATCGCGCTCGCCCAGGCATACTTTGCCGTGCAGACGCGCCGCCAAGAGCTCATAGAGCAGCGCTTCGCAGAGATTCAGCGCTTACAGGCGCGCCACTCGCTATCCGATTCAGAGAAACAGCTCTCGGGTATTGCGTTCAAACGCGGCGTGGACTCCAAAGGATTCGCGATCATCAAGTCGAAGGGCGACGAAGCGTTATTCGGCGGCAGAAGCACGGCGGAAATGAAACAACAGCTCGGCGTATCCAAGAGCTCGGCATTGGCGGACAGGCTAGCCGATGTTCTCATCAAAGCAAAGGACCTTACGAACTCGATGACGGCCTTCAACGCCGAGGAACACGACCTGTACGGTCTGGACCAGATCAAGCAAGAGCACGTCGAGAACAACACAAGCGTGCGTGGCAGCCTCATCGACCGCGGAATTGTACCCGAGAACCTACCGCCTGCCGAAGATACAAAGAAGCTCGAACGTCGCGTGAAAGCAGACGAGAAAAAGCTCAAGGAGGGTACAGACGGATTCACCGACCCCCAGGGCAGGCTCGACTTGTAAAGCGTCTGTGCCCTTACGGGTTCGGCCCCATGCGAGGTTAATAAAAAAGACGGCCAACCGAAGTTGACCGTCTTAACAATCTTTGGTGGGCCGTCAGGGGGTCGAACCCTGGACCTTGGGATTAAGAGTCCCCTGCTCTACCAACTGAGCTAACGACCCGATATCAACACGAAGCAAGAACTGGGGTGGGTAAAGGGACTCGAACCCTCGACCTACGGGACCACAACCCGTCGCTCTAGCCAACTGAGCTACACCCACCGTGTCCTGTGCGCTTCGCGCTCGACTATTATTGCAAGGAACGCCACGCGATGCAAGCCCCAATTTTCAAGAATTTTGAAAAGAGTTTTTCGAGACCATTTCGAGCAATTCCCACCGGTTTCATAGGAGTAAACTTGCCCCACTGCAAATGCTCGAAAGGACAAGCATGAAAGAACTCTCCAACCGTACGGCAACGTTTACCGATTCGGTCATCCGCCGCATGACGCGCATCTCCAATAAGTATGGCGCCGTCAACCTGTCGCAGGGCTTCCCCGACTTCGATTCCCCGGCGCAGCTGCTCAACAGCCTGAGCGCCATCGCCAGCGACCCCAAGCCGCTCTATCACCAGTACTCCATCACCTGGGGCTCCCAGGCCATGCGTGAGGCGCTTGCCGCCAAGCAGGAGCACTTTATGGGCATGCCGATCAACCCCAACGAGAACATCGTGGTCACCTGCGGCTCCACCGAGGCCATGATGGCCGCCATGATGACGGTCACAAACCCCGGCGACAAGGTCGTCATCTTCTCGCCATTCTACGAGAACTACGGCGCCGACACGATCCTCTCGGGTGCCGAGCCCATCTACGTGCCGCTTAACCCACCTGCGTTCGACTTTGACCGCGAGACACTCGAGGCGGCCTTCCGCGACAACGATCCCAAGGCCATCGTCCTGTGCAACCCTTCCAACCCCTGCGGCAAGGTCTTTACGCGCGAGGAGCTCACCTTTATCGCCGACCTCTGCAAAAAGTACGACGCCTACTGCATTACCGACGAGGTATACGAGCACATCGTCTACGCGCCCCACGAGCACGTCTATATGGCCACGCTGCCCGGCATGTTCGATCGAACCATCAGCTGCAGCTCGCTGTCCAAGACCTACTCCATCACCGGCTGGCGCCTAGGCTACACCATCGCTCCCGCCGAAATCACCGAGCGCATCAAAAAGGTCCACGACTTCCTCACCGTAGGCGCCGCCGCTCCCCTGCAAGAGGCCGTCGTCACCGCCCTCAACTTCGACGACAGTTATTACCAGGAGGTCCTCGACCTCTACACCGCCAAGCGCGACCTATTCTGTCAGGGACTCGACAGCATCGGCCTCACGCACAACGTGCCGCAGGGCGCCTACTACGTGATGATGGACATCTCTGAGTTTTGCTATGACAGCGACCTCGACTTCTGCGAGGACCTAGCCTCAAAGGTGGGCGTGGGCGCCGTGCCCGGCTCGAGCTTCTTCCGCGAGCCTGTCAACCATCTGGTCCGTTTCCACTTTGCCAAGCGAGACGAAACGCTCAACGCAGCACTCGAGAACCTCAAGTCCCTGCGAGATAAAATCAAGCCGCGCGGGTAGAGACGGCCCAACAACTAAAAGCACCAAAGAAACCTCGCATCGTCCGTTGGGCTGCAAGGTTTCTTTTTATAGCGCTTTCTTAGTTTTTTAGGGCGCTATACTTTAGAGGTGAAGTAACTCGCCCAATAGAGAGGGACGCTATGGCAGAGCAGCAGCTTATCGGAGCGCTCGAGGCCGGCGGCACAAAGATGGTGTGCGCCACGGGCTATGCGGACGGCACGGTCCTGGAGCGCGAGCAGATTGCGACCACAACCCCGCAGGAGACCGTTGAGGCCGTCAACGCATGGTTTGCAGACAAAGGCATCGCCGCCCTGGGCATCGGAGCTTTTGGCCCCACCGCAGTCAACCCCGCCTCGCCCCAGTACGGCAAGATCTTGGAGACCCCCAAGACGGCATGGCGCTACTTTGACCTGCTGGGCACCATTCAAAACGAGCTCGACATTCCCTGCGGCTACGATACCGACGTCAACGTCGCCTGCTTGGGCGAGGTCACCTTTGGTTGCGCCCAAGGCCTCACGGACGTGGTGTATCTGACCATCGGCACCGGCGTGGGCGCCGGCGTGCTTTCGGGCGGCCAGCTCGTGCACGGCATGATGCACCCCGAGGCCGGTCACATCCTGGTCACGCGCGACCCGCGCGACACCATTGGCGAGCACAGCGGCTGCCCCTTCCACGACAACTGCCTCGAGGGCCTCATCGCTGGCCCCGGCGTTAAAAAGCGCTGGGGTGGCAAGAGCGCCGGAGAGATGGCCGATGACTCGGAGGCCATGGACCTGCTCGCCGGCTATCTGGCGCAGGCGCTCATGACCTACATCCTGTGCTACGCACCGCAGAAGATCGTCATCGGTGGCGGCGTGGCCGACCACACCCCCATCGTGCCGCTCGCACGCAAGAAGTGCGCCGAGATGCTCAACGGCTACATCGTCACGCCCGAGATGGCCGACATCGATAGCTACATCGTCAACAACAGCCTCGAGGGCAAGCAGGGCATTATGGGCTGCCTGGCCCTGGGCGCACAGGCGCTTCAGTAGCAGACGCACCCACAGGACGTGGCGCGCCCGGCAAATCCGACCTACGGAACGACGCCACCACGCCTCATATAAGCTCTCAAATAAAAAAGGCCGCCTAGGACCAAACAATACGTCCTAGGCGGCCTTTTTGGCGCACATCAGCGACCGTAAGAGATATCGGAGCACAACGCCCGTTGCCGCACCACAGCAGTCGATCATCACATCGGTGATCATGCCGGCGCGTCCCGGCACAAAGAGCTGAATCGTCTCGTCGATCGAGGGAATCAGCAGCAGGAACACCGCCGTGGGCAGCAGCACGTCAAAGGTGCGCCGGCCCTCAAAATCAAAGGCGTGCGTTGCCAAGATGCCGAGCACCATATACTCGGTAAAATGCGCGCACTTGCGAACAACAAAGTTGGTCACCCATGCATATGGGAGTCCCACGCCGCGCAGGAAACCGCGGATAGCTTCCATGACCGTTAGGCTCAGCGAACCCGACCCCGAGCCGGGAACCAGCGAATTGCCCCAGATCAAGAGCGCCATCAGGCAGGTCACGACCGCCCATTTTCGATTGATCTTAACCATGCAGAAGTTATGCCTCCGCGCGGAGCGGCGCGAAGCTGGCGGTACCGCCCTCGATAACGCTCAGATAGGCACGGCCCGTACGCTTGGCGGTAGAGGACTGCAGGCGCTCGATCTCTTCCTCGAGGATCTGATTGACGCGCTCGTGACGACGATTTTCCATAATGCCGGCGGCAATAGCCTCGGCTCGCTCGATGCCCTCGCGCGAGATACGGGCGGTATCCTCGGGGAACACAGCGCTGTGACGGCCGACATAGGCGGGTGCAGCAGGCTGAGGGGCAGCGACGGGAGCGGGAGCTGCAACAGGAGCAGGCTCGTCGATCTCGTCCAGAATCGCGGTGGCAGCGGCCCACATGTCCTCGTGGCCCGAGTAATCGGCCATGGGGACATCAACCTCGAGCGAGGCATCCGGAAGGTCGCCGGTGTCGATGCGATCTTGGGCATCAATCGATGCGGTGATGGCTGCAGGCTCATCGAGGTCATCGAGATCGATGTCCGCGGCACCGGAAATGATAGGCATGCTGGCGAGGTTTGCGTTGTACGGCGCAGCCTCAGCCGCCTGCTGCTGGGCAGGAGCGCCCCAAAGCGAGCTTTCGGCGGCACGGCGGGCGGCAACGGCCTCCTCGTCCGCGGTCATGGCTTCATCAACGTACGAATTATCGGCAGAAGCGTTCGCGTCCGCCGAGGTAGCGCTGTAGGCGTTATTGACTGCCGCGTTGGCAACGAGTGCCACGAAAGCCGCCGTGCTGCCCGCAGGGGCGGCCTGGGAGCCCGACACGGCGCGTGCCGCGGCGGCGATGTCGTCGCGATTGAAGGAGCCGGTCTGCCCGCCGTTGGTGAGCTCGTCGATGGCGACTTGATAGACGTCGCGCGAGCGCGCAGGGTCGCAGCTCACCGGCGAATCGTCGTCGAGCATACTGTCGATCATGGACCAAGCCTCGGCCTCGTCCATGGCATCTGCGGCTCGAGCGATGGTAGGGACACCATCATCGGCATGACGGCGCTGGAACGCACCAGTCAGGCCGGAAAGGAATGCCGAGGTAGACTGCTCCGACTGAGCCTGAGAAGCAGAAGCGGCAGCATATGGAGTCGCATCCTGCTGCTGAGCTGGAATCGAGGCGGTCTTGAACTCGCTTTGATGCTGATTGAGATTGGCGGCACCGCCCATGGCATCGGGCTGGAACAGACGCTCTTCACGCTGCGCACGGTACTCGGAGATACCCAGCGAGGCGGCATAGATGCCCACGCCCGCCACCGCACCGACGGCAAAGGGAACAGCGCCCGCGACAACCGTCTCGTTGACCGACGAGAACGGCAGCGTCGCGGCATACATCACCACGGGGGCGGCAAGGCCGATCCCGCAGGAAAGTCCGGCAAGGACTGCTCGTTGTGTTGCATCAGAAGAAGCCATGAGCTCTCCCCATCTTCCAGCACCCAAATCGCATCATTCAGTTGGCTGCGCGAGAGAAGATGAAGCGGGGCTATGCCCCAAAGCAACGGTATATGGTTCGTTTCATCTGCGTTTTCCGTCGCGAAGCTTAAAAGCTATTATGCGAAACCGCCCTGCCGATTGCAAGCGACGATGTCGGATTGAAACGGGAAACCTGCTGCTCGTCGGTCTTACGGTCAAAAATAAGCGCGGAGCGGCGCAATGGAAAGGGGCCGAGGCTCAAAGCCCCGACCCTTTATCGCATTGATGACTATCGCAGCGCGTGGATGACAACCTAGAACGTCTGCTCGTAGTCGCTGTGTTTTTTGGCCGAACGCACCAGGAACTCCTGGTTGGTGTTGGTGCCCTTCAGACCCTTGATAAACGACGCCGCCGCACGCTCGGTATTGTTCATGCCGGCAAGAATGCGACGCAGACCAAAGACAAACGGACGCATCTGCTCGTCGACCAACAGGTCCTCGTTACGCGTACCGGAGGCAACGGGGTCGATAGCCGGGAAGATGCGGCGGTCGGCCAGGTCGCGGTCGAGCTTAAGCTCCATGTTGCCGGTGCCCTTGAACTCCTCGAAAATGACCTCGTCCATCTTGGAACCGGTGTCGATGAGGGCAGAGGCCAGGATGGTGAGCGAGCCGCCGTTCTCGATATTGCGGGCTGCACCCAGGAAGCGCTTGGGCGGATACAGTGCCGCCGAATCGACGCCGCCCGAAAGGATGCGGCCCGAGGCAGGCGCCGCCAAGTTGTAGGCGCGGGCGAGGCGCGTGATGGAGTCGAGCACCACCACGACGTCGCCACCCAGCTCTACGATGCGCTTGGCGCGCTCGATGACGAGCTCTGCCACGCGGGTGTGGTTGTCGGCAGGCATATCGAAGGTCGACGCCACAACCTCACCCTTGATGGAACGCTGCATATCGGTGACCTCTTCGGGGCGCTCGTCGACGAGCAGGCAGATGAGGTGCACCTCGGGGTTGTTAATCGAGATAGACTGGCAGATCTTCTTGAGGATCGTGGTCTTGCCGGCCTTGGGCGGGGACACGATCAGGCCGCGCTGGCCCTTGCCGATCGGTGACACGATGTCGATGGCGCGACCGGTAATAGAGTCCTTGCCGTGCTCCATGCGCAGCGGCTCGTTGGGATAGACCGGGGTGAGGTCGCCGAACTTGGGACGGTTGCGAATCTGCTCGGGGTCCAGACCGTTGACGGTCGTGATTTTGGCGAGGCCGGCGCGCTTGTCGCCGCCGCGCGAAGGACGCAGCGAGCCCTCGATGACGTCGCCCGTGCGCAGGCGCGCGGAGCGGATGAGGTAGGCGGGCACGAAGGCGTCGTCGTTGGACTTCATGTAGCCATGGGCGTGGATGATGCCGGAGCTGTCCGGGCGAATCTGCAGAATGCCCTTGATGTCGCGGAAGCCCTCGGCCTTCGCAGCGGTGACGTAGATTTCCTCGACGAGCTCGGCCTTCTTCTTGCCGGTCGTCTCGATCTCGAACTCCTTGGCCTTCTCGCGAAGTTCGGCAACCTTCATGGCAGCGAGCTCCTCGCGCGAAAGCGTAGGCTCGGTGGGAGCGGCATTACGCTCCTTGTTGCGTTGCTTGCGATCGCGCTGGCGGTTGCGACGGTCGTTGTTGCGCTCGTCCTTGCGCTCGTTGCGCTCCTCGTTGCGCTTGTGCTGGCGACGGTTGGGGCGGGCGCCGTCTTCGCTCTCGGCGGGGGCGGCACCATCGGTTGCGGTGGTGTCAACATTGGCCGCAGCGGCGTCATTGGCCTCGGCGCCAGAATCAACCTGCGCTTCGACATCAGCATGCTGCTCGGCGGCCTTGGCCTTAACGGACTTCTTGCGACCGCGCTTGGGCTTCTCGGATGCAGGCTGTTCGACGTCCTGGGGCTCGGCGGCATCAGTCGATACATCGGCGGTCGTCTCGGTGGAATCCTCGGACGCGCCCTTCTTGGCAGCCTTAGCCTTGGACGTGCGCTTAGCAGCAGTGCGACGCCTGCGACCGGGACGGACGTCGGCGGGCTCGGCATCGGCAGAAACGGCCTCGGAAGTCGTAGCATCCTGGACGGGTTCATCGGCAGCAGTTGAGGACTTGGCGGTCGCCGCAGCATCCCGAGCGGCGGCGGCTGCGGCTGCGGCCTTCTCGGCCTCGACAAAGGCCTTAGGCTTGCGACCGCGACGGTGCGGGCGCAAAGCCGGATCGACAACGGGAACTTCGCTGGCCTCGACAGGCGCAGCGGGCTCAACAGACGATGCACCCTCCCCTGCCGCGGAACGGACCGAAGTCTCAGTGGGCTCGGGGACTACCTGTTCCGCAACCTGCTCGGCCTTAGCAGCCGTGCGACGGCGTGTGCGCGGTGCCAGCTTCTCGGTCGGCTGGTCGGCGGCAGGAACCTCGGTGGCGGCAGGGGTCTCGAGTACAGACGGAGCTGCAAGCTCGGTCAGAGCCGCGGCCTCGCGCTCGGCAGCACGACTGCGGGCGCGCACCACCTGAGCCTCGCTAATCTGCGCCAACGCACGTGCCTGCGCGACCTCATCGGAAATCGGCGCCGAGGAGTCAGCTGCAACGGTGAGCTTGGCGCGCGTCGTGCGCGTGGTACGGCGCTTTGGCTTGGTGACCTCCTCGCCGTCAGCGGCAGGCTTGGCCGTGCGGCGCGTGCGCTTGGGCTTTGCCGGAGCAGCCTCCTCACCAGTTGCAGGCACGGCCTTCTCAGCCGCTACAGGCATAGGCGTCGAAGCAGCCTTAGGCGTCTCAGGAGCCGAGGCTTGAGCGGGCGCCGCGACCTGGTCCGACGCAACCGGTGCAGCGGGAGCGGCCTGCGTCGTCGTTATTTCGTTTTCTTGCTGTTGATCAGACACAGTGTTTGCTCAACTTTCTTTTCAAGCCCTGTGATCACATGCTCCCTGCATAAACCTTCAGGGCGGCTAAACAGTCTAGTTCCGTTCAAAACGACGGACATCATTGATCTGTATCGAGATGATTGCGTCAACTACGCAGCGTTAGTGTAACACAACCGCCGCCACCTGCAACTTAGTCATTGGGGACGTTCTTAAACGACTAGTCAAAAGGGACACTCTTTGTTTGCCACCCACAAATCTGACTGCCTCCGCCAAAACTATGGCGGTTTACTACGATGAATCGCTCAACCGCGACCACTCCGAAACTTGTTGAACTAAAACCGCAGGTAGATGCCTTGCACTTTTTAGCAAAACGCCGGCGTGGTTAGAATTCCTCAATTCATCGTAGTAAACTGGCATAGTTTCGTATTTCCAGCAGTTCCAAATTCATCAATACGTCGGCGTTTGCGAAAAAAGCCCGACCTCAGTGGGAGATCGGGCTTATAGGCCTCAGTTAAACCAAACCTACACGGTCAAATGACCCGCAGGTTACATCTGCTCGGGCGCGGAAACGCCAACGAGGGTGAGCACCAGGGCGAGCGTCACGCGGACGGCATCGCAAGCGGCCAGACGGGCACGCGAAAGCTCGGGGTCGACGGGACGGCCCTCGCTCGGCAGCACCTGGCAGGCAGCGTAGAAGCTGTGGAAGTCACCGGCGAGTTCCTCGGCAAAGTGGGTCAGACGGAACGGGGCGCGATCGCGAGCACAGCTGGCGATCAGGTCGGTGAGCTCGTTGAGCTTGCGCGAAAGGGCGAGCTCGGTCGGGTCGGTCAGCAGCGAGTAATCGACGTTCTCACCGATGGCCTTGGCGGCAACGGCCTTCATGCCCATCTCGTCGGCCTGCTCGGCGGTAACGTCGGCGGCACGGCGCAGGATGGAGCACACGCGGGCGTGAGCATACTGCACGTAATAGACCGGGTTGGAGTTGTCGCGCTTCTTAACGGCCTCGATGTCGAAGTCGACCATCTGGTTGGAGCTCTTGGAGATGAGCGTGTAGCGAGCGGCATCGGAGCCAACCTCGTCGACGAGCTCCTGAAGGGTCACCATGGTGCCCTTGCGCTTGGACATACGGACGGGCTTGCCGTTACGCAGCAGGTTGACGAGCTGGCCCAGTAGAACCTCGAACTTGCCGGGGTAACCCAGAGCGTCGCAGACGCAGCGGACGCGCTCGATGTAACCGTGGTGGTCGGCGCCCCAGATGTCGATGACGTGGTCGACGCGCTGGAACTTATCCCAGTGATAGGCGACGTCGGAGGCGAAGTAGGTGTACTCGCCGTCGGACTTGATCAGGACGCGGTCCTTGTCGTCGCCCAGATCGGTGGAGCGGAACCACAGGGCGCCGTCCTTGGTGTAGAGGTAGCCCATCTTGTCGAGCTTCTCAAAAGCGCGGTCGACGGCGGAGGTGCCGGCGGTCTCGCCCTCGGTGTCCTTCACATACAGCGAGCGCTCGGAGTACCAACGGTCAAAGTCGCAGTTGACGGCGTGGCAGAGGTCGCGCATGTTGTCGACCATCTTCACGTAGCCGCGCTCACGGAAGCTCTCCATACGCTCCTGCGGATCGGCGTCGACCCACTTGTCGCCGTCGGTGCGCCAGAACTCGGCGGCCTCGTCGATGATGTAGTCGCCGCCGTAAGAGTCCTTGCCCAAGGTCTCGGCAAAGTTGTCCTGATACGGATGGGTCTCGGGGTGCTCGTCGTTCTCGTCGGCAACAAAGGCGTCACGGTCGGCGATCAGCAGCTTGTGAGCCTCGTCGATATCAACGCCCTGCTTGGCAATGATGTCGGCAAGCTGCATATAGCGCGTGCTGATGGAGTTGCCGAAGGTGTTCATCTGAGAGCCGTGGTCATTGATGTAGAACTCACGCTGGATGTCGTAACCGGCGTGGTCCATGACGCGGCAAAGGGAGTCGCCCAGAGCGGCCCAGCGGCCGTGACCAATGTGCATGGGGCCGACGGGGTTGGCGGAAACGAACTCGACCTGGGTCTTCAGGCCACCACCGACGTTGGACTTAGCGAAGTCCATGCCCTTCTCGCGAGCCTCGCCAAAGATGGCATTCTTGACGGCAACGGAGAGGTAGAAGTTGATGAAACCGGGGCCTGCGATCTCAACCTTCTCGATCGCGGGATCCTCGGGCATATGGGCAACGATGGCCTCGGCGATCTTGCGCGGGGCGCAGTGGGCCAGCTTGGCGGACTTCAGGGCCATGGTAGAGGTCCACTCGCCATGAGAAGTGTCAGCCGGTCGCTCGATAGCGCAATCGTCAAGTTCAAATGCGGAAAGGTCGCCGGCCTCCTGGGCCGCAGCAAGCGCAGCGCGTACCAGCTCTTCAATCTTCTCGGGCATAGATCCTCCTTGTGTTAAAGCCCCCGAGCTCTTGGTCACTCGTAGGGCAAAAGCCAGAGTTTGTAGCACTCTATCACAAGCGAGGGGCACTGTCGCAGGGTAAAGCCAATCGAAATTGCATATGCACAAAATTGACTACAGCTTGTATGGAGTCACTCAAAGATGCCGGTCTGCCTGCAGATTATGCACGCGTTGAAAATGCATAAAGGTGTGAATGAGCTGTGTCTTTTATCGAATACTCTTACCTATCAGAGTTGTGTGCTTTTCCTGCATAAAGCGAGGATTTGCGCACGTCAGCGTGTTATTCTAGACATACGTAAATTCGTATAAGTTGGAGGTAGCATGTTCTCAATCGGTCAACACGTCATTCATCCGGGTCAGGGAGTCTGCACCGTCGTCGGTTTTAGGGACGACACGCCGCAGCCCATGTTGTTGCTCGAGGCCAAGCAGGGGCATGCGCAGACGATCCTTATGTACCCCGTGGCGCAGGCCGACCGTCTGCATGCCGCCATCTCTCAGCAAGATGCCGAGCATCTGCTGAGCCACTATGACGAGCTGGAGTGCGACACCTTTACCGAGCGCAACAGCTCGCTTGAAGAGACACACTTTAAGCAGCAGCTCAAGCTGGGCGCGCCCGAGACGGTCCGCGTGGCAAAGACCATGATGCACCGCATTCGCCAGGCCGAGGAAGCCGATAAAAAGCCCAGCTCTTACTATATGCGTGTACTCAAGGAAGCCAAGCGCCGCTCCATCGAGGAATTCGCCGTGGCATTGGGCGTCACCGAGGAGGCCGCCGAAGCCCGCCTGGCCCAAGCCGCCCTCAACTAACCAATCCGCGCCAAAAACCACCACAAAGGGGACAGGCACCTTTGTGGTGGTTTTTTCGTTCTAGTCGTTCTAGTAGTATTCATTCTTAGCGATACCTGCGAGCACAAGGAGTCTTTTATGGCAGAGCCACTTTCCGCCGGAATCACCCGCGACCGTGCGTTCGAATTGCTCAACGAGCACAATAAGAACCCGTTCCACATCACCCATGGCGAAACGGTCGAGGGCACCATGCGCTACTTTGCGCGCGAGTTCGACCCCGAGAACGAGGAGTTTTGGGGCATCGTCGGCCTGCTGCACGACCTGGATTGGGAGGAGCATGAGGATGACCCCATGAACCACACCATCTATGCGGCCGAGATCCTCGAGGGCGAGGGCGCCTCTCCCGAGCTCATTCGCGCCATCCAGACGCACACGTCCGATTTCAACACCTCGCTGCCCAAGCCCGAACTGCAGATGGAAAAGATACTGTTCGCCTGCGACGAGCTCACCGGCCTGATCGGAGCCGCCGTCGTCATGCGCCCGAGCAAGAGCGTCATGGACTTTACGACCAAGTCGCTCAAGAAGAAGTTCAAGGACAAGCGCTTTGCCGCCGGCTGCTCGCGTGACGTGATTTCGCAGGGCGCCGAGATGCTGGGCTGGGAGCTTCCCGAGCTCTTCGACCGTACCATCGCGGCCATGCAATCCTTCGCTCCCGATCGCGACACCTTCCAGGCCTAACCGCCCACGCCACCTATAACCACCGCAAAGGGGACAGGCGCCTTTGTGGTGGTTTTTCGTTTGCAACAGGTTTAGGGACGGACCTGGCCGGTGCCGCGGAGCTTGTATTTGTAGGTGGTGAGGGCCTCGGCGGCAAAGGGGCCGCGGGCGTGGAGCTTTTGGGTCGAGATGCCGATCTCGGCGCCCAGGCCAAACTCGCCGCCGTCGGTGAAGCGCGTGCTGGCGTTGGCATACACGGCCGAGGCATCGACCGCGTCCAGGAAGCGCTCGCAGGCATCCTCGTCCTCGGCAACGATGGCCTCGGAGTGCATCGTGCCGTAGCGGTTGATGTGCGCGATGGCCTCGTCCTCGTTCGCCACGACCTTCACGCTCATCTCGAGCGCCAGATACTCGCGACCCCAGTCCTCCTCAGTCGCGGCAACGTAGTCATCGCCCTCGGCAAGCCCGGCGTCGGCGCATGCGGCGCACGTGGCCTCGTCGCCGTGAATGAGCACGCCGTGGTCATGCAGCACGGCCACGACCGCGGGCAAAAACGCATCGGCCACGGCACGGTCGACCAGCAGCGACTCGGCGGCATTGCACACGCCCACGCGCTGCGTCTTAGCGTTGACGATAATATTGAGCGCTTTATCGAAGTCGGCGGATTCATGCACGTAGATGTGGCAGTTACCCGTGCCCGTCTCGATCACCGGAACGAGCGACTCGCGCACGCAGCGCTGGATCAGGCCCGCACCGCCACGCGGAATGAGCACATCGACGACGCCGCGGAGCTTCATGAGCTCGCCGGTGGCCTCGCGGTCGGTAGACTCGATCATCGACACGGCCTCGCGCGGGAAGCCCTTGGCCTCGAGCGCATCGGCCAGCAGTTCGACAATCATGGCACACGAGTGATAGGCCAGCGAGCCGCCGCGCAGAATGCAGGCGTTGCCGGTGCGGATGCAGATGCCCGCGGCGTCGGCCGTCACGTTGGGGCGCGCCTCGTACACCATGGCGACCAGGCCCAACGGCACGCTCACGCGGGTGAGGTTCACGCCACTTGCGAGCACGCGGTGGTCGAGCACGCGGCCGACAGAATCGGGCAGCTCGGCGAGCTTCTCCAGGCCGGCGGCCATACCCTCAACGCGCTCGGGCGTCAGCAGCAGACGGTCGAGGAGCCCCGCCGAGGTCCCCGCATCGCGCGCGGCGGACATATCGAGCTCGTTGGCGGCGACGATGGAGTCGACGCCGTTGCGCAGCACTGCGGCCATGGCGCGCACGGCCTCCTGGCGCTGCTCGTCGCTCGCCGTGGCAAGCGAGGCCGACGCTGCCTTAGCGGCAACGGCAAGATCGTGGACATACGTGGCTATATCGACCGACATGGGCGGCCCTTTCTCCTAGAAGTTTGCAACCATGGTAGCCGATTTGCGCATGGCCTCGCCCGCGGCGGTAGAATTGGTCAACCCGAAACACCGCAACGAACGGAAGACTCACATGGCCCTCATCACTTCGTACCACGTCCCCGGCCTGTATGTCGAGGACCACAGCATCGACGTCCCCCTCGACTGGCGCGGCCTGGAGCCGATGCTCCTGGCCGTCGGCAGCACCATGCGCCGCGGCGCTATACCGACACCCATCGCCGGCGCGCCCGAGAGCATCAAGCTCTTCTACCGCGTGGTTTGCGCACCCGACCGCATCAACGACGACCTGCCGCTCCTTCTCTTTTTGCAGGGTGGCCCCGGTGGCGAGAGCCCGCGTCCGCTGTCGCCCACAAGCGATGGCTGGATCGAAGAGGCCGTCAAGCATTTCCGCGTCGTGCTGCCCGACCAGCGCGGTACCGGGCGCAGCAGCTGTGTAGACGGGCGCACGATCGCGGCTCTGGGCGAGCGCGCCGAGGCGGCCGGCTCCGATGCTGCCCGCTCGCAGGCGGACTTCCTCAAGCGCCACCTCGCCAGCTCCATCGTGCGCGATTTTGAGTACCTGCGCCTGGTGGGCTTTGGCGGCAGGCCCTGGGTCACGCTCGGGCAGAGCTACGGCGGCTTTTTGACGCTGAGCTACCTGTCGCTCTTCCCCGAGGGCGTGGCGGCAAGCTTTACCTGCGGCGGCATCCCCCACGTACCGGCGAGCGCAAGCGAGGTCTACGCGCACACCTTCCCGCGCATGGCTGCCAAGACGCAGCAGTATTACAACCGCTACCCCGCCGACGTCGAGCGCGTGGCGGCCCTGGCAGATGCCCTCGAGGAGCAAAAGCCCGTGCTACCCGACGGCTCGCCGATGACGGTCGAACGTCTGCAGCTCATGGGCAGCGACTTTGGCATGAAGCCGAGCTTTGAGCGCATGCATTGGATTATCGATCATGCTTTTGTTGACGGCGACGGCACGCTGGCCTGCGGCGCCTCGGTATCTGACAGCTTTTTGATGCGCGCCTTCGAGCGCACCAACACGCGCACGAATCCGCTGTACTGGACGCTTCAGGAGTTCATCTACGCCGACGGCGACACCATGCCCATTCGCTGGGCCGCGGCAGAAGAGAAGGCCCATCGTGCCGAGTTCGACACGCTCACGCGACCGCTCATGTTTACCGGCGAGGCCATGTTCCCGTGGATGTTCGAGCAGATGCCCGAGCTCAAGCCCTTCAAGCCCGCCATGGACCTGCTGATGGAAGACACCAGCTGGGACAAGATCTACGACCCGCAGCGCCTGGCGTGCAACGAGGTGCCCCTGCAGGCCGCGGTGTACTTCGATGACATGTACGTGGACTCGGGCATGCAGCTCGATACGCTCAGCCGCGTGGGCAACTCGCATGCCTGGGTGACCAACGAGTTCGAGCACGACGGCTTGCACGGCAGCGTGGTGTTCAAGCACCTCTTCGACGAAGCCCTCAACCGCGGAGACCTGCGCCAGATCTTCTAGCAAAGGAGTGTCCCAAAGTGCCGGCACATAAGGAACGTCCCCAAGTGCCGGAAAAGGAGAGGCAGCACTGCTGGCAAAACGAGCCGCAGCGCTGCCTCTCTTTATGCAAACACTATCAAGTTGTCCCTATGGATCGCGGGCTTCTCGGCCAGGTCTGCGAGCAGGCGGTTGCTGGCAATCTGGTCCTGGCGGCGGCCGGCGGCAAGCTCCAGCACGTCCGAATCGGCCTCGGCGATACCACGGGCGACAACCATGCCGCTCGGGTCGCACACGTCGAGCACATCGCCCTCGGCAAACTGGCCATCGACCTCGCGAATACCCACCGCGAGCAGCGACGAACCGCGGCTGACCAGCGCCTTCGCGGCGCCGTCATCGACCGTCACCGAGCCATGTGCCTTGTCGCCCAGCGCGATCCACAGCTTGCGGGGTGCGATGTCCAGACGCTCCGCCGGCGGATCGAACAGCGTGCCCACGCTCTCGCCGCGGGCGAGACGCACGAGCGCATCGGGCTCCTCGCCCGCGCAAATCACGCTCTGAATGCCCGCCGTCATCAGGATGCGGCTCGCGCGGATCTTGGTAATCATGCCGCCCGTGCCCACCGATGTGGAAGAATCGCCCGCCGAGGCAATAATCTTGGCGTCGATCTTATGCACGACAGGAACAAACTCGGCCGTGGGGTCCTCGTGCGGATTGGCGGTGTAAAGGCCGTCGATGTCCGAGAGCGTCACGCACAGATCGGCAGAAACCAGGCAGCTTACAAGCGCCGCCAGCGTGTCGTTGTCGCCGAACTTAATCTCATCGACGGTGACGGTATCGTTCTCGTTGACGACCGGCACCACGCCCAGCTCCACCAGGCGCAGCAGGGCGTCGCGCGCGTGCAGGTAGGACGTGCGGCGCGCCGTGTCGTGACGCGTGAGCAGCACGAGCGAGGTGAGCAGGTCGCGCGCATGGAATTCCTCGTCGTAGGCCGACGAGATGATGCACTGACCGGCCGAGGCGCAGGCCTGCAGGCTCGGCAGGTCACCGACCGGCTTACGGTCGAAGCCCAGCACGGGATAGCCGCAGGCAATAGCGCCCGAGCTCACCACGACCAGGCGCCAGCCAAGCTCGCGCAGCGCTGCGGCCTGATCGGCAAGCCCGCCGATAAAGGCGCGGTTGACCTTGCCGTCGGCGCCCACCACCGTGGACGAACCGATCTTTACCACCATCGTTTTATAAGAAGTCGTCATACGTCAAACCAATCAACTGTTCAGCGAACGGCCGAGCTGGCGGCCAGGGAAGCGTGACTCGCCCCTACCGCCCAAGGAATTAGTGAGCCCAGGGAAAGGCAGAGGCCGCGGCCATGTTCTTGCGCACGAGCTCGTCGCGCACCTGAGCCAGGCCCTGCTCCATACCCACCACATAGGTCTGCGGGTACAGGAAGCGCTTGAAAGCTGCGTCCAGATGGTCGAGCGCCCAAGCACAGCGCTCGCGCGCGTCCTGGATGCTCTCACGCGGAGCCACCGCACTGCCATCGCGCACGATCGGCACCAGCAGCTCGCGATACTCGAGTTCGGACACGTCGGTCACCAGGGCGGCATCGTTCACGGCCACAAGGGTATTGCCGCGCGCGGCGCCCTCCCCCGCCAGATGGTCCTCGTCGTAGATCATGTCGCAGACCGGGCCGCCAAAGCCGTCGTAATAACGGCGCACGCGTTGCACACCCGGGATCGTGCGCTTGTATGGCTGCTCAGAGAGCTTGACCACCGGCGTCCATGGATCTGCCTCGCTCGCACGGCGGGCGGAAAGCTTGTACACGCCGCCCAGCGCCGGCTGGTCATAGCAGGTCGCAAGCTTGGTACCCACGCCAAAGCTGTCGATGGGCGCGCCCTGGTCGAGCAGCGACTGAATCGTGTACTCATCCAAATCGTTAGAAACCGAGATCCCCACATAGGGCAGGCCCTCGGCATCAAAACGGCCGCGAACATACTTGGAGAGCTTGGCGAGGTCGCCGGAGTCGATGCGAATGGCCGACAGACGCTCGCCCGCCGCCTCCATCTCCTTGGCAACCGTAATGGCATGCTCGCAGCCCTCGCGCACGTCATAGGTGTCGATAAGCAGCGTACAGTTCTTGGGACTCGACTTGGCAAAGGCGCGGAAGGCCTCGAGCTCGGAATCGAAGCTCATCACCCAGCTGTGCGCATGCGTGCCAAAGACGGGAATACCGTAGCGGCGGCCGGCGAGCACATTGGACGTAGAGGAGCAGCCGGCAACGTAGCTCGCGCGCGCAACGGCCAGGCCGCCATCGGGACCCTGGGCTCGGCGCAGGCCAAACTCCGCCACGGGGCGACCGTCGGCGGCGAGCACCACGCGCGCCGTCTTGGTGGCGACAAGCGTCTGGAACCCGACGATGTTGAGCAGCGCCGTCTCGAGCAGCTGGCATTCCAGCGCGGGACCGGTGACGCGCACCATGGGCTCGCGCGGAAAGACGAGCTCGCCCTCGGGCACGGCGTCGATGTTTACATGCGCACGAAAATCGCGCAGGTAGTCGAGGAATCCAGGCTTGAACATCGCGCCGCCGGCAGGGGCCTGGAGCGAGGCGAGGTAGTCGATGTCCTCGGGCGTAAAGCGCAGATTCTCGACCAGCTCGGGCAGTTCGGCGGTGCCGCACATGACGGCATAGGCGCTGCCAAAGGGATGGTCGCGGTAAAACGCGGTAAAACAACCCTGCTCATTGGCCTTGCCGCTCTCCCACAGGCCCTGGGCCATAGTGAGCTCGTACAGATCGGTGAGCATTGCAATGTCGGTGGGATGCGAGATGTCGGTCAAAGCCATGGGGCGACCTTTCGGATGCGTTGTGCAGAGGTTGAGGGTTGGACAAGGGCAGAGTGTTCGGACATGACGCCCGATGCAAATCGGTTAGAGCAGGCCCATGCTGGTCAGGATCGTGTAGCCCATAAAGATGACAAACGCGATGAGGGCAAGGACAATGATGATTTTTTGAGCCGGCGCCATGCCAGGGATCTCGTTCTCGCCCGTAGGCTCCTTGGAGGTAACCATGCGCTGGGCAAAGGTCATCTCGTCACGGCTCGGCTTGGGCTCGACGGACTTGGGATGAGCCACCTTTTTAGGCTGAGGCTTGGGCGCGGCAGGTGCAGGCTTCGCAGCAGCGGGCTTGGGTGCGGGCGCGGGCTTGGGCTCGGATGCAACCTTCGCGGCGACCTCCTCGGCCTTCGCACGCTCGGCACGCAGGGCGGCCAGCTCCTCACGCTCGCGGCGTGCCTCTTCCTGGGCCTCGCGACGAGCTTTCTCGGCGCGGAGCTCTTCCAACTCGGCGCGTTCCTCGGCAGACAGTGGTTGGGACTCAAGCTTGGCCATGGTACAGCCCTTTCTTTTAAAAAAAGCCGCCGACACAATGTCAGCGGCTTATCAAATCCAAGGGTGGAGACGAAGGGAGTCGAACCCTCGGCCTCTGCCATGCGACGGCAGCGCTCTCCCAACTGAGCTACGTCCCCAAGACAAGTTGATATTTTACCTACGGCTCGCCAACTGTCAACGCCCAATACCCAGTCTTTTTGGGACGCGGCTATTTTGACAACTTTTCGAGCAGGCGATCCTCTCGATGATTTTTTAATCCCCGTCCCAGAAAAATCATCGGCGAGCGCACTACTTTGCGCTGGTGAGGACGCCGGTAGTGTCGAACGCCGGGGTGAAGCTCTCGTCTACCGCTCCACCTTCTTGCCAAAACATCGTCGTAAAGCCCAGGTCGTCGGCATGGTCGAGCACCTGCTCGTACTCCTCGCGCGTCACGGCGCGCGCCAGGTCGCCGCCTTGTTCGCGCATGAGGGCATTGGGCGTGTACTGGTTCATGACCGAGATCGGCACGTCGCCCATCGTCTGCCACACCAGGTCCAACACGCGGCACGAATCGTCCGCATGCCCCGGCAGCACCAGATGACGCACGATTATGCCGCGCTTCATGAGCCCGTCCCCGTCTACCAGCTCTCCCCCGCGGCGCTCAATTTCGCGCGCCATCTGGGCCAGACCCGACACAGCCACGCGCGGGTAGTCCTTAATATGAGAGAGTGACTGCGCAAGCGCCGCATTGGCATACTTAAAGTCGGTAAGCCACACGTCGACCAAATCGCCGAGCGCCGCCACGGCACTCGCACGCTCATAACCGCTCGTGTTGTAGACGATTGGAATGACCAGTCCGCGCTCCCGAGCTGCGGCAATCGCGGCCGGCAGTAGGTGAGCATAATGCGTCGCCGTCACCAGATTGATGTTATTGGCACCTTGGTCCTGCAGCTCCAGCATAATCTCGACCAGGCGCTCGGGCGAAATCTCAAGCCCAAAATTGCCCGTCGAGATCTCGTGGTTCTGGCAATAGATACATTTGAGCGAACAGCCGCTAAAGAAAATCGTACCCGAGCCGGCCTCGCCCGAAATGGGCGGCTCCTCCCACATATGGAGCGCCGCGCGGGCCACCTTGAGCGTGTCATCGGCACCGCATACGCCGTGCGCACCCTCGTCGCGCACCGCACCGCAACGGCGCGGACACAAATGGCAGGCGGGCGAAAAAAGTTCGGTCAACGGCGTCGACATAAAAACATGCTCCAAAACAACGATTCAGCAGCTCAAACGTAAAGGGACCAACCGCACAGACGGCTCGAGCCCAAGGCGCCGTAATCGTCCGACACGATTTTTGTAATGTCAAGACTGGAATCGATAAAGTGCCGCTTTATGATGTAGGTATTCCGCCCCCCGCGGAGCAACTGGGTGAACCGTCGCGTTTATTTAGGGAGCCCACACAGTCGTACCTAGTACAGGTATCCTTCGTTGTTAAGGACGCTGGAACAGTCGATGAGGGCACCCACCTGTTTTAGGTGGGTTCATTTTCGTAACGTGGGGGGTGGTTTTTATTTGCCGAAAACCACCATTACAGCCCATATGGATCCCCGCCGGTATCCCGACAATCCATCGACAACATCCCAATATCTGGTAAGCGCGTGATTATCGCTGCGTGCAATTCCATGCACCCCCCTTGGTCGAGTATCATGGTTCGGCTATGCCCTTTGCGCTTAGCAACCTTTGACCTTTTCCTTCGACGCTTGGCGGTTTTTAGATTCATGGCTTCATCCCCGAGCTACATACCGTATCTATGCGTGGCAGCGGCGGCCTTTATCACGACCTTCCTCACGGTGCCCCTGGTCAAGCGCTTGGCAATTAAGCTCGACGCCGTCGACTATCCTTCTAAGCGCCGCATTAACACCAAGCCCATCCCGCGTTTGGGCGGAACGGCGGTGTTTTTGGGCCTGGTCGTTGCCTGTATTGTGCAAATCCTAGGCACCTGGTACCTGGGTTGGCCGCCCGTTTTGGTGCCCCACCCCCGTCTGCACATCAGCTACCCCATACTTGCGCTTTCTTTTACCGTCATCTTTGCGACCGGCGCTATCGACGACGTCTTCCAGCTCAAGCCCAAGCAAAAGCTAGCCGGACAGGTCCTCGCCGCGCTTATCGCCTGTATCGGCGGCCTGCGGATCGGCGTCATCGTCAACCCGTTTGCCCCCGGCGAAATCATGCTCGGATGGCTCGCCTACCCCATCACCGTGATCTATCTGGTGGCATTCACCAACATCATTAACCTCATCGACGGCCTCGACGGCTTGGCCACGGGCATCTGCGGCATCGCGTCGTTCACCATGTTTTCGATGGCCGTTCTCTCGGGCCGCATCGACGCCGCCGCGCTCTCCATTGCGCTCTTTGGCGCCTGTCTGGCCTTTTTGCGCTACAACTTCAACCCCGCAAGCATCTTCTTGGGCGACTCGGGGTCGCTGCTTCTGGGCTTTGCGCTGGGCTCCATCTCGCTGCTCAACGTGAGCCGCACCGCCGCGCTCACCTCGCTTATCATTCCGCTCATCGTTGCCGGCGTGCCCATCATCGACACGTTTAGCGCCATCGTGCGCCGCAAGCGCGCCCACATTAGCATCGGGCAGGCCGACAAGGGCCACATCCACCACCGCCTGATCCAAGAAGGCTACAACCAAAAACAGGCAGTGCTCCTCATCTACGCCTGGTGCATCATGCTTTCGGCCGGCGCCGCCGCGATTAACCAGGTCGAGGTGCCCATGCGCGTGCTCATCTTTACCGTACTCGCCATTGGCTCGGCGGCCTTTGCCAAGCACCTGCACCTGTTTGAGCCCGTGCTGCGCCACCATTACAACAAGCGCACGCACGAGGACGAGCTCGTCACCCCCGACGATCCCGCCTTTAAGCAGGAGGAGCAGGCGGCAGAAGAACGCAAGGAGGAGCGCCACCACAGGCGCTAGGGTAAGCTGCCGAGGATGCGCCCAGGCGCCGCCGGCCAAACGCGCAGCCACGCCGCGCCCATCGCACATGCCGCCGCTCTCCCGCCCCTCGCCTACTTACGACCCGCCCCTCCAATAAACGCGTTATCATCTTGACCCATGAACATACGTTAGGAGCAATCATGCCAAACGAGAACAGCTACGAAGTCGCGCTGCAAAAGAGCAACGCCATTCGCGAGGGCCTGGCCAAAACGCCCGAGAAGTTCACCATGCTCACCGGCGACCGCCCCACCGGCCGTCTGCACCTGGGTCACTACTTCGGCACCCTCAAGGGCCGTGTTGAGCTGCAGAACATGGGCGCCAAGACCAACGTGCTCATCGCCGACTACCAAGTCATCACTGACCGCGATACGACCGAGCACATCCAGGACAACGTGTACAACATGGTTATGGACTACCTTGCCTGCGGCATCGACCCCGACAAGACCATGATCTACGCGCACTCCGCCGTACCCGCCGCAAACCAGCTCATGCTGCCGTTCCTGTCGCTGGTCTCCGAGGCCGAGCTGGCGCGCAACCCCACGGTCAAGGCCGAGATGGAGGCCTCGGGCCACGAGCTCACCGGCCTTCTGCTCACCTACCCGGTGCACCAGGCCTGCGACATCCTGTTCTGCAAGGGCAATGTGGTGCCCGTCGGTCGCGACCAGCTGCCGCACATCGAGCTCACCCGCACCATCGCCCGCCGCTTTAACAACCGTTACGGCAAGGTGTTCCCCGAGGTCGACGCGCTGCTGTCCGAGACCCCGCTGCTGCCCGGCCTGGACGGGCGCAAGATGAGCAAGAGCTACGGCAACGCCATCAACATCTCGATGACCGCCGAGGAGACGGCCAAGCGCATCAAGAAGAGCCAGACCGACTCCGAGCGCATGATCACGTTCGATCCCGAGAATCGCCCCGGCGTGTCCGGCCTGCTTTCAACCGCCGCCATCTGCACCGGCCGTTCCGAGGTCGAGATTGCCGAGGAGATTGGCATGGGCGGCTCCGGCCAGCTCAAGAAGTACGTGACCGAGGCCGTCAACGAGTACTTCGCGCCGATCCGCGAGCGTCGTCAGCGCTACGAAAACGACCTGGATTACGTGAAGGACGTGCTGCACGAGGGCAACCGTCGCGCCAATGAGATCGCCGAGCAGACTCTGGCCGAGGTTCAGGACGCCATGGGCATGGTGTACTAGATCGATCTGCTGGCTAGATCTTTCGATTGCTATAGGGCGGGCGCTACGGCGTCCGCCCTTTTGGTGCCCGACCGGTTCGGCTCTGCCCATTGCACTCCCCCGACAAACAGGAACAGGCCCGCTGGCAGTTAGTTGCCAGCGGGCCTGTTCCCGAAGTACACCGTTGAATCGCACAGAGGGGAGGAATGCGAATCAAACTCAACAGGGCAGGCTTTTTCATCGCCTATTGCCTGCTCCGTTGCTGAAACCAATATAGTTCGCCGTGGTTTACTTTGTAGCGACAATAAACGCCGCCACACCTTCTCCATAAGTTAGCTCAGGTAAACTAAAACCACCACAAAGGGGACAGGAGCCTTTGTGGTGGTTTTGACACGAACGAGTCGCTACAGCCCGGCAGGCCAACGACAGGCACCCAGATCGACGTGCCTGGGATCGGCAAACGTCACGCCCTCCCCTAGCAAAAGCTCACGTTGAGCATCGGGACCGCCAAAAGCAAAACCATCGCATATGCGGCCATCGGCAAACACCACGCGGTGACAGGGAATCTCGCCGGGACGCGGATTGCCATGCAGGGCATACCCCACGTACCGCGCACTTCGTGGACGTCCAGCAAGCAGCGCCACCTGACCATACGTGGCGACCATCCCCTCGGGAATCTGCTCGACCACCTCGTACACCCGCTCAAAAAAGCCCTCAGACGCCATTGCTCGCTCCTTTCCACCCGGAATAGCATAAACCACCACAAAGGTGTCCCCTTTGTGGTGGTTTTGGCAGGTGGGCTAGTTAACGGGCTGGAAGAAGGCCACGGCTACGGCGCCGGGGCCTACATGGGTGCCGATGGTGGCACCGATGGTGTGAACGGGCAGTTCGCCCTCGGTGTGGCCAGCCCACAGTGCCGCGCTGTCCTCGATATACTTCTTGAGCACCGCATCCGAAAGGCCCGTATAGCCGAGCGCCAGCGGCATGGAAAAGTCGATGCCGCCTGCCTTTTCGACCTTCTGGTTGAGCAGGTTACGTCCGTTCTTGGAACCGCGCGCCTTGCCCAGCTGCACGATCAGACCGTCCTCGGCAGCCACAACAGGCTTTACGTTGAGCAGCGTACCCACGGCACCGGCAGCAGCAGACAGGCGACCGCCGCGCACCAGGTACTCCAGCGTCTCGAGCAGACCAATAACCACCACGCGGTCACGGACGGCCTCGACAGCCGCCGCGATCTGGGCCGCGCCCTGGCCCTCGTCCACTAGGCGCAGGGCATACTCGACCAGCACGCGCTCACCCAGGGTAACGTTATTGCTATCAACCACATACACGTCGCCGCCCGGCGCCTCGGCAAGTGCGGTACGGGCGCTCTGATTGGTCCCCGAAAGTTTGGCACCCACGGTAATAATCACCGCCTCGTCGCCGGCCTCACGTGCTTCGGCAATCGCCTGCGAAAAGGCGTACGGGTTGACCTGACCGGTCTTGGGCAGCTCGTCGCGCTCCACGAGCATCTCGTAAAAGCGCTGGTGATCGATGTCGACGCCATCCATATACACATCGGTGCCAAAGGTAACGGACAGCGGCAAGACGGACAGCGCCGGGTGCTCCGCCGGCGACATATCGCTGGCGGAATCGGTAATAATGCGGACGGACATAGCGAATCCTTTCTTGCGCAGGTCTCGCGCAGGGAATTTTGACAGCAATGTCCCGGCACGGCATACGCGCTCAAACGGGACGATGCAGTTTTTAATGGGAAGCAAATGCCTTGGCGGCCTTAGATCTCACGCAGGGTGTTGAGAATCGTACGCAGCGACGCATACATCTGCTCGCGCTGCTCCACACCCATAGCCTTACCGGTGGTGTCGAGCACCTCGCGAATGATGCGGTCCGCCTCGCTCATGCTCTCGCCGCCCAGAGCGGTCAGGCGCACCGGGGCACGATACTTAACGGCCGCATCACCCGAGTCGTCGACCTCGACGTAGCCGCCCTCCTCCAGATGCGCGAGCGTGCGCGAGACGGCGGCACGGGTCACGCCTGCCATGCGAGCCAGGTCAGCGCCAGTCAGGCCGTCCTTGCTGCGCTCAAGATAGTACAGGCACATAACGTCGGAGCCCTTGAGGCCCAGCCTTGCGCCCTCGGATGTCTTAATGCGCTGGATCTCCTTGTAGAGCCCGCTGATCAGTCCGACAAAGTCCTCGAAACGTGTCTCGTCGTTCTGCTGCATGGGAGACGACCGCCTTTCGCTTACATGATGCTAACGGGTAAACATCTTAGCCGCACGAGGCAACACCCATACCCAAATATCCCATTTGTTAACCCATCAACATAAAAACCACCACAAAGGGGACAGGCACCTTTGTAGTGGTTTTGACCGGCGAACATGATCCGCAGGCGTCGCTACAGTTCCACGCAGGGATTGTCGCGGGTCACAAGCGTCTTAACGACAACCGTCGCTCCCAGATAGCGCTCGAGCAACTCGGCGAGACGATCAACGGCAGCCTGGCAATCCCCCATCCGCTCGGGCTCCACGCACTCAATCGCCAGGAATGCATCGGCCGAATCGTCGGACAGCGCCGTGCGAACGCCATCGCGCCAGTTCCAGCAGCGGCATACGGCGCCCGCATCATCGATGTAGGCGAGCTCGCCGGGCAGCGTCGGGTCATCCGTTTCCTCGCCAAGTGGCAGGAACGCATCGCCGCCGTCAGTCACCTTCAAGCGAAGATCCCCCTCAATCGTATGCAGGTCCTCGCCGCCAACGGGCAGCGCGTAGGTCAGCGACACCGTGTTGTAGATGTCCACCGCGGGCGTAATGTGGCCCACCGGTTTGCCCTTGAGCACGCGCTTGAGCAGGTTCTCAATTGAGCAACGCGCGCCCTTTTTGGTCTTGAACAGCCGATAAGCCTCGCGCCATGCCTTAACCGGCGCATTCTCGCTGATAGTATCGCTGGTCAGATGACGCTCCGCGTCGATATTGGCGCGGTCGAGCAACGCCGCAATCGCGTCCACGTCCTCTTGAGGAATCTGAGCCGCGGGCTTCATGCCCTTTACGACCACAACACCGACAGCCGCCTGCGGAAATAGCTCCCAAAACGAATCCTCGGCAACGAAACTCTTCATGTGCTCTCCCTTCATAGCATGCGCCCGAGCCCGGGTGCCTAAACAAAAAGTGCCCTTACGACGGCCACCTTCAAAGTCCTACGGTGCCGCCACAAGAGCGCTTACGCTGCCCCCATCCGGAGAAGGGGGCAATATGTCAGGCGTATTGTAACCCGAGTCATCCGCGCGAGTAAAACCACCACAAAGGTGCCTGTCCCCTTTATGGTGGTTTTGGGTCTGAAGCAACGCTAGTGTCGGAGTCCCAGCAGGCCGCGGCCGCGATGACGGGCGTCGGCGTGCACCTGAGCGTGCGGACCGGCGGCCTTCACGGACTCGGGCAGGTGCGAGTACTTCTTCTCGAAGTTCTCCTCGAACATCACGGCCAAGTTGTGCGCCGCCTCGTCGTAGCGCGCGGTGCTCTGCCAGTACTGGCGCGGCACCAGGATGCCGTCGGGCACGCCGTGGCACGTGGTGGGAATGTCGACGTTAAAGATATCGTCATGCACGAATTCGCTGTCCTCGATGGTACCGTCGAGGGCGCGGGCCACCAGGGCGCGCGTGTAGGCAAGCTCGATGCGATGGCCCACGCCGTAGCCGCCGCCAATCCAGCCGGTGTTGACCAGGTACACACGCGTGCGGCCGTCGGCGATGCGCTCACCGAGCATCTTGGCATAGACCATGGGGTCGAGCGGCATAAACGGCTCGCCAAACAGCGAAGAGAACGTGGGCGTGGGCTCGGTGACGCCGACCTCGGTGCCGGGGATCTTGGCCGTAAAGCCCGTCACGAACTGGTACATGGCGGCATCGGCCGTCAGGCGTGAGATGGGCGGCAATACGCCAAAGGCATCGCAGGTCAGGAAGAGCACGACGCTTGGAGTGGTGCCCATGCCCTTGGTCCACGCGTTGGGAATGTGCTCCACAGGGTATGCCACGCGCGTGTTGTGCGTGATCGAGATGTCGTCGTAGTTGGGCTTGCGGTTCTCGTCGAGCACCACGTTTTCGCAGATCGCGCCAAAGCGGACAGCGTTGAAGATCTCGGGCTCGTGGAACGCGTCCAGGCCCTCGCATTTGGCGTAGCAGCCACCTTCGATGTTGAAGATGCCCATGTCGGACCAACCGTGCTCGTCGTCGCCGATCAGCAGCCGCGTGGGGTTGGCCGAAAGCGTGGTCTTGCCGGTGCCGGACAGGCCAAAGAACACGGCGGTCTCGTGCGTGACGGGATCCATGCTGGCCGAGCAGTGCATGGGCAGCACGTCGTCCTCGACGGGCAGCAGGTAGTTCATGACGCTGAAGATCGACTTTTTGATCTCACCGGAGTAGCCGGTGCCGGCGACCAGAATCACGCGTTCCTGGAAGTTGATGACCACGGCGGCGCTGGAGTTGAGGCCCTTAATGGCAGGATCGCACTGGTAGCCGGGAGCGGCGAGCACGCAGAAGTCCGGCTCACCGGTGCGCGCAATTTCGCGAGCGAGCGGACGGGCAAGCATTTGCTTAATGAAGAGCGCCTGGCTGGCACGCTCGCAGGCGACGAGCAGTCGGCGCGTGTGGTTGCGGTCGGCGCCCGCCATGCCGCGGGTAACGAACACATCGCGCTCGTTGAGGTAGTCGACGATACCAGCCTTGATGGTCTCGTAGCTCTCGATCGAAAGCGGGCGGTTGACGGCGCCCCAGGCGATCTTGTCGTGGACATCGGGGGTGTCGGCGATAAAACGGTCGTTGGGCGAGCGTCCGGTACGCTCCCCCGTCTCGATCACCAGTGCGCCGTTGGAGGCCATGCGGCCTTCTTCACGGCGGATGGCGTGCTCGACGAGCTCGGCTGCCGGCAGGTCAACCAGCAGGCGGGGCTGGTTCTCGGCGGGGTCTTCGACCAGCGTAATGCCAAAGTTGGACAGAACTTCTGCAGGGGTAACACCAGGCATGGGGCCTCCTTTAAAAACGCGACACGTGGACGCGGCGCGCACTTTACTCACGTAAAGCCCGTTGTACCCGATATGCAAAAACGTTTTTGCGGCAACGACGAAGCGCCCGCCCAACGGTCAAAAATCGCACGCAAGCGGCCTAGTCGTTAGGGACACTCTTGAACAGGCAACAACCAAGGAGCGACCCCGGATGCCGGCACTTAGGGACGTTCCCAAAGTGCCGGCACATAAGGAACGTCCCCAAATGCCGTCTACTGAATGGCGCCGCCGAAATTATCGAACAACCTGTTCAAAAACACGAACGAACACCGTCGCGTCTATACTAGAGCGCAGCAATAGAAAGGACTCCGCTTTGAGCATCACGCCCATCGATAGCATTCGCCGCGCCATCGCCCGCCGCAATGGCGTCGCCGACCCCACCGTATCGGACGGGGCGCACGGGCAGGGCGGACGCATCGAGAACGGCCTGTTCCCCGCATCGCACACCGCCGAGGAGCTCGCACGAATCCAAGAGCTAAGCCAGCGTAACGCCGGCGGTCCCGACAGCAGCCAGGCCACACGCCGTCGCCGCGAGCGCAATCGCCAGCCCGGCCCCATCCACCGCATGGTCAATGCCTGGTGGAACCGCCTGCTCGGAGCCGTCTACGGCGGCGGCTTCTCCACGCAAGAAGCCGAGTACGAAGATCACGCCACCCGTCGCGACTACCTTTGGAATACCCTGGGCACCGCCGTGTGGGGCATGGCGTTTCCGTTGCTCACCATCGTGTCCACACAGCTCGCGGGCGCCGAGGAGGCTGGCAAATTCTCCATCGCCTTTGTCACCGGCACGCTCATCATGATCGCGTGCAACTACGGCGTGCGCAATTTCCAGGTCTCGGACATCGACGAAAAGACGTCCTTTGCCTCTTACCAGCTCAACCGCTGGCTCTGCGGAGCGCTCGCGCTGGCATGCGGCCTGGTATACAGCAGCGCCCGCGGCTACGATGCGCAGATGGCCACGATCGGCCTGGGCGTCTACCTCTATAAGGTGATCGACGGCATTGCCGACGTGTACGAGGGCCGCCTGCAGCAGGCCGACAAACTCTACCTGGCCGGCATGAGCCAAACGCTACGATCCGTCGGCGTCATCGCGGTCTTTAGCGTGGTACTGTTCCTCACGCGCAGCATGCCCATCGCGGCTATGGCCATGGGTGTTACCGCGATTGCCTCGCTCGTGCTGGTCACCGCCCCGCTCGCCCTGCTCGAAACCGAAAAATCGCGCCGTGTGAGCCTGCGCGAGGTCGGCCACCTGTTTGTCCAGTGCGCCCCGCTTTTTGGCGCGCTGTTCCTGTTCAACCTTATCGAGAGCATGCCCAAGTTCGTGATGGAAGGCACGCTGGCCTACAAGTATCAGCTGTACTTTAATGCCCTGTTCTTTCCGGCGCAGGCTATTTTGTTGAGCATTGGATTTATCTATAAACCGCAGCTCCTGCGTTTGTCGAGCATTTGGGCTAATCCTCGCAAGCGTCGTCGCTTTGACCTGATTATTGTTGCCGTTATGGCACTGATCGTGGTCATCACCAGCGTGTGCGCCGCATTTATGGCAGGTCCCGGTATTCCCCTCATGAGCTTCATGTACGGCCTCAATTTTGAGCGCTACCGCACGCTGGCACTGCTGATGGTTGTCGCCGGCGGCGTCACCGCGGCCATCGACTTTCTCTACGCCATCATCACGGTGCTGCGCCATGCCGGCGACGTCACCAAAATCTACCTGATCTGCTTCGCCGTAAGCGTAGTGCTGCCGGTGATCCTGATCAACCTGCTGGGTCTAATGGGCGCCGTGGTGAGCTACCTAGCCATCATGGCCCTACTCCTGGTGCTGCTGATTATCGAATACGCCCACATCCGCCAACGCATCGAGCGCGACCGCAACCCGTACGGCGCCTAATTGGCGCAATGGGGAGTCTCGTTGCGGACGATTTGCGACACGCAAAACTAAGTGAGTAGACTTTTGCCGAATCCCTGACCACACCGGTAAAACACAAGTCAGTGACCTGCGGTTTTGTTGAGGCAAATTTGCCGGCTGCTCGGCATTTCCAAAAAAGTCTACTCACTTAGCCAGCGGGCAGCCAAAAAAGAACCGTCGCAACGTCGTTTGACTCCGTTGCGACGGTTTTTCGAGCATTTTCGCACTGCCGAGGACGCAGACGCTCCTCATTTCTCGCGCTTACCGAGCAAGAAAGCGCTATTCTCCGAAAGTAGCCAAAAAAGCTCCGTCCCAAATTAGCTACCACTTGCACCGATTATTCGCCCGGGTTGATGTTCGCGTAGAACTCCGCCCCATCATCGAGCCGCAGGATCCCGACGCGACCGAACTCGGAGCCGGTGGCGGCAGCGCAGTCGATGTCGATGCGATCGGGCACACCGGCGGCATCCTCGCCGCCCAGGCGCACGATCTGCCCGCGGCCCGACTCCTCATCGAGCCCCGCAAGACCACCGACCTCGCAATAACGCCCGAGCGACACCGTTGGCGTGTGACCGCTCACCACGACCGGACCCTTGCCCTCGGCAGAAAGCAGCCCGGTCGGCGCATCCCAATAGCCGTGACGAATCCACAGCAGGTCATCGGCCGACTGCACCGCGAGCATCTGCTGCAGCAGCTCGCGATCGGCACCCACCGCTCCAACGCCATCGGCACAATCGACGCCATGCTCAAGCAAAAACGCGCGCGCCGCCTTCATCTCGATTCCAGCATGTACCAGCAGATACGGGCGCTCCTCGGTCTCGGCCACCGCGTAGAGCGGCAGCGCGGCCATCCATCGCACGAGCTCCTCGTATGCGTCAAATTCCATGTCGTTGAGCTGCTCGCGCGTCGTCCAGCCACCGTTGATATCCCAGGTCTCGGCATCGAGCGGATCCTGGCCAATGATGGCATCGAGCATGATCTGCTCGTGATTACCCTTGAGCACGCGGGCGTTGGGCAGCGAGCGCACGAGCTTAATAACGCCGACCGGATCGGGCCCGCGATCGATCATGTCGCCTAACACGTACAGCGTGTCGTCGGACGTCAACGAAATCTTGGACAGGGCCTCGTCAAGCGCACGCACGTGCCCGTGAGCATCAGATGTCACATAGATCGCCATGGTACGTCTCTCCTTGCATTGCGGCCAAAGCCCGGAACCGCAACTAAAACTTCAAGTTGAACTTAAACGTTACCCATTGTACTCCGTTGCAATAAAGCTGGAAAGGGTTTCCGAGCAGAGGCAAAGACGGCAGCCGTCTATGACGATATCGCGCACGCCCGCAATCCAACCCCATAAACCCACCATCTTTGGGTACAAATAACCGCAGACAACTAACCGTGCCACGCCAACCACCCAGGAGCGGACACCATCCATGACCCAGATCCTTCTTTTTATCGGCCTCGTCATCATTTTGTGCCTGACCATCAAACCCGTCGGCAAAAAGCTCCCCTTCCCCACCCTGCTTATCTTTATCGCGCTCGGCATGCTGTTGGGCGTCAACGGCCCGGCGCATATCGACTTTAGCGACTACGCACTCACCGAAACCGTCTGCAGCACGGCGCTATTGTTCATCATGTTCTACGGCGGCTTTAACACCAACATAGACCGCGCCAAGCCCGTCGCCGCGCCGGCGGTGCTGCTGAGCACGCTCGGCGTCGTCATCACCGCAGGCATCACCGGCGTGTTCGCCCACTTTGTGCTGGGCTTCGACTGGATCGGCGGCCTGCTGCTGGGATCGGTCGTGGCGTCCACCGACGCGGCCAGCGTCTTTAGCGTTCTGCGCGAGCACAGCCTTTCGCTGAGGGGCGGCACCGACTCGCTGCTCGAGGTCGAATCGGGTTCCAACGACCCCGTCGCCTACATGCTCACCGCCGTGCTCGCGACCCTCGCGGCGGGCGGCAATATCGACATTCCCGTGCTGCTGACCAAGCAGATCATCCTGGGCGTGGGGTTGGGCCTTGCCATCGGCTGGACATCCAGCCGTCTGATTGAGCGCGCACACGCAACGGCCGAAGGCGCGCAGACCATCTTCTTGTTCGCCGTGGCCATCGTCGCCTACGCGCTGCCGAGCTACCTGGGCGGCAACGGCTTTTTGGCCGTATACCTGGCCGGCATTGTGCTGGGCGCAAGCGACATCACCGGTAAGGTCGAGATGGCGCACTTCTTCGACACCCTCACCGAGATGGCAGAGATGACCATCTTCTTCTTGCTCGGCCTGCTCGTAACGCCCGCACGCCTGCCGCAGATGCTGCTGCCGGGCCTGGCGCTCATGGCGTTTATGCTCTTTGCGAGCCGCCCCATCGCCGTCGGTCTGCTGCTGGCGCCCTTTAAGACGAGCCCTCGCCAGGTTGCGCTCGTAAGCTGGGCGGGCTTGCGCGGCGCGGCTTCGGTCGTCTTTAGCCTCTTTGCTGTGGTGGCCGGCGTTCCCGGCGGACACGACCTATTTGACCTGGTGTTTGTGATTGCCGTATCGAGCATTGTGGTGCAGGGTTCGCTACTGCCGGCGGTGGCGAAGAAACTCGATATGATCGATGCGGCCGGCGACGTGCGCCGCACCTTTAACGACTACCGCGACGAGGACGGCATGTCGTTTGTAAAGCTCAAGGTGGGCGCTGGCCATCCGTTTGCCGGGCGCTCGCTCGCCGATATTGGCAGCGCGACGGACATGCTCGTGGTCTTGGTGCTGCGCGACGGGGCGCACCCGGTACTGCCCAACGGCGATACCGTCATCGAGGAAGGCGACCTTCTGGTGATGGCAGCCCCAACGTTCGAAGAGCGTGCCGAGGTTACGCTGCGCGAGGTCACCGTGACGCCCCACGGTCGCCTGGCCGGTCAGCGCCTGCGCGACGTGCCGCAGGGCAAGCACCCCTTTATCGTGGTGATGCTCAAACGCGACGGCCAAACGATCATTCCCGATGGCAACACCCTAATATACGCCGGCGACGAAGCCGTCATCGCCACGCTGGCATCGTAGCCATCCCCACCCATAAGTTGCGGTGAAATAGGGATTGAATAGGCCTCTGAACAGCCATTTCAGTCCCTATTTCACCGCAACTTATTAAGGGGATGGGGTTGAAGCTCAATCGCGGCTACCAGTCCTCATCCGTGTCACAGCCGTCGCCCTCATCGCCGACGGCAAAGTCGCGGAGGTCGAGGCCTTCGCGTTCGGCTCGGGCTAGGAGCTCTTGGGGCGACTCGTCCTCGATATCCATCACGTCGAGCATGGCAGCGGGAAAGCCCACGCCAGCCGCGCTCCCCGCGTAGTCGAGCAAGCCCTCGCGCAGCTGGTCTACATCAACTTCAATCTTCACGGTGAATCCTCCTACCGGGCAATCGCGACCGGACAAACCGCACGTCCCAACTGATGTGCAATAAACTCCAGATACGGCCATAATAAAATAATGAACATCAGGGAGGTTGCGGACAATGGACAAGCTCACTGCCATGACGGAACAAGTCAGAGATTTTTGTGATGCGCGCGATTGGCGCAAATATCACACTCCAAAGGAACTTGCCATCGGCATAGCGACAGAGTCCTCCGAACTCCTTCAGCTTTTCCGCTTTATGAGCGACGAGCACATTGCAGAAATGTTCGATAACCCTGATCAGCGCCAAGCCATCGAAGACGAAGTCGCTGACACGCTCCTCTTTCTCCTGCGTTTCGCCGATCTAAACGGAATCGACCTCCCAAAGGCGCTCTCGTCCAAACTCAAACGCAACGGCGAGCGCTATCCCGTCGACACCAGCTCCAGCGAATACAGAAAGGCGGACCACCATGAGTAACGAGTTCGCCCTTCGGCAATACACGCTTCCCCTGCCCCAGCCCTTCGAGACAAGCGAATCGCTGCAAGACTTTGGCACACCAAATCCAGGGTCGCACCACGACGAAAGCTGGCCTGTTCTCTACATCCTGACCAACAGCAAAAACAAAACGGCGTACATCGGTCAAACGACCAATTATCGACGCCGCATGAAGCAACACGCCGCAAACGTGGACAAAGACTTCGACCGGACCCTTCTGATTGACAATCCGACCTTCAATCAGTCAGCAACATTTGAGTTTGAGAATCGACTTATCGAGCTGTTCTGCGCTGACGAAAAATACCAGGTAACCAACGCCAACAATGGCTATGCCCAGTTCGATTATTTTGAGCGACCCCAGTATCGCCAGAAGTTCAGAGACCTCTGGTCGAAACTTCGCGAAGAGAACCATGCGATCCACCCCATCGAAGAGCTCGAGAACACTGACCTGTTCAAATTCTCGCCCTTCAAAACGCTCACGCCCGATCAATACGAAACGATTGAGGCGATTTACAGGCGGCTCGAGCAAGAGCATGAAGACATTAAACACGGCGGGCCCAAGAAAGAGCGCATAACCGTCGTGAACGGCGCGCCAGGAACAGGCAAAACAATCCTCGCCATCAGTCTCATGTTCAAAATCAAAAATGAGCCGAACCTTTCCGGCCTGCGGGTCGGCTTTGTCACCCCCATGGATTCCCTAAAGAAGACCCTCAGGAAACTCACGCATTTCCTTCCAGGGTTAAAGCCTGGCGATATCTTGAGCCCCAGTGACGTCACAAAAAATGATCGTTATGACATCCTACTTGTCGACGAAGCACATCGACTGGGTAATTATCTAAGTATGGGCTCCGGCATCAAGGCCTTCTATAACACCTGCGATCGCCTCGGCCTTCCGCACACGAGCAACCAGGTTGACTGGATATACAAATGCTGCGACAAGGCGTACCTGTTCTATGACCCCAAGCAGCAAGTCAGGGCATCCGGCCTCAATCGAGACGGTCTTGAGCGGCGACTTAACCAACTCGAAGAAGCGAAAATTGAAACCGAAGAATTCAACTTGAGCACCCAAATGCGAGTACGCGGCGGCGATGAGTATCTCGACTTTGTATATGATCTACTCGACAACAAGGCATACATGCATGCCGGCATGAAGTTCGAAGAACTCTTTTCATTGGAGCCTTACGATTCGCGGGCCGGGGATCCGAACAGTGATGCTCCCAGATACCAGTTTGGAATCATCGACCGATTTGAGGAATTCTGTTCCCTGCAGCAAGCCAAGGAAGAAGAAGTTGGTCTATCCCGCATGACGGCAGGTTTTGCGTGGAAGTGGGAAACGAAGAAACACAAAGACGCGTTTGACATCGTCATCGAGGGTATCCCCAAACGTTGGAACTCGAGTCAAAAGGATTGGGTCAACTCCCCCAACGCCGTCAATGAGGTCGGATGCATCCACACGGTACAGGGCTACGACCTCAACTACGGCTTCGTCATTCTGGGACCAGACATTTACTACGACGCCGAAAAAGGAGCTGTCTGCGTTAACAAAGCGAATTTCAAAGATGCCGTCGCAAAGAAACAGGCAAGCGACGACGACCTACGAAAGATCATCGTCAACGCCTACTATGTCCTCATGACGCGTGGCATGCTGGGAACGTTTCTTTATGTATGTGACCCGGCGCTCAAGGAGTATTTGTCACGGTATATCCCGGTGATTTAGCTGCTGCCCGCGCATGGCATGAATAGCAACGGAAGCAGCAGCGAAGCTCCTAGGAAACAATCTCGGATTCACAAAGGGCGGCGGGGCGCGCTGGCGCCCTATCCAACCAATACTGCCCCCAGAACATTTGCGAGCTTCTTGGCGGGGCGTCTATTCGCTTTTTCGCCCATCGCCACGAGCGCGTGGTTGCAGGCGTCCTCATTCATGTCGCAAACAATTCTAAGCGATCGCGTCGAAAATGTTGGTGTAAGGGTGGCACCCTAACGTCCCTTTAACGAAG
>CAJJRZ010000010.1:0-82069 GCA_905194345.1 Coriobacteriaceae bacterium
GGCGGCCACGCCGCATTCATGGAAGGGGCTCCCATGCTCGATACTACCACCTTCGTCGGCCTCGACGTCCACGCCCGCTCGATAAAGGCCGTCTCCCTCGACGTCATGACCGGGGAGGTGCGCTGCGCGACCTTCGGCTACGACGCCGGGGCCGTCGCGGCGTGGGTCCGGTCCGTGGACCCCAGGGCCAGGTGCGTGTACGAGTCCGGGGTCACGGGGTTCGACCTGCAGAAGAGGCTCTCCGGCCTGGGGGTCGACTGCGTGGTCGGCGCCGTCTCGAAGATGATCAAGCCCAGCGCGGACAGGCGCAGGAAGAACGACCGCAACGACGCCGAGTTCCTCGCCCGCATGCTGTCGGTCGGCAACGTGGTCGAGGTGTGGGTCCCCGACGACGAGTGCGAGGCCGCCCGCGACCTGACCAGGGCGCTCGAGGACGCGAGGGACGACCTCTCGCGCTCGAAGCAGCGGCTCTCCAAGTTCCTGCTAAGGCACGGGCTCGTCTTCGACGAGAGGACGCCCACCGGCCGCAGGAAGGGCAACTGGACCCGGGCGCACTGGTCCTGGATCGAGTCGATTAGGTTCGCGGAGGGGGCCGACAACGACGCGCTCGCCTACTACGTCGACGCGGTCAGGCGGGCGGCGGAGGAGAAGGCGAGGCTCGAGGGGCTCGTCGAGGGCGAGGCCCGCAAGCCCAGGTGGAGGAGGAGGGTCGACTCCCTGCGCTGCCTCAAGGGCGTCGACACCGCGACCGCCACCGACCTCGTGTTCGAGGCCGGCGAGTTCTCCAGGTTCAGGAACGCCCGCTCGTTCGCCGCGTGGGTCGGCCTGACGCCCTCCGAGCACTCCAGCGGGGAGAGCGACCGCAGGGGCGCGATCACCAAGGCCTAACAAGCACCTGAGGAAGACGCTGGTCGAGGCCGCGTGGCACTACCTGACGTGCTCGGGGCGGCCGAAGGACCTCGCCAAGGGCCAGGCCCCGGACCGGGGCGCCCGGAGGCATGCCGCCAAGGGCGTGCGGAGGCTGGTCGAGAGGCGGGAGGCGCTGCTCGCGCGCGGGGTCCACAGCAACAAGGCGAACGTCGCCACGGCGCGCGAGCTCGCCTGCTGGGTGTGGGCGGTCGGCCTCATGGCCGAGGAGGCGTAGGGGGGGGCGGTCCCCCGCACATAAGCCAGTCACCCCGGAAGCGGTTCGATCCGAAGCCGTTGAGGCGAACCTCAGGTCCCTTTTCTGCGAGCGCCCAGGGCGCCACACGCGTGCACAGACTGTCGGTTCGACGTAGAAGCCTCAGCCGTAGCAACGGATTGCCCAGCGAGAGATCGCCACGGGCGGATATTAAACTGCAAAGACGAGCGTCGGTAAGACACGCCGAGGTCGCCGCGGACGGGTTGATATAGGGCGAGGGCCTGACCCCATATCGTTGGGGCCAGGCCCGATTTTGCCTCTTGACAATGTCCTGCTCATATTAAAAGGAACGTCCCCAAGTGCCGCCCCAATGACTACCATGACAACGCCGCAGGTAGAGGACGGACAGCGAGCGGGCACCAGAGCGAACAAATTGGCATGAAAAGAGGACGGCATAGACCTTCTGGTCATGCCGTCCTCTTTGAATGACAAGTTGTCGCTCTGGTGCCCGCGCAGCGTCGAGCAGTTGCGGCGTTTGGTAAAACGCCGCAACAAACTAGCTCAGCATTGCATCCATCATCTCGGAGTTGACGGAGTCATCGGCAGACCACTCGCCGTCGTCGTTGCAGGTGTACTTGAAGATAACCGTGGTCTTCCTGGGCTCGGTGGCCTTGGTCACATCGACCATAACCTGACCGGCCATCTTGTACAGCTCGTCATCGGAAGGAACCGTGTCAAGCGCAGCGACCTTCTCCTGATACTGAGTGGAGAAGTCCTCGACGATCTTGTTCATAGACTTGCAGGTGATAGAGACCTCGGCGGTCGCGACACCCTTGTCCTCGTCGACCGTCACGTCGCCGATCTTGTAGTCAAAGCCCTCGAGATAGGTCTTGGCGTACTCCTTGGGATCGATACCCAGCTGCTCGAACTCGTCGCCCGAAGCCTCCTCCAGACCAGAGAGGAAGTCGTCGCCACCGTTCTTGACCTCGTCAAACTGCGTCGTAAGATCCTCGGTGATGAGTTCCTCGACCGAAGGACCTCCACAGCCGGAAAGCACGACCACGCATGCAACCAAGACGGCCATGAGGGGCGCAAGCAGCAGCTTCTTTTTCATGTTGTTCCTCCCAATGAGCGGCACCGCGCTTCCCAGACGCGGCGCACGTTGTAAAAAGTAAGCCCATACTATCAACTTATTAACACCCTCGACGGCACGAAGGCGCGGTCGGTTCGTTTTAGCGTCCGAACGGTTTGCGAGCCCGCCCAACGTGCAATAAAACGCTTCCCCGCGGTGCAATAAAAAAGGTGGCCGGACAACCCGACCACCCTTGCACATCCTTATGATGCCGCAGTTTACTTGCGGACGACCTTAACGATGGCGTCACCGGCGGCGACAGCGGAGTCGGCCTCGACGGCGAGCTCGACATCGGCAAACTCGGCGGTGTTGGACACGGCCACGACGACGCAGTCCTTGTAGCCGGCGGCGGCGATCTTGGCGCGGTCGATCTTGAGCATGGGCTGGCCGGCCTTCACGACGTCGTCGGCCTTGACGAAGCCCTCGAAGCCATCGCCGTTCATGTTGACGGTATCGACGCCAACGTGCACCAGAACCTCGATGCCGCTATCGGACTGTAGGCCCACGGCGTGACCCATGGTGACGGTCACCTTGCCGTCGCAGGGAGCGTAGACCAGATCGTCCTCGGGCCACACGGCACAGCCCTTGCCCAGGACCTCGCCACCAAAGACGGGATCGGGCACGTCGGCCATCTTGATGACCTTGCCCTTGACGGGCGAGCACAGCACGTCGGCGCCGGCAGAAGCAGAGATGGAGGCCGGAGCAGCGGCAGCCGCGGGCTCAGCCTTCTTCTTGAACATGTCAAACAGACCCATACGATTTCTCCTCTTGATTAAGCGCAACGTTTTGCGCATGCCTATGGTGATTATAGTGCCAAATGGCCAAAATACTAAGGTGAGGGTTCGAATCGCAAGCCCTTCCAAGCCCTTCCCAAAACCTTTTCCCCAGTGGCGCTCATATTGTCGATTAATCCAGGCCCTCGGCACCGTTGGACTTGATGATCTTCTGGTAGGCGTAGAAGCTGTCCTTGCGGCGGCGCTCGTAGGTACCGGTGCCGTCGTCGTACTTATCGACGTGGATGAAGCCATAGCGCTTGCGCATCTCGCCGGTGCCGGCGGACACCAGGTCGATGGGACCCCACCAGGTGTAGGCGATCAGGTCGACGCCGTCGGCAATGGCCTCGCCCATGGCCTTGATGTGGCTCTGCAAGTAGGCGATGCGGTACGGGTCGTGGATGGAACCGTCCTCCTCGACCTCATCGTAGGCGCCCATGCCATTCTCGACCACCATCAGCGGAATCTCGTAGCGGGCGTAAATCTCGTTGAGGGCGATGCGCAGACCCAGCGGATCGATCTGCCAGCCCCAGTCGGTGGACTCCAGATAGGGATTCTTGCCGCCAAAGGTCATGTTGCCCTCGGTCATCTCGTGATCCTTGTGGGTGCCCACGGTGCCGGACATGTAGTAGCTAAAGGTGTAGAAGTCGACCTTGCCGTCGGCGATATCCTGCAGGTCACCGTCCTCCATCACAAGCTCGACATCGTTCTCGGCCCAGAAGCGCTTGGCATAGAACGGATACTTGCCGCGCACCTGCACGTCGGAGCAGTACCAGTTCATGGTATTCATCTCCTGCTGCGTGGCGAACACGTCGGCCGGATCGCACGTGGCGGCATAGGAGAGGATGAAGCAGTCCATGTTGCCCATCTTAAACTGCGGGTAATGCTCGTGGGCATAGCGCACGACGCGGCCGCTGGCGACAAACTGGTGATGCAGCGCCTGCATACGAGCCTGCGGCGTAGCATGGACCGCCGAAGCCGGGCCCTCAAAGCCCTGAATCATGCTGGTCTCAAAGAGGTTGCCCATGTCCTGAGTGCCGCAGTTGATCTCGTTGAAGGTGAGCCAGAACTTGACCTTGTCCTGATAGCGGTCGAAGACGGTCTGGCAGTACTTCTCAAAGAAGCCGATGAGCTCGCGGCTCGCCCAGCCGTTGTATTTCTCGACCAGGTGATAGGGCATCTCGTAGTGCGACAGGGTCACGAGCGGCTCGATATTGTGAGCGCGCAGGCAGTCGAAGACGCGGTCGTAGAAGGCGAGGCCGGCCTCGTTGGGCTCGGCGTCGTCGCCGTTGGGGAAGATGCGGCTCCAAGAGATGGACATGCGGAACATGGTAAAGCCCATCTCGGCGAACAGCGCGATGTCCTCCTCGTAGTGATGGTAAAAGTCGATACCGTCATGGTTGGGGTAGAAGCGATTAGGGTCGATGTCGATCGTAATCTGGCGCGGCTCCTTGTAGCTGCCGCCCAAGAAGTGGTCGTCGACCGACGGACCGCGGCCGTCCACGTTCCAAGCGCCCTCAAACTGATTGGCGGCGGTAGCGCCACCCCAATAGAAACCCTCGGGGAATCCCATAAGTGTCTCCTCGCTCATGCGTGTTGCTGATGAAACGAGTATGCCGCCGAGTCGCTCCAGGCCAGGGCGAAGGCGCCGATTTGGACACTTCTTTTCGCAGACGCGCGCTGCAACAGCGCTGCAGCTGAAACTTTTTGACACCGAAGGAGCGAAGACGATCCGCCCCGCGCTTACCGGCGGTATGCCGCGGGGGTACAGCCATACTTGTCGTGAAACTTACGGTAGAAGAAGCTCATGTTTTCATAGCCCACCGCATGCGCAGCCGCCCCGGCCGTGGCGCCACCGCGCAGAAGCTCGGCCGCACGCACCAGGCGTCGCTCCTGCACAAGTTGCCTAAAGGTCTTGCCCACATGTCGCTTGAGGAGCGCCGTCGCATAATTAGGGCTCAAGCCAAACTCCGCCGCCATCCCCTCGAGGGAGCATGCAGCGAATTCGCGATCGATATAGCCAAGCATTCCCGTCACCAGGGCAGTGGGCCCCGCCGCGCCGTCCGCCGCGCCGCGCACCAGCTCGCGCTCGTAGCAATCCATGAGCTCGGCCAAAAACAGCTGAAACAGACGCAGGACGATCTCGGAACCGTTGGGGCTCGGGTCGTACAGCTCGCAGAGCATCTCCTGCATGTAGCGCCGAATCCGACGGCTCTCGCCGCAATGAAAACGGACATGGCCCCGATGGTCCGTCTCGCTGTTGAGCGCGTTGAACAAAAACCGCGAGACCGCGCTCTCGCGCGAGAGGCTCGACTCGAGACTCCGGCGCAAAAAAGAGCGTGAAACGGTCATGCTCAGCATGATGTCGTCCTCGCCGAGCGCCGCCACGGCATGAGGGCAAAGGGCGTCGAGCAAAAGCACCTCGTTGCGGCGCAACTCGAGCCTCTCCCCCGCCACCGTCTGCGGGCAGCGCCCGCGATACACATAGCTCATCTCCACGTAATCATGCACGTGCTCGGGAACTGCATTAAAGCGCGAGTTTTTCCTTATCGTCAGGCCACGCGGCATGCCGGGCTGGGCATAGGCAAACCCTGGCTGCCCAATCTTGCGCACTGGGCATCCGTCGATTTCGACATGCTCGGTCATAATCGACCAATCAAATGCCATGCCGTCTTTATAAGCGATCTCACTGGTGCTCAGTTCGCTGAGCCTACGCTCGAGCTCGTCGATCTCCATGGCTTGCCAATCGTTGATTTGGTCATAGTTCGTCGTGATTCAGATATTAGCAGAACGCGCCGACGCGTCCATAATCTGTGCTATGCAGCAGACCGATCGAGCCAAGGAGGATCCATGACCGCGTACTATCAGCAGGTGCTCGAGGGCACATACGACAACCACGTGCTTCCGTTTTTGTGGAT
Organism: Coriobacteriaceae bacterium; assembly: GCA_905194345.1. Taxonomy (GTDB): domain Bacteria; phylum Actinomycetota; class Coriobacteriia; order Coriobacteriales; family Coriobacteriaceae; genus Collinsella. Next base: position 5,947 of record CAJJRZ010000010.1, read on the forward strand.
GAAGGGCGAGAGCCATAAGACCATTGCCGAGTATCTGGAAAAGATCGCCGGCGCCGACATCCACGAGGTCTGTCTCGAAAGCCGCCCACACCCCGATTTTTGCGGCGAGGGCTGGTGGCGCGACTTGCGCTTTGTCATTGACGAGTGCAAGCAGCTGGGCCTTAAGCTCTGGATCTTGGACGATGCGCACTTCCCCACGGGCTTTGCCAACGGCGCCGTCGAGGAGGCCGTGCCCGAGCTCCGCAAGATCGTGCTCACGCACCGCACGTTCGACATCGTGGGCCCCACGTCCGCCGCGAGCATCGCGCTCGCCAACATGCTCGACAAAACGGAGCGCTTCTACGGCGTGACATTTATGCAGGACGGCAGCCCCGTCGACGTCGCTTACCGAGTAATCGACGATGCAGACGGCAACCCCAGCCGCCTGGTCTTCGATGCACCTGCGGGCCTCACGCAGGCATGCGTGATGTTCACGAGCGGCAAGACCTCCTACAACGAGGACTACATCAATATGGTCGACCGCGCCTCGGTGGCGCAGCTCATCGATGCTGTCTACGAGCCGCATTTTGAGCATCTGGGCGATGAGTTTGGCAAGACGATCCTGGGCTTTTTCTCCGATGAGCCCGGATTTGCCAACGAGAAGGGCACCACGGGCCCCGATGGCATCTCGGACACGCTCATCGGCAAGGCCACCGCGCCCCTACCCTGGTCGGCCGAGCTTGAGCGTCGCCTACGCGCTGCACTGGGCGAGCGCTACCTGGCCGAGCTCCCGCACCTGTGGGACCGCGAGCCGGCCGGCGCGCACGTACGCCACGTCTATATGGACATCGCGAGCACCCTCTATAAGGAGTGCTTCTGCGACCAGCTCGGAGACTGGTGCCGCGCGCGCGGCGTGCAGTACATCGGCCACGTTATCGAGGACAAGGACTGCCACGCGCGCCTGGGCGTGGGCGCCGGGCACTACTTCCGCGCCGTGGGCGGTCAGGACATGGCGGGCGTCGACATCGTGATCAACCAGCTGGTACCCGGCATGGACCGCGGCCTTCACAGCTACGGACGCGGCGTATGGGACCTCGAGTTCTATAACTACGTGCTGCCCAAGCTGGGCTCCTCGGCAGCACACCTCGACCCCAAAAAGCAGGGGCGCTGCATGGCCGAGGTCTTTGGCGCATTTGGATGGCACGAAGGCCTGCGCGAGATGAAGTGGATCGCCGATCATTTTTTGGTGCGCGGCGTCAATTGGTTTGTGCCGCATGCCTTTAGCATGGCCGCCTTCCCCGACTGGGACTGCCCGCCGCATTTCTATGCGCATGGCCAAAACCCCCAGTTTGCACACTTTGGGCAGCTCATGAGCTACATGAACCGTACGGCGAGTCTGCTGAGCGGCGGGCGTGCAACGACCCCGGCGGCGCTTCTCTACCATGCGGACGCCGAGTGGGCAGGCGAGGCGAACTTTATGCAGCATGCCGCCTCCGAGCTTATGCGCGCGCAGGTCGACTTTGACATCGTGCCAGCAGAGGCATTTGAGGACGCAGGGCGCTATGCCGTTGAAATTGCCGCAGACGGTAGCGGCTTTAGCGTGAACGGCCAGGCATACCGCTGCCTGGTGATGCCCGGAGCCGAGTTTGTCGGCGGAGCCGTGCTCGACTTTGCCGCGCGCGCCGCAGCCGCGGGCGTTGCCGTGTACGCGCTGGATAAGTTGCCGAACAAGCGCTACGACGGCGACACTGCAGGCCGCGAGGGCTTTGCCTCCCTGGATGCAACCGCGCTCGCCGGCATCAAACTCCTGGCGACCACCGGGCTCGCAGGCACACTTGCCAATACCGGCATGCAGACCGTGGTTTGCGCCGAGCCCCAGCCCTGGCTGCGCGCACTGCGCTACGAGCGGGCGGGCGAGAGCTATCTGATGCTCGTCAACGAGCATCCCAAGCAGGGTATCTCCACTCAGGTTGCGCTTGCCGACGGCACACCCGTTGCAGGCGCGCGCCTCGACCTGCTCAACGGCACCGAGCCCGCCGCCTTTGACGGCACGCTCGAGTTGGCTCCCTACGAGAGCTGCATCGTGGTCCTTGGGGCTACAGGTTCCGCCGGCGCGGCAACCGTTGGAGACGAAGCCGCATGCATCGACGGGCCCTGGGCGGTTGCCTTCTCTGCCCCTGGCACCGATGCCTTTGGCGAGCCTGTTGAGCTTGCAGACCTGCACGACCTTTCCTCGGCCGAGTTCCCCGGCAAGGCCGGCACATTCCGCTACCAGGCCTCCTTTGTCCTGGGCGAAGCGGTCACCAGCACCGTCATCGACCTTGGCGAGGTCTTTGAAACCGCAACCGTCGCCCTCGACGGCAAATCCCTCGGCACCCGTATCTGTCCGCCTTACCGCTTTGAGGTCGGCGCGCTTTTGGCCGGTGAGCACGCGCTTACGATCGACATCATCAACACCCTCGATCACGCCGTCCCCGACATATTCGGCATGACCGAGCCCTCCGAGCCCAGCGGCCTCTTGGGGCCCGTACGTGTGCTCGGGTAACGCCCCGGGCGCAAACGGCCCAACAAGGACAGTGCCCCCATGTTGAGCCCGCACGGCGTCGAGCGGTCCGTCGTTCATAGACCGGCGGACCAAAACTCCCAGCCAAGCCGAACGTTTTATTTATCGTTATGATTGGTTTATCGCGACGCAAACGCATAGGAGCCATATGGATATCAGGCGAAAGATCACGCAGGGCAAAAGCCTCACCCCCACCGAGCAACAACTTGGGCAAACGGCCCTCGCCATGGGCGAGGATGTGCGCGGGCTTTCCATTAAGGAATTTGCCGCGTGCGCCAACGTTTCGGTCGCGAGCGTGCACCGCTTTTGCAAAAAGCTCGGCCTCGAGGGATTCAAAGACCTCAAGGTCGAGCTCATCCGCCAGGCGACCGAGGCGGGCAATCGGCGCGACGTGGACATCAACTTTCCCTTCGATGCCACCTCCACCCCCGCACAGGTAATGGAGCGCATGGAGGGGCTCTACCAGACCACCTTGGCCGAAACGCAGGAACTGCTCGACCCCGCACAGCTCGACTACGCCGCCAAGCTCGTCATGCGCGCCGACACCGTGGACATCTACACGGGCTCGCATAACCTGTATCCAGCGGGAATGTTCCGCGATCGCTTGCTTTCCGCCGGTAAAAGCGCGACGTGCTACGGCAGCGTCGAGGCGCAGGTGCGTACGGCGCTCGCCTCGGGCCCCGACCATGTGGCGATTGTCATCTCCTACAGCGGCCTTGCCCCCAACCTCAGGGAGATCTTGCCGATCCTCAGCAGTCGACGCGTCCCGGTCATCGTCATCGGCACACCGTACTGCGCCCGCATTCACCCCGGCTTTGCCGCCTATCTCATGGTGAGCGACCACGAGAGTATGACGCACCGCATCACGCAGTTCGCCAGCCACATCGCCGTGCAATACGTGCTCGATTCGCTCTACAGCAGCTACTTTGCCAAAGATTACGCCCGCTGTTCCGAGTTCCTCGAGCGGTCGTTTCCCTACACCCGCCTGCCCGGGCTCAAGTAACGACGAGCGTGGATTTTTGGACACTCAGATAACGAGCGTGGATAATCTCCCACTTTGAGCCCGCACACAGGCCAAAACCGGGAGATTATCCACGCTCATTTTGGGTCCCCTGGGAAACGCATGAGGAGGGCGGATAGACAGCCGTTATTTGCGAGGCGTCAGCGACGTAAAGAGCCCGTGTTGGTTGCAGTAAAGATATATCCTGCCGCGCCCGGTAATATGGAAGCGCGGCTGCACCGATTGCTCTGGATAGAGCTTCTTAAAGCAGACGCCGTCCATAGTCGCATATGCCACAAAGCTAATGTAGTGATCCTTGGTCATGGGATGATCGAGCGTGACGTACCAATCGTCCTCGATGCGCTCGATGGAAAAGGCGTGGTCCGCGTCCGGCTCTTCGGCCTCCTGGGGAAACATCGTGGAGCCACAGCAGCTAAAGCTGCCTTCTCCGAGCGCGTGCACAACGTTTCCGCAGATAGGGCAAACGTAAAAGACGCCTTTGAGCATATTGCCTGCACGGTTGGCGTTGGCCCGAATGTCACCAGCCAAAAGCTCAGCCACGCTTATGCCGAGTCTCTGGGCCAAAGGCTCAACGAGGGAAATGTCGGGAAGGCCGCGGCCGGATTCCCACTTGCTGACGGCTTTATCGGTCACACCAAGGCTTTCCGCCAGGGCGCGCTGGGTGAGGCCGCGCTCTTCGCGCAGCTGCTTAATGGCATGCGCTGCCAAAAAAGTATGGGAGGCATTGGTTTGCCGTGTCTGGTTCATGGGCTGTCCAATCAAATTGAAGAAATGGAGTGAACCGGTTCGACAGTCAGTATCCATTTGAAGGCCAGGCTCGACAACCTACGCTGCGTAGACATGCGCCAATCGAACGAGCGCGGATTTTGGACGCTCATCCTAAGTAGTCATTTAAGAACGTCCCCAATGACTACATCAGGAGTGTCCCCAGATGCCGCATCGCCAGCAACGGGAGTGCCGATGTCTTGGCAACGACAGCGAGCGGGCCGCATTTGAGACAAGGTGACGTGAAACGAAAGGGCGCTGACCTTCTGGTCGCGCCCTTGAAGTTGAACGTCAGATTGTCCAAATGCGGCCCGCGCAGCGTCGGCCGGTTACGGCGTTTGGTAAAACGCCGTAACCTACTTAACTCCGTACTGCTCGTAGTAGGCGTCGATAGCGGCCTTGAGCTCGTCATCGATGACGACCTTGCCGTCGATCTCGTGGTTGTAGAGGGTCTCGACGACCTCGGCCATGGAGACGATGCTCGCGACGGGGAAACCGTACTTGGCCTCGATCTCCTTCTGCGCGGTGGTCACGCCACCCTTGCCGACCTCCATGCGGTTGAGGGAAACGATAAGGCCCTTGATCTCGACATCGGCAGCAGCCTTGACCTTGGGGTAGGTCTCGTCGATGGACTTGCCGGAGGTGGTGACATCCTCGACCATAATCACGCGGTCGCCGTCCTGGGGCTCATAGCCCAAAAGGTTGCCCTTGTCGGCACCGTGGTCCTTGGCCTCCTTGCGGTCACAGCAGTACTTGACCTCCTTGCCGTACAGCTCGTGGTAGGCAATGGCGGTCACGACGGCCAGCGGAATGCCCTTGTAGGCCGGTCCAAACAGCACGTCGAAGTCGTCGCCAAAGTTATCGTGAATGGCCTGGGCGTAATACTCGCCCAGCTTCTTGAGCTGATAGCCCGTCACGTAAGCGCCGGCGTTCATAAAGAACGGGGACTGACGGCCGCTCTTGAGCGTAAAGCTGCCGAACTTAAGAACATCGGACTCGACCATAAACTTGATGAACTCTTGCTTGTAAGCCTCCATGCGGGCTCCTCTCGTAATCGCGTACGTGTCTTCCAGTTTAGCGCAGGCAAGGCGCGTTGCGGGCGCGCTTTGGGGCCTCAGCATTCTGTAAAGGCTTTGTCAGGGGCAATGGTTTTCCAAACAAAGGGGTTGACACGGCAAACCCCCTCATCAAAAATACGGGCGGATTAAAACGGGTACGAGATACCCAAAGCGCGCCGCGCCCGGCCTTAAGGGGGTGTGCCATGGAAGGCAGCCATAGTCGAAAAACCTGCATGTCGCCCTCGGCACGCCGCGAGGATTCCGCGCACGCATAAGCGCCACTAACCGATCGTCAAAACCACCACAAAGGTGCCTGTCCCTTTGTGGTGGTTTGAAAGCATGACGTGAGCGACATCTAGGTTTTTTGAAGCAAATACGACACGTACGCTAACTCCCTTCAACAAGGAGGACCCTATGCTGATGCTCAAAACCGCCACGGTACTCGAAGCCATCTCCAAGCGCCGCCGCACGGCGCGCCCCGCCGCTCGCGCCGGCATGTCCAAGAACATCATATTCGCCGCCACCCATAGCGCCGAGGACGCCCTCGTGCTGCTCGACGCCACGGCCGACGGACTCACTGCCGAGCATGCCGCCGAGCGCCTGAACGCCGTCGGCCCCAACACCATCGAGGCGCCGACCAAGACGCTTGTGCGCCGCATCGCCGACGCATTCGTTGACCCCTTCGCCGGCATCCTCGCCGCGCTCGCGCTGGTCTCGCTCTACATCGACGTGCTCGCCGTGCCCGAGCCGCAGCGCGACCCCTCCACGGTCATCGTCATCGGCATCATGTTGCTGGTATCGGGCGGCATGAAGTTTATCCAGGAAGCCCGCAGCGGCAATGCGGCCGAGGCCCTCAAGGACCTGGTCTCTAACACCTGCTGCGCCCTGCGCGACGACGAGCGCCTCGAAATCCCCTTCGACGAGCTCGTCCCCGGCGATGTGATCCGTCTCTCTGCCGGCGATATGGTGCCGGCCGATGCCCGCATCATCACCGCGCGCGACCTGTTTGTGATCGAGTCCGCGCTCACGGGCGAGAGCGAGGCCGTCGAGAAGACCTCTGCCGCAGCTGTCATTGAGGGCGCCGACAGCTCCGCGTTGCCGCTGTCTGCCTGCAAGAACATCGTCTTTACCGGCACCTCCGTGCAAAACGGCACCGCCATGGCACTCGTCGTTGCCACCGGCTCGGACACATACCTGGGCGGCATCGCCAAGATGCTCAACGGGCGCGGCGAGAAGAGCGCGTTTGACCGCGGCGTCTCGAGCGTCTCCATGCTGCTCGTGCGCCTCATGCTCGTTATGGCGCCGGCGGTCTTTGCCATCAACGCCGCCACCAAGGGCAACGTCATCGATGCGCTGTTGTTCGCCACGAGCGTGGCCGTGGGCATCACGCCGCAGATGCTTCCCGTCATCGTGACCACGAGCCTGTCGCAGGGCGCCAAGGACCTCGCCCGTCGCCAGGTTATCGTCAAGGAACTGCCGGCGATCCAAAACCTCGGCGCGATGGACGTCCTGTGCTGCGACAAGACCGGCACCCTCACCGAGGACCGCATCGTGCTCGAGCGCTACCTCAACACCGACGGCAACGAGGATGCACGCGTGCTGCGCCATGCGTTTTTGAACAGCTTCTTCCAGACCGGCCTCAAAAACCTTATCGACCTGGCCGTCATCGACCGTGCCGATGTGACGCCCTCGACCGTCGTGCCCGATTCCATGCTGGGCCAGAGCCTGCGCGACCGCTATACCAAGGTCGACGAGGTGCCCTTCGATTTCTCGCGCCGTCGCCTGAGCGTAGTTGTCGCCGACGCCCAAGGCAAAACCCAGATGGTTACCAAGGGCGCTGCCGAGGAAATGCTCGAGATCTGCTCCTTTGTCGAGGTCGATGGCATCGCTCAGCCGCTCACCGACGAGAGGCTCGCCCAGATTCGAAAGCAGGTCGCCGGACTTAACGCCGAGGGCCTGCGCGTGATTGCCGTGGCGCAGAAGACCAATCCGCGCTGCGTGGGCGAGTTTGGCATCGCCGACGAGTGCGACATGGTGCTGATGGGCTTTTTGGCCTTCCTCGATCCGCCCAAGGCGAGTGCCGCGGGCGCCGTCGCCACCCTCGAGGCCAAGGGCGTGGCGGTCAAGGTCCTGACCGGCGACAACGATCGCGTCGCCGCCACCGTCTGCGAGCAGATCGGTATCGACGCGAGCAATGTCTTGCTGGGCTCCGAGATCGATGCGCTCGATGACGCCGAGCTTGCCGAGCGCGCCGAGCACACCCACCTCTTCGCCAAGCTCTCGCCGCTGCAGAAGGCGCGTCTGGTGCGCGTCATGCGCGAGCTGCTCGGCCACACCGTGGGCTTTATGGGCGACGGCATCAACGACGCCGCCGCCATGCGCGCGAGCGACTGCGGCATCTCGGTCGATTCGGCCGTCGACATCGCCAAGGAATCCGCCGATATCATCTTGCTTCAGAAGGACCTGGGTGTGCTCGAGCGCGGCATCATCGAAGGCCGCCGCACCTACGGCAACCTGCTCAAGTACCTCAAGACCACGGTGAGCTCCAACTTTGGCAACGTACTGTCCGTGACCGTCGCGAGCCTGTTCCTGCCGTTTTTGCCCATGAGCGCCCTGCAGCTGGTGTTGCTGTCGCTGGTCTACGAGATCGTGTGTATCGCGCTGCCGTGGGACACCGTCGATGACGCCTGGACCGCCCGTCCGCGCGCCTGGGACGCCGCGTCCATTAAGGGCTTTATGCTCGAGTTGGGTCCCGTGAGCTCGCTGTTTGACATCGTAACCTTCGCCGCGCTCTTCTTTGTGGTGTGCCCTGCCACCGTAGGCGCAAGCTGGTCCGAGCTCGCCGGGACGGGCAACGCCGCAGGCATGGCGGCCTTTGTGGCGCTCTTCCAGAGCGGCTGGTTTGTCGAGTCCATGTGGTCGCAGACGCTCGTGATCCACATGCTGCGCTCCCCGCGCCTGCCGAGCCCGCGCGACCACGCCGCGCCCGCGCTGTGCGTTCTCACCGTACTGGGCCTGGCGCTCGTCACCTGGCTGCCGGCAAGCCCCATCGCCGATGCGCTCGGCCTCTTGCCGCTGCCGGCGAGCTTCTTCGCGCTGCTCATCGGCATCGTCACCGCCTACATCGCGCTCACTCAGCTGGCAAAGCGCCGCTACATTGCCCGCCACGGCGAGCTGCTGTGACGCCCGAATCGTGGCGCGCGACCCATCAGGCGGTCAAAAAGTCCCGTCTCAAGTTAAACCACTCATTTAAGTACGTCCCCAATGAGTGCGGCGGAATGGCTCCCCTTGACAGCTTAAAGCCGTCATGCAGGAACCATTCCGTCGCAGCCTTATGAAAGGGACTGGGTTGTAAATGTTGGAGAAGAGCCGTTAGCGCTCGGGTGTCAGGATCACCAGAGCGTCGTGCTCAAAGGGATGCTGCGCCACGCGCACGGTGCCGTCACCGTTGTCACGGACGGGCAGTTTTGCGATGCGCTTGTCCTCCATGTCGAGGACCGTCGCCGTCCAGCCACGCGCGCCGTCGAGCTTAAACTTGAGCGCCGTGGTGCGCGGCAGGTACGTGACGACGCGATCGCCAACGCGCGCCACACGGATGGCCTCGCGCGCGTCATCGAGCAGCTCCTGCGCCGGAACCACGGCAAGCGCATCGTCACCGGCAGTAGCGCCTAGGCTGGCAAGCACATGCTCGATCGCGCCAAAGTCCCACACACCCGCAAACTGCAGGCACTCTTGCCAGCGGAAGGGCATGTCAAAGCCCTCGCCCAGGACCGAACCCTGGCTGCGCGATGTCTGCCAGTTCCAAACGCCGTGCGCGCCATAGGTCACGCCGGCACTGGCGCCGGCAAGAATCGACGACCATACGCTCGCGCGGCAATCCTGCGCGGTAAAACGCCAGTAGACGTTGCGCGACGCACCCATCTGCTCGTAGCAAGGCTCGGAGTTGACCATCGGCTTTTTGGGATAGTTGGCGATAAAGTCCTGCGGCAGACGCCATGCCTCGGGCTGGCCCTCGTAGTTGTGGCCGGGCTGGAACATGTAAAAGTCCAGACGGCCCAGATACTGCGCCGGAATGGTACGATTGCCGCGGTTGATATGCATGGTGCGCAGTGCCTCAGGCGCGCGCTTGACGACCTCGTCGAGCGCGTCCTCGTAATAGGCGATCGCCTCGTCGCCGGCAAAGTCGGTATCGCCCGTCACCACGTAGACGGGCTTGAACTCGCCCAGGTTCTCGACGACGCGGGCAACGTGGGCGCGGACCTCCTCACGCGGCATAATCTCGGCGCCGCAACGCTCGGCGATCTTGGCGCCCCAGGTACCGGGCACGTAGTTACACCACATAAGCACGAGTGCCGGACGAATGCCGTGCTCGACGGCAGCGCGACACATGGCGGCGGCACGATCCCAGTACGCTTGGTTGGGTCGGGACCAATCAAAATGCACGCCATCCTCGCTGGCATAGGGCCAAATGCCCAGATCGGGGCAGCAGCGATCCCACTGCGGCAGCGTGTTGATCTGCAGCACGTTCATGCCCTGCTCGGCGCGACGGGTCAGATAGTAGTCCCAATCGGCCTCGGCAATGCTCGTAAACGCGCTCCAGCACGTATCGGCAAACCAAAAGAACGGTTTGCCCTCGCACAAAAAGCCATCCTGGCGACCGTTGACGGTCAGCGTTCCCAAACTCATCTGCATGTCCTTTCGTTCGATAAAGGATTTGCGAACCGCCGGGGGCTTTCGCGGTAGCCCCGCGCGAAAGCCCTCGGCACTTGGCAATTCCTCGCGGGCGGATTTCATCCGTCCCCAATCAGTCTACCTTGCAAAAAAGACCCCGCCGGGCTTGCGCCTGACGGGGCCCTGTCGTGTAGGTGAGGTCATATGCAACCGAATGGTTTGGCCTTAGGCCTCCATCTCGGCGAGCTCCTCCTTGGAGAAGCCCGTGGCAAAGACGACGGCAGCGGCGATGACAAAGGAGATTGCCATACCGACGATAGCCCAGACGGTGTTCATCTGGCCACCCTGCAGGTAGTTGGTGAAGACCAGGAAGTTGGAGGCACCGCCTGCGAGGTAATAGGTAACACCCATGAGGCCGGAGAACACAGCGCCGATGGCACCGCCGATGAACATGCCGAGCATGGTGCGGCGGAAGCGCATGAGGATACCGAAGAGTGCGGGCTCGGTGACGCCGCCGGCGATGGCGGAGATGACGTAACCGATGGCGAGAGACTTCTCGTCGGGGTTCTTCATCTTGAGGAAGGCACCGAAGGCGCAGCCCCAGACAGCGGCCATAGCGCAGTTGGTGGAAACGAAGACGAAGGGATCGTAACCGGCAGCGATGATCTGAACCTGAGCGAGCAGGATGACGGGCATGTGCATACCGCAGACCACGAAGAGCTGCCAGAAGGCGCCGAGGACGGCCATGACGATCAGGATACCGATGCCGCCAAGGTCAGCAAGGCCGAAGAGCGCGTTAGCGATCAGCGTACCGATCTCGTTGCCGATGGGGGCGAGGACGATGAAGGCGATGGGGATGGTAACGATCATGGTGCAAAACGGCGTGAAGACCGTGGAGAGCACGTCGGGCATGACCTTCTTAAAGAACTTCTCGACGAAGTAGAGGACAGGCACCGAAAGGATGATCGGCAGGACGGACTGCTGATAGTTGGCAGCAGCGATCTGGATGCCGTAGACGGAGATGATGCCGCCACCCTCCTGCGTGGCAGCCGTCACAACGGACGGAGCCATGAGGGCGCCACCGAGCAGCATGCCGAGCACGGGGCTGGCGCCGAGCTTCTTAGCCGCGGCATAACCCAGGTAGATGGGGATAAAGGTGAACGTGGCCTCGTACAGCGTGGTGTAGAGGAACGTATAGGTCGGGTCGTCGGCCGAGAGCACACCGAGCATGGTGGGGCCGAGGACGGCCGCGATGGTACGGAACAGACCGCCGGCCATGAGCAGCGGGATGAGCTGGGTCATGGAGCCCGACAGATAGTCGAGGATGATATTGGGGAGGTTCTTGAGCTCGAGCTTCTCCTTGGGAGCGTCGAGATTCTCGTTGACGGCCTCACCCTGCTTGACGCCGGAGATGGCGACGAACTCGGCGAGCACCTTGGGCACGTTCTGGCCAATGATGACCTGGAGCTGGCTGCCGGCGAACTGGCAACCCAGAACGCCCTTGACCTTCTTGATCTTCTCCACGTCGGCCTTGCTGTTATCCTTGAGCGTCAGACGCAGGCGCGTCATGCAGTTGGTGGCGACGGAAACATTCTCCGCACCGCCCACGAGCTCGAGGACATCGGTGGCAATCTGCTTGTTATCTACTGCCATGGGACCCCTCCCCATATCTTCGTGTGCCTACCCAGTTGGACGTAGGCACGCCTTTGGTCCGGCGGCTATAACCCCTTACGGCCACCGAACCCTTGGATACGCTGTCGTAAACAAAGTGTTTACTGAACGTTTACGGGCTTTAGTTTACACGGAGCGCCGAATTTATGGCAATTTTGCCGTCTACAGTCCGGTGAACGGTAGGAAATCGGGGGTGAACGTATTTGAATGGCGGGAGATGGTCTCTTTGACCCTCTATTGATATATAGCCATTTACGTGGGATTTTATTTTGATGAACACCTCACTGATCTGTTAACTCATCAACAGAATCCCTGCTAGAAGCTAGTAAACATGCGTTTAGTAGTTCACGACGTGTTCAATTTTGCCGTTTACCGAGTTCATCTGGTTATTCTTCAATTCTAGATTACACTAAACATGTTTAGTTTGTATTGCCGCAGATGCCAGGCATTCGCGGCGCAAGGGAGGCAGCTCATGGAACTCAAATTGTGTACCTACGCAACCGTCACCACCTTGGGCGACTTTGGCCCCTGGATCAGCAAGGTCGTACTCGACCTGCCCTGCACCGTGCGCGCCAACGACATCGACGCGAACACCTTCCATATATATGTAGAGCGTCACGAGCGCTCGGGCGATGTTCTGATGCGCAAGGAACGCGGCGCCGACCATGCCGCGCCCTCCGTGGGTTACATCGACATTCTCGCCGCATATCCGTGCGACGAGAACGGACGTAAGCTCGCCGTGGGCACCCATGTGGCGCTCGAGGTCGCCGAGCAGCGCCTGACCAAAAAGATCGAAGGCGGCGTCATGGGCTCGCGCATGCTCGATGACCAGCTGCACATCACGCAGCTCGCGGCTCTTCCCGGCAACGACGGCGACGATCCCACCTGCGGCCTGGTCTTCGACACCTGCCGTGGCGATATCTGCCCTGCGCTCAAAGGCTGGAGCAACGACACGCAAAAGACCGCCGTCGACGGTATCGCGCTCGAATACGGCTTCTTTGAGCCCAGCTTTAAGGCCGAGGACTCGGCATGCTTCAACCCCTTTGCGCCCGAGGCCACGGCCGTGCCCCAAAAGGCACCGCTCGTGGTGTATCTGCACGGCGCCGGCGAGGGCAAGGGCGCCACGCAGGGCGAAGGCGCCACGCGCGCCTATATCGGCAACCGTGTCACAGCCATTAGCCAGGCGCAGATCCAGCGCTACTTTGGCGGCTTTGCCTGGGTGCTCGTGCCGCAGTCGCCCACGTTTTGGATGGACAACGGCGTCGAGCAGCTTGGTCACTCCAACCAGAGCATCTACTCCCCCGTGCTCAAGGCACTTATCGATGAGTTTGTCGCCGAGCATGCCGACCGCATCGACACCGACCGCATCGTGGTCGCCGGTCTTTCCAACGGCGGCTTTATGACCCTGCGCCTGTGCGCCGACTACCCCGATTTCTTCGCCGCGGGCCTTCCCTGCTGCGCCCCGTGGTACAACGCCACGGACGAGGACGTAGCCGCGCTCGCCAAGACGCCGCTGTGGTTTACGCACTCCAAGGGCGACGAGCTCGTGCACCCGCAACAGACCGTGCTGCCGCTGTTCGCGCGCCTGCGCAATGCCGGCGCCAACGTGCATCTCACCTACTTTAGCCATGTCGAGGACCTGACCGGCGTGTATCGCGAGGCCGACGGCTCGGCCAAGAAGACGTTCAACCACGGCGTGTGGATCCACCAATTCAACGACCTGTGTTATCAAGACTTCGACGGGGGCAACGTACTCATCGACGGCGAGCCGGTGGGCTGCTGGGAGTGGTCGGCCAGGGTCGGCCGCTAAGCCCTCCCATCGCGGGGGCCGGGGTTTAGTCTTGCAAACGTCCTCGGGCATGCATGGGCTGGCGCTTTGCGCTTCGCGCTGCGCCTGCCCATGCCCCCTGCGGAATGTTTGCAAGACTAAACCCCGGTCTCCGCTGCGTTGACGTTGCTGTGACCCTGGCCGGCCGCTTCTAGCGGGCCGCCGGGTCGGTGGCGATGGGGGCATGGGTCCCGTCTTGCCTTGCGCGTAACTGGCTGAATTGATTTTGATTGGAGCTGTTCCTATGTCCCAGAAGTTGACTCGGGTGATTGTTACCACTGATATGGAAGTCGATGACATGAACTCTCTCGTTCATTTGGCTCTGTATCTCAACTTGCTTGATGTTCAGGCTGTGGTGTATACGGCTTCGCAGTATCACTTTCTTGGGGATGGGGTTCATACGCTCGGCGAGGTAAATTCGCATTGGCGGACCAAAGGGCGGCGCTCTTATGAGTGGGCTGTTGTGCCTCATGAGCCCGATCCGCTAGCCGGCGAGCTTCGTGAGTATCGGCCGTTTCCCGAGCATTGGATTGAGAGTCTCTGGAGTAATGAATATGCCCGGGCTTGGCCGCAGTTGCAGGCAAATGCGGACGCCGCCGGTGAACCGCCGTTTCCCACGCCTGCCCAGATGATCGAGCGTACGTTTGTGGGAGATGTTGCCTTTGAGGGTGATGTGACTAAGGAAACTGAGGGGTCTCGCGTAATTGCGCAGGCGATTCTGGATGATGATCCGCGTACGTTATGGTTGCTCAGCTGGGGTGGTATGAATACGATCGTTCGCGCGCTCATGAGTATTGCCGAGCGCTATCGCGCCACGCCCGAGTGGCCCGCTGTACGGCAGCGGGTCTATCAGAAGGTGCGCGTGATGGGCGTCGCGGACGGCGTAGGGCAGGACAACTCATGGCTCGACCATGGGCGCGAGCTCTTTCCCGAGCTCATCTTTTGGCGCGTGCCCTATATGTATGGCGGCTATGTCGACGCCAAGATGGCTCAGCCCGATACACTGCCGCTGTTTAAGGCTCCTTGGCCCGAGCAGAATCTCACGCAGGGCAACGGCCCCCTCATGGCACGTTACATGCTCTATGGCGATGGTAAGGTCTACGAAAACGAGCCCGAGCGCTTTCAGTTTGGCAAGCATGCCCGTCTGGATTGGGGCCTGGAAGGCATGCCCGCGATGCAGTTTGAGCGCGGCGATTTTATGGCCGAAGGCGACAGCATGACCTATATTCCGCTGCTGCCGTTTGGCCTGCGCGGTATCGACGACCGCGGCTTCGACACACTGCTCGGCCGCATGTTTCTTGATGGGCATCCCGATGCGAACGCGCCCGCCGGTCTTGCCGCCATCAACACGCCCGCAGACGACAATCCCAATCCCTATCTGCGTGCCTATCAGGAAGACTTTGCCGCCCGCGCGCAATGGTGCGCCCATGATCCGGCCATCTGCTCGCATCCGGCACATGTTGTCGAGGTCACGGCCGACCGCAGCGCCGCAGCCGGCAAGCGCATCGACCTTGCAGCAACCATCGTCGACCCCGACGGCAGGGGCTTCGATGCGCATTGGGATGTCGCCGTAGATCCGTCGAGCTATGCAGGCGTCCAGGATCTGTCGATGTGGCAAGAATGCACGGTAGACACCGCTTTCATCGTGCCCGCCGACGCACGACCCGGCGACCGCTTTGTGCTCACCCTCACCGTGCTGACGCACGCCGAGCGCCCCTGTACCCGCTACGCCCAGGTCGCCGTGACCGTGGCATAGCAAGGACGGCGCCCACATTCGGCAGCCGCTGCATTCGACAAAGAGTGTCCCCAGGCACCAAACGAGCGGGGATTTTTGGACACCCAAATGACGAGAGTGGACAATCTCCCACTTTGAGCCCACAAACAGGCTAAAAACGGGAGATTATCCACTCTCATTCTGCGGGCACTCATTTAAGTACGTCCCCAATGAGTGCTTTCACTTCTTTTAACAAAACGCCTGGCGGGCATTAACTGCTCGCCGGGCGTTTTGGTTAGGAGGCTATGGTTGTTGGGAAGCCTTAGGCCAGGTCCTCGCCGTTCGTCTCGATGACGTGTTTGTACCAGTCGAAGCTCTTCTTTTTGGAACGCTTGAGGGTGCCGTTGCCCGCATCATCGCGGTCGACATAGATAAAGCCGTAGCGCTTGGACATCTCGCCCGTGCCGGCAGACACCAGGTCGATTGGGCCCCAGGTGGTGTAGCCCAGCAGGTCAACGCCGTCCTCGGTCACCGCATCGCGCATCGCGGCGATATGCTGGCGCAGGTAGTCGATACGGTAGTCGTCGTTGATGGAGCCATCCTCCTCGACAACATCCTTGGCGCCCAGGCCGTTCTCGACCACAAACAGCGGCTTCTGATAACGGTCGTACAGGTCGTTGAGCGTAATACGGAAGCCCAGCGGATCGATGGCCCAGCCCCACTGGCTCTCCTGCAGGTAGGGATTCTTGGCGCCGGCGAAGGCGTTGCCCCGGGTGCGCTCGACATCGGGGTTATCGGCACCGGCGGAGCAACGGGTGCTGTAATAGCTAAAGCTGATGAAGTCGACGGTGTTGGCGGCCAGGATCTCGCGGTCCTCGTCCGTCATACCCACATCGATGCCTAGACGCTCGAGCTTCTTGACGGCATAGGCCGGATAGTAGCCGCGGCTCTGGACGTCGACAAAGAAATAGTTGCTCTGGTTGTCAATCTGCGCCTGGCGCACATCGCCCGGACGGCAGCTGTAGGGGTAGTAGCTACCTGCGGCGAGCATGCAGCCGATCTTGACCTCGGGGTCGATTTCGTGGGCGATCTTGGTTGCCCAAGCGCTGGCGACGAGCTCGTTGTGGGCGGCCAGGTACTCGACGGCCTCCTTGTTCTCGCCCTCCTCAAAGACCAGACCGGCACCCATAAACGGCAGGTGCAGGATCATATTGATCTCGTTGAAGGTAAGCCAGTACTTTACCAGGCCCTTGTAGCGGGTGAAGATCGTGGTCGCGAGGTTCTTGTAGAAGTCGATGAGCTTGCGGTTGCGCCAGCCGCCGTACTCCTTGATGAGGTGAATCGGGCAGTCGAAGTGCGTGATGGTCACGAGCGGCTCAATGCCGTGCGCCTGACACTCGCGGAACACGTCCTCGTAGAAGGCCAGGCCGGCCTCGTTGGGCTCAGTCTCGTCGCCGTTGGGGAAGATGCGGGTCCAGGCCAGGCTCATGCGGAAGGTCTTAAAGCCCATCTCGGCAAAGAGGGCGATGTCCTCCTTGTAGTGGTGATAGAAATCGATGCCGGTCTGCGCGGGGTAGTAATAGCCGTCCTCGAAGTCGAGCATCTTGCGCTGGCCGGAGACCACCGCATAGCGCTCAGGGCCGTGCGGCGCCACGTCCACGTTGGCCAGGCCGCGGCCATCCACGTCGTAAGCGCCCTCGCACTGGTTGGCAGCCGTTGCGCCGCCCCACAGGAAGTCTTTACGGAAAGCCATGCATCGATCCTTTCACACGCTGTTTGTCGTGGTTTCAGTATCCCCGTAAGCAGCGCGCTACTCAACGGCAACGACGCAGGTCGACACTTCTTTTCGCACACGGCGGCCCGGCAGCCGCCCCTGCCTGACACTTTCTGATACCGCCGCCCCAAACCACCACAAAGGGGACAGGCACCTTTGTGGTGGTTTGAGACAAAAGCCCCTAGTCCACCGCGATGTCGAGGTTCTTTTCGACGAGGCCCACGTAGCCGCCTTCGGGCGGCAGGTCATCCCTAGAGGAAACGTGGGCTCCCCCACGCGGGTTGACTCGATTGCCGCCCCCGATGCCTGCAACCAATCGAATGCCGTCTCCATGTTTGCAAATCTTAGATCCTTCCCAAGGCGCGCATATGTAAACCGCTTGGTCTGAGCATTGAGCTGCCCCGGAATCGCCTCGTAAACCATCTTGATTTGTCAGGCCTCAACGGGGGTTTCAGCATATTTAGCAATGTCGTCTTTATACAAGTCTACGATCGCGTGCTGCCTGTTTCGGACCGGAACTACAAAACGGCGTCACGGTCACCACGCGCGACGCATCGAGCGCAAAATCCCAAAACCGCCTTGCTGGCTATGCGTAGGTGATGGTCGTGAGGCGCAGAAGTGTGGGTTCGTCGCAGCGCATGATGCCCACCTCGTCGCCGTTGAGGCGGCAGTCGCGCTGCCAGGTGCCGTTCTCGACCGTACCCGTCTCAAGTGCGTCCACGTCCACATGGGGCTCCCCCGCCACGCGCGACTCGAGCGCAAGGGCACAGCGTAGGGCCAACAGATAAACGGCCCCGTCCGCACCTACGAGCGCCGCGCAGGCACCGGGAAGCGCGCCCTCGGCGAAGCTCACCTTGATGACAACGTCGCCCATGCAAAGCTCGCCCTTAGCAGAAACCTCGCTCGAGACCGCATCGAGCGTCGCGTACGCCGCGTCGTCCGCGGCCATCTCCAGCAGCCGGGCTAGCCCGCGCGTCACCGCCGCATACTCGCCCGGATCTTGCGGGGTACGCAGCGCCGGATCGCTCGTGTCCATACCAAAGAGGATGCCCGCCGAGTCGCCAAACGGCTCGCCCATCTCCTCGTATCCAAAAGGCGAGAAGCAAAAGGCATGGAGATGCCCCACGGCCCAGATCTCGCGCGCCGCGGCATAGGCATGCGTGGCGGTCTCGGGAATAAACAGCAGGTTATCGGGGCGCGTGTAGCCCTCGCACACCTGGCAGAACGTGGGAACGTAGATATCGGGTCCCACCATGTCGATGCTCGGGGCGGCATGCTTCCACACGCCGAGCACACGCAAGTTGGGGCCGCCTGTGGGAAAGCGCCCGGGCTTATGGCCCTTGTCGAGCCAACAGTTGCACGCAGTGGGCAGCGCGTACTCGGCACGGCCCGCGGCGGCAACCTGCTCTACGTAGCGCGCCATGTGATAGGTGGTAAAGAGTTCCTCGGCATGCTCGCCAAAGACCTGCTCCCATGTACCCGCGCCGACCCCCGCCTCAAGCGCCGCGAGAACCTCGGGTGCCATGGCCGAGGGGTCCGCGCGCAGGGCCTCGACCAGCGCCGGGGGAACTTCCTGGGCAAAGGCGGCATCCGCCCAGGCATCGTGCTCGCGTGCGGCGACCATCTGGCCGCACTCGTTTTCGACCTGCACGGTCACCACCGTGTGCTCGGCACCATCGACATCGCGCAGGTGCGCCATCAGCGCGGCATAGGCAAGCGCGTCGGCCTCGAGCGTCTCGGGGCAAAAGAGCGAGAGTGCCGTGATGGCAAAGCCGTAGAACTCCTCGTAGATAATCTTGTTCTGCCCGGGCACCATCTGAGCGCGACGGAAGCGCCGCACGTCGCGCTTGACCCACGCGGGCGCATAGTAGCACTGGGCGTTTTTATAGGCGCCAAACCACAGCACGCCCAGATGCAGACCGCGCTCGCGAGCAAGCTCGAGCATCATATCTAGCTGCCAAAAGTCGTACTTGCCCTCCGCAGGCTCCAAAAGCTCCCAGGTAACGGGCGCAAGCACGGTGTTCATACCGAGCCACTGCGCGCGGTCGAGCGCATCGGCAAACGCGCGGCGCCCACCCGAGGCGGAGTTGTGGCACTCGCCCGCCAACAACGTAAAGGGCCGGCCGTCCACCATCAGGCGTCGTTCGCCGTTTGCGCACGTGTGCAGCTGTGGAATCTCGGTCAAGGTAACTCCATTCTGACGTTTGGCTTCAAGCCTTCCGTTTGGGGTCAGGTGATTTTGGAAGGTTTCGCGCGAGCAAGCCGAGCAGGCTCCCGTACGCCCGCGCAGACCCGTTCCCATTAGGACATTTCCCCCCCAAAAGGGACCTGCACCCGACGGGAGACGGTTGGCTAGAGGATGGTAAAAGAGGCGAGGTCGACCGAGCCGGCGCCTTCGACGGTCAGGTAGAGGGCGTGATCGCCACTCTCCACAGGCACGAGCCCTGCCGTTACCGTATGCCATCCGTCGCCCGCAGCGAACTCCACGCGCGCCGCCTCGGCACCGTCCGGCACATCCAGACGCAGGACAAGCGTACCGTTCAAATCCCCGCGCACCTCGAGCTCAAGCGTACGTTCCGCACCCGTAAAGGATAGGTACTTGTAACCCACACTGGCACCGTCGCAAAGGCTGGAAACGTAGGTACGCGCCGAGGTCGTACAGCCCGTATCGACCTCCTGCGAGATCACCGGGTGATTCTCGGCGATCTCCAGATTGCCCGCATAGTGCACCGCGCCGTCGGGTCCCATCAGATGGCAGCAGATGCTCGCCGCATACGTGCGACCACAGGGCAGTGCGCCGCCGTTGAGGCCACAACTCGTGATCTCTACCTGCGCGATGCTGCCATCGGGTGCGATCTCAATCGGTTCGGCGCAGCCCTGGCGCGCGTGCTGGGCGCCGTGCGTATGGCGATGGTAGAAAATGTAGTCGCGCCCGGCGATGCGCACCATGCCACCATGGTTGTTGGCAAGATCCATCACGGCTGCGTCCTCGGTCTCGTGACCGGGAAGGCCCACGTCGCCGTTGGACACGAGCACGCCGCCGTAGGTTACCGGCCCCTCGGGCGTGGGCATGATCGCCCAGCACAGCTCATGGCCGTGCTCGCTCGAGTACACAAAGTAGTAGCGCCCGTCGAGCTCGCGGATGCTCGATGCCTCAAAGAAGGCATGCCCCTCAAAGCCCGTGCCCTCGGCCTGGAAAAATCCGGGGGCCAGGCGCTTGGGGTCCTCGACCATGGTGCGCATATCGGCACCCAGGCGCACCACAAAGCTGCCCTCCGTGCTGCTCGCGGGCATACGCGAGCTGCGCTTTTTGGCGCCAAAGCCGTAGTAAAGCCAGCAGCCGCCGTCCTCGCAGGCGAGCACCGCGGGGTCAAAGGGTATACCAAAGCCACTCTCCGCCGTGAGCGGCTCACCCGTCGGCAGGCACACGCGCCCTAGGTAGCGGTAGCGACCCGCCGGCTCGTCGCACACGGACACGGCAAACACGGGGCCCAGCGTGCGTGACAGATAGAAGTAATAGAGGTAAAAGCGCCCATCGGCCCCTTGGCACACGTCAGGCGCAAAGTAGGGGTCGAGCGCGGTGTTCTGAGGGTCATCCGCCTTGCGCCAAATGGTACCCTCAAACGTCCAGGCACCTAGGTCGTCCACCGGCGCCGACCAGCACACGTAGTCCCCCGGGCAGTACGCGGTGCCCTCGGGCGCGTCATGGCTACCAAACACGTAGACACGGTCGCCAAACACATGCGGCTCGCCATCGGGCACATACTCCCAGCCAGGAAGATAGGGGTTGGTTGCAAGATGCTTGTAGCTCATAAGTTGGCCTTTCTTCCAGGGCATATCGCCATCGGTGTGAACGCGCTGGTCAATGCCCCTTTTCTAAATTGTTTTATAGAAACTGAATACCGCAACAGCCCTTCAGATAGAACAGGCGAGCGGCGGGCGCTCCGTGTCCACCACTCGCCTATCGTCTACACGAGCGCAAGTTCCGCGCTCACGAGATCGCGGCTGTTTGGCACCGCCAGGACCTCAAACGCACCTGACTCACTCGCCCAGCCATGCTCGGGCGTCCAAAAACGCAGCTCCTCCTCGCAAAGCTCGAAGGAGACCGTGCGGCTCTCGCCGGGCTCAAGCTCAACGCGTGCAAAGTCGCGGAGCTCCAGCATGGGGCGCACGCGCGTGCCCACCCTGTCGTGGATATAGAGCTGCACCACCTCGGTGCCCGCAACGGTACTCTCGTTGGTCACATCCACCTTAACGGTGATGCCACAGGAGCCGCTGCTCGGCATCTCGGCCGAGCTCAGGCGCAGATTGTCGTAGCGTGCCGTGTGGTAGGAGAGCCCGTAGCCAAACGGGAACAGCGCATCGTTGGGGCAGTCCATGTAGCGGCTCACAAAGCGCCCACTGTGCGTGGACGTCTTGGCGGGGCGCCCAGTTGAGAACTGCGCGTAGTAGAGCGGCTCTTGCCCAACGTTGTGCGGGAAGCTCACCGTGAGCCTGCCGCTCGGGTTGACGGCACCAAAGAGCACGTCGGCCACCGAGCGCCCGCCGGCCGTTCCCGGGAACCACGCCTCCAGGATCGCGTCGCAGTCGTCGAGCACATCGGTAAGCGCAAGCGGGCGTCCGTTAAAGAGTACAAGCACCACAGGCTTGCCCAGGGCACGCACGCGCTTGAGCAGGCGCTTTTGCGGAGCGGGGATGGTAATGTCCGTGCGGGCGCCGCCCTCGCCGCTCTGCAACATGTGCTCGCCGAGCGCCATGATCACCACGTCGCTCGCCGCGGCCAACTCGAGCGCTTCGGCCTCCATGACCGCCGGATCCGCACTCTCTCCCGTCGGCGCACCAAACGCCGGGATCTTGCCAAACTCGCCCAGCTCGCTGTAGTCATCGAGCATGGGGCAGCCCCGTGCCCAGCCAAAGCCGTCCTCGCCCAGTACCTCGGCAAAGGCCTCGGCAAGTGTCACGGAATGCGACTTGTCGGCGTGGATCGCCCACATACCTATGATGTCGCGGCTGTTGGCATAGGGGCCTATGAGCGCCACACGCGGTGCCTCGGCACCCGTCGCAAGCGGCAGCAGCCCGCCCTCGTTCTTGAGGAGCACGAGCGCTTCGTCGCAGGTCTCCCGTGCGCTCTGGAGGCGCTCCGGGGTGCAAGTGACCTCCGCACGGCGCTCGGGCGAGCAGGTGCGGTACGGGTCCTCAAAAAGGCCCAGCTTGTTCTTGAGCTCAAGCGCGCGCATGCAAGCTGCGTCGATCGCCTCCATCGAGACCTCGCCCGCCTTAACCAGGCCCTCGAGCTCATGCGCATAGCAGGGCGTTTTCATGTCGATATCGACCGTGGCGCTCATAGCGAGCTTGGCCGCCTCGCGGCGGTTGGCGGCAACGCCGTGCGCCATGAGCTCGTCGATCGCGGCATAATCGGTAATGACTGGACCGTCAAAGCCCCACTCCTCGCGCAGCACGTCATGCATGAGCCAGCGGCTTGCCGTGGCCGGCACGCCCTCCACGGTGTTGAAACTCGTCATAACCAGGTCGCACCCGGCATCCACCGCGGCCTTGTAGGGCGGCAGGTACTCGTTGCGCATGCGCCACTCGCTCATGTCCACGGTGTTGTACTCGCGGCCGGCCTCGGGCGCGCCATAGCCCGCAAAGTGCTTGACGCAGCTCGCGATGCTGCCCTCGGCGGTGCCGTCGCCCTTAAAGCCCTCGACCATCGCGCTGGCAAAGCGGCTGCTCAGATACGGATCCTCGCCCGGCATCTCCAGGCAGCGGCCCCAGCGCGCATCGCGCACCACGTCGACGGGCGGGCTAAAGGTCACCATGCAGCCATCGGCAACGGCTTCTTCGGCAATAAGCTTGTAGTTCTCGCGGATGCGGTCGGGGTCCCATGTGGCACCAAGGCCCAACGGGATGGGGTAGCAGGTCTGGTAGCCATAGATTACGTCGGCCATAAAGACGAGCGGGATCTTGAGGCGGCTGCGCTCCAGATAGGCGTCCTGGATGCGATGCACCTCCTCGGCGCCCAGCACGTTGAGCACGCTTCCGCACACATCCACGTCCTCCTGCGTCACGCCCAGCTTGGCGCGCGGACCCACCGCTACGGCATCGGTACCAAAGCACCCGCCGTCGAGCTGCACCAACTGCCCGATCTTTTCGCGCAGCGTCATGTGCCTCAGCAGATCGCAAAGCTCGGATTGCTTCATTGCTACCTCGTTTCTGTTGTGTGCCCTTACGGGAGGATGCCGGATTCGTGTAGGGGTCAGCACCCTCCCGTAAGGGCACACGGGACGCATGCGGCGCCGCGCCCCGTGTGACGATGCCTCACGGCATCATATGCCCTCGACCGAGAACTAGTTGTTCTCGATGATCATGTCGTCGTTAAAGCCAAAGAGCAGCGTGCCCACAAAGGTGAGGACGGAGGCCACGGCGAGGGCGATGACGTCCTCCATGCCCACGGAGCCGATGATGGCCGGAATGGTGATCAGCGAGGTGGTCATGAGCGCAGGCTGATGCAGGCCAAAGGAGGCGGCGATGGCACCGCAGACGCCGCAGGAGACGATGGCGATCGCAAACGGACGCTCGTACTTGAGGACGGCGCCGTAGATAGCGGGCTCGGTGATGCCGGCCAGGAGCGCAGAGATCGCGGCAGCGCCGGCAAGCTCCTTGAGCTCGGTGTTCTTGGTCTTAAGGAAGATAGCCAAAACGGCGAAGCCCATGGCAAAGTTGGTGCCGACGGTGATGGGCAGGATAACGTCATAGCCGAGCATGCCGATGTTCATCTGGATGATGGGGATAAAGGCCCAGTGCATACCAAAGATGATGAGGCAGGGCCAAAGGGCGCCGATGAGGAAGCCGGCGGGCAGCGGGGCAACCTCGAGCAGAGACGCCAGGCCGTTGGCGATGATGCTACCGATGAAGTCGGTGACGGGGCCGATGATGTAGAGGGTGAGCGCGGTGGCAACGAGAAGCGTCACGACGGGAACGATAAGGCCCTTGAGAATGTCGGGGACAACCTTGTTGAGGCCCTTTTCAATCCAGGACTGCGCGTACACGGCAAAGATGATGGGGATAACCGAGCTCGTGTAGCTGATGAGCGTCACCGGGATACCAAAGAGGTCGACCGGGTCGCCGGCGCTAAACAGCGTGGAGAGCGTAGGGTAGCAGAGCGCAACGGCGATGGCCATGGCCGTCCAGTCGTTGCACTTGAACTTCTTGGCCGCGGTGCGGGCAAGAAAGACCGGCATGAAGTAGAACACGCCGTCGCCGATGGCGTAGAGCAGCTGGTAGGTGGTGGAATCAGCCGCGAGCCAACCAAAGGAGTTGGCCATGATCACAAATGCCTTGAGAAGACCGGCAGCAGACATGGCGGGAAGCATCGGCATGAAGATGCCGCTGATGAGCTGGATCGCGCGGTTGACGATATTACCGCCGGCTTCGGCTTCGACCTCGCCGCCGAGCTGGATGTTGGAAACCTTGGGCAGGGCGTCGTACACGTCGGTAACGTGGTTGCCGATAACGACTTGGTACTGGCCGGCAGCCTGCAGGACGGAGATGACGCCCTCGGTCTGGTTGAGTTTCTCGGTCTGGGCCTTCTTGTCGTCGTTGAGGGTAAAGCGCAAACGGGTAATGCAGTGGGTGACGGACTTGACGTTGTCCTCGCCACCGACGAGTTCAACGATGGTACGGGCGAGAGCCTCGTAATCGCGTGCCATGTGAAACCTCCTTGTTTCACTCGTTACAGAAATATCTGCAGCCCCGGCGCCTTGGGGCTAAACAGCAAATGGGATGCGGCGCACGGCCGCAGGTTTGCACCGACGCAAAGCCGGCCGCTTGGGCAGTTAGGCGGGTACCCGGCCGCGTTATCAATGCCCCGGGCAGAGCCGGTTGATATGCATCATCAGATAGAGCAGTTCCTCGTCTGAGCAGTGCCAGCCGCAGGTTGCCCGCATATATTCATCGATTGCGCGTGCGCAGGCGTACGCGTCCGAAAATTCGCTGGTAGCGCGCTTGAAGAGGCCGCTGTTACGCGTTTCCTCGCCCTCGCCCTTGATGAGCCGGCCAATTAGGAAGCGCATGTGCGTCACAAAGCGCGCGTAGCTGTATGAGTAGCGGTCGATGGTCTCGCCAAGCGTACGCTCGATGATGCCGGTCACTGCATCGATCACTTCAGTGCTCTTAACTATCAGGTCCATGTTGCCCTTGGCACTCGCCTCCTCGTCGATTATCTCGGCGTTGACGATATGAAGCGCGATCGAGGCAGACTCGGTCTCGGGAAAGTCAACATCCTCGGCCACGGCCATGACGAGCTTGACACCACGACGGCCCACCTCGGCCTCGCGCGGATACACCAGGCAGACCTCCTCGTAGAGCGGGTTCTTGATGGAGGCTCCCTTGTGGGCACGGTCGATGGCAAACTGAAGATGGTCGGCGAGGGTAAACACCAAGTTGGGGTTGAGTGTGCAGTTGAGCTCGTTGCGCGCGATGTCCACGATGCCCGACGCGATGATAATCACGTCGTCCGAGAGCGAGGCCACGGCATCGTACATCTCGGGGCTGATATCGCGAAAGCTGCGTTGGATAATGCTCTCGTCCTCGATATAGGACGGGGCGCCGCGAAAGCCAAGGCCCTTGCCAAACAACACGAGCTCGCGCCCAGCATCGTCCTCCGCGAGGACAACGTTGTTATTTATTGCCTTGGTTATAAGCATGAAAAAACTCCCCCTAGGCTCCACTCGGACATCTCTACGCACCGGTCCTGGGGCCGGCGGTTGCTATGACATGTGCTCGTGGCGCCTCCCGAGGAGTAACGCGGTGCAGCAGCAAGTATAGAGGTTTTGCTGGGCAATTAAAGCGGTTTAATAGAAGTTACCGTTCACCGCCTATATCCTACCGTTCACCCTCCGACCCCCTCGGCCCGTCTCGCACAGAATATAGGCAAACTGGCCCAAACCACCACAAAGGGGACCGGCACCTTTGTGGTGGTTTGGGCTGGCTTGGGCCGGTTTGTCTCGATCTGTAACAGGTAGAGACGATTTTGCCTGGCAGGTGTTACAGATTGAGACAAAAGCCCCTAGTCCACGGCGATGTCGAGGCTCTTGCCAGTGAGGCCTACGTGGCCGCCCTCGGCTGGCAGGCCATTTGACTCAATAGGAAAAAAAGGAAAAAATAGGAAAAAAAGGAAAGGAGACTCATGACTGAAACCATCTTCTCCCCTTCATTTGGAAATCGCCCATCCTATCTCGTCGGGCGCGAAGCTGTAATTTCGACATTCATATCCGGCCTTGAGCAGGAGCCGGGCAATCGCGACCGAGCCATGCTCATGCTTGGCCAGCGAGGCAGCGGCAAGACGGTTCTTCTGTGGGAACTTGCCGACCGCGCACGCAAGCTCGGCTTCGTTGTCGCCACGCCCACCGTAGCCTCCGAGGATATGCTCGAGCGCATTGTTGAGAAAATCCAAGAAGCAGGCGAGCCTTACGTCAACAAGCGCTGCCTTCCCAAACTTACGGGCGGCAGCCTAAGTGTTTTCGGGTTCTCGGCAGGCCTCGAGTTCACACGAGACGTGCAGGAGACTAAGAGTTTTCAGTTCAAACTCACGCAACTTGCGCGCAAATTGACCGAGCAGGGACATGGCATCCTCATCCTCATCGACGAGCTCCAAGCAAATTCACCCGAGATCAGGCAGCTCGTCACCGCCTATCAAGAGCTGGTCGGCGAGCGACTCAACATCGCGCTCGTCATGGCGGGCCTGCCGGGAGCCGTCTGCGCAACGCTCAATGACCGCGTGCTGACATTTCTGAACCGCGCTCGCAAGGTCACACTTGAGCCGCTTTCAGTCGGAGATGTCGATGCCTATTATCAACGGGCTTTCGAAGAGCTCGGCCTCGATATTCCAAGCGACCTTCGCCTCCGCGCCGCTCGCGCTACCCAGGGCTCGCCCTATATGCTGCAGCTCATCGGCTATAACATCGCCAATCGCTGCAAGGCCGGAGAGCGCGTAGCGCAGGAGCATGTCGACAGAGCTATCGAAGCATCGAAGGTCGATTTCGAAAATGATGTTTGTGGGACGACGCTCGCCGCGCTATCGGACCAAGATGTCGCGTTTCTCGCCGCGATGACCGACGACGAAGACGCTGCGTCGCGCATTTCCGATGTAGCGGAGCGCATGTCGGTCACACCCGACTATGCACAAAAATATCGCCGGCGCCTCATTGACGCCGGCGTTATCGAGCAGGTGCGCCGCGGCTACGTGCGCTTCGCCGTCCCCTATATGGCCGACTACCTGCGCAGCCAGCTCTAGCAACCACCACAAAGGGGATAGGCACCTTTGTGGTGGTTTGGGCTGGCTTGGGCCGATTTGTCTCGATCTGTAACAGGTAGAGACGATTTAGCCCACTAGATGTTACAAATCGAGACGGAAGATGCTAGTCACAGGCGATGTCGAGGTTCTTGCCGAAGAGGCCCACGTAGCCGCCTTCGGCTGCCTTGGGGCTGTCGGCGTGGCAGAGGACCCACTTGTCGGCCTTCCAGTAGCAGTAGCTGTCGCCGACCGCGGGCATGTCGGCTGCGGCCTCGGGGCGCGGACCATTGGTGCCGGCGGGCAACGCAACCATTACCTGGAAGCCGCCGTCGTCGACCATGCACGGCGTGTAGTGGAGCGTGGTGTTGAAGACTTCGACGACCGTACCCGCCGGCACGCGGAACGCCTTGACGCACGCGGTGTCGAGCTTGCCGCCCTCAATCTCCCAGCGATGCGCCACGAGCAGGATAAAGTCGCGGGCGCCCAGGTTAAACTCGCTGGCGCGGTGATACTCCAGGCAGTTGAGCTGCGTGTTGTGGCCGTTGCACCAGCCCAGCTGGAAGGGACGGCCGCCGTACATGAGAAAGCCCAGCTTATCGGCATCCTTGACGCCCTCGAGCTCCGGCGCGCTTGCTACGTACTTGCTGCCCTCGGGGATGGGCGTGGCAGAGAGCGCCTCGAGCACGGGCGACGTGAGCACGGACGGAACGTCATCCCAAACGTTGCCATAGGATTTGAACTCGGGATCGTTGACAGAATAGATATGCATGTTCACTCCTGTTCGTTTATGTGACAGTACGAACATTCTAGAACAAACATGAGCGATTTTGAACGCTCGTCCCGACCACTCAACAAAAAGGCGCCCCCGCATAAGCGAAGGCGCCCAATGCGCGCGCTTTGGGCGATAAAGCCCTTACGCCTGCTGATAGTGCAGGTGCTTCTCGTCGATATTGGCCAGGTCACGGTCGAGATAGCGGCGTGCGAGCCAGTTTGCCATGGGGAGGTTCTGGTCCAGATAGTTACCGCACTCCTCGGGAGCGGCACCGGGGACATCGCCCTCAAAGCCGGCGACAAACTCGAACAGCTCACGCACGAGCGGCAGGATCTCCTCGCTCGTCACCTCGCCAAACACGACGAGGTAAAAGCCCGTGCGGCAGCCCATGGGACCAAAGTAGACGATACGGCTCGACCACTCGGCATGGTTGCGAAGGAACGTCGCGCCCAGGTGCTCGATGGTGTGGCACTCGGCCGTGTTCATGACCGGCTCCTTGTTGGGCGTGGTCAGGCGCAGGTCAAACGTGGTGACGGCGGCGCCGGTCGCCGGATCGCGGTCGATGCGGCTCACGTACACGCCGGGCTCAAGCAGCAGATGGTCAACGGAAAAACTCGCGATACGCTCCATGGCAGATCCTCTCGATAGTCAATTTAGGACGGGGCTCTTTTAGCTGGTTGGAATGGTCGCACCAATCATACCAGTCAAAAAAGCCCCGTCCCAAATGAGCTGCCAAGGACGGGGATCAATGAGTTTTTAATCCCCGTCCCAGAAAAATCCTTGGGCGCCGCGCAGCCGCCTAGGCAGTGTAGGCGATAGTCGCGTCGACAGCATGGCGCCAGCCGGCGATCTTTTTGGCTCGCTCGTCGGCGGGCATCGACGGCTCCACGATGCCGCGGGCGCCGTAGACGTCGACGACGTCGCGCGTGTACATGCCCAGCGCAATGCCGCAGGCCCAGGCCGCGCCCAGACCGCTCATCTCGTCGTTGCTCGCAATGCGGATGGGCGAGCCAACCAGGTCGCTCTCAAACTGCATCAGGTACGCATCGCGCGTGGGACCGCCGTCAACACGAAGTTCGGCCAGCGCCGCGCCCGAATCCTCGACCATCGCATCAATCACGTCAAAGATCTGATAGGCGATCGACTCGTCGGCGGCCTTCACGAACTCCGCGCGACCCGTGGTGCGCGTCATGCCAAAGACGCAGCCCTCGGCGTCACTCGCCCAGTGCGGCGCGCCCAGACCGGTAAACGCCGGCACAAAGTAGACGCGGCTCGCCGGATTGGCGGCGTAGCACAGGTCGGTAACTTCCTCGGGGTTATTGATGAGCTCCAGATCGTCGCGCAGCCACGTCTTGACGGCGCCGGCGTAGCTCACGTTGCCCTCGAGCACGTACTCGGTCACGCCGTCCATGCGCCATGCGAGCGAGCTCGAAAGCCCGTGCGAGCTGGCGACGAACTCGTCGCCGACGTTCATCATGACCGAGCTGCCGGTGCCATAGGTCGCCTTGGCCATGCCGCGGCTATGGCAGCCCTGCGCAAACAAGGCGGCATGGCTGTCGCCGAGCACGCCGTGAATGGGCACGGGTGCCGGCAAAAAGCCGCCCAGGTCCGTCATGCCAAACAGGCCATCGGAATCGGTCACCTGTGGCAGGCAGGCCACGTCAACGCCAAAGGCCTCGCACACCGGCTCGCTCCAGCAGCCACGGCGCAGGTCAAAGAGTTGCGTGCGGCTGGCGTTGGACCAGTCGCAGCGGAACTCCGCGCCGCCCGTGAGCGTCCAGACCACCCAGGCATCGATGGTGCCCAGGCACAGCTCGCCCGCTGCAGCGGCCTCGGCAGCCGCGGGAACGTTCGCGAGGATCCAGGCCATCTTGCCCGCCGGGTAGTAGGGCGAGAGCACTAGACCCGTCGTGTCGCGCACCAGCTCGGCCACGCCCTCGCGCGCGGCCAGCTCGTCGCACAGCTCGCGGGCGCGGGCGCACTGCCACACCACGGCGTCGCACAGCGGCTCGCCCGTCGTGCGCCTCCAGGCAACGGTAGTCTCGCGCTGGTTGGAGATGCCGATGCCGGCGACGTCGGCCGGATCGACCCCGGTCTCCTCCACCACGGCGCGCGCCACGGCCAGCACGTTGGCGGCGATCTCGGCTGGATCATGGCTCACCCAGCCGGCCTCGTTGACAATCTGGCGATGCGAGCGATCGGCACGATGAATCAAATGGCCGCCCTCGTCCACCAGCAGCGCCTTGGTGCCCTGCGTGGATTGATCGATTCCGATGATGTAGCGGCCCATGGCCACCCCTTTCAAAACGAATGTGACAAAGGGGCGGTCCCTTTGTCACATTCCAGTTACTCTGCGGGCAAGAACTCGGCGACGGTCTGCGCGATTCCGGCACCCGTCAGGCCGTAGTGCGCGAAGACCTCGGGGCTCGTGCCGGTGATGACCGGCGCATCGGGCAGGGAGAGGCACTTGACCGGACGCGGGCAGTGCTCACCCACGACCTGCGCGACCATGGAACCCAGGCCGCCGAAGGGACTGTGCTCCTCGACGGTCACGACGGCGCGCGTGGCACCGGCGGCCTCGATCACGGCCTCGGCATCGAGCGGTTTGACGCAGTACATATCGAGCACCGTCGCCGAGATGCCCTGCTCGGCCAGCAGATCGGCGGCGTCCACGGCGTGGCGGACCATCTCACCGGTAGCGACGATCGTCACATCGGTGCCGCGGCGCACCCAGGTGGCGCGATCCATCTGGAACGGGCACTCGTCCTCAGTGTACACGTCCTCCACCGGGTTGCGGCCCACGCGGATGTAGGCCGGCTTGTTGTCGGCGACCAGGGCACGCACGAGCTCGGCGGTCTGGAAGCGATCGCTCGGCAGATACACGCGCATGTTGGGAATCGCGCTCATGGCGGCGATATCCTGCGCGGAGTGATGGCTCATGCCTAAGGCGCCGTAGGACACGCCGCCCGAGATGCCGATGAGCTTGACGTTGGTGTTGGAGTACGAAACGTCGACCTTGCACTGCTCATACGAGCGCGTGGTCACAAAGGACGCCGGCGAGGCGGCCCAGGCCTTCTTGCCGCACGAGGCCATGCCGGCGGCGATGCTCACCAGGTCCTGCTCGGCAATGCCGACCTCAACGGACTGCTGGGGATACTGGTCAAAGAACGGCGTGAGCGATGCAGAGCCGCGGGAGTCGGAGCACAGGACGACGATGTCTTTATCGGTTGCGGCGGCCTCGAGCAGCGTGTCGCAGATAGCCTTGCGGTTGGCGATCTTGTTAGCCATTGATAGCCTCCTTATGGGCAGCGAAATCGGCGATGATCTGGGCATATTCCTCATCGTTGGGCAGGTGATGATGCCAGGCGGCCTTGTCCTCCATAACCGGCGAGCCGTAGCCCTTCACCGTGTTGAGGATGATGACCGTGGGCTTACCCTTGGTCTCGGCGGCCAGCGTCAGCGCGGCGTCGATGGCCTGGACGTCGTTGCCCGGAATGGACAGCACGTTCCAACCGAAGGCAGCCCAGCGCTCCTCCTGCGAATCCTGCTTCATGACGTCCTCGGTGCTACCGCTGATCTGCAGGCGGTTGCGGTCCACGAGCGCGCACAGGTTATCGAGCTGGTAGTTGCCGCCGCTCATGGCGCCCTCCCAGACCGAGCCCTCGGCAAGCTCGCCGTCGCCCATGATGGTGTAGACGCGGTAGTCGCGGCCGTCCATCTTGCCGGCAAGCGCCATGCCCACGGCCACGGGCAGGCCGTGACCCAACGAGCCCGAGTTCATCTCGATGCCCTTGAGCTTGTTGTTGGGGTGACCGATGTAGGGGCTGCCGAACTTGGAGAAGCGGGCCTTGACGTCATCGAGGTCCAGATAGCCCTCGTGGCAGAGCACCGCATAGTAGGCCTCCATTGCGTGGCCCTTGGAGAGCACGAAGCGATCGCGGTTGGGATCGTCGACGGTCTCGGGCGAAATGTTGAGATGGTTGGCGTAGAGGGTCATGAGGGCATCGATCACCGACATGTCGCCGCCGATATGGCCGCCGGCGCCAGCCATGATGATATCGACGCAATCGCGGCGAAGGTCCCAACGCAGGGACTCAAGCTCTTCGATAGTTGCCATTTCTACTCTCCTCGCAGGTAGGCTTTGACGTCTTCTTCGATGGGATCGTACAGGTCGGGGACAATGCCGATGTACTTGCACGCCTCGTAGAGCACCGGCACCACGTTGGCGTGGATGGCGACACAGTGGTGGATGTAGGGACCCTCGACGATCTTGGCCTCGAGGCGCTTGAGGTTTTCGACCTCGACCCACAGGTAGGTGCCCATGCCGGCCGGGCCGTCGATGCCGCGGGCGTTGCCCAGCAGCAGCGAGTACTCGCCGTTGTCGCCGTCAAAGCGGGCAAGGGTGAGGTCGCCGTGCTTGGCCTCGGCCGTCAGCGCGCCGGGGTGATCGAAAGCCAGCGGGTAAGTGAGCTTGGGCTTGACGGCCGCGCAGCTGCAGGGCCAGGGGCCGCAGTGCTGCAGCAGCTCGCCGTTCTCGTTGTCGGGATGACGCACGGTCCAGTCGGCAAACATGCCGCGGTGACGGCCCAGGTCGGCGGCCTCGACCATCAGCGCGGTGATGGCGCCGTGGATATCGGTCTCGCATACGATAGGAATGCCCATCTCGTTGAGGATGGCGTTGGCAGCGCAGGGCATAATGCCCAGCTCGTCCTGCAGAGCGTTCCAGCACTGAATGGCACCGGCGTTGCAGCCATACTTCTCGACCAAGCGCTTCATGGCGATAGCAAGACCGGCGACCGCGGGGACCTTGTCCTCGGGAATGCAGATCTCAAAGCTGTCACCAATGTGGGCGAGCATGGCTGCCATGGCCTGCTCGTCGGCCTGGGCGTCGCGCACGGCCTGGACAAGCTCGGTCATGGGGATGGGCGAAAGCTGAATGTTGAACTTCTCGAGCAGCTCGCCCTCGTTGCACATGGTGGACCAGAAGTCGAACGGGCGAGTGGCCATCTGCAGGATGCGGGTGTGCTTGAAAGTCTTGACCACGTTGCACACGGCCAAAAAGTCCCAGACACCGCGCTCGAACTCGGGATCGGTCAGACGGCAGTTGGTCATGTAGGTGAAGGGAACCTGGAAGCGACGCAGGACCTTGCCGGTCGCGAACAGACCGCACTGGCTGTCGCGCAGACGAGTGCCGTCGGGCTCGGGGCGCTCGTCGCGCGGGCCCCACAGCAGCACGGGCAAGCCGAGCTCGCGCGCAAGGCGGGCGCAGACATACTCGGTACCAAAGTTGGCGTGGCACAGCATGATGCCGTCGACGCCCTCGGCGCGGAACTTCTCGACGATAGGCGCGATATGGCTGTCGTCGAACAGCAGGCCCTCGTCGTTGATGTCGTCGATATCCACGATGTCGACGCCGATCTCGCGCAGACGATCAGCCGTCAGGCCGCGATACTTGATCGCGTCCGGCGCGCTAAAGATGCTGCGGCGCGTGGGTACAAAGCCGAGCTTGATCTTATCCATGTACGTCCTCCCCTTATCACATGTTCAGTAAACAGATGTGTGTTTCGTTTTGTTCTGTTTACTAAATGTTTTACTCTTTTGTTTAAAAGTTTAGCGCGAAAGTCTCGTAAACGGTAGAGAAATCAGCCTAAACGGTATGTAAACAATCTGAACATACAAGGGCAACAAAAAGAGGGCCCCGAAGGACCCTCTTCTGAATGGCACTATGTTAACTGCCCTAGCGAGCTTTGGCACGCTGCAGGCAATGCCGTCTCCGCCTAGATTTCGCGCACGCTCTGGCGCTCGACAAAATAGGTCGACACGGCCGTTTTGCAGGTATAGCTCTTGGGATTGCGGATGTTACCCACCAGACGGCGCACCGCGATCTCGCCCACCTCGTGTTTGGGAACATGCACCGTGGTGAGCGGCGGGTTGGAAAAAGCGCCCAGAGATAGGTCGTCAAAGCCGATGATCGAGACATCCTCGGGCACGCAAATGCCGTGCTCGTTGAACGCGCGCATGGCACCCACGGCGAGCACGTCGTTCTCGGCAAAGAAAGCCGTCGGCAGGTCGTCGTGCGAGGCATTGTCGAGCCACGCGCCCATGTCGCGATAAGCGCCCTCGAGCGTGGTGCCCAGCGTGACGCGCCATGCCGGATTGGCCTCGAGGTCCGCATCCTCAAGCGCTTGGCGATAGCCGCGCTCGCGGTCCTTAAAGTTGCGGATACGAAGGTCGCCCGCCAGATAGCCGATTTGCTTGTGACCTTTCTCGATAAGGTAGTCCACGGCACGCAGCACCGAATCGGTATTGGCAATGACCACGGCATCAAAGTACTGGCGGTCGCTCCAGCCATCGAGCACAATCAGGTGGGCGGCGGCGTTAGCGAACAGGGCGTAGTCCTCCTCGCCCAACTCCGTACCCATTAGTACAATAGCGGCGGCCGGATCGGCAATCAGGCCCTCGACCTGCGGACGCACGGCGTCTAGGTCGCTAAAGTCGAGCGAGACAAAGCTCGTGCTCATGCCGTGGCGACGCGCCTGGCGCTCCACGCCCTCGATGACCGCGGGGTGGAAGGTGCTCTCGTCCAGGATGGCGCCCGTCTTGCGCGCGAGCACAAACTGGATGCTCTCGAGCTGCGTCGACTGCTGATAGCCGAGCGACTGCGCGCACTCCAGGATGACTTTGGCGGTCTCCTCGCTCACGCTGCGCTTGCGGTTGAGCGCGTTGGACACGGTTGCGGGCGAAAAACCGGTGATGCGGCTGATCTCGCGAACACTTGCTTTGGCCATTGTTCCCCCTAGCAACGGTCGTGGCGGAGCATCGTGGCCTGACCGCCCCGTGACTCGACAACTAAACGACCGCAAATTCAATCTAAACAGAATAGTAAATGTTTAATAGCTAGTTTAGCCTGTTGTCAAGCGAAGCGACGCGACTATTCCCCCAACGGGCGTATTTACTCGGTAGCTAAAAAAGCCCGTCCCAAATTGACTACATGGGACGGGGCGTGAAAATCATTTAGCCCAGGACACGAGCCATACGGGCCTTGAACTCGGACAGGAAGCGCGGGGCGTCCACGGTGAGCGCCACGAGCGCGCTCTTATCCGGATCGGACAGACGGTGCTCGTCACAGATAGTGCGGCCGCGGTACTCGCCCAGCAGGTCGACACGAAGATTGCAGCCGAGCGCACCCACGAGCGTGGGATCAATCGCCACGGCAACCGCCAGCGGATCGTGCAGCGCGCAGCCGCCCAGGTAGGGCGCGTTCATTTCGTACGAACCGATATAGTGCTCGACCATGCTCGCAAACGCGCAGCCAGCCATAGTGCCCGAGCCCGTCCAGCCGGCAACGTCGCGACGTGTGAGCACCACGCGGTGCGTCACATCCAAGCCCACCATGGTGAGCTTGCGGCCCGAGCGCAACACGGCGTCGGCAGCCTCGGGGTCGCCCGCCATGTTGGCCTCGGCGCCCGCGCTCACGTTGCCGGGCACGGTAAGCGCACCGCCCATCACGACCACGCGGCCGATGGACATCATCGCCGCCGCATCGCGCTCCAGGGCAAGCGCCAGATTGGTGAGCGGGCCGGTCGCAACGTAGACCAGATCGGGACCATAGGTACGCGCGGCATCAATCAGGTAATCGACCGCCGCATTGCCATCGGCCGACGTCGCGCCCACTGGCTCGTACGGCGAGGCGGGCACGCTTGCGCCGCCAATACCGTTCTTGCCGTGGATAAGCGTGGTGGACGCCGGCGGCGTGTAGGGTTCGGTCGCCTTCATGGGACGATCGGCGCCCAGGTACACCGGCACCTCGGGACGACCCAACAGGTCGAGCACCGCCAAGCAGTTGTGCGCCGACTGCTCGACGCGCACGTTACCAAAGCACGTGGTGATGCCGACGAGCTCCACCTCGGGGCTTGCGATGGCATAGGCGAGCGCCATCGCATCATCCACACCCATATCCAGATCAAGGATCAGCTTCTTGGTTGCCATTGTTCTACTCCGCTTCTCCGTCTACATCCAAACCGTCTAAACCAAACTTGTGCTCGACTTCCGTACGCGTGGGAATTGATTGCTGAGCGCCCAGGCGCGACACCGTCACCGCCGAGGCGCGAGCGCCCGCCGCCATGCACTCAAAGAGCGGCAGGCCCTCCAGACGAGCTGCAGCAAGCGCGCCAATAAATGTATCGCCCGCGGCCGTCGTATCGACCACCACGCTCGAAAGCGCCGGCATGCGCAGCGGCTCACCGCCATCGCCGAGCGTAACCGAGCCGGCGCCGCCCAGCGTGATGACCGCAGCCCCGGCGCCCTTATCGAGCAGCGCATTGAGCGCGGCGACGCAGCTCGCATCATCTGTGGGCAGAATGCCCGTCAGCACCTGGCACTCGGTCTCGTTGGGGCAGACCAGGTCGACCGCAGGCCACGCTCCTGCCGGCAGGTCGCAGGCGGGCGCCGGGTTAAAGATCGTATAGAACCCCAGCTCGTGAGCGCAAGAAAGCGCCGCGGCCGTTGCTGCAAGGTCACATTCGCCCTGGGCAATAAAGACGCTTCCGGCAGCCGGGGCAATCTCGCTGGCATCGCCGTCGAGCTCGTCGGCCACCAAGCGCCTCAGTGCGCGGGCAACGTCCTCGCCCGCAAGCGCATGGTTGGCGCCCGGCGACAGCACGATGCGGTTGTCGCTCTCACAGCGAATGATAGTCGCGGTACCGGTCTCCACGTCATCGCGACGCGCCACAAACTCAACGCCCACGCCGGCATCCTGGAGCCCTGCCACAAGCGCATCGCCAAAGGTATCGCGCCCAACAGCGCCAATCATGCACGTGCGCGCACCCATGCGCGCAGCGGCAACGGCCTGATTGGCTCCCTTACCGCCGGCGTTGGTGATAAAACCGCTGCCACCGACGGTCTCGCCCGCGCGCGGCATGCGCTCGCACGCCACCGAAAGGTCCATGTTCATGCTGCCGAACACCGCAACGATGCTGTGATCCGCCATGGAAACCTCCTCGTCTTCAGGCTTTGCGCCCACCGTCGACCAACGATTGTGCACTCTCGCACCCCCCCCTATAACTTTAGTCCACTTTGATGTGGACGCGCGCTTGAGCTTGCGCCAGCAGCAAGCATTCACAGGGGCAGGCAGCTACAATGAATACGTGCTGATTATTCTCGTCATTGGATGATGTTTTATGGAACAATTCTCGCAATCGGGCTCGCGCGGTCGACGCCGCACGGGCAACGAGCCGGCGCCGCACGAACGCGTGAAGGGCGAGCGCCGTGCCAACGAGCCGCGACGCACCGCGAGCCCCCATCGCGCTTCTGCCAACAACGCGGGCCGCGCCAACACTCCCGCCGCGGAGCAGACGCCTGCTCGCCCCAAGTCCCGCTACATCCCTGCGCTCGACGGTCTGCGCACGCTTGCCGTCGTCGCGGTGGTGCTCTATCACCTCAACCTCACGTGGGCTCAGGGCGGCCTGCTTGGCGTCACGATCTTCTTTGTGCTTTCGGGCTATCTGATCACGCGCTTGCTGCTCAACGAAGTCGCTAAGACCGGCCGTATCGACCTTAAGAGCTTCTGGATTCGCCGCATCCGTCGCCTGGTCCCCGCCGTGGTAACGGTAGTGTTCGTGACCTGCGCGCTGTGCACCATCTTTAACCACGTGATGCTCACCAAGATGCGCCCTGACATCCTGCCGTCGCTGCTGTTCTTCAACAACTGGTGGCAGATTGCCCAAAACGTCTCGTACTTCAATGCCCTGGGCGATCCCTCGCCGCTTACGCACTTTTGGTCGCTCGCCATCGAGGAACAGTTCTACCTGGTTTGGCCCCCGCTGCTGCTCGCTATGGTATCCATGCACATGAGCAAGCCCAACACGCGCCGCATGGTTCTGGGACTGGCTGCTGTCTCCGCCATCGCCATGATGGTGCTCTATAACCCCGCCGCCGACCCCAGCCGCGTGTACTACGGCACCGACACCCGCGTCTTCTCGCTGCTGCTGGGCGCCTGGATGGCCTTTATCCCCGATCGCGACCTGGCGCCGGTGTGTCTCGCTCATCGTTTGGGGCTCAATCGCCTGGCTGGCGCCGCCAAGCACGGCAAGAACGCCGAAAGCAAGCATGACGCTACGACCGACGGCGCAGCCGAGACCGTCCCGGCACAGCCGAGCGCCCTCGTGCGCTTTTGGTCCTCGCCCGCATCCATCGATGTGTTGGGCGTCGTGGGTCTGGTTGGCCTTGCCGCCATGGTCGCGCTCACCAACGGCTACACCGCGTTCCAGTATCGCGGCGGCACGCTGTTATGCTCCATCCTCACGCTCATGGTCATCGCGGCCTGCGTGCAGCCCCAGGGAATGGTTGCCCGCGCGCTGTCCGCCGAGCCGCTCGTGTGGGTTGGCAAGCGCTCGTACAGCATCTACCTGTGGCACTATCCGCTACTGTTGCTCATGAACCCGGTCGCCAACATCAACGATACGCCGTGGTGGCAGTACATTTTGCAGGTGTTGTTGGTGGTCGCCGTAGCCGAATGCTCATATCGCTTTATCGAGACGCCGTTTAGAAAGGGTGCCTTTGGGCGCACCGTATCCGAATTCCGCGACGGCACCACCACGCCCGCCAACTGGGTGCGCGCGCATATTCCCGTGTGCGCCACTTGCGGGATTGTGCTTGTTATCGCGCTGGGCGGCCTGATTTTTGTGCCGGAGACCTCCGCACTGAGCGGTGAGGGCGCCGAAGTCCTCAACAAGGAAGCCAAAAACACCGCGCCCACCGACCAGCAGGCGGCCGACGGCACCGACAAGGACAACGACGGCTTCCCCGACGGATCCTACGACCTGCTGATGATCGGTGACTCCGTGTCGCTGCGCGCCGTTGATTCCTTTGACGGCGTGTTCCCCCACAGTCACATCGATGCCGAAAAGGGCCGCCAGTTTGATGCGGGCCGCGCGACATTTGAGGGCTATCTCCAACAGAACCTTGCCGGCAAGATCGTGGTCTTTGCACTGGGCACCAACGGCTTGGTAACCGACGACCAGATCGACGCCATCATGACCGATGCAGGAGATAAGCGTATTGTGGTGTTTGTGAACACGCGCAGCCCGCAGCCGTGGGTTGGCTCTACCAACCAGGCCATCGCCAACGCTGCTACGCGCTACAAGAACGTGCGCGTTATCGACTGGTACGGATACAGTGCCAATCGCAACGACCTGTTCGATGGCGATGGCACGCACCTGTCGACCACTGGCGTGACTGAGTACCTCAACTTGATCCACGATGCAGTCAAGAAGGACCTGCCCGTGCATCCCGAGGATCACGTCAACGATCCGCAGCCGGCAGCCGTCAAGTCTGCCACCGACGCGCTCGTCAATGCGCTCGCTCTCAAGCCGCACAAGCTGGGCACCGACAAGTAACCTGCAACGCAAACTTCCCACATCCGGAGGGGGTGCCTGCCACGGCAGGCACCCCCTCCGGCAGTTAGGGACGTTCCTTATGTGCCGGCACCTAGGGACACTCCTGACACAGCCGAGGAACGCCCTCCTTGCGACCGAATTCTGGGCACCTCGCCACCCCGAACGTTGTTTCCAAGCCCACACCCGCAGCAAACAACCCAAAATCACTCTTTTCGAGCCGGCTCCAAGGGGTCGTGGACAAAAAGGGGCAAATATGAGTACTGTTACCATTTTAGTAGCAGGCAAAACCACCCAAAATGACGTCCGAGCGACCCCTACAACCCCCTAAAGCAGCCAACCTGACTGGTTTAAGACATATTGGAGCCAATTTTAATGAACATACTATCGGCTATGTCCATTATCTTCTTGGATGTAAATGCTATTCACTTAGCAACAGTACTCATATTTGGCATTTTTTGTCCACTGCCATATAACTAATGCCCTATAGCGGGCAAAAAACAGGCCGCAGTCCATCGCTGCGGCCTGTTCGGAAGCAAAAGTGGGCGTTAAGCGCTGTAGCCCATCGCCTGCAGGACAAACATGACGACCGTGAGCACCGTAATCACGCCGATAGTCGCCCACGTGAGCACGTTCCATACGCGGCCGTTGCGGTTGGCGCCCATAATGTGACGGTCGGCGGCGATAACCACCTGGAACACCAGAACCACGGGCAGTAGCACGCCATTGATGACCTGCGAGGTCATCATAATCTGGAACAGATCGACGCCGGGCATAAGCACCAGCACGGCAGAGATACCGATGATGGCCGTAATGATGCCGCGATAGACCGGGGCCTCGTCCCAGCTGCGGTCGGCACCGCGCTCCCAGCCAAATGCCTCGCAGATAGCGCTCGACGTAACGCCCGGCAGCACGCAGGCAGCCAAGAAACTCGCCGCGACCAGGCCCGAGGCAAACAGTACCGTAGACCACTGACCCGCAATAGGCTCCAGCGCGCGGGCAGCATCGGCAGCATCGCTAATCTGAATACCCGCCGGGAACAACACCGTGCCGGTCGTGATGATAATAAAGCCGGCAATAACATCGGCGGCAAGCGAGCCGCTCAC
The DNA here is from genome assembly GCA_905194345.1 of Coriobacteriaceae bacterium. Lineage (GTDB taxonomy): Bacteria > Actinomycetota > Coriobacteriia > Coriobacteriales > Coriobacteriaceae > Collinsella. The sequence goes on from CAJJRZ010000010.1 coordinate 46,556, forward strand.
GGTATCAATACGCTGCAGCACGATGTCGTCCTCGCCCGCGTTCTTATCGACCACGTTGTTCTGCGCCAAGAAAATCATCCACGGCGCGATGGTGGTACCGATCGTTGCGACCACGAGCGACACGTAGCTGGGGTCATTTTGAATGTTAGGCACGACCAGGTCGACCGCAACCTCACCCCAGTTGGGGCCAGCCATAAACGCGGCGACGATGTAGGTCACGAACACGCAGCTCACCAGCAGCAGAATCTTCTCGATGCGCTGGAAACTCCCCGACATGGTAAGCATCCACACCAGCAGCGCCACCAACGGCACCGAGATGCTCGCCGGCACGCCAAAGAGGGCAAGGCCGCTCGCAATACCCGCAAACTCCGAAATGGTCACAGCCGTGTTGGCGATCAACAGCGCCGCCATAGCAAGTACACTCTTGCGCACGCCAAAGCGCTCGCGAATGAGCGATGCCAGGCCCTTGCCCGTCACGCAGCCGCAACGCGCCGCGGTCTCCTGCGTCACGATGAGCAGCACAGTCATGACGGGAAGCATCCAGAGCATCTTGTAGCCATAGCTGGCACCCGCACTGGAATACGTTGCAATGCCGCCGGCGTCATTGCCCGAAAGCGCCGCCAGCAGACCGGGACCCATAGCGCCAAAGATGGCCGCGATGGTCAGCTTTTGCTTGGTGCCCGACTTTTGCTTGGTATTTTGCACGCGACCACCTAGCCCATGACTGACATGGCGAGCAGCACCGCGGCGATGCAATACGCCACACACGAGATCATGACGGCAATAACGTTCATGGCGGTGCCCGACGTGTTGAGGTCATGCTCGTCACGCCAGAACAGCACCATCAGGTAAATCACAGCACTCATGTTGCCAACCAGGCAAATGATGGCGGCAATGTTAAAGCAGCCGGTAAAGAGCTGCTCCTCAAACATGGGCGCGCCGGGGAACGCGGCGGTGCGCACCAGCTGCGCGCACAGGTAAGTAACAAGCGAAAGGATCAGGCCCATACCCGTGCTCTGGAAGAAGAATCCCAGGTACGGTTTGGGCTCGTCGTCGTGACCGTCGTACTCGAGGAAGTAGTTCTTGACGAACGACACCATGCGCGAGGCAGCCAGCAGCACGAGCGGCATGGCGCACATGGGGAACACCACCAGATGCGCGGAACCCAGCGCCGTCCCCAGCACCGTCGCCATAATGCACGAGGCGATGCCCCACACGACGACCCAGTACTGACGATGCACGAACCAGCTGAGCACGTTCGTCGAGTCGTCCGACGCGCTATCGCCCGAGCCGACACCGGCGATCTGCAGGTCCTCCTGATGCTCCTCGGCGATAACGTCCATGGCGTCGTCGAAGGTCACGATACCCAGGATATGACGGTTCTCGTCGCAGACAGGGATTGCAACCAGGTCGTACTTGGTCATCTCGTCCGTCACGTCTTCCTGGTCCTCGTCGGGCGACACGTAGACCAGATCGCGATAGGCGAGCTGGCCCAGCGTGGCGTCGCGGTCGGCCACGATCAGCGTGCGCAGCGAAAGCACGCCCGTCAGCATGCCGCTCGGATCCTCGGTATAGACGTAATAGACGCTCTCAAAGTCCTCGTCGAGTTTGCGAATCGCCTCGATGGCATCGCCGACCGTCGCCGTGGCGGGCAGCGAGACAAACTCCGAGGTCATGATGCGGCCGGCGGTGTTGTCCTCGTAGCCCAGCAGATTACGAATCGCCTTCTCCTCCTTGACGCCCATCAGGCGCAGGAGCTTCTCGGCCTTCTCATAATCGAGCTCGTCGATCAGGTCGGCAGCGTCGTCCGGGTCCATCATGGCCAGCATCGACGATGCGTCGGTATCGGACAGGCCCTCGAGCATCTCGGTCATGAGTTCGTCGTCATCGAACTCCGAGATGGCCTCGGCGGCCTGTGCCGTATCGAGCTGGGCGAACACCTGCGCGCGCAGGCGCGGATCGAGCTGCTCGATGATGTCAGCAATGTCGGCAGGATGCAGCTCGCCAAGCGTCTTGTGCGACACCGAGAGCTGGATGTTCTTAGTCGAGCGATCGAGCAGGTCCATATAAGACCAGGCGATAATGTCCTCGCTGAGCGGCTTGCCCAGGTGCTTCATAAAGCCCTCGACGACGTGCTCGAGCGCGGGGCTGATTGCACGCAGCAGGCCGCGGACGCCGACCTCGGCACCCAGCAGGCGCAGCTGATTTTCGCCCGACATGGAGAACTTGATGTCGTTGACGCGCACGACCTTCATGCCCTGCGTGTCGACAATCTGTTTGTTGAGCACGTCGCGCGCGAGCAAGAGTTCAGTCGGCTGCAGGTACGAAAAACGGATTTCGGTGGCCGACGTCTTAAGGTGCACGCCCGTCTCGTCGATACGGTCGACCCATTTGCGCCAGCTGATCATAAACGGCGTCTTGCCGGGACCACGGAACGCGAGGGACGTCACGTGCGGAAAAACTTCGCCGGTTGCAATGCCAAAATCGTTCACAACGCCGAGTTTTTCGCCATCGACGTCCAAGACCGGCAATTTGAGCATCTCACTCAGATAATTCAATGGTGCTCCCCATCATTATTCCTGCGGACCGCGTGACCATGCCGGCACGCAATCCGTGGACTTTTAGACATGTATATGCATGCGCGGGCGGCACGCCGCTCGGCGCTCACACCCCGTGCACGCGCAGAAAGCACCTGCATGGGGTCATCGACTGTATGGTCGAGGTTTGGATTTCACCTGTAACCTTTCTCTTGACCCTCATTAACCGCAGTAACTATAGCATCAGCATCGCGCTGCGGCACCGAATTTATGCGCTGCACATTGCAGGCATACCAAACACTGACGTATCCGTGACATAGTCATTGGGGACGTTCTTACATGACTAGTCCGTGGTGTCGTCGTCCTCGGGAAGTTGGGGGAACACAGCGTTTTTGGGCATGGAAACCTTGGTGAGCGAGGTGAGCTTTTTGCTCAATGCCGTGTCCGTCTTGACCAGGTCGCTGAGCGTCACGATCTTGTAGCCGTCGGCGACAAGGCCATCGATAATCTGCGGCAGCGCCTCGAGCGTCTGCTCGGCGCACTCATCGCTATCGGTGAGCAGCACAATATTGCCCGGCGTCACCGAGTCGAGCACGGTCGATACTTGCTCGTCAGCGCCGTTGAGCAGCCAGTCGCCCGAATCGATATTCCACGAAACCACGGCGGACACCAGGTCCATCGAATCGATCCAGTTTTGCTCGTCAAACGCGGCGTAGGGGGCACGCAGCAACATCGTCTCGACGCCGGTCGCCGACTTAATCGCCTCGGTGCCCTTCGTGATCTGCTTGCGCACCGTCTCGCGATCCTCGCCCTTGAGCGAATCATCGCTGTAGCTGTTGGAGCCGATCTCGCACCCGGCATCGACAATCGCTTTGGCAGTAGCGGGCGAGGCTTCCGCGGCATCGCCCGAAAGGAAGAACGTCGCCGTGACGCCCTTTTCCTTGAGCACCTGCAAGATCTGCTTGGTCGCACTACTCGGACCCTCGTCAAATGTCAGGGCCACGTACTTTTCGTTGCCCTTGGGCGCTACGCTTGCGCACTCGACTACGCAGTCGGTGGCGGGCACGACCTCGCCGCGGTCCTGCGTCTTGCCCGACTGCTCGCCGACCCATACCTCGGAGCGGCCCTGAACACCCCAGGCTTTGACATACTCAATGGCACCCGTGCCCTCGACCTTAAGCTTTGGCTCGATAACCGTTGCCTGGACCTCGTGCTTCTCGTACGTGTCGCGGCCGTCTTTGACCGTCACCTTCTCGCCGCCCGTAAGCTCGTGGCTTTTCCACTTGCTCTGCTTCACGCGCTTGCCGTCCACCTTTACCGACAGCTTTTCGCCGCCATGGCGGGTAAGCACGCTATCGTCGACGGCCAGCAAATCGCCGGCGTCGAAGGTATCAGTCAGTTCCTGATCGTCGATGAGATTTTGCAACGTAGAGCCAACGCGCACCGCGGTCTGCTGACCGTTGAGGACGACATCCACGCTGCGGTTAACGTAGCCCACGACGGCAGCGATAAACAGTACGAGCGCGCAGCCCACGGCGATGAGCGCGTAGGGCAGGCGAGACGGGCGACGGGGCGTGCGGTTGTTGCCGATGCGGGCGCTGCGGTCGCTAAACCCGCGGCTATGGTTGAGATACATCGCGCCGGGCTTACGGCGGCGCTTGCGCTGACCGCCGGGCAGCTGCCCCAGGTCGCGGCGCGCCGTCGGGCGCGCACCCGAGTGCCCGTGTGAATAGGATCCGTTTTGGCGCATGTGCCCTCCCCCATAAACACAGCAAGCCGGAGCAACAGGTCTCCGGCTTGCCTCCCATCATGTGGTACGTCGCTATTTACTAGCTTTTGACGAGCCCCCGCTCGCCTTTTGATATTCGTCCTTAAAGGCCTTGAACATACCGCGCGTCTTGCCGAGCTGCTTGCCCAGTGCACGACTGCCCTTGTCCACGGCGACCGATCCCTTGTCATCGAGCACCTTGGCGCCCTTCTTGACCTTATCGCCTACCACGACACTGGCCTCGGCAGCCTTGGCGGCCGCGCCGCCCGAATACCCGAGCGCCTTGACCTCGTCCGAGACAATCATCGCGCCGTTCTCGTAGCCGCGCAGCATCGTCGGCGGCACCTGCGTGTCGCCCACCAACACGCTCGAAGCGGCACCGGCGGTCACGTAGAACATCTGCACAATACCCGAGCGCGGCTTGAACTCAACGTCCGAGCAGTAGCCCACGACATCGCCCGATTCCGTGCGCACGTCCATGCCGACCCAGATGATGCAATCGTCCAGGTTGATATCGAGGCGCTTGGCCGCGGCGGCATCGTAGGTGCCCTTGACGTCGTCGACCGCGACAGCACCCTCATAGACGCCGATGGCATCGAGCGCCACAAAGCGGTCGGGACGCTCGATCATACCCGCGATATCGGACTGGCGGACCATAAAGCCCACCACGCGCGTGCCGCCCGGGGTAAAGACGGGAAAGTGAATCTTGCCGAGCTTTTTAGGGCTGCGCGGCGTGCCGTCCTTTTTGGTGCGCTTGTCTTCGGCAGGTTTGCGATAAACCTTGACGCCGACAAAATCCCCTGCGCGCATTATGCCTCGGTCGAGGGCTCCGTGGCCTCGGTGTCGGCCTCAGCGACGTTCTCGACCACGACGTCAGCAGCGGGCGTCACGTTGCCGCCCGAGATGGCGTCGTTGAGCTGCTCGCGAAGCTGGTCCATGCGCTCGCGGGCCAGGTCGACCTTGGCGCGCAGGTCATCGGTCTTGGCGTCGACCATCGGACCAAAGTCGTTGACCGCGGCACGAGCCTCCTCGGCACTGTGCTCGTAGGTGTCACGCATGTTGTCCCAGGCATCGTTGGCGATATCGGCGGCCATGGCGCGGGTCTCGGCACCCGAGCGCGGGGCCAGAGCAACGCCGATGATAGCGCCGGCGGCAGCACCAAAGAGCGCACCGGAGACAAAGCTGAAAGTCTTTCCCATGATCATTCCTCTCCTGCGGGCACCTCGATGCCCACCGTTTGAATGCTGTCCATTATACCCGCAGCGCAACACTTGCCGTCACGCTCATCTGCGTACGGTAAAGGCGCAGGTACATGATGGTGATAAGCGAGTGAGCCTACTCCTGAGGCGCAACCGGCATGGCCACCGTGGCGGCCGGGTCTTCGCCGGCGCCATCGACGAGCGGCAGGCTGCCCTCGTGCGCCGAGCCGGACGGAGCCGTTGCCGCACCGCCAAAGACGGCCGCGGGGGCCTCGTGGTTCTCGACGACCGCGCCCTCGGTATCGATTGGCATCTGCGGCTCGTCGTCAAAGCTCGGGACGCCTTGGGGCTCCGCAGACTCGGGCTCAGCAGGCGCCTCGGCAACGGGCTCAGCGCCGGCGTCGGCAGGAGCGTCGTCCTCGGACGCATCCTCGGCCACGTCCTCGCCGTTCGCGACGGCGACGGCCTCGTGCGGATCTTTGCCCTCGGCCTCGGCACGCATGCCCAGCACCAGGTTGCGCAGACCCGCGACCGTGCCTTCCACGTCGGGGGCCGGCTGATCGGCGTGCAGGTACGCCCAGTCCATCATAAAGGTCGCCGACGACAGCGCGCCAATGGCCAGCGCGTCGTCGGGACACGAAAGCTCGACCTCAAAGACACGCTCGTCATGCTCGCTCACGCGCGTGCGACCGCACGAGATGCTGCCGGCAAGACCGGTCTCGTTCATGAGCTCGACCGTCACGTGCTCCAGCAGGTGGCAAAGCTCGGTCTGGCCCATGCAGTCCTGGAACTCGCGACCGGAATCGCCCAGGCACAGATGCTTGGCAATCGCGGGCACCAGGTAGTACACGCGCGCCGTGGCCTCGATGTCCTCCGAGGTCATGAGCGGCATGCCGGGGTTCACCAGCACATGCGCGCAGATCTTGTCCTCGCTGACGGTGACCTTAAGGATGTTGAACAGGCCTGCCATAACTCTCCCCTACTCGTCCTTGCCCTACTCGTCGCCATCGTGCGGATCCACAGAGCCCGCACCCGACGCCGCCGGCTTCTCTGCCGAAGACTCGGAATCCTTCTTATCGGTTTCGGCCGGAGCGATCACGCGAATGAGCGAGATACGCTGGCCACGCATCGACTGTACCTTGAACTTGTACCCTGCGACCTCAAACACCTCTCCGATGTCGGGCACCGAGTCGCAAAGCTCCAAAATCCAGCCGGCGATGGTCTCATAATCATCGCTTTCCTCGAGCGGCCAACCAAGCTCAATCGCGTCATCGCACGAAAAACGCCCATCGACGAGCCACTCACGGCGCGAGAGGCGCGTGAGGTACTTGTTGTCGGGATCGAACTCGTCCTCGATCTCGCCGACGATCTCCTCGACGATGTCCTCGATGGTGATGATGCCGGCCGTGCCGCCGTACTCGTCCACGACGACCACAATCTGGTCGTGCGAAGTCTGCATCTCGGACAGCAGCGGCAGGATGTCCTTGGTGTCGGGCACAAAGGTGGCATCGCGCAAAAAGCCAGCGATGGGCTGGTCGCCCTTGCCGTCGAGCGCGGGCTGGATCAGGTCCTTGATGTGCGCGATGCCCGCGACGTTGTCGGGATCCTCGTGATAGACGGGGATGCGGCTGAAGCCGGTCTGGCGCATGGTGGACAACACGTCGGCGACCGTCTCGTCGTCCTCGCACATGGTGGTGTCCACGCGCGGCACCATGACCTCGCGGGCAACGGTGTCGCCCAGGTCAAAAATCTCGTGGATCATGCGCTTTTCCTCGTCGAGCAGGTCGTCCTGCTCCGAGACCATGTACTTGATTTCTTCCTCCGAGACGTTCTGGCGGTCATCGGCGCTCTTGATGCGCAGGATGCGGGCCAGGCCGTCGGAGCAGGCACCGGTCAGCCACACGAGCGGGCGGGCGATCTTTTGGAACACGGAGAGCGGTCCCACGACCTGTTTGGATACGCCCTCGGCGTTAGCAAGGCCGATGCGCTTGGGCACGAGCTCGCCGATCACGATGGACACAAAGGCGACCGCGACGGTGATGATGACCGGCGCCAGGCCGCGCGCGATGGCGGAAAGCGGCGCGATGCCAAAGCTCATGAGCCATGTGGCGAGCGGGTCGGACAGGCTCGTCGAGGCGACGGCGGACGAGGCGAAGCCCACGAGCGTGATGGCGACCTGAATGGTGGCGAGCAGCTGGTCGGAATCGGCGGCAAGCTGGACGGCGCGCTCGGCGCGCTTATCGCCCTCCTCGGCATCGTGTTCCAACACGGCGCGCTTAGCCGTGGTGAGAGCCATCTCGGACATGGAGAAGTAGCCGTTGATAAGCGTTAAAACGAGCGTGGTAATAAGGGAGATGGTTATGTCCATCGGGAGTTTCTCGAACCTCCAAGATTCGGGACGTTGGGTAGTAAGCGTAGGTGACGGATAGGGCAATTGCGCCGGTTGCCCGTGCGAGCGGGGCCGTGGGCGTGGTCGCTAGATTACGAAGAGGATCACCGCCATGAACTGGAAGATGCTGCCGGCGAGCACCCACAAGTGGAAAACACTGTGCAGATAGCGCACGTTTTTGGCGATATAGAACGGCACGCCCACGGTATAGCACACGCCGCCAACGGCGAGCAGGGCAAGTGCCACGGGGTTGAGCAGCGACACGAGCTCGGGCAGCTTAAAGACGACGAGCCAGCCCATCAGCAGATAGACCAGGCCGCTTACCCAGTGCGGCTGACGCTCGCGCAAAAAGCACTCGAGTGCGATGCCGATGATGGCGATGGCCCACACGGCAAAGAACAGCGCAGGGCCGCCGTCGTTTGCGAGTGTGATGAGGCAAAACGGGGTATAGCTGCCGGCTATGAGCAGGTAGATGCAGCTGTGGTCGATGATGCGAAACACGCGTTTGGCGCGAGCGGGCTGAATCGCGTGATAGAGCGTGGAGGCCAAGTATTCGAGGATGATACTGACGCCATAGACAATCGCCGCGGCCATGTGGGCCGGGCCTCCGCCGCGCAGGGCAGCGAATACGATCAGGAGCACCAGGCCCGCGATACCCAGCAGGCAGCCGACACCATGGGTGACGGAGTTCATGATCTCCTCGCCCACCGTGTAGTGTGGAACGGCCGCGGTCTTGGGTCGCGGCTTAGAACTGTCGCTCGAATCGGACATGCCGGTTACATCCTCCAATGTAAAGAGTTCTCAACACTATATCAAAGCGTCTGGGTACATGCGAAATTTGCACCATACGTGACCCTTTGTTTACCCATTCTTTGCCTGTTGACGCGTCAACGGCGAACATCCATAATGCGCTTGTTTTAAATGTTGATGTATTAACATGTTATAGGAGAATACCGCATGGCTCAAAACGCACATTCCCATCGAAAGCTCAAGATAGCCGGCATCGTTGCACTGGTGGTTGTCATTGCACTGCTCGGATTTGCCGGCAACTTTCTGTTTGACTTCGCGCTGAATCCCCGCGCGCCATACACCATGAAGATGATGCAGGACGGCAAGGACGACAAAGAAAGTGAGCAGCCGGATGCCGAGGGAACCGAGGCGCGGGCATGGTTTAAAGAGAACCGCGAGAGCAGCAGCCTCACCGCAGATGACGGAACCGAACTTGCCGCTTGGTATTTTGCCGCCCCAGAGAGCACGCACAATTACGCTATCTGCCTACACGGATACACCAACGAGCCCATCGGCATGGCCCGATACGCCAAGCGCTTCCACGACCGCGGCATGAACGTGCTCGCGCCTGCCGCCCGCGCCCACGAGCGCTCCGGCGGCGACTATATCGGCATGGGCTGGCCCGAGCGCCTCGACATCGTCGCATGGATCGAGCGAATCGTTCAGGCTGACCCCGAGGCGCGCATCCTGGTCTTTGGCGAGTCGATGGGTGCGGCAACCGCCATGAACGTCGCGGGGGAACCTCTGCCCGCAAACGTGAAATGCATTATCGAGGACTGCGGTTATACGAGTGTTTGGGACGAGTTTTCTCTGCAGCTCAAGAACGTGTTCGGCCTGCCCAGCTTTCCTTTGCTCGATGTAGCAAACTTAGTGTGCAACGTGCGCGCAGGCTACGACTTTCATAAGGCAAGCAGCGTGGACCAACTCAAACACGCGACGGTCCCCATGCTCTTTATCCATGGCGACCAAGACACCTTTGTGCCGTACAGCATGCTCGACCAAAACTACGACGCGTGCGCCAGCAAGGTCAAGCAAAAACTCACCATCCATAGCGCCACCCACGCCAAGAGTGCGCAAGTTGACCCCGAGCTCTACTGGAATACGGTCAACAACTTCCTCGATAGGAATTTTTAGGGAAAAGCGGCGTCTGGGGATTTATCTAACCCCCTATTTTCGGAAGTATGCGGCAAAATCTGGAACTGCCGACCAGACCACAGTTTTACCAACAATTTATCAGGGGTTTTGTTGCCAAAAAATGTCGTGTGCTCGGCGGTCTCGAAATTTGCCGCATACTTCCGGAAAGCCGCCCGCAAGCGCTGTGCTCACGGGCGACTTTTGCTAACGTTGCGCTACAAAAGCGCTTGATATGTCCAATAGACAGGTGCTACTTGACCTCGATGAGCTCATACTTGCTCGTGCCCAGGCCGATCTTTTCGGCGTGTGCGATACACACGCGCCAGTCGGTGTCGGGATGCGTGATGCAGAAGGGGTCCTTGGCCTGCTCGCCCTCCAGATGCTCGTGGTTATGCTCCATCTTGGCCGCGCTATCGGTGAGCTCGGTGTTGGGCAGCGGCTCGGATGCCATGACGGCATCGGCGCAGGCCTGGTCGATGGCGACCGGGTCGAAGCTCGCGAACATGCCGATGTCGTTGACGATAGGCGTGTCGTTTTCGGGATGGCAATCGCAGTTGGGGCTGATATCCATGGCAAGCGAGATATGGAAGCTCGGGCGGCCGTCGACGACGGCCTTGGTGTACTCGGCGATCTTGCAGTTGAGCACGTCGGCCGCGGCGTCATAGCCGGGCTTGATGGCGTCCTGGTTGCACACGCCGATGCAGCGGCCGCAGCCCACGCAGCGATCGTGGTCGATGGCGGCCACGTGCACCGTACGGGTGTTGCCGTTGGCAAGCTCGCGCTCGCGGGTATCGTCAAACGAGATGGCGTTGTGCGCGCAGATCTTTTCGCAGGCACGGCACCCGACGCAGTGCTCGGTCGCGACGTTCGGCTTGCCGGCGGCATGCTGCTCCATCTTGCCGGCACGGCTGCCGCCTCCCATACCCAGGTTCTTCATGGCGCCGCCACAGCCGGCCTGCTCATGACCCTTAAAGTGGGTGAGGCTAATCACGATATCGGCATCCATGAGCGCCTGACCGATCTTAGCCTCGTGCACGTACTCTCCGCCCTCGACCGGGACGAGCGCCTCGTCGGTGCCCTTGAGGCCGTCGGCGATGATGATCTGGCAACCCGTGGCATACGGGGTAAAGCCGTTCTGGTAGGCAGTATCGATGTGCTCGAGCGCGTTTTTGCGGCTACCGACATAGAGCGTATTGCAGTCGGTAAGGAAGGGCTTGCCGCCCAGCTCCTTCACGACATCCGCGACGGCGCGGGCGTAGTTGGGGCGCAAAAAGCTCAGGTTGCCCAACTCGCCAAAGTGAATCTTGATGGCGACAAACTTGTTCTGAAAGTCGATCTGCTCGATGCCGGCGCGGCGGATGAGGCGCTTGAGTTTGTCGAGCTGACTCTCGCGAGCATGCGTGCGCAGGTTGGTGAAGTACACCTTGGCGGGTGCTGCGGGTGCAGTTGCGGTCATAGATCTATCCCCTCGGTCTATATGGCGTTACAGACATAAGAGGATGGTACCCGCTGAAGTAGGGTCAAAGTCAAGCGCAACACCGAGTCGCTAGGCACTCATTGGGGACAGACATAAATGACTGAAACCACTCATTGGGGACGGACTTAAATGAGTGCCGCCAGGGACAGTCCTTGCCAGCCTGGCCGTCAAGCCGGCCAATCGGCAAAGACTGTCCCCGACAGCTAGTCATTTAAGAACGTCCCCGATGACTACTCTTGGACTTTGAGGGCTTCGGCCAGGCTCACGCGCTTGATGGAGCGCGTGTGTAGCAGCGCCACGACCAGGTAGGTCGCAAAACCAATGCCGATGCATGCAGCCATGGACCAAGTGGGCACGTAGATCTCGATATTGCCGTTGTAGGCGAGCAGCATCGAGCGGAAGATGGCCGTGAGCGAGCCGATAATCAATGGCAGGCTCAGCACGAGCGACGCCGCCACGCACAGCGTGATCGAGCGAATGTACAGATGCGAGATCTCGCTATCGCGATAGCCAAAGACCTTCATGTAGCTAATCGAGCGGGCGCTGTGGTCGATCACCGCCTTGGTCAGCAAGTACATAAACAGCAGGAAGATAAACACCGCGAGCCCGACCATCATTCCGATCATTTTGCTCATCATGCCGATGAACTGGTCGCCCACGGCGCGCATGTCGTCGGGCGTGGTGTCGCCGGCAAAGTAGCGCGAATCGAGGTCGAGCCTCTCGTCGCTCACATAGCCGTTAAAGTAGGCGGCGTCGTTGTCGAACAGCTCGTTAAAGTCGTCGATACTCATATAGATATTCATGTCCGACTTGGAGCCCCAGGCACAGTCCTTGCCCGCGTACTCAAGGGAATAATGCTCACCCTCGTACTTGTCACCGAGTGTGACCTTCTGGCCCTCGCTCCAGCCAAACTTATCGAGCAGACCGCCGCCAAAGACGACGTGTCCGTCGCCGACGTCCAACCCTTTCCAATAGCGCGAATCGGGCGAGATGCCGTAGACGGAAATCGTCTCCTCGCCATTTCCATCGCCGCGGTCGTATTGCAGCTGGTAAACGGCATATTTCTCGGCCTGTGCAATTGTGCCCGCGCCGTTGTCGGTCGTATTGACCGGGTGGATATCGTCGTTGCCAGTGTCGATCTTAGAGGCCTTGTCGATCAGGTCGATGGCCTCATCGCGGTCGCAGCCGAGGGCATCGGCAAGATCGTCAAGGCGCGCGTAGAGCGCATCCTTCTTGTCCTGGACCTTGGCAAGTGCATCCTGCGCTGCAGTCAGGCTCTCGGCAGACGGAGATGCGGTCGCGGCATCGGCTGCCGTCTGCGCCGCATCGGCCGCGTCGTCAAGCTCGTCATCGGCATCCTGGACGGCGGAAAGCAGCGCGCCGTCAACCGACTGCAAGCGCTCGAGTGCCGACCACTGCTCGCGTTCCTCGGCGGTGCCCTCGAGCTCCAGCGGCGCCTTGAGCGTGTACTGGTGCTCGGCGACCAGGCTTGTCTCGAGGTTGTCCGCGTAGTGCGTCATCGTGGGCAGAATCGCCAGGCCAAAGAGCAGCAGCATCGATGCAAACGCAATGCCCACGAAGAGCGTGGCGAAGTTGCCCAGGTTGCGCAGGAAGATACGCAGGCGGAAGCGGGAAACAAAACCCATGCGCTCCGGCAGCTGCAAGCCGCGCTTGGTGCCCGATTTGCCGCTCGCCTCGTGACGAAGGAACTGCAACGGCGTCTTGCCCATCTTGCGAAGCAGACCAATCAGCGTGATGAGGATGAGCGCGGCGGCGGGAACCACGGCGCACTTCACAAAGATCTCCCAGCTCCAATACACCTGGAAGGGCGGCAGGCTGTACGAACCGTAATAGAGGCTGCGCATGGGCTCGGTAAAGAACACAACGCCGAGCGCAGTGCCCAACAGCGCCGCGACCACGCCCACGATGGCGGGAAGTGCCAGGTAGTGCAGCACGATCTCGCGACGGCGATAGCCGCTGGCGAGCAGCGTGCCGATAATGGCGCTCTCCTCCTCGATGGTGGCGTCGGTAAGGACCACAAAGACAAACGCCATGATCACGATGATGATGTCGAGCAGCGTCATCCACATCATGGAGTCGCCGTCTACGTCGTCGCGCGCATAGCCAATGCCCTGATTGGAATCGGCATCGATCAGATCGTCCACACGCGCATCGGCATCGGTCAGCGCCTCGACCATATCTTGCTCGGCGTCGATGCGGTCTGCGGTGGAGAGATCGCGATCGGTGAAGGTGAAGGAGTAGGTGTAGGCAGGCGCGCCGCCGGCATCCTCGAGCGCGGCAAAGCCGGCGTCGGTGACCTCGGCCACGCCGTACGTGATGGTGTTCACCGTAAAGTCCGAATTGTCGAGGAACAGCGCCTGGCTATCGGGCTGGGTCATGATGCCGCAAATGGTGTAGGTGCGGCCCTCAAGCTCGACCTTATCGCCCACGGCGAGGTCGTTGTTGGTGGCGAAGACACGGTCGATGGCCACCTCATCGTCCGTCTTGGGCTCCTTGCCCTCACAGTAGGACGCGATGTCGACCTTGGTGCGGTGCGCATAGGTACGCAGGGTGCGCTTGGTGCCGTCGTCGCCAGCCGCCTTTTTGATGATGGCGTCGATAGAGAAGTTCTTGTAGAGCGTAACGCCGCCGACGTCGCCGGCTGCATCCTCGGCCGCCTTGAGCTGATCTTTGGTGGCCTCGAAGGAGGTGGTCACGCGGCCGTCCTCAATCGTGTACGCATCGCGCATGTCATCGATAAGGCAGCCGATGGAATGCGCTGCGAGCAAAAAGCCCGAGGTGAGAGCGATGCTTCCGCACATAAGCAAAAAGATGCCCAGGTACTTGCCGATATTGCGGCGCAGCTCGCGCGGGAGACGTTTTGCGAGAGGTGTCATGGCGCCGCCTACCAATCGAGCTCGGCGGCCGCAACGGGCGACTCGTTGAGCTCATCCTCGACGATGCGCCCGTCGCGCAGGCGCAGCACGCGATTGGCCATGCGCGCGATGGCGGCATTGTGGGTGACAATGATGATGGTGCAGCCGTAGGTGCGGTTGACATCCTCCATGAGCTGCAAGATTTCTTTGGATGTCTTGTAGTCGAGCGCGCCCGTGGGCTCGTCGCACAGCAGCAGGCCCGGGTTTTTGACGAGCGCGCGGCCGATGGCACAGCGCTGCTGCTGGCCGCCCGAGACCTGGCGCGGGAACTTGTTGCGGTGCTCGTAGAGGCCCAGTGAGCGCAGCAAGTCGTCGATGTCGAGCGGGTTTTTGGACAGGTGCGCCGTGACCTCGATGTTTTCCTTGATGGTAAGGTCGGGCACTAGGTTGTAGAACTGGAAGACAAAGCCCAGCTCGCGACGTCGATACTCGCCTAGATCGGCCGGCTTGAGCACCGTGAGGTCGCAGCCGTCCACCATGATGGAACCGCCGTCGGCATCCTCCAGGCCGCCGATAAGATTGAGGAACGTCGATTTGCCCGAGCCCGAGGGCCCCAGCATGACGCAGATCTCGCCGCGGTTGATGGACGCGTCGATGCCATCGAGTACCGTCAGGCGCGCATCACCGTCGCCGTAGTGCTTTTTGAGATTCTTAACCTGGACGTAGGCTTCCTGCGTTGCCATGGTATCCCCCATTGTTAGCCTCGTACTACTTTATGAACGTAATAGTAAACCTTGGCGAACTATTTTGGGGCGAGGCCTAGGATTTATTTCAGACTAGGCGCGGGATTTGGCGCGTGAGAGGGCCAGGCCTACGGCGGCAATGGCGGCGGCGAAGAGCACCGTGACGCCCAGGTCGCAGACAATGTCGCCCAACACGGCGGACGTCAAATCCGAGGCAAGCGCCTTGCCAATCGCGTCGTTCACCCAATACGTCGGCACAAAGTGCGCCACCGTCTGCACGGCCGAGCCCATCAGCGACAGCGGCATCCAAGCGCCGCCCAAAAACGTCATGAGCATGCCGAGCAGGTTGCCCACACCGTTAAGCAGCTCCTCGCGCGCACCCAGGCTCGACAGCGCAAAGCCAACGGCCAGCGGCGTGCACGCCAGGGCAAACGTCGCCGCCAGCGCCAGGCACACACGACCCACGCCGACCTCGGCAACCGCGCCGGCAAAGCCCACGACGCCCATCATGCTCGACACAAACCAGATACAGACGGTGAGCACGGCGGCGGCCGCAAACACGGCAAGCGAACGCTGGCGCTCGGAGATTGGGCCGGCCTCCATGCGGCGCACACGCTCGGGCTCGTTCATGCCCGAGAACACCAGTCCCACCGACACGATGACCGACGAGATGATCGCGTACGCGCCAAAGTTGAAGTACGACTCGAGCGTGGCGGCGGCAGTCGAGTCGACCTTGACCTGCTCGATCTCGACCTCGGCACGCTCGGTGGCCGCGTGTTCGGCAGCCTTGGCGACGTCACCGTTGGAGGCAGCAGGCTCAAGTGCGGCCGCAGCGCCCGCGAGCGAGATCCAGCGCGAGGCCTCGGCAGACGAAAGCGCCGCCGCCATGGTGCCGGCACCGTAGGTCACATCGAGCTTGGGTAGGGACTCCCCCGCACGGGCGGCTGCAACGAGGTCGCCCTCAAACCCCTCCGGGATAAAGAACACGCAGTCGGCGCTACCCTTGGCGCTGTTGCTCTTGGAGAGCGCGTCCGCAAGATCGTATGTATCGTCGCCGACGCCCGTGACCAGCTCAAAGCGCGAACCCAGATGCTTGGTAAGCGCACGCGAAAGGTCGCTGTCGTCGCGGTCGACCACGATCACGTTGGCATCGTAGGGCTTATACTCGGTGAGCTGCGACGAGTTCCAGCTCACCGATGCCGCGATAAACACACCCAGCAAAGAAATAAACACCGTGTAGATGAGCAGATAGAGCGGGTGCGCGAGCGCCATGCGAAGCGCAGTCTTAAAGGTGCTCATAGCGGCTCCTTCCAAAGATCAGCGTGGCGGCGGCAACGAACAGCAGCGCCATAAGGACCAGCGCGCCGGCGCGAACGGCAAAGGGGCCCAGGTCCTCAAAGAAATACAGGCGGTTGAACATGTCGCAGATGAGCTTGACGGGGTTGAGCCAGCACTCGGCCGGGCAGGCGCGGGCGACGTCGTCGGCAAGCGCCATCGCCGGCTCGCCGTAGAGGCCGGCGAACAGGGCGCACGTGGTGGCAAAGCCCGTGAGGATGCCCGACTTGGACGCCTTGCCGCCCTTAACGGGAAGCGTGCCCACAAAGAGCCCCAAGCCCGTGGCGGCAAGCGCGGAAGCGGCGCCACCCACCAAACACAGTCCCTCGCGCCCGCCAAAGTCGACGCCCACGACCAGGCGCACGTAGCCGATCGCGATCGTCATCGAGGCGAAGGAGACCAGCCACGACCCGACAAAAATGCCGGCCAGCGACGCCGTCTTGGAAAGGCCACCCACGCATCGGCGCGCGCCAAGGCCCGACAGATTGGGCTGCAGGTCGACGACGCTCAAGGCGGCAAACTCGGCAGACATCATCGCGACCAGGCCAAAAAGCGCGTAATAGTAGATGACCGTGCCATCGGGCGTGGTGCGTGTCAGGCTTACGCGGCGGGCGCCGCCCTCGAGCGACAGGGCGCGCGCAACCGCCTCGGGGTCGGCAAGCGCCGCCGGGTTGTCCTGGGCAATCTGGGACATGAGCTCGGCATTTTGCGTATACGAGCTTGCCACCGTCTCAAGGATGCTGCGGTCGGTGAGCACCGACGAGGCGCGCGAGCCGTCATAGCTCGAGAGCAGCGTGAGCCTGGGTGTACCCGCGGCATCGACCGTGTAGATGCCCGCGACCTCGCCGGCCTTAAGTGCACGGTTCGCGGCGGCTGCGTCGTCGCACTCGTGGATCTCGAGCAGCTGATCGTCGCCCTCCTTGGCAAGCGACGTCGCCACGCCCTTAAAGGTCGAGGCGTCCCAGGCCTCATCCGCTACGACGGCTACCGGCACCGGGTCGACCGTGCCGTCGGAGCTGAGGTTCGCAAACATAAACATGAACATCGTTGAAAGCGCAATGGGAAAGATCGCGCCCCAGACCCATGTACTCGGCCGGCGCAGCAGCGTCTTGACCGTGGTGATGATGGTGTTGAACATGGCTGCCCCCTAGTCGCGCAGCTCGCGGCCGGTGATCTCGAGGAACACGTCGTTGAGGGTCGGCGGTTCGGAATAAATGCGGCCGAGCGCCACGTCATGCGAACGCAGCGCATCGAGAATGTCCGTCAGGTTATGCGGGCTCGCCTCGCACGAAAACGTGAGCTGGCCCGCCGTCGCCGACAGGTCCAGGACATGCGGCAGACTCGCGACGGCACCGAGCGCCGCGCTCGGCACCTCGCCGACCTCGATCACGATCTTCTCGCCCATCTGAATCATGCGCTTGAGCTCGTCGTTGGTGCCCTGCGCCAGCACGCGCCCGCCGTCCATGATCATGATGCGGCTGCAGATCTGCTCGACTTCCTCCATGTAATGGCTGGTATACACCACCGTGGCGCCTTCGTCGCGCAAGCGGCAGATGCCCTCCAGGATGGCGTTTCGGCTCTGCGGGTCGACCGCCACCGTGGGTTCGTCAAAGAAGATGAGCTCGGGCTTGTGCGCGATGCCGCAGGCAATGTTGAGGCGACGCGCCAGGCCACCCGAGAGCTTGCCGGGGCGGAACTTGGTAAAGTCGCCCAGGCCGACAAAGTCGATCGCCTCGTCCACGAGCGCGCGGCGGCGCTTGCGGTCGCTGACGTAGAGGCTGCAAAAATAGTCGATGTTCTCGCGCACCGTGAGCTCGTCGAACACCGCCACCTGCTGCGGCACCACGCCGATGCGGCGCTTGAGGTCGTAGCGAGCGGGCGTCATGGGTTCGCCGAACAGCTCAATGGTGCCTTTGTCGTAGGCAAGCAGCTGCAAGATACAGTTGATGGACGTGGTTTTGCCCGAGCCGTTGGGGCCCAGCAGGCCAAAGATCTCGCCGGGGGCGATGCTCAGGTTAAAGTGGTCGAGCGCGATAAGATCGTCATAGCGCTTGACGAGGTTTTCGACGTGGACGATGTCTGTCATGAGGCGGCCCTTCCGTTGATTGCGGCCCGGTACGATTGCATCATCGCAGGAGCCGCCGGCGCGCACCAGTGAGCTTTGTCACGAGTGCGAGGCTTGGCCGCGTGGCCTGCCGACGCCCCCGATTTGCCGCGTGGGAGGAATGTCACAGTTGCGCAGGCGGCCCCTCCACCACGCGCGGCTTCGCGTACAATACCCGTATGAACAGGCTTTTCGACAAATCGATCGTGCTGGCGTGCTGTATTGCGGCCGCCATGGGTCTTGCTGTGGACGCTCGCCTAGTCGCGGCGTTTTGCCTTGGCGTTATTGCCACCTCGCTGGCCGAGGTGGCACAGGATGAACGCACGCGCCGCATATGCGAGGCCGCGAGCTACGTTTACATCATCGCGGCCGTCTTTATACCGCCGTTTGTGCCGTTTGCGCCCCTCGCCCTCTATGACATCGCGCGACGCGTGCGCCGTGAACGCATCTGGCCCGCGCTGGCGATTGGCGCCGTGTTTGTCTGCGCGCTTGTCGCGGACCTTCGCGGCGGCGCGCTCACCACCCGAACGCTCCTGCTGACCGCCATCCTTTCGGTTGCCGCCACCTTGCTATCGCTACGTACCGCCCAGCTGGAGCGCGAGCAACAGCGCATGCGCCGTACCCGCGACGGGCTGCAAGAACGAGCCCTCGCGCTCGAAGCGCGCAACCGCGACCTTGCCGACCGCCAGGACTACGAAGTCGAGCTCGCGACGCTCGCCGAACGCGCCCGCATCGCGCGCGAGATCCACGATAACGTCGGGCACCAGCTCACGCGCGCCTCGCTGCAGGCCGAAGCCCTACGCGTGGTCCACGCCGACGAGCCTGGCGTCGCCGCCGATTTCGCCGACGTTAAACGCACGGTTGACGAGGCGCTCCAGCTTGTGCGCACCAGCGTCCACGCGCTCAACGACAACGCCGTCGACCTTTCCGTGCAGCTCGAACGCATTGTTGAAGGCGCGCGCTCGGACGGCGGCCCGCAGATTGAGCTTGAAGTTTTGGCCGAGCATGCGCCCGCAAATGTCGCCAACTGCTTTGCAGCGGTCCTGCGCGAGGCGCTCTCCAATACCATGCGCCACGCTTGCGCCCAGACCGTCACCGTACGATGCATGGAACATCCGTCGTTTTACCAGCTTGTCGTTACCGACGATGGCGCGGGCGGGGTCCAAGCAAGCGGCCGCGGCGCTGCGGAGGGCATGGGGCTCGCCTCCATGCGCGAGCGCATCGAGGCGCTTGGCGGCACCTTCACCGCCGGCCCGCGTGCCAGCGCCGGCGGCTGGCGCGTGTTTGCCACCGTTCCCAAACAGCAAGGAGATGAGGACCGATGAGGCTCATCGTTGTCGACGACGACCGCTTAGTGGTCGATTCGCTCAAGATTATCCTGGGCGCCCAGCCGCAGATCGAAGTGGTGGGCACCGGCGCCAATGGCGACGAGGCGGTCGCGCTCTACAGCGAGCACGCGCCCGACATCGCGCTGCTCGACATTCAGATGCCGGGACGCGACGGCCTTTCGGCGGCACGCGAAATCCTTGAGCGCGACCCCACGGCGCGCGTGGTGTTTCTGACGACATTCTCGGATGACGAGTACATTGTGTCGGCGCTTAAACTGGGCGCCCGCGGCTACCTGATCAAGACCGATGTCGCCGCCATTCCGCCGGCGTTGGCGCAGGTCATGGACGGTAAACGCGTGCTCGAGGGTAAGGCGATCGAGGATGTCGACTTTGATGGGGCGGACGCTGAAGCCGGTGCGACCCGCCGGCCCGCGGCCTTTGCCGGTCTGACCGACCGCGAGTTCGAAGTCGCCGAGCTCATCGCCCGCGGCCTCGACAACAAGGAGATCGCCGCCACCGCCTATATGGGCGAAGGCACCGTACGCAACCACATCAGCTCAATCCTTGCCAAAATGGGCCTACGCAACCGCACGCAGATCGCCATCGCCTACCTGCGAGGGTAATTACCCAACAACCGACCACCCCGGCATAGCAAAATGGCTGCTATCGATTTAATGCCATTTCAAAACTATGTCGGTTTACTACGATGAATCGCCCACCTTCGACCACGGCAAATTGCGCGCTTCCAAAACCGCAGGTAGAACGCTTGCGATATTTAGAAAAATGCAGTCATGGTCGGGAATGTCGAGTTCATCGTAGTAAACCGGCATAGTTTTGTTCGGGCGGCCCTGCACGAGCGCCTCCGCAAGCCTCGCGAGACCAAAATGATCCGTTTTCCTCCGTTCCCAAGGGATCAGCTGGAACCGCTCGCCACGAAACCTGCCCATCTACTACGTTTGACTCGATACCCCCGACCATACCCCCGTTTTCCGGAAAACCGCAGGCGTTCTACCTGCGGTTTTGTTTTCACATTTTTTGCCGTGGTTGGGGATTGGCGCCCAAAAGTAGTAAATGGGCCCATTTCGTGGCAGGCGGGTCATTTTCGGGCTGGACGGGTCGCGTGGCGGCCCGCACACGCGTTCACGCGCGGGGCCGGTGGGGCATTTTTGCCCCACCGGCCCCTATTCCAGTTCTATTCCAGCGCTATTCCGGTTTGGTTTCTACTGTGGGAGTCTTGTCCGCTGCGACTGGAGTGCGGGCGGTGTCCATAGTCAGGCAGTGCTTGGGGCAGCTCTCGATGCACTCACCGCACACCACGCAGGCATACGGGTCAATCGACCACGTTCCGCCCTTGCGATCGACCGCAAGTGCACCCGCCGGGCAACGGCGCGCGCACATGCCGCAGCAGATGCACACGTCCATATCGTTGACGATATGCCCGCGCAGGCGCTCGGGTGCCGCGAGCTTCTCCTGCGGATAGCGCACCGTTACCGGCTGCTTGACCATAGAACCCAAGGCCGTCTTGGCAAATGTCAGCAAACTCATGCCGTGCCTACCTTTCCGTGCAGCTAATGCAGGGGTCGATGGTCAGGATAATCATGGGCACGTTGGCAATGAGCACGCCCTGCAGCGCATGCGTCAGACCCGCCAGATTTTGCGACGTCGGCGTGCGCACGCGAAAACGGTCCAAGTTCTTGGTGCCGTTGCCGCGCACATAGTAATACGCCTCGCCGCGCGGCTGCTCAATCACAACCTCGCCGCGCGCGCCGTCGGCTGGCGTAAGCTTGGTGCGCCCACCGATACCGTCGTGCGGAATCTTGCCCACAAGCTCCTTGATGATGTCCATAGCCTGCGTGACCTCGGCGCAACGCACCTGGCAGCGGGCATAGCAGTCGCCATCGGTAGCGACAATTGGCTCAAACGCAGCCAGATCCGCATAGGCGCCGTCGCCAAACATGCGCACGTCATAGTCCACGCCCGAGGCGCGCCCAAACGGGCCGACCATCGAAAGCTCCAGCGCGTCCTTCTTGCTGATCACGCCCACGCCATGCAGACGCTCGCCGCAGCTGTCGTCGTCCAAAAACGTATGCACCAGGGCCTCGTAGTCGGGGCGCATGGCGTCGAGCGTCTGGACAATGCCCGCCAGCTCGGAGTCCTCGATATCGTGCTTAAGGCCGCCGATCTCGTTAATCGACAGAATCACACGCCCGCCGCACGTGCGCTCAAAGATCTTGAGAATCTGCTCGCGCAGGGTCCACGACCGATAGAACAGCGCCTCAAAACCAAAGGCGTCGGCGAGCAGGCCCAGCCACAGCAGATGCGAGTGGATGCGCGAAAGCTCGTGCAGAATGGTGCGAATATACTGCACGCGGCCGGGCACCTCGATGTCGAGCATGCGTTCGCAGGCGCTGGCATAGCCGCAGCTGTGGCCCACGGCGCAAATGCCGCAGATGCGCTCGGCGATGTAGCCAAACTGATGCATATCGCGCTTTTCGGTGAGCTTCTCGAGCCCGCGGTGCACAAAGCCGATCTGCGGAATTGCCTCGATGACGCGGTCGTCCTCGATCACCAGGTCCAGATGAAGCGGCTCGGGCAGCACCGGGTGCTGCGGGCCAAACGGAATAACGGAGCGATGTGCCATGGGCCTTACGCCTCCTCTTTCTGCTTGTCGCGGGCGGCCTTGGCGGCAAGCGCCGCGCGGACCTTGGCCGCTTTCTCGGGATCCATGGCGGCGAGCTTTGCCTCCATCTCGGCGGCCTTGAGCGCGGCCTTCGCAGCAGCCTCATCGTGCTGAGCATCGGAGCCGGTTGCCGCAGCGGGCTGAGCAGAGGCGCCCGCAGCATCGCCAGCGCCCACAACGCCCTCCCCCGCAGCGGCCGCAGCCGCGGCGGCCTTCTCGGCCGCGGCTTTGCGCGCCTTGGCCTCGGCAGCCGCGCGGACCTTCATGGCCTTCTCGCGCGCAGCCTTCACCTCGGGCGTGATAACGCTCATGGGCTCGGCAGTCGAAACCTGGTAGAAAAAGCCTTTAAAGTCGATCTGCATGTCGGTGATGGCAAGCCCAAACAGGTCGTGCGCTTCGTTCTCAAACGGAAATACCGCCGGATAGTACGAGCTGATGGACGGAATCTCCTGGTACTGATCGATGCCCTTGACCACCAGGCTCTCAATCGCATAGCTGCCGTCCTGCGCAATATGCTTCTGAGCAGCACGAACGTTGATAAACGTATAGACCAAGCGATACGAGCCGTCGTCGACGCTGCGCTCGGCGTGCATTTGCACAAAGCGTGCACCGACGCCCTTAAGCGCCTGGACATGCGACAGGAGCTCGTCGATCCCGACGGTGGTATAGATAGCCTTTTGCATTACTCGGCCTCCTTTGCAGCGGCGGGCGTGGCGGACTTCCCGGCGGTCGCGTCGCCGGCCCCCGCAGCTGCCACAAACCCGTCCTCGCCCAGCTCAACACCACCGTCCCAGGTAGCGGCACCGCCCACGGTAAGCGGATCGCCGCCGGCGCGCATCACGGCCTCCTTCTGGTCCAGGATGCCGCACGCCTCCACGATGGCATCGATCATGGTCTCGGGGCGAATGGCACACCCGGGCGCGTACACGTCCACGGGGATTGCGCGGTCCACGCCGCCGATCACGTTATAGGCATCGCGGAATACGCCGCCCGAACACGCGCAGATGCCGCAGGCCACCACGCACTTGGGCTCGAGCATCTGGTTGTAGATCTGGCGCACGACGGGCAGGTTCTGGGCATTGACCGACCCCGTCACCAAAAAGATATCCGCATGCTTGGGGTTGCCGGTGTTGACCACGCCAAAGCGCTCCGCGTCGAACAGTGGCGTGAGCGAAGCAAGCACCTCGATATCGCATCCGTTGCAGCTCGAGCCGTCGTAATGAATAACCCACGGCGAGCGCGACATTTTATGATCCATGGATGCCGCCTCCTAAATAAACACGTCGACGAGGATGGGCATAAGGTTGAGCAGGCCAAACACCAGCGCCACGCCCCAGCCGAGCTTAAAGCAGCTGCGCCAGGTGCTACGGGCGAAGGTGTTGTCGATCAGCACCTCGACAAAATACGTCGCGGCCATGACGACCAGGGCGACCACCCAGCTCACCGGGTTGTCCCAAACAAAGAACATGCCCACCCACATCAAAAACAGCACGGTCTCGCACCAGTGCATAAGGGTCATCTTGGCCAGCGTGCTGCCGCTCATCTCGGTGGCGACGCCCTGGACAATCTCCTGATGCGCGTGATGCGAGTACGAAAGGTCAAACGGCGACTTACGCAGCTTGATGGTGAGCACCGCGAGCAGCGCAAGGAAAATGGGCGCACTGTACACGATGATGGGCGCCGACTGCCCGGTCACGGCGATGGAATCAAAGCTATCGGTGGCGAGATACAGGCCCACGCTCATCAGCAGAACGGCGGGCTCGTAGCTCATAACCTGCAGCAACTCGCGATCGGCGCCGACCTGCGCAAACGGGCTTTGCGTCGAGGCGGACGCCAGCACCACAAAGATCGCGGCGAGCGTCACCATAAAAGCACACAGCAGCGTGTTGGAACCCGACACAAAGATGCCGCCGCCTACCACGGTAAAGATGAGCGCACATGCCATATAGGTATCGTCCATGGTGTTTACGCTGGCAGGAGCCTTGCGCAGCAGCTTGGCAACGTCGTAGAACGGTTGCAGCAGGCGCGGGCCCACACGGCCCTGCATGCGGGCCGAAAGCTTGCGGTCAAGGCCGTCGATCAGGCCACCCACAAGCGGCGCAATCAAGGCAAACGCCACGGTACCAATAAATATGCCCACGACACCCGAACCTTCAAAATACTTACCGCGCAGCACCGAGGGCGCACTCATGGCAAGTCTCTCGGGCCCAATCCACGCGCAACACAGCAGCGCAAACAAGATAATGCTGCAGCACACGACGCTACCCGCGGGGCCAATACGCTTCTCGCCAAGGGCGTCCTCCGAGTACCAATTGCGCTTTTCGGCCTTCACCTCGTGTCCCATCGAGCCGCGGAAATGGCGGTAATTGTCGGTTCCCACGCCCGAAAGATATACGTTTACGTGCGGTTTGTTGCTCACGCGGAATGAAGTCAGCAGCACCACGGCGATAAAAGCCACGATAACCACCATCAGATACATGGCATCCTTGCCAATAACGTACGGCACGCGGCCAAACACCATGGCCAAGTAAGGCGACACCAGACCGCTCGAGATAACCGGGAACGCCACGCAGCACAGAATCAGCAGCGCGGCGATGGTGTTGAGGGCCACCCATTCGGTCTTATGGACATTGACCTCAACGTTTTGAGCCGTGGGGTCGACGCCCGAAAGCTTGGCAAGCCACTTGCCCCAGAAGAAGAACGTCGCGGCCGAGCCAAAGGCAAGCACCATGATCATGAGCACGTTGCCGGTCTGCGCAAACGCCACCAGGGCGCCCCACTTGGACACGAGCATGCCAAACGGGGCCACGAACATGCCCATAATGCCCAGCATCATCAGACGCGTCAGGTGCGGCATGCGGCTGAACATGCCGTCCATGTCCTCGATATTGCGGCTGCCGATATGATGCTCGGCCGTGCCTACGCACAGGAACAGCAGCGACTTGGCCACCGTGTGGAACAGGATCAGGAAGATCGCGGCCCACACGGCCTCGGGCGCGCCGACGCCCAGGCAGGCGCTGATAAGGCCCAAGTTGGAGATGGTGGAGTACGCGAGCACGCGTTTGGCGTTGCTCTGCGAGATGGCCATGAGGGCAGCGAGCAAAAACGTGATGGCACCCACACTCGTGACCATAAAGCCGGTCACGGGATAGATGGCATAGAGCGGGCTCAGCTTGACCATCAGGAACACGCCGGCTTTGACCATGGTGGACGAGTGCAGCAGGGCGCTCGTGGGCGTGGGGGCAACCATGGCACCCAACAGCCAAGTGTGGAACGGCATCTGCGCGGCCTTGGTGAGCGCGGCAAGCGACAGCAACAGGACCGGCATGACCAGCAGCGCGGATTGCGCGGTTCCGGCGCCGGAAAGCTCGATCATGCCTGAGATGGTCAGCGGCATGCCGTTAACGTGCAGGTATATGAGTCCGGCCAAAAACGCGATGCCGCCCAGCATGTTGAGGATGATCTGGGTGAAAGCGTTTTTTATGGCCTCGGGCGTGCGCGTGTAGCCAATCATGAGGAACGAGCACACGGTGGTGATTTCCCAGCCACAGAACAGCCACTCAAGGTTGTCGCTTGTCACGATGACGAACATGGCCGAGAGGAACAGGAACATAAGCGCCAGGAACTGCGGGCGTCGGTCGGGCGCCGCCTGCCCGCGCAGCGCGGCCTCGTGCTCGTCGTGGGCCTGGAAGTCCTTCATGTAGCCCAGGGCGTACACGCAGATAAGGCTGCCGACAATGCCGACGGCAAGCACCATGATCACACTCATGTAATCCAGGTAGAGCGGCGTTGCCGTGACGGCTTCGGTCGCGGGCAGCGTCATAGCTGCAAAGGCGAGCGAGCCCACCAGCTGCACCACGCCGAGCACACCGGTAAGCGCGTTCCTATATTTGAACGCGTTGTACAGGATGACGGCGCACAGAATTACGTCGATGACGGAGCTGATGATCGAGAGCACATGCGAGGTGCCGGGGGCGACCTCAAAGCTCTGAGGACCCGTGCCAAAAAACATGACGGCGACTACAACTGTCACCGCCATAATAATGCCGGAGCCTACAAGCCCTACCGCATCGCGGGCGCGGTCACCGCGCGCGAGCAGCATGCCCAGCGCCGGTACCAGCGGAAACAGGGTAAGGAAATACAGTAGCGTCATACCATCACTCCCCCATGCAAAAACGCTGCAATTGTTTAACGTTATAGCTCAGTTGAGGAGTAGCGACGGCGGGTTTTCGGTCAACTGGGGAGTTTTAGGCGTACGGGGTAAGGAGTCTGTCCGCTTTGGAGCAGAGAGGCGACGCTCCCCCTATCGCGGCGGCGGGCGCACGGGCCACTGCGCGCGGTTTATTAACCACTTTGGAGGATGTTCCAGTAGGCTCACGACGGTCCAAAAAGTTGGCGCGGCAAGAAAAATGCGCCCCTGTGGGCGCACCATCCCGTTCGCTATTCCGCTTTTTTAACGCGCGGCTTGCGACCGCGCGGCTTATCAACCAGCGCGGACTCACCGCTCTCGCGATACTGGCGGCACCAAGCCTTGACCGAAGACTCGCTGGGAATCTTGTGCTTGATCATGGCCTCGCGAACCGTTAAGCCGTTTTCCAAGCGGTCCTTGACCACGGCGAGCTTAACTTCGTACGAATAGGTGTGATGATGCGAACCGGCGTTGAGAACGGCGTCGGCACCGCCCACGGCATACGCGCGGGCCCACTGACGAGCCGTGGCCTGGGGAATGCCAAGCTCCGCGGCGAGGGCGCGATGACCGACCCCCTCTTGGAGGACCTCGACGGCGCGCTGCCTAACCTCGGGCGCATGCGTGCGAGTCCTAGTTGCTTCCGACATACCTGCCACTTCTTAGCCTTAACCGTTAATCTGCTTTCTTACGTGCAAGTTAGATAGTAGCATTTTACTGTTTGCTCAAAGCAGTTAATTAAAATAGACGCGGTGTTATCTGGGCATTTGGCACCAATTTACGACATTTCTTTATCGATTATTTACGCTGGTAGCTGACTCGCAGCCAATCGTCATTCGCTTGTCAACAAAATTGGCATCTCTTTATGTCCTTTGCTATAGCGGATATGATTATTAACCCCTCCCCCAATTATTTTGAGTAATCGGCAAGGCAGTAGACGTCCTTACTCCTCATGATTACCGCGCATTGCCATCCACCGGAGCAAAACAAAAAGGGCGGGGCCTGCTGCGCTTGCAGGCCCCGCACCGGTTGACACCCGACGGGACACAGCCGGGCGAGACGGATCCGTGCTACCGTCCCGCCTGGCCGCGATGTTCAGCTACAGCTCGTTGGCCGCGTGATACGCCGTGCGAATGGCGCTCGCAATGTCGGCGGTGCGCTCGCCCGAGCAGTCGCCCACGCAGGTCACGGGTACCGTCACGCCCTCCAGGTCAAACGCGTTGGCCTTGGAGCCCACGGCCATCACCACGTAATCGCAGGCGATCTTCACCGGCTCCTCGGCGCCGTCCTCGGTGGTGCGGACGGCCTCCACGCCCTCGTCGGTAATGGCGGTCAGACGGGTCTTAACATGCTGCTCAACACCATGCTCGGCAAAATCGCTCATAATCAGCGGCAGAATGGTCTCGGACTCGCCTGCGGCAATCTTGTCGAGCATCTCGACGATCGCCACCTCGCAGCCGTGCTGCAGCAGGTACTCGGCAGTCTCGGTGCCCACCAGGCCACCGCCAATGACGGCGACGCGCCCGCTGAGCTCCACCTTGCCGGCCAGCACGTCCCAGCTCGAGACGACCTTCTCCGAGTCGGCACCCGGAACGGGAATGACCACGTCGTGCGCGCCCACGGCCACAATCGCGGCGTCGGCGGCGTTGAGGTCCGCGGGGCTAGCGGCGTGGTTGAGCTCAACCTTCACGCCCAGGCCGGGCAGAATCTTCTCGTAGTACTCCACCGAGCGCATGATCTCGTCCTTGCGCGGAGGCGCGGCCGCCAGCACAATCTGGCCGCCCAAATGGTCGCTCGCCTCGTAGACGGTCACGTCGTAGCCGCGCTTGGCCGCCACGCGCGCGGCCTCCAGGCCGGCAATACCGCCGCCCACCACGGCGATCTTCTTGTCACCCTCGCCCGGCTTAATGGCGACGGTCGCCTCGTCGCCGTTCTCGGCATTGAGCACGCACGAGATGTACTGACGGTTTTGGATCGCGTCGACGCAGCCCTTGTTGCAGTTGAGGCACTCGCGAATGGGCTCACCCGTGGCGGCCTTCAGCGCAATGTCGGGGTCGCACATGAGCGAGCGGCCATAGGCGATGATGTCGGCCGCGCCGTCTTCCAGGATCTTCTCGCCGGCCTCGACCGAGACCACACGGCCGACGGTTGCCACCGGCACGGAGACCAGGGCCTTGACGCGCTCGGCCACGGGCAGCGTCCAGTTGTAGGGCATGGCGCCCATGGGCGGAATAGTGTCGCCCATGTTGCCGGTATGGTTGGCCTGCGCGACCTGGATCATGTCGATGCCCGCACCCTCGAGCAGCTTGGCAAACTCGCAGGCCTCGTCGGGCAGCAGGCCGCCCTTGCCGCGCGGCGTGCCGTCGGGGTTCTCCATGATCACGGGGAGCTTGTACTCCACCATCAGCTGCGGCGCGGCTTCCTTAATGGCGGCGACGACCTCCAGCGCATAACGGACGCGGTTCTCGAACGAGCCACCGTACTCGTCCGTGCGCTTGTTGAGGATCGCGGAGCACAGCGAACCCACCAGGCGGTCGCCGTGGACCTCGATGGCGTCGATGCCGGCCTGCTGCGCGCGGGCGGCCGAGGCGGCGATAGCCTCCTTGATCTGGGTGAGCTGCTCCACGGTGGCCTCGTTCACAAAGTGCTGCATGTCGTGGTGCAGCTTGGCGTATGCCTGCTTGCGGATCTCGTTGGACTCGGCCATCTTGGCGGCAAAGGTCTCCTCGTCGCCGGCGGCCTTGGCCTCCTGCGCGGCCTTGGCGGCGGCCATGGAACCCATGACCATGCGGCCGACGCCGGGGACGTCGTACTCGGGGTGGAACAGCTGCAGGGCGATCTTGGCGCCGTGCTTGTGGACGGCGTCGGCCAGCGCCTTAAACGTGGGGATCTGAGCGTCGGTCGCCAGCTTGGGCGTGGGGCTTGCGGTCATAACGGGAGCGACGTCGCCGATGACGATGTAGCTCACGCCGCCACGGGCCAGACGCTCGTAAAAGGCCAGGCTGCGCTCGCCGATGGAACCGTCGCGCTCCTCGTAGCCGGTGGTCAGCGGCGGGAACATAATGCGGTTTTTGAGCTCAAGGGGGCCAACCGTAATGGGTTGAAACAGCTTGGACGCAGGTGTGGTCATGGACATTCCTCTCTTGTAGGCGCGGCGGCGATGATGCCGCGTAGTTGTCTAGAGGATATGACATGGGAGCACAGTGGTGCAACGGAAATCGGCAGACAGCAGGTAGCGGCAGGTGGAAGGGGCGGGGCGGCCCGTCGGTTTGTCTCGATCTGTAACAGTTAGGCCCACTTTTGGCCTCCACCTGTTACAGATCGAGACAAACCAAAACCGTCCCGGCGGAAAATCTCAATCTGTAACAATTACAGACCAAAACCAACCCTAACTGTTACAGATCGAGACAAACCAATCCCGTCTGCCGAAAGATCTAGATCTGTAACAGTTACTCGGCAAAATGGGCCCCAGATGTTACAAATCGAGACAAACGGGACCCACCTGCAAGATAATCTCAATCTGTAACAACAACTCGGCAAAATCCGTCCCTCGTGTTACAGATTTAGACAAACGGAGACCGTCCTGCCGAAAGATCTCAATCTGTAACACCTAGCCGCCCAAATCGGGTCCACCTGTTACAGATCGAGATTATGTTTGAGAGGCTGAGAGCAGAGGCCCGAGCGAAAAAGCGGACAGGCCGACGGCATCGCCCCGCCGTCATATCGAGGGCCACAGCAACCCGAGCGCGTGTCAACCCCGCAATTCCGGACATTTCATCCCTTTTCCGGCTGCCCCTCCTCCTTTCATCCAGGATGCCCGGACGGCAAGAGTCGGAACGTCTCCTCAATATCCAAACTTCACGCAAGCCCAATGCGAATAGAGACGGACCTGGCAAATCAAGACACGGCTAGCCGTTTGCCTA
The DNA here is from genome assembly GCA_905194345.1 of Coriobacteriaceae bacterium. Taxonomy (GTDB): domain Bacteria; phylum Actinomycetota; class Coriobacteriia; order Coriobacteriales; family Coriobacteriaceae; genus Collinsella. Next base: position 77,024 of record CAJJRZ010000010.1, read on the forward strand.
AAAATGTATACCGCTGGCCGAAATGGAAAGATGGTAACAGCGAAAAAGACTAGCCGAGCTCGTTTTAAGCACCGTTTGTTCCGTCCCACATGTTTTGTGAACACTCTAACTATCATGAAGCCAGTAAACAGAGGTAGACATCAACATCCAACGCCGGCAAGTATGCGAGTGTCGTCTCTGCCTAAGGGGCAAGCCCCCGAGATTAGTTAGGAGAGGGGAAGAGATGGATAAAGTCAAAACGGCCTTCCAGAACTTTGGCCGCGTTATCGTCGACCCTATTTTGTACCTTTCGGTGACGGGCATCATTTTGGCCATCGCCACGGTATGCTCGCTCGGCAGCGGAGTTGTCGCAGATCTGGGCACGCTGCTCTCCGCGGCAACCAACTCCGCGGTGATCGGCAACCTGCCGGTGATTTTCGCAGTCGGCCTTACGGCAGGCTTCGCAAAGAAGCAAAAATCCAACGCGGCAGTGTTTGGACTTATTAGTTACCTCATGTTCCTGTATGTCAACAACGCCTACCTGACGCTCACCGATCAGCTGGCAAAAGCTGGCGCGATGGGTCTGTATGGCACTGGCCAGGCAACGGTACTGGGTCTTCAAGTTACCGATGTCAACGTCTTCGGCGGTGTACTCATCGGATGCTTCTGCGGTTGGCTCTATAACAAACTGATCGACGTAAAGGTATCGGAGTATATCCGGATTTACGGCGGACCCCGCCTGGCCCTTCTGGCGATGGTTCCGCTGAGCATTGTCTTCGGCATCGGAGCGACTATCGTGTGGCCCCCTATCGCCAACGCCATCAGCAACGCTTCTTCATTCATCGCAGCCTCGGGTGGTCTGGGCGTTTTCATTTACGGCTTCCTGAACCGCGTCCTCGTACCTCTCGGCATGCACCACTTTATGTGGATGCCGTTTGACTACTCCGCGATTGGCGGCACGGCGGTCGTCGCCGGCCAGAGTGTTTCCGGCGCAGCAAACATCTTCTATGCCGAGCTTCCCCATATCGCCGACGGATCCCTCACCACAGTCGACCCCTCTGTCCGCTTTGCCATGTTCGGCTTTGGCAAGGAATTCGTAACCCTCGGCACTGTGCTCGCAATGATTGCGACTTCCCGTCCGGAGAATCGAAAAGCTGTCGCAGCCATGCTGGTGCCCATTTACATCACCGCCATGCTCTCCGGCATCACTGAGCCGCTCGACTTCATGATCCTGTTCGCGTCTCCGATTCTCTGGGTTGCCTACAGCCTGTTCTACGGACTGGGCGAGATGCTCCTGTTTGTCCTGGGAGTCCGCTTGCTTAACATGTACGGTGGCATCGAGCTGCTCACGCTCGGCCTGCCTTTGCCAATGGGCGTCACCAAGTTCCCGATTTACATCGTCTTGGGCATCGTGTTTGCCGCCGTTTCGTTCATCGTTCTGGCGATGGTGATCAAGAAACTCAACCTCATGACGCCCGGCCGTTCCGCAGAGTGGTCTGCAGAGGTCTCCGGAGACAACAATGCTCTCGAGTCCTCCGGAACTCCGGAAGTCGACGCAAAACAGCAGGAGATGGTGCAGAACATCATCAACGGCCTTGGCGGCAAGGACAATATCAACACCATGGGCTGCTGCATGACTCGTCTCCGTGTCGAAGTCAAAGATCCCAACAAGGTCAACGAAGAGACCATCAAGAAGGCTATCGACAAGGGCCTGTTTAAGAACGGCACCAATGTCCAGATTATCGTGGGAACCAACGTGCACTCCGTCTACGACCTGCTGCGTCCCATCCTTAATCTGGAAGATTAACAGTCGCTTAAGCGATAAGCGATAAGCGATAAGCGAGGGGACCTCATGTTGACCAAAACGTTTCATTCAATCCAAGGCATGTTCGAACGCCTGCTCAACATGTACAAAGAAAAGTCGACAAGGGGTCTTCTCGTACTTATGGCTGCATTCGCATGTGGTTTTATCTGGCCGCTCCTGGGTCTACTCGCTGCGGTTTGGACCCGGCGTTCAGGAAGGCACGCGGACGCAGGCAGCATTGCAGGCATGGCGGCGGTCATCAACATCGCCACCTACTTCGTGCAGATAGTAACCAAGATTGTCTGCAGCTCAATTTGATTTGAAAGGCATGAACAACATGAACGGATACAAGATTGTCATCTGCGGCGGCGGCAGCACCTATACCGCTGGCATCGTCAAAGACCTGATCGACCAAAAGGATGAATTAGGAATACGCGAGCTTTGGCTCTATGACATCGACGAGGAGCGCCAAGACACAGTCGCCGTGGTGGTTAAAGCGGTTATCGATGACCTTGCTCCCGAGATCCCCTTGCATGTAACCGTCGACCCCAAAGAGGCGTTTACAGATGCGAACTTTGTTATGGCGCAGATGCGCGTGGGCGGGCTCAAGATGCGTATCCAGGATGAGCAGATCAGCCTGCGCCATGGCGTAGTCGGCCAAGAGACTTGCGGAGCAGGTGGCATGGCCTATGGCATGAGGACCATCTTCCCCATGTGCGAGCTTGTCGATTTCTGCGAGGAGTACGCCTGCAAGGACTACTGGATCGTCAACTACTCCAACCCCGCTGCCATCGTAGCCAAGGCGATGCACAAGCTGCGTCCAAACGCTCGCATTCTCGACATCTGCGATATGCCGGTAGAGATTGAAGCCCGCATGGCGGAGATTTTGGGCTGCGAACTCGACGACATTGAAGTCGACTACTTTGGCCTCAATCACTTTGGGTGGTATACCAGCGTACGCTGCAAGGGCGTCGACGTTACGGACAAGCTCAAAGAGCACGTGCGTAAGTACGGTTACATTTCCGAGGCAAGTCTCAATGACGCCTTGGTAAAAGACCCAGATTGGGCCCACACCTTCAAGAATGCGGCAACGATTTCTACGCTATTCCAGGATTACCTCCCCAACACCTATTACCAGTATTACCTGTTGCCCGATGCCTGCGTGGAGTACATGGACATCAATAACACGCGTGGCATGCAGGTCGTAAACGGCCGCGAAAAGCGTATCTTCGACGCATCTGCGGCGCTTAAGCGCGGTGAAAAGGTCGATCTCACGCAGTTCTACGTAGGCGTCCACGGCAGGTTCATTGTCGATGTCGTCAAGTCCCTGGCGAAGGATTTGCGCCATCGCCAGCTGGTGATTGTGCCCAATAATGGCGCAATCGAGAATCTCTCGGACGACGCGACCGTCGAGATTCCGGCGTACATCACCGATCGAGGAGCCGAACCGATCCGCGTCGGGAAGATTCCCCGCTTCTACAAGGGCCTTATCGAGCAGCAGGATGCCTGCGAGGGCCTTGTGGTCGAGGCCGTTATCGAGGGCTCCTACCAGAAGGCACTCGAGGCCTTCACCCTCAATCGCACGATTCCCTCAGCGCGCGTGGCTAAGGAAGTCTTGGACGACATGATCGAGGCGAACAAGGGCTATTGGCCTGAGCTGAAGTAGAGAAGCCATCCAGATAGCACAAGCACAAAAGGTGGCCTCAAGGCAAAATGCTTTGGGGTCACCTTTTGTATGACTAAATCTCCGCAAAACTCGTAAAGATGAACGAATCGGCCTCGTGTTTTACACGATAGTTCTCTTGATAATCCTGATTGAATATAAGCGAATAAATAACCTGAAGCGTATACGTGAGCGAGATCATGGAAGAGTAATTGGCAACCTTTCCAATCACGCGCTCTGATTTTGGAATGAGCAAGACAGTGTCGCATTGCCTGGCGAGCGCCGAATCAGAAAACGCCGTGATTAAACACGGCTTGATTCCGCGCTCGGAAAGAGCGGCGGCGTATTTGGAATAATCATAGTGAATGCCGCTGTAGCTTAGGAATAAAAACAGGTCGCCGGGCCTACCGTTCTTAACGTGCAGCGTCTGCAGGCCCCCGTCGTCTGCCATGGTGACATGACGATCGAGCTTGAGAAGATTGTTGCGAAAGATACATCCCGCCAGATAGCTTTCCCCTTTAGCAAAGATGTAAATTCGCGGGGCGCTAAGAACTGCCTTGGCGATTATGCTCAATTTGGCGCTATCGAGCTCGATTTTCGTTTGATCTATGACGCCCTTCAAGAGATTTGCAAGGTTGCCCTCGATGGCCTCAATTGAATCGGTACTGCCAAAAGGACGATTGTGATCGACAGTGGCAGCCAGAAGATAGTCTCCGCTTATCTCCTGGATGAGCTGCATGATCAACTCTCGATAGCCGCTTAGGCCCAATTTCTTACAAAAGCGGATGATAGTCGCGTTCGAAGTGTAAGTCTCCTGTGCGAGCTTTGCCATAGTGAGGGTCTTAAGGTCGCCGGTATGATTGAGCAGATAGGTAGCAATGGCTCGGTCGGTTTCATTAAAAGACGCGCTGTTACGCAGGCTGTCAAGAATCATGGTCGCTCCGATCGCTTTAGTTTGCCACTTAATTATGTCATTATCAAAACGACGGGCAGCTCTTCATGCGCTGACTTACGCCCTGCAATCTCTCTTCTGATATTCCGCATGCTTCGGCAACATTAATTGGGAGGAGCGTGTCACTCAGTTCCTAGAGAACAAATGCGAAGAGGTTCGATTGCCTGAGTTCACTGCCCGCCTTGAGGCAAAGAGACGGCCCCGGCCAAGCTCCATGCGGATTTGAGGCAGCATGGTGCTTGTCTGTCGGCATCCTACAACCTGTAATCCATACTCCCCCGTTTCTGTGCTGAGAAGAATAGGCGGGGTTCCAAGGGGACACGTCCCTTTGGCGCGCAGGGGTCCGGGGATGGCGCGGTCCATCCCCGCCACTATTATTAAGCTAAGGACCGCCGAAACTCCTCCCAATTGGAGTTTATCGGTCGATAAGTCAAGCCGACCGGCCCGCGATTATCAATGGTTTATTTGCTTCACATAATAAATTGACTCAGGATTCACCCGCAATTCACCCGCAAAGTAAACCGATAAAGAAAAAGCTCGGAAGCAATTTTGCTTCCGAGCTGCAAGTTCTTGGTCGCGGGGGCAGGATTTGAACCTACGACCTCCGGGTTATGAGCCCGGCGAGCTACCAGACTGCTCCACCCCGCA